>PWMF01000061.1 GCA_003559215.1 Natrialbaceae archaeon
ATGCCGCAGGTTCGAGTCCTGTCGGTGCCAGACAGGGCCGCGACTGTACAACGCGGGCACCTGACGGATGGGATGGAGGAAGTGGTTTGGTCAGAGGGTCCGAGATTATTCGGCGGGTTGGTTAGAGGCCAGTCCTTCTGATGGTGCTGACCCCGGATTGGTAATGGCCGTACTGGGGGGTGGGGCTATACCTTTCCGGGGTCCTTTTATTATAGGAGGTTTTGTATGGGAAGTCAAGCAAGTGAAGCAGGTTTTCACTTCTACTTGGACTATCAGAAGTGTAAACGCTTCTGGTTCAATAAGTACGTGAGAAAACTGGAAAAGAACGACAAAGCACCAGCACTCATCTTCGGTGAAGCTGGTCACGCAGCAATGGAACAATACTACAATGATATAATGGCAAAGGTGCCGTTCCACGAGAGACCCGCAAGGGCCAAAGAAGTATTCGTTAACCAGTTGCAAGAAGCACAGGAGCGGTATCGATACCATGATCGGTTCGAGGACGATATACAAAGGGCGCTGAACATCATGGACCTTTACCCACTGCACTATGCCGGGGACACGCTGATGCCTATTGTGGTGGAGCAACTACACGATGTAGAGCTGAATAACGGTCAGCACTTCACCGGGAGAATTGATCTTGTAGTGACGAACGCCCAAGGCCAGCGATATATCATGGACCATAAGTTCACCGGATGGTCACTAAATAGTTTCTCGAAGTCTGTACAGGCCAGCGATCAAGCCACCGCGTATTTGTATCTGTGGAATACTTCACACCCGGATGAACCGGCGTCTGGGGTAATCTTCAACATCATCCGAGAGTACAAAGGGAATGTGAACTTCCTCAGACCAATCGTGACGAAGACCCGCAATGACATCCGCGAGTTCGAGCTTGATCTCATGGATGAACAAGAAGATATAATGCGGCGTCTTAATAACCCCCAAGCACGCTGGCCTAAGAACACCGGAGCTTGCTTCATGTTTAACCGACCCTGTGAATATATAGAGATTTGTGCGGGTGAGAACTTCCAGCCGATGGAAGATATTAAGTTCCATGTAAATGACAGCACTTCGTAGAGGTGCTTAGAATCTCACCGGGAGGAGGTTGTTAATGGCTATTCATGAGGGCAACACCAAGGACGTAAGCGTGAGTAATGCACGCTTCAAAATCCTTGCGTATGGTGCCCCGGGAAGTGGGAAGACATACTTCGGTAGTACTATGCCGAAGCCCTACTTCATATCTCTGGACGGGGGACTTCTTGGTCTCTCGGTACGTAAGTTGGCAGTGCCCTATGTTCAAGTGGACACCTTCGAGGACTTGACCCAAGTACTCATGCAGATCAGGAACGTAACGAGGGCGCAGGATAGGGAGTCAATCATCATTGACCATCTGACCGCACTCTCACCGTTGGTGGTAGATGCGACACTCAGAGCAGCCAACAAGCGGGTTATGGACATTGGTTTATGGGGGGCCGCAAAGGACAGACTGAGAGTACTCATAAATGATTTCACTGGGTTAGCTGATGACCCGGGACTCAAGAAGCACTTTCATACTTGCATGTTGTCGCATGAACAGATTGAGAGGGATGAAGTGCGAGGGGGTACCTGGGGGACACCAGCCACGATTGGTCAGTTCTCGTATTATGTGGGTGGGTGGTTCGATCTATTCCTTTACTTCGAGCAAGTAACTGAGTGGAAGAACGGGAAGCAAATACCTTCATGGGTAATGCGCTCACTCAAGTACGTGGACTATGTAGCGAGGGACAGGCTCGGTATCCTGCAACCTGCCGAAGAAAACAACTTCCAGATAATTCTGGATCGCTTCAAGGAGAAAACAGATGCCACAGATTGAAATTCCTAATTTTGATGAAGTACAGCTTGCGCCGCCGAGACTCGATCCCGGTGACTATGTTGCCACGATCACGGAGAAGCCTGCGCTGGAGGAGAACCAGAACGGCAAGCCGTACCTCGCGGTTAAGATGAAGATCGTCGAAGGGCCGGAGCAGTCCGATCCCGACCCGGCAACCGGGAGCCGCAGCCCCGCAGGGCGTAACTGGACCGATCGGTTGTACCTCGTGGACGGAGCCTACTTTCGGGTCAAGCAACTTCTCGTTGCCGCCGGGCTTCTGGCTCGCGATGATCACGACTCCCCGATGGCGAAAGGGAAGTTCAACAGCGATATGCTCGTTGGTACCACCTTCAACATTCGCGTAACTACGCAAATGAGCAAGGACGGTAAGGAGTATCGCAACGTGGATTACATCATTCAGTGAGGCTGGTATGAATCCACTTGACCACCCTTTCGAGGTAGTCAACGTTAGTGCGGAGGAGGGCATTGCGGCCCTCCCCGCCGCTTCCGTGGACTGCATTGTAACTTCACCCCCGTACTGGAACCTTAGAGACTATGGTGACAATCGTCAGCTTGGACACGAAGAAACACCAGAACACTTTATCAATAACCTGTTCGGTCTCTTTGGTTTAGCACTCAGCAAGTTGAAGGACACCGGCTCCATCTGGGTAAACCTTGGTGATACCTACATAGATGGAGAAGCACAGATGATACCGCAGAGATTCGCAAACGAGATGCGCTCGCTCTACACACTCAAGAATACCATAATATGGTACAAGCCTGATGCGATGGCGGAATCAGTCCAGAACCGTTTCAGTCAGAAGTGGGAGCCTTTCTTCTGGTTTGTCAAGAGCGAGGACTTCTACTTTAATCCTGATGCACTCAGCATACCCGTCACGAAATCTTTCGCCGAACGTCTCGAATACAAGTTCAACACTTCCGAAGAAGACGTATCGCGTATGCGCGGTCTGGTAGGAGATGCAAGTGAGAAGATTGAACATTACCTGCAACGTGGTGTCAATGCCGGTGACGTGTGGATCATCCCGAAGGACAAAGACAAGACCGGGCATCCAGCCCCGTGGCCTGTCGCACTTGCTGCACGTCCGATCGTCGCTACCTGCCCACCCGATGGAGTTGTATATGACCCGTTTGCTGGCTCCGGGCAAACCGGCATAGCAGTTCACCGTTGTGGTGCGGGGCGTAAGTTTATTGGAACCGATGTTACACCTGAATGGGCTGAACTCGGTAATCGTAGGATCAAGGAAGAACGTGCTCAGATGGAGCTGTTCTGAGGAGGTTACATGGAAGGCATGGAACTGATTATCACTGTGATTATTGTGCTCCTTGGAGGTCTGGGTTTCTCGAAGCTCGTAGACATCTTCAGGCGCGATGAACCGAAACCCCCTACACCCACCCCCCAAACAGGGAGGCATAGAGGCCAGGTCTCTAGTGCCGAATTGAAGCGGGGGGAGATCGAGAAGGAGACCAAGATTAAGGAGGAGGATGCAAATGAAAAGTACGATAACGCGGAGCCTAACGATGTTGTTCGTCGTGCTGCTCGTGTGTTCAGTCGTAAACCTCCCCGCGGAGAGTAACGATATGAACGATATCGGGTACCCATTGCTGGGTGATGGTCAACATGCGGTGGTTCCGATAGAGGACTTGCGTAATGCCCTGTGGTATTATGATAGCTACTTCATACAGAAGGACCGAGCAGATGCACTTGATGTGTTACTCGCAGAGACTGTGGATGACTATGGGGAATGTACTGAAGACCTTGAACTCTGTGAGAATGCTATCGCGTGGCTCCAAGATGACTTAGATGATACTGCGTCGTCACGGAACTTCTGGCGTGCAGCATCGTTGACCACGTGGGGCGGTATACTTACCGCGTTCCTTGCGTCGTTGATATTCTGAGGGCGGGTCCATGCAAGCTACTACACACTTAGGCGTATGGCTTCACGGCGTACTATCCGGTATATGCTTGTCAATTGCAGTCGTTTCCTTCATGCGTAAGATAGAGGAAGCGGAGGAACTGGAGGGGGTGGAGATTCCACCGGATTCGGCTGGCGTGGACCCTGTTTTAAAAGCCCCCGATACTACAGGGCTGCAATTCTCCGGGGTTTTCACGCGACTCTGGTATAAGTATACCTTGTGGCTAATGCGCCGTTTAGAGAGGCTCTCAGAAGGAGCAGAGAATGAGACTGTTCGTAGAGATAGATGATGAACTGATGGAGCGAGCGTTACCCTATATAAAGGACGAGAAAGCCAAAACCGCTTTCTTGCAGATAGCTTTCGAGGAATGGGTAACACGGCATGAGTCAAGAGACCGGCGAGCACAAGAGGAGAGAGCACTCAAAGACGAGGCCACTGTTCGCAAGGTCATTGAGCGAATGAAGCAGGAGGGTCAGTTATGAGACGCTACATGTGCATGGTTTTGCTGCTCCTTACAATAGGGGTATCGCAGGCGTACGCAGAATATATCTTCGGTTCTCGCAGCGACTATGACAGCGGAGCCAGAATCACCAGTATTGTAAACTTGCGACGACAGCGGTTAGGCATGCGACCACTGATGTACAGCAAAGGCCTTACGGATTATTCATCATATTACAACACGATTCAGATAGAGCATGGGATGATCTCACACGACTATCTCACTGTGGCACAGAAGCAGGTTATCCGCATGAATGCGCTGGTAGGGCATAGAGAGTTCCACCTGATGCAAGAAGGTAATCAACTGGGAGAGCTTCTGCACTACGTTGAGAGACGTTACATCGAAGGACACCCGTACAATTACTATGTTCCGATGATCTTCCACGACTCACCCGCCCACTACAATATCTTGTATAGTCCACAGGCCACTGCTTTAGGCGTAGCGTACGATACGGATGATACCCACTACTACTTCACCTTCCTGGTGCATATAAGGAGGTCAAGATGACAAACAAAGAGATAGCGGAGCGACTTCGAGGAGTTTTGAAGCGCCACATGACTATATCCGAGACTGATGAAGCACTGAATGAGGTTGAAAGA
>PWMF01000138.1 GCA_003559215.1 Natrialbaceae archaeon
CCTCTTCGGAATCCTGAACCTCGGATTCCTCCTGTGGTTCCTCGACGTCCTCGTCGCCCTCGTCCTCGTCGCCCTCGTCCTCGTCGCCCTCGTCCTCGTCCGATTCGGCGTCCTCGTCCGATTCGGCGTCCTCGTCCGATTCGGCGTCCTCGTCCGATTCGGCGTCGTCCTCGAGCTTGTCCTCGGACTTCTCTCCCTTGGGGGCGGCATCGAGACGGGCGTCGAGCCAGTCGATAATTGCCTGGGTCCCGTGGTGTGGCGCGGTCGTGTCGCCGGCCAGTTCGAGCTGTGGCGAGAACGTAATGCCATCGTTGCCGGCCAGTTCGGCGACCTGTTCGACGTCCGCGTCGTACTCGCCGGCCTGTGCGCGCTCGATGCACGCCCCGACGTTCGAGACGCCGGCCGAGCGCGCTCGCTTCTCGAGTTCGTCGTAGCTGACGTGTCCCGACGGCATGTCCGAGTAGGTCTCGGTCACGTACTGCCAGTAGCTGTTCGGGTCCTCGTTCCAGACGGCGAGTCCGACGGCCGCGAGCCGCGAATCGGTGCTCGAGATGAAGTGCTGCGAGGTGTCGCCCGGCTCGTACGCGAGGTTACAGAACTCGACGTTGAGCCGCCCGTCGGCGACGAATTCCGAGATGATCTCCTGAAGGTTTTCGGAGACGAAGTTCTGGCTCGACGGGCACTTGAAGTTTCCGTAGAAGGTCGCCGTCGGCGCGTCGCTGTTCGTCCCGACCGTCGGATACGTGCGTTCGCCAGCGTCGTCCGGAATCGGTACTCCATCGGACGATGCGCTTCCGGACGCGACCCCAGCGAGTCCGAGCAGCGAAACGGCCCCAGTAGTTGTCAGTACACTTCGACGTGTCGTCTGCGGCTTCCGTGACATCAACTGCTCCTCATCAGGGAGGGAGTATAAACGGACTCAGCCGTTCTATACGCTTCCCCGAACTTTACGAAAGTTCCACCCGTTCCAGACATCTCTCGGAACCACAACTGATCAGTACACTGTTTCAGTCCGATTCAGGCCGACGACGCTGGAACTGGAAAATCGCAAGCCAGCGTCGTTGTTCACGAGAGCGAACGATTACCCGTACCCCCAACTCGAGTTTCGATTCTCGAAATGATGTAAGTACAGCAGGCGGTTCCGACTACTCCAACTTCTATTTTGCTGATCATTCTCTAGATATTGAATGTCATGGCAACAGATGTCAGCGACGACCGATCCCCGAACCGTACGGTCTCTCGAGATGGGTGTTCCTATCGAATAGGTTATCAAATCTGGCGACGAGATCGTTCGTCCGGAGGAGGTTCCGACGGCGACGGTCCAACGTCCTGACACCGTGTCGTGCGGGCTCGTCCCGGAACTGCCGAGAGGAGCGTCACTTACCCAGGCGTTCGCGTTCTCCGGCGAAGAGGCGGGCTCCCCGCAACGAGGACGGTTTTCATCCGACCTCAACGGCCGATCGTTCCGCTGCGGGTGACCGTGGCGTCAGGATCGATACAAAACGCGACCGCTGTCGATTCTTCGGTCGCAGTGACGGACACGTCGGTCTCCCCGGTCACGAGCGCGCCCTCCGTGTACCCGACCGACGTGCCGTCGACCGTGACTGCGCCCTCGAACATGTAGAGGTAGGTGTCCCATCCCGGCCGAGAAGGGAGCGAAACGACGGCTCCGGCGTCGAGACGGCAGTCGTAGCAGTGGACATCGTTGCGGACGGACAGCGGGGCCTCGCCGCCTTCGGGGCCGAACAGGTGACGCCACTCGTTTCGAACCGCGTCGGGAATCCGCTCGTGCTGGATGCCCGGTTCGAGATCGAGACTGTGGGGGCGGACGAATATCTGGAGCATTCGCAACGGCGGATCGTCGGCAGCGGTTTCCTCGGCGTGCCAGAAACCGCTACCGGCGTTCATTACCATCAGATGGTCCGGATCCGTGGTTAGTTCGTTTCCCTGTCGGTCGTCGTGGCGCATTACGCCGTCGGGAACCCACGAGATGATCTCCTCGTTGCGGTGTTGATGCATCGGGATCAGCGTTCCCGAATCCATGAACGACTCGACGACGGTGGCCAGCGGCCCGTAGCCGTGGTCGTCGTGACCGGGGAGCGCTCGGCCGGGAAAATTGAAGTGAGTTCTGAACGCGCCTCGGTTCCGTGAGACATCCGTTCGCGGGGCTGTATGGATCTGAGAGTTTGAGCGTGCCGATCCGGACTCGTCCATTCTCGACGCTAGCGGTCCCGGGGTTAAATGCGTTCTGAGCGTTCGGATCCCGTACACCACGCGTGGATGGCACGGTACAAGTACGTCCGTTGGCGTCGCTGCGGACTCCCCCGTTCTCCGAGGCGCTCTGCGTACCTCGGATTCCGGCCGGCGGTTAGTCGGAGAGCCCCGAGGAGGGTGTCGGTTCCGCCTCCTCCGGCGTTACGTCGAGCTCCGACGCAACCAGCGATCGGTACGCGCGACGAAGCCGCTCCGAGAGGGCCTGGTGGGAAACGTCGAGCTGCTCGGAGAGTTCCTGCATCGAAACGTCTCGCGGGATTTCGAAATAGCCGTGGTTGATAGCCGCGACGAGCGTTTCGTACTGGTTCTGCGTGAGGCCGGACTGCGAGCCGGTTTCGCCGTTCGTATCGTAGAGGCGAATCACCGTCGGCTCGAGGTCGTGCTCCTCGAACCGGGTGTGAATCGAGCTTGCGTCGCTGCGCTCCTGGACTCGAATATCGAGGACCCAGGATCGACCCGTGGCCGAGGCGTCAAGAATGGTTCCGCCCTCTTCGAGCACCAGCCCGAAGATGTCGGTCGTTTTCCGTGCGAACTCGACGTTGTACAACCACTGTTCCTCGTCCCCGCTGACCAGCGCGTACTCCTCGATCGTCGAGGCATCCGCTAGGCCCGTCTCGATCTCCGCTTTCGGTGCGCCGGAGAGCCACAGATCGTACCCGTTCGAGACGATCCCGGCCTCCGCTTCGCACGTGAGGGATGGCACGGATTCGAACAGTTCCGCCAGCCCGGTCCCCTCGCTCGAGATCTCGAGATTGATGATCGAGGTCATGTGTTCGATTCGAACGACACGTCCCAGTTGCATAGGGGCGGCTCCAAATCTGTTAGAACCGTTAGTGGAGAAAGTATCGTTGCGTTACATCTGGCGCCGTGGTACCGGCTGAGACGACTCGAGACGGACCGGACAGCCGTCTTGTGACTCGACGCGTGTTGTCGCTCGGACGCCGTTGCAGACGCTCGGTTTCGAACCGCGAACTGGGCTCCCCGGCAGCTCTCCACGCTTCGGTCGAGGGACGACCCGAGAGTCGAACTCGTAGAGATCGATTCCGGCCTCGTGTCGAACGGCTCCGTACACGAGAGAGCGACGACCGGAAATCGTTCCGCTGTGCTCTCAGAACCAGTCCGCTCTCCAGCCGTCGGACGCTGTGGGCCTCGAGGGAGCAGCGACTACCGTCGAGAGACGAGTCAGTCGTCGGATTCGGTCTCGAGCCGGAACTGCTCGTTTTCGGAGACGGCCTCGAGGACGATACTGGTGTTCGATCGGGTAAGGTCGGGATCGGTGATCAGGGCCTTGATCTGGTCGTTCATGTCGTCCGTATCCTCGAACTTCCCGATCGCGATGATATCGTAGTCGCCGGTGACCTCGTAGACGGAGACGATCTGAGCGTGATCCCGAAGCGTGGACGTGATCTCCGACAGAGCGCTTCCTTCCGCTTTGAGTTGCATGACGGCGGTAACGTCGTATCCTGCGGCGTCGTAGTCGACGATCGGTGTGTATCCCTGGATGACGCCCTCCGCTTCGAGGTCCGAGAGGTGGTTCGAGACGGTCGTGACGGAGACGTCGAGCTCTTCGGCGAGACTCCGAAGGCTGGCACGTCCGTTCTCGAGCAGTTCGTTCACGAGCTCCGTATCGAGGTGTTCGTAGGCCACTGCGTAGTACGGTCTCTCTACTCCGTCTAAACAGTTACGAACAGTCAATTTTCGCCCTCGCATTCGAATTTACAACTAATACTGGCTGCCGGTGGGTCCTGTTCTGACGAGACGTCCACTCGACGCGCCCAGCGGCTGATCGGGCGTCCGACTACGATTCTCCGGCACCTATCCTGACGAGACGGCATCTCGCTTCGCTCGCAGCAGAACTAGTGGGTGGGGCAGATTTGAACCACGGTCGTTCCGCTCCGCTTCACTCCCTGATTCGAATCTGCCGACCATTTTGACGACACGGGCTCGTCGCTACGCTCCTCGTCATTGTGTCGTCAAAAATGGGTTGGGGCAGATTTGAACTGCCGACTTCCTCCGTGTGAAGGAGGTATCATAACCGGACTAGATCACCAACCCGCGTCCCGAGATATCCGTGCGCTCGACTTAAGCCTTCCTTTCATTACCGAACCCCGCTCCGCTCGAGTGATCAGTACTGCGGGGCTTCCTCGGGTTCGCCCTCACGCTGGTTGACCAACCGCGCGACGGTGAACAGCCCGTCCGAGAGGCGGTTGAGGTACTCGACGGTCCGCTCGTTGATCCGCTCGCTCGAGGCCAGCGCGACGGTGCGGCGCTCGGCGCGCCGACAGACTGCGCGGGCGTGGTGGAGCCGCGCCCCGTGATCGCTGCCGGTCGGCAGGATGAACGAGGTCAGGGGCTCGAGTTCCTCGTCGTACTCGTCGATCCAGTCCTCAATCGTCTCGACGTGGTCGGCCCTGATCTCGGGGTCGTCCTCGTCGGGCTCGGGGTTCGCGAGGTCGGCCTGGACGACGTGGAGGTGGTTCTGGATCGTCCGCAAGCGGTCGTCAACGTCGTCGTGTCCGGTCGGTCGGACGGTGCCGACCAGGGCATTGAGTTCGTCGACGGTCCCGTAGGCCTCGATGCGGGGATCGGTCTTCGAGACGCGGGTCATGTCCCGGAGATCCGTCTCGCCGTCGTCGCCGCGACCGGTGTAGATCGCCATGGCGGGACCGACGGGCGGTTTACACTTAACTTCGCCGTCCACGGCAGCGGTCGGTCGCCCCCGCTCGCCCGAATCAGTACGTTAAACACGTTCGATTCGGTAGTGACCGGTATGGCCCTGGAACTCGACCACGAGTGTCCGAACTGCGGGGAGAGGACGTTCTACCGCGCCGCGAGCACGACGCTGCACCTCGGCGAGAAGGTCAAGTGGCACTGTCCGGACTGCGACTACGGCTTCGTCCGGATCAACGGCATCGACTCGAGCGCGGCCTGATACGGTCTGCTGTACCGATTTACCGGAACGACCGCAGGACGGCTCGCGGTCGCTCCGGAACTGACTTACAGTAGTCCGTATGAAACGGCTTGAGCGGCGGTTTTCCTCCTTCGAACCTTCCGACAGCGCGGAGTGTGGTCTCACGGCGTCGGCGGCGGTCCCGACCGGTTGGGGCCGAACGCCAGATCCATAGTCTCGCGGTTCGACGACCCACTCGATGCAAGGACGCCGACTCGCGACGACCGAGAAGATCATCGCGATCGTCAGTCCCGACAGCGACGACGTCGTCGCTCGCCTCGTAGCCTGGGCCAACGACCGCGAGATCGCTCTCTCGACGGTCGACGTCGGCGAGTCGATCGACGAGGTCTACGACGAGAACCGGGCCACCCTCGGCGTCACGATCGGCGGCGACGGAACCTTCCTCGAGGGGATCAAGACCTTCGCTCCGCGGGGCGTTCCCCAGCTTGGCGTCAACACGGGAACGCTCGCGTTCCTCTCGCGAATCGAACCCGAGGACCTCGAGGCGGCGCTCGACGAGGTGATCCGCGGCCGGGCGACGATCGACAGCCGCCAGCAGGTCGCCGCCCGGGGACCCGGCCTCGAGACGACGGGGATCAACGACGTTATGATCGAACACGTCCCTCCGGAGAACCCGATCGACCGAAAGGTGACCCGGCTGGACGTCTACGCCGACGACGAGTACGTTGGCGAGTTCGAGGGAACCGGGATCGCCGTCTCGACGCCGACGGGGTCGACGGGCGTCTCGCTGTCTGCCAACGGCCCGATCCACTACCCGGCGAACAACCACACCCTCCAGCTGGTCCCCCTCCACACCCACCAGCTGGGGGTGCGCCCGATCGTCGTCTCGCCCGAGACCGAGCTCCGGATCCGTACCCAGGGGCCCGCGAGCCTACTGGTCGACGGTGGGCGAGCCAACACACTCCTCGAGGAGGGTGAGGAGGTGCTGGTTACGGGTGCCGAGCGACTCGCACACGTCGTCCACACCAGCTACGACGACCACTTCTTCACCGCGATCTCGAAGAAGCTGGGGTGGGACGTTCGCGGTGTCGACGAACCCCCGCGGATCCCCGCGGACGATCCGGCAGAGGGTGCCGACGGCGACGATTTCCTCGAGCGCGCGCGAACGATCGCCACCGAGGCGGCCGAGGCGGCCGGCGAACCGCTCCGGGAGCTCCACGGCCAGGTCGAGTCCGTCGCGGTCAAAAGCGATAAGTCCGATATCGTCACCGAGGCCGACCACCAGGCCAACCGGATCATCACGACGGTGATCGAAAACGAGTTCCCCGGCCACGGGATCGTCTCCGAGGAACGCCCGCGGGACGTCCGCCAAGACGGCTATACCTGGGTAGTCGACCCCCTGGATGGGACCGGAAACTTCGCCCACGGCAACCCCAACTACTCGATCTCGATCGCGCTGCTCGAGGGCGAGTACCCTGTCGTCGGCGTCGTCTACGTCCCCGAAACCGACGAGCTGTTCAGCGCGGTCGCCGGGCAGGGTGCCCGTCGGGACGGCGACCGGATCGAGACCACCGACCGGGATCGACTCGACGAGAGCATGCTCATCTCCGGTTACGACCCCGACGGCTCCTTTCTCACGCGGTTCTACCAGGAGACCCGCGGCGTCCGGCGGCTCGGTTCGACCGCGCTCAACTGCTGTTATCTCGCCAGCGGGAGCGCCGATGCCACCTGGGAGTACGACACCTATCCCTGGGACGTCGCCGCCGGACTGGTGATCGCCCGGGAGGCCGGCGCGCGACTCACCGACGAACGGGGCGAGCCGTTCGTCTTCGAACTCGAGACCGAGAGGCGATCGGCGCTGCTGGGGTCGAACGGTCCGCTGCACCCGGCGCTGCTCGAGCATCTCGAATGCGGTTCCGAGGACCTCGACCAGTAACTCTCAGGAGATAGCGGCCACGCCGACGATCGCCACAGCGACGTAGACCGCGTGATAGAGCAGGGTCGCCGTCGACATGTGGAGCGTGTACCGACACGTCGAGTAGGAGCTCAGCGCCGCGGGGACGGCGATGACGCCCCGACTCACCGGAACGACGTTCGTCACGAAGATCGCGGTTCCGCCGTACCGTTCGAACCAGCGATCGAGCCGGCGGTACTGCGCCGACTCGCGCTCGAGCTCGACGTACGGGAGCTCCTCGAGAACGGACCAGCCGTAGCGACTGATGCCGAGGTACAGCGCCAGCTGTCCGAGGATGTGTGCGATCGTGACGACGACGACGACGAGCGCGGCCTCGCGGCCCGTGAGGCCGCCCCCGACGACGTAGCCAGGGAGGAAGACGCTCGTCGGGAAGACCTTGCCGACGAGCGCTCCCTTCAGGATGAACACTCCGAACAGCACCGGCAGGCCGAAGGCTCGGATCGAGGCCTGAAGGGCGTCGACGGACGCCGCCGTCGATCCGATCATCATTCGGCCCCAGTCGGTCCCGTTCGATCCATTCGTTCCAGCGACAACATTTCCGTTATCTATCCACTCCCGATCGTCGCGTTATTTATTTTGTGGTGATCCTAACAACGATCCAAACCGCCGTCCTGAACGGGGACGGAACGTTCCGATGGCAGTCGCCGGTCCCGGCTCCCCATTCGGACCGAGGGACGGATCGACGTCCTCGCGGCCGGAACGAGCTCGACGCGATCGGTCTCTCGAGCATCGCTTGCCGGTTCCTGTACGGTCCTAACGGGCGGGGACGTACACCTGTGAACATGCAAACGATCGCCGACCGCCGGGTACACTTCGGCGAGTTCGCCGGCCCCCTCGCGCACGGAGCGTCGTTTTTCGACTGGCAGCTGATCTCGACCCAGGAGGTCGCCGCGGCGTTCGACTACTCCTTCGCGGAGATCCTCGCCGATGGCGGGATCCCCTACGCGCCCGTAGTCGTCGCTACCTCCGTTGAACGGTACCCGCGCCTCGGCGAGACGATCTCGGTCGAGACGGTACCCCGGCGAGTCGGAGACTCGAGCCTGGAACTCGTCTACGAGATTAGCGACCGCGACGGTGAGCGACTGGCGACGGCACGGATGACTCACGTCACGATCGGCCCCGACGGCGCCGCACTGGCGCTTCCCGAGGAGGTACGGACGGCGTTCGCGGACGCCCGCGTCGATCGGAACCCGTCGGTCGGCCCTGCGACGGAGCCGGACGGGAACGACGAGACCGGAGCGCTGGCGTCGTTTTCCTCGTCGTTCGAGATCCGCAGTCCCCACATCGAGGGCGCCGAACTGGCCTACTTCGAGGAGTATCCGCGCTTCGCCGACGTCGCCCTCGAGCGCCACCTCGAGACCCACGACGCGAGCCTCGACGACCTGCGAGACGAGAAAGAGCCCTACCGCATCCGGGACTGGCGCTGGGAGTTCAAGGCCCCGGTCCCGTTCGAGACGACGCTGCAGGTCGACTGCGACGTGCTCGAGGTTTCCGACGAGACGATCCGGATCGCCCACGAACTCTCGAGCGACGGCCGAACGAACATCGAGGGGATCACCGAGTACGGCTGCTTCGATCGGTCCGGAGCCCCCGTCGAGTTCGACGAGGCGATGCTCGAGCCGTTCGAAGCGTAGCCGCCGATCGTCCGGCCCCCTATCCGTCAGTTCCGGCGCGACCGCGAGCCGCCCTGCGGTTGCTCCGGGAAATCGGTACGGCAGACCGTATCAAGACTCGTCGTTCTCGAGGGCGTGCCAGGACAGCCGCGGGCTCCGCGCCGCGTCGGTCTGGTCGATCCGACGGGCGGCCGTCCGCTCGGGGGCGGTCTCGAGCGTCTCGTCGTCCTCCTCGGCGACCGCGTTGAAGGCGGCGGCGAGCCGGTCGAGCGTGTCCTTGCTCTCGACCTCCGTTGGCTCGGTCATCAGCGCCTCGGGAACGATCTCGGGCCACTTCGTCGTCGGCGGGTGGACGCCGTAGTCGAGCATCCGCTTGGCCACGTCGGCCGCGTCCTGGTCGCCGGCACTGGCGACGAACTCGTGGTGGAACGGCTCGTAGGGGACGTCGTAGTCGATCCGACTCGCGAGGTAGTTCGCGTTCAGCACGGCCGTCGCGCTGGCGTCGAGCAGTCCCTCGTCGCCCAGGCGGGCGATGTAGGCGAACGTCTTGACGAGCACGAGCCAGTTGCCCTGGTAGCCGTGGACCTTGCCGATGGTGTGGTCGGGGTCGAACAGCTCATAGGTCGCCTCCGTTCCGCTCGAGCCGTCGTCGCCCTCGCGAACGCGAGGCGCCGGCAGGAACGGTGCGAGTTCGTCGACGACACCGACCGGTCCGGCTCCGGGCCCGCCGCCACCGTGGGGCGTCGCGAACGTCTTGTGGACGTTGTAGTGCATCACGTCGAACCCCATATCGCCCGGCCGAGCGCGACCCAGGAGGGCGTTCAGGTTCGCTCCGTCGTAGTAGAGCAGGCCGCCGACGTCGTGGACCATCTCGGCGATCTCGGTGATGTCGCGCTCGAACAGCCCGAGCGTGTTCGGATTCGTCAACATTAGCGCCGCGGTGTCCTCCGAGAGGGCGGCCTCGAGCGCTTCGAGGTCGACCCGTCCCTCGTCGTCGCTGGGCAGGGAGACGACGTCGTAGCCGCCCAGCGCCGCGGTCGCGAAGTTGGTGCCGTGGGCGCTCTCGGGAACGATTACCTCGTCGCGGTGGCCCTCGCCGTTGTGCTCGTGGTAGGCCGTTGCGACTCGAATGCCGACGAACTCGCCGGCCGCGCCCGCGGGCGGCTGCAGCGTCACCGCGTCCATCCCACCGATCCGACCGAGGTAGTCCTGCAGTCGGTACATAAGCTCGAGGGTTCCCTGAACCGACGCCTCGGAGCGGTCGGGGTGGACGGCCGCCTTCGGTAGTGCGGCCACGTCCTCGGTGAACTTGGGGTTGTACTTCATCGTACACGAGCCCAGCGGGTAGGGGCCGCTGTCGATCCCGTAGATCATCTGGGAGAGGCGCGTGTAGTGGCGGGCCAGTTCGGGCTCGGAGAGGCCGGGGAGCTCGAGGGAGTCTCGAGTCAGGTCGTTGGGCAGCGGGGAGTCGTCGTCGCCGCCGATCTCGACCCGCGTCCGATCCTTCTCCGAGAGCAGCGGCTCGTACTGGCCGTCCTCGACGTAGCGGGCCTGATCGTAGCGTACTCGCTGATTCGTCGTGGCGTCGTCCTCTCGAGTACCGTCGCTCATCGGGCCACCTCCGCGAAGGCGTCGACGAACGGATCGATCCGCTCGTCGGGAACGCCGGCGACGCACGCCTGGATCTCGTGTTCGCCAACGACGTGGACCGCGAAGCCACGCTTCTCGAGGTCGTCGGCGACGGCGCGGGCGGGCTGGTCGACGCGGGCGACGAACTCGCGCAGGTGGTGTCGGTCGTGGACCGGCGCCGTGACGCCGACGATCTCGTCGAGTCGGTCGGCGAGGTCTCGGGCGCGGGTCACGCCGCGTTCGGCGAGATCGACCATCCCGTCGGGGCCCAGATAGGCCGCGTGCATCGCGGTCCGCAGTGCGACCCAGGCCTGGTTCGTACAGATGTTGCTCGTCGCGCGCTCCCGGCGGATGTGCTGTTCGCGGGTCTGTAGGGTGAGCGTGTACGCCCGCCGGTCGGTCGCGTCCTCGCTGGCGCCGACGAGTCGGCCGGGCACCTGTCGCAGGTAGTCCTCGCGGCAGGCGAACAGGCCCAGGCCCATCCCGTAGCTCGTCGGCAGTCCGAGAACGCTCGCGTCGCCGACGACGACGTCTACGCCGACGTCGACGGGCCGCTGAAGCACGGAGAGCGCGACCGGATCCGAACCGAGGACGAACAGCGCGTCGGCATCGCCTGCGAGGTCGCCGATCTCGGCGAGTCGCCCCTCGATCGTCCCCCGTACCGTCGGGTTCTCAGCGTAGATCATGACCGTATCCTCGTCGACGGCGTCCGCAAGCGCGTCGAAATCGACGTTCGCGTCGTCCGTCGGATACGTCGCTACCTCGAGGTCGGTGCCGGCGACGTAGTTTTCGAGGGTGCTCCGCCGTCCCTCGAGCAGGAGATCGGGGACGAACACTCGGTGACCGCTCGTCGAGCGAACCCGTTCCGCGAGGGTCGCGGCCTCGCCGAGCGCCGTCGCGGCGTCGTACATCGAGCAGTTCGCGACCTCGAGGCCGGTCAGCTCGACCAGCAGCGACTGGTACTCGAACAGCGCCTGCAGGAATCCCTGTGAAACCTCGGGCTGATACTGCGTGTAGGAGGTGAGAAACTCCGAGCGATCCGCCAGGTGGTCGATCAGCGAAGGGACGTAGTAGCCGTAGTGGCCCCGTCCGAGCAGTTCGGTCAGCTCGTCGTTGCGTCCCAGCACCGATCGTACCAGTCGGCGGGTCTCTCGCTCGCTTCGCGCGTCGATCCCGAACGCGTCGTCGAAGCGAACGTCCTCGGGGATGTCGAACAGTTCCTCGACGTCGTCGACGCCGACCGACTCGAGCATCGCCGTCCGTTCGTCGTCCGTGTAGGGAGCGTAGGGGCTCCCCGTGGCGTGTGATCCGTTCATGTGTAGCGAGGGTCCCGGTCGTCTCGGATCTGCCCGTTGCGATCGCGGCGAGTCCGTGTTTCGTTCCGAGACACGATACGTGGTAGTTACGGACACGGGGTAATGAACGCACCTCTTCGCGGGGCGAGGTTATTCGGGGGGATCCGTCTCCGAGTCGGTCGGGCCCGAGGGGTCGCCGTGGGACTCGGGCTCGGGTTGGGGTTCGGGTTCGGTGGAGGGCTCTGCGCTCGAGTCGTCGCCCGGATCGTCGTCCCCCTCGTCCGGGATCGGCGGGTCGTCGGTGATCCCCGTGTTCGGGGCCGTGTCGGCCGCGGGATCGGCCGCAGGAAGCGGTCCGACCGGCGGGTTCCCCTCGCTAATCGCCCACTCCCGGGCGAACAGATCGAGCGTGATTTTCGCACCGCCGAGGACGACAGGGCCGATAAAGAGGCCGACCGCGCCGAAGACGACGAGCCCGCCGAAGATGCCGACGACGACGATCGCGGAGTTGAAGGCGCTCGTGCGCCCGATGAGGGCGGGTCGGAGGTACGTATCGGAGGCGCTGACGAGCAGACCGTAGCCGACGAGGATCGCCGCGGGGACGGTTTCGCCGATCACCGCCAGGTAGATCGAGATCGGCATCCAGACGGCGAAGACGCCGATCAGCGGGAGCAACGCGGCGACGAACGCGGCGACGGTGAGCAGGACGACGGCCGGAACGTCGAGAAACATGAGTCCGACGCCGAGCAGCACGGCCTGGATCATCGCGACGACGACGTTGCCGACGACCGACGCCCACATGAGCTGGTCCAGTTCGGTGAGCAGTTCGCGCTGCACGTGATCCTCGACCGGGAGTACGTACTGCACCCAGCCGACAAGCCGATCGCCGTCGCGGAGGAGCGCGAAAAGCACGAACACCGTCACCGTCAGCCCGATAGCGATCGACGGAACGCCGCCGACGAACTCGAGCGTGCCGGTCGCGAGCTCCTGTAACCCGGTCGCGATCGGCTCCTGATAGGTGTCGTACGTCTCCTGAAGGTCGACGGAGTAGCCGAACTCCGTCTCGATCTGCTGTTCGATGTCCTGTACGTTGAGCGTCCCGTCCTGGACGTCCATGGCGATGTCCAGCGCCTGCCCCAATGCGATCGCGAGCACGTACAACGTCGGCAAGAGGATCGTCAGGATCGCGACGACGACGAGCACGAGCGCCGCAGTCATCGATCGGACGTACTTCTCGAGCTGGCGCTGGGCGGGCATGAGGATGTACGCGAGGATTAAGCCGAGCAGGACGTATTGGAGATACGGGAGAACGATCAGCGCCGCGAGCAGGACGCTCACGAGGGTGAGAACGACCAACCCCGCTCGGTCGGAGAGCCACTCCGACAGATTCGGGCGCGTAGACATAACTTCCGATTGGCGGTCCAGAACTAATTACTTCGCGTTGGGATGTCCCCGTTCAGTCTTCGAGCAGCGATCGCGAGGAGTTCGTGACGACCAGTAGACTACTGGCGCCCATCGCGAGCGCGGCGAACAGCGGGTTGAGCAGCCCCGTTACCGCCAGGGGGATCGCGATCCCGTTGTAACAGAACGCCCAGCCGATGTTGCCCTTGACGCGGCGATCGGTCGCCCGGGCGAGCTCGAAGACGGTGTCGACCGATCCCAGATCGTCGTCGACGAGCGCGACGTCGGCCGCGTCGGCGGCCATCGCGGTTCCCCCGCCCAGCGCGATCCCCAGGTCGGCGGCGGCCAGCGCCGGAGCGTCGTTGGTCCCGTCGCCGATCATGACCGTTCGGCCCGTTCGCTTGAGCCGTTCGACGGTTTCGGCTTTCCCCTCCGGCGGGACGCCCGCGAACACCCGGTCGACCGACGGCTCCGCCCGGAACCGACGGGCCGCACGGGCGTCGTCGCCGGTGAGGACGACGACGTCGGTGTCCGTTTTCGCTATCGCTGACAGCGTCTCGTCCCAGCCCTCGCGGAGGTCGTCGCCGACGACGATCACGCCCGCCGCGACGCCGTTCCGGCCGACGGCGACCGGGACCCGCCCCGTCTCGCGTCCCTCCTCGATACGGCGGGCGACATCGTCGGGAACCGTCCACCCCCGATCGCGAAGAAGGTCGGGGTGACCGACGACGATCTCGTCGCCGTCGACGACGCCCGCGACGCCGTTGCGGTGGCTCTCGAAGGACTCGATACCGTCGTCGGCCGCCCCTTCGGTCTCGAGGGCGCCCTCGTCTTCGCCGTCGGCTCGAACCGAGCCGGACGTCGACTCGGTCCCGAGCGCGCCACCGTCCGCAACGGGTCGCTCGGCGGCGATCGCCCGACCGATCGGGTGGGCCGACCGACGCTCGAGGCGGGCCGCCCGCTCGAGCAGCTCCCCGTCGAGATCGGTCTCGACGACGGTCATCTCGCCGGTCGTCAGCGTCCCCGTCTTGTCGAAGACGACGGTGTCGGCGTCGCGGATGCGCTCGAAGACGGTGTCGTCGAAGACGACGATCGACTGCTCCAGGGCGTCGCGGATCCCCGCCGCGACCGCCAGCGGGGTCGCCAGTCCGAGCGCACACGGACAGGAGACGATCAACACGGTGAGCCCGACGAGCAGGGCGTCGGCGACGCCCGCCCCGGTCAGGAGGTAGACGCTCGTGACGACCACCGATAGCACGAGCACGAGCGGAACGAAGATCGTCGCCAGCTTGTCGGCGAGCTTCTGGATTCCGTGGCTCGAGCTCTGGAGGTCCCAGACGAGTTCGGTGACCCGGTCGAGGCTGCTCGTGGCGTCCTCCCCGACGCGGACGGTGACGGCGCCGTCGGTGACCAGCGACCCCCCGACGACCGCATCACCGGGGGTCTTCCCAACGGGCAGGGACTCGCCGGTGACGACCGCCTCGTCGACGGCGACCTCGCCCTCGAGGACCTCGCCGTCGACGGGGATTCGCTCGCCAGCCCGTACGAGGAGTCGGTCGTCGGCCTCGAGGTCGTCGACGGCAACCTCCTCGTGGCTCCCGTCCGGGCCGACGCGACGGGCCTCGTCGATCTGGACGGCGGTGAGATCCGAGAGGCGCTCGGTGGCCTTCTCCTTGATCGTCGACTCGTAGTAGTTGCCGACCGAGACGATGACGATGATCGCGACGGTGACGTCGTAGTAGATGTGGTCGCCGCCGACGGCGATCGACAGCGTACTGTAGAGGTAGGCGCTGACGGCCGCGATCGTCACCAGCAGGTCCATGTTCGGCGACCGGGTCTTCGTGGCGACGTAGGCGCCCTGCAGGATCGGCTTGCCGGTCACGCCTAGCACGATCGTCGTCAGCGCGGCGATCATCAGGTAAAACGGCGTCGCGAGCTCGCTCGCCAGCGCCTGGCTGAGGAACTCGTACGTTCGCTCGTCGTAGAACAGCCCGCCGAAGTAGGTGGGGTAGATGATCAGCAGGTACTGCATCATCACCATCATCCCCATGAGGACGCCGACGATGATCCGGCCCATCATCCAGTTGTCGGCCTTCCGTCGCATGAACGCGTCCTCGCGGTCGTAGGCGCTGTAGCCCAGGCCGCTGATCGCCTCCTGGAGATCGATCTGTGAGACGGCGTCGGGATCGTGGTCGATCCGCACCGTGTCGGTGACGTAGCTCGAGTCGGCGTTGCTGACGCCCTCCGTGCGCAGCGCCGCGGACTCGATGAAGGCCTCGCAGGTCGCACAGTGCATCCCGTCGACCTCGAGGTACGTCGACTCGTGGTCCTCGGGCACCGCCCGCTCCCCGTCGTCGGCCCGCTGTCGACGGACGTCCTCGGGGGCGACGTCCTCGACGTCTCCCAGGGCGTCGTAGACGTCCCGGCAGCCGACACAGCAAAAGCGGTTCCCCTCGTCGTCGGTGACGTCGGTGCCCTCGACGGGAAGCTCACACAGGGTGCAACCGGTTTCGTGGGTGTGGTCTGTCATCGTTCAGTGGTGGTCGTGGGCGCCCGCACCCGGCGCGTCGATCCCGTCGTAGAACGGGAGTTCGGGATGAGGCAGGTGGATCCCGATGCTCATCAGTCCGTGGGCAAAGAGGACGTATCCCAGCACGACGAACGCGACCCCGAGCAGGCGGTGGACCCGCTGGCGGTGGACGACGTCGACCGACTCGACGACGGTGCCGTAGAGAAACACCGCGGGGATAGTCCCGATCCCCAGCGCCGCGAGCGCGAGCGCGCCCCCGGCCGGCGACCCGGTCGCGAACGCGTAGAGGAAGGCCGGATAGAGGATCGGACAGGGAAGCAGTCCGTGAAGCGCCCCCAGTCCGACGATGCCGGGGCCGTTCGCGAGCCGATCGACGTGCGTCATCAGCCAGCCCGTCAGACGCTCGAGACCCGGCAGGTGAATCCCGCCTGTCGTTCGTCCGAGCAGGTAATAGACCCCGGTGGCGATGACGAACCCGCCGACGAGGAGGCCGACACCGCCCCGGATCGGCTCGACGATCGGTGTCAGCGACTCGGTCGTGACGAACAGGAGACCGCCGAGCGCGCCGAAGAAGGCACCGAGTAGCGTGTAGCTCGCGGTTCGACCGAGGTTGAACAGCGCGTGCTGGCGCACCTCGTAGGTCGATAAGTGTGAGCCGCGCTTCTCGGAGCCGCCGTCGTCCATCCGGCCCGCGTAGACGGTCACCAGCGGTCCGCACATTCCGATACAGTGGGCGCCGGCCAGCAGGCCGATGAGCAGGAACAGCGCGACGTCGATGCCGAGGAGGGTGAACGGGTCCATGTGTGGTCGGAGTCGAGGGCGGTCGGGAGGCGGTACTCGTTGCTCGAGCTATCCACCGGACAGGGTAATCGGTTTCGCCTCGAGCCACGCTCGGCCGCGGCCTCGAGGGAACGAGCGCCGAACGGCCGTACGCGTTCGGGTCCGAAACGGTACCACGTCACGATAGAAAAGGCAAATAAAAATCATGTTCGAACCCGAACGAGAACGTATGCTTCGAACCCTTCTCGCGCGCGTGCTGCCCGGTTCCGACGACGGCCACGACGAGACGGACTCGGATCGGGAGGGGACCGATTCGGCGTTCGCGGGCTCGCGGCTCGACGCGTCCGTGGTACACGCTCACGGCGGGGACGTCACGCTCGAGAACGACGACGGCGCCGACGAACTCGAGTCGCGGGCGCGGGCGGCCGAGCGGGAGCGGTGGCGGGAGTGAGTCGTTCCTGGCGATCCGTCAGTCGAGTGCGTTCTGCCGAACGAGCGTGTCCTCGGCGAGATACCGCTCGAGAACGTGAGCGTCGTCCTCGAGGATTACGAGGCGCTCGCGAAGCAGTTCGCCGGTGGCCGTATCGCCGACCCGTTCGACCTGTTCGACGTGGTCGCGAAACAGCGCCGCGAGCGTCGCGTACCCCTCGAGATCCCGTTCGAGCGACGACCGCACGTCGTAGTGGTGGGGCGCCTCGATGTGGATCGGGGCGTGCTGGCGGATTCCCATCGGACCGCAGACCGGCACCCCGCCGAGCGTGTGGACGCGAACCGCGAGGGCGTCGGTCGTTTCGGCGAGCCGATCGGCTGCGTCCTCGAGAAAGCCGCCGAGGTCCTCCCGTTCGGCCCCCTCGAGCAGCCAGTAGTGTTTCCGGACCTGGTTGAACAGGATGTACAGCCCCGAGAGTTCGGCGTTCAGCGCGTCGACTATCCGCTTCGCCGCCTGCCGGTCGATTCTGAGCTCGTTCTCGCCGATCGTGTTCCACTCCTGGCGGACGTGCTCCGCGCCGAGGCTTCGAAGGTGCGGTTCGCTCGCCATGGCTACTTCGTCGCCTCCGTTAGCACGAGCGTATCGCTCTCGAGGAACTGCTCGAGCGCGTGGGCGTCGTCCTCGAGGGCCGTCAGGTGGTCGTCCAACCGCTCGGCCGTCCCGAAGTCGCCTACCTCCCGGGCCAACTCGACGTGCTCGCGCACGCTCGCAACCAGCGTCGCGTACCCCTCGAGATCGCCCGCGAGCGACGCGCGCAGATCGTACAGATCCTCGGCCTCGAGGCGAACCTTGGCTCGCTCCTGGATCGTCGGGGGCGTGTTCGGCGGGATCCCGCCGAGTTCGACGATTCGGACCGCGAGGTCGTCGTTGATGGCCCGAACTCGTTTGTACGCGCCCTCGAGGAACGCCGCGACCTCGCGAAACTCCGCCCCCTCCGCGGTCCAGTAGTGCTTTCGAAGGAGGTAGAAGAGGTTGAACGAGCC
>PWMF01000059.1 GCA_003559215.1 Natrialbaceae archaeon
ACGAACCCCATCATGAACACGCCCATCCCGACGGCGAAGAAGCCGCCGAAGACGACAATGCTCTGGGCGGCGTGGAAGCGGACGAACTCGTTTCGATCCTCGAGGAGGTAGAACAGCACCGCGATAAACGGTGCGAAGAGGTAGACGAGCGCCCCTGCAATGTTCTCGCTGAGTCCGCCAACGACGGTTCCCTCCTCGGTGTCCGGATCGGCAACCGTCGAATCCGCGCTGGCGGACTCCGTCTCCGCCGGAACGGGATCCGATCCGCTGGTCGTTAGCTGTTCGTCGATGTCGGTGTTGTCTGTTGCCATTGGTTTCTCCTCCGTATCGCTGTTCGGGCCCGTCCGCTCGCTGGGAGGGGACGTGCCATCGAATCGATGCGTGTCGGATCGCGTCCCCGGTGACGGGTCGGTCACCGTGATCGCGATCGCATCTCCCACCCACCCCGTCGCGTTCTTCGGGTACCGACCCCGTTTGCCGACAGATTTGTGGGAAAGACGTTCACGCTGTATTACACAGTTGTGACTTGAAGGTCAGAAACGTTACCGCGACATATGTCGCATCGACGGTCACTCCGCGCGGGTCGGGGTCGATGCTGATCTACCGGGATCCGACATATGAAGGTATCGTCGTTTTATACGTCCAATAAGCGCAATCCTCGCGACCGCTGTCGCGAGCACCGACCCTGCCCCGTTCCCTCGAGAGGAACCGGGCCGGCGAAGCCGTCGGTCGTCGGCGCCGCCCTCAGTCGCAGTAGAACGCTTCGAACACCTTCTGTTGGGCCGCACGCAGGTGTTGCAGGTATGTCGAGTGAGAGACCCCGAGGACGTTCGCGATATCGGTCGCCGACGAGCGACGGGGCTGCTCGAAGTAGCCGTGGCGGTAGGCCGCCTCGAGCGCGACTGCCTGTTTTTCGGTCAGCGCGCTCGTATCGACCGCCAGCGTTCCATCGCGGTCCGCCCACTCGCGTTCGACGAGGGACAGCACCGACACGCGGCCGTACCGGTCCTCGAGGCGCTCGACCAACGCGTCGAGGTTCTCCCTCGAGGGGAGTTCGATCCGAAGCACCGCGCGATCGGCGGTGACCTGCGTTGACCGAACGCGCGCGTTGAACGGAGCGAGCGTCGACTCAGGTGTCGGACCGTCGACCGTAAATTGGAACGAATCGGCTTCCGCCCGCCGGACTGGGACGACGTCCTGGACGATCGGATGATCCGCGGCGACGTCGCGAAATCTCTCGGTGGAGCCGCCGCGGAGAGTGACGTACTGGACGACTTCGCCGTCGCCGTTCGAGTATGTGCTGTGAACGACCAGCTCCGGCTCCGACGTCTCGACGCCGGCGAAGGCGGCGATTTCGCTCAGGTAATGCGCGCCATCCTGAAGTTCGATCCGGGCCTCGACGCCGTGGTCCGCAGTGAGTGCCTTTCGGGCATCCATATGGTGGATCGCGTAGCCCACAGTCGCCGCGAGATCGCGGAGGAACTCGCGCTCTGCGTCGTCGATCGAGTCGGGCCCAGATCGGTAGGCTGTGAGGACGCCGTAGACGACATCCTCGTAGCCGACTGGAAGCGCGATCGCAGCCCGAAACCCGCGCTCGAGGGCCAGCTCTCGCCAGTCGGCCGGAAACAGTGCCTCGAGGTCGGAGATCACCTGTGCCGTTCCGGTCCGGGCCGCCCAGACGCTGGGCTCGCACTCGTGTTCGGTCCGCTCGAGCGAGAGTTCGACCTCGTCGACGTACCGCCGGTCTCCGGCGACGACGCGCGGCTGGAGCGTCCTGTCGACGACCGTCCCGAACCAGACGAGGTCGTACCCTTGGTCGGCGAGTTCGGTGACGACGGCGTCCTCGAGTTCCTCACGGGTCCGCGACGCTACGAGCGCCCGCTGGAGGTGCCTGTTGAGGTTTCGCTCCCGGCGGTGACGCACCTCCTTCAGCCGCTTCGCCGTGACGTCCCTGATCGAGAGCATCGTCGCCGAGGCGCCGTCGTAGGCGAGTTCGCGCCCCGTGTACTCGCAGTGAGCGACCGTCCCGTCGCCGGTCACCAGCCGAACGCGGTGAACGCCGTCCGTGAGGATCTCCCTGTCGATTCCGCGGAACCGCTCGCGATCGGCCTCGTGGACGAACGCCTCGACGAACGGGGTATCGACGAGGTCGTCGACGCTCGAGTCGGTGAACTCGGCGAACCGCTCGTTGCAAAACAGGATCAGTCCATCCCGAAGGATCACGATCGCGTCGCGGCTCTGCTCGATCACGGTCCGGTAGCGCTGTTCGCTGTCCTCGATCGCTCGCCGCAGTGCGCGGCGTTCGACGGCGTTTCGGATCTTGCCGGCCAGAATGGGCGTCTGATCGATCTTGGGGTCCTTCGGGAGGTAATCGGTCACGCCGGCGTCGATGGCCCGCGCCGCGACCGTCTCGCTGCCCTCGCCCGTGACGAGGACGACCGGGAGCTCCGGCCGACTCTCCCGGACGCGTTCCACCAGCTGGATCCCGTTCGTCTCCGGCATCCGATAGTCGACGACGAGACAGTCGTGTTCCGTCTCCCGGAGCGCAGACAGCGCTTCGTTCGCACCGAAGGCCAGTTCGACACGTAGCGACGGCTCCTGTCGTTCGAGTTCTTCGGCCGTGAACGCGGCCCACCGCTCGTTGTCGTCAACGAGCAGGACGTCGATCGTCTCGAGTGACGACACACCCCTGTGACCGTCGGTTGGAGATTCAGTCATTCGACCACCCGTTTGCTTCGTCCGACAGGCGTTCGCTCCCCATCATCGTTCCGGCTCCGTCCGAAGGGGCAGCATCCGCAACCGCGACAGCCTGTACGCCCTCCGGCTCGCGGTCGTCGACGGCGCGTGCCAGTCGGATCGTCACGATCGACCCGGTCGGCCGATTATGCGCGACCGAGAGCTCGGCCCCATACCCCTCGGCCAGCGATCGGACGATATAGAGCCCGTAGCCCGCCCCTTCGTACTCCGAAAGCGGGGTCTCTCCGGTAAGCAGATCCTTCGGCCCCTCGGGGAGACCGGGACCGTCGTCGGCAATCGAGACGTCGATCCAGTCGTCCGACTCGACCGCAGTGACGGTCACCTCGGGCTGGGGGTCGTCGTTGTGGACAACCGCGTTCGTCAACAGGTTGTAGAACAGCGACGAGAGCATCTCGTCGGCGTACACCGTCGCGTCGGGGATTTCGGATTCGGCCTCGATGCGCGCGTCCTCGAACGCGGCTGCCACGCCCTCGAGTTGCTCCTCGAGAACCGGCGCGACCTCGACGGGTCGTGGTTCGCGCTCGCGCTGGTCGATCGTCTGCAGGAGTTCGCCGACCGTCTCTGTGAGGTCGACGACGTGCTCGCAGTTCGATCTGATCCGGTCGGTATGCTCCGCGAGCCGGTCGTGGACCTCGGGAGTGTCCTCGCGCAGCCGCTCGAGTTCGGGCTCGACCCGACGCAACAGCCCCAGAACGAGCCCCATCTCGTTTCTGATATCGTGACGAACCAACTGATTCAACAGCTCTCCCTGCTCGTTTCGCAACTCGAGTGACCGTTCGTAGCGCTTCTGAGCGGTGACGTCCCGAAGGACGATCACTCGCCCCACGGTCGTCTCCTGGGAGCGCAACGGCTGCGAGCGAAGCTCGAGGAACCGATCGCCCTCGGACGTCGCGATCTCGACCGTCCGACCATCGGCCGTTTCATCGCACGGCTCCGGAAGGACGGCGTCTGCGGGCCTTCCTGTGAACGGCGGCGAAACGCCGAGTAGCTGGCCGACACTCTCGTTCGAGTGGACGACCCGTCCGTTCGAATCGAGAACGAGTACGCCGTCCGGTGAGTTGCGCATCGCGGTCGTGTACGCGAGCGGCGGCAGATCCAGCAGCCGGTACCGGAACGTCGCGACCCCGAGTGCGGCAACCGAAAGGCCCGCCGCTGCGGGGACGAGGTTCACTCCCTCGCGACCGAACGGCGGAACCCCTGCGACCGTGAGGAAACTCGCCCCGATAGGAGCGACGACCGCGACCGTGAGGAGGGCGGCCTGTGGGTAATATGTTCGTCCGGTGCGAACCGACTCGTACAGCACGACGGCGAGCGTGAGAGCGGCCATGAGCGCGGCGTAGACGAAACTCAACGCGACATGGGCCGGGCCGCGGTCCGCTCGCCAGACGACCAGTCCGTCGGCGTCGACGACCCGCGTGTCGATGATCGCCACGTCGTGGGGGTTCGTAATCAGGAGCGCGACGAACGCGACCGGCACGACGAATACCCCGACGGAGAGCGAGGGAGTGAGCCAGTGGGACCGGTCAGTGTACGCGAGCGCGAACAGCAACAGTAGGGGACCGACGGCGGCGCTGCCGACGTGAAGTAACAGATAGCTTTGGAACTGAACCGTCGGATCGGTGCTAAGGAGTTTCAACGCCGAAAACCCGGTCCAGATCGCGATCGCACCGGTCATCGCGGCGAACGCAAGCAACGTGGTTGACCGTCCGCGGCGCCGAATACGGGCGACCGCGTACGCACCCAGGACGAACGAGAGCGCCGTCGCGAAAAGGATCGGGTACGCGTAGACGGTGTGTTGCCACGCCATACCATTTACTTGACAGAGGCTGATATAACGGTATCGGAGAGTCTTTGCCTCTCGGTCAGGTCACCATGCAGAAGTTCCACGGGAAGACGGTCCCGGTCGCACCGATCCGATCACCGTTCGTTACAATCGCGACCAGACGAACGAAATCGGCCGAACGTCCCAATGGCAACCGTTCTTGAATTATGATACTAGTAATAAAATGTACATTGGCGGGAAAGAAGCGATCGCTCGAGCCGATCGTTTTCCGGCTCGGAAAATGTCGCCTCAGACGCTTCTAGAGACGAACAATACCG
>PWMF01000080.1 GCA_003559215.1 Natrialbaceae archaeon
AGAAACCAAATGATGAAGGAGGAATTGTGAGATATTTGTTTACTGTAAGAGATATGCGCAGGACACTGATTAGGTTTTATCATGACAGAGATCGTGATAACATAGTTTGTAGAAGTCATAGTAAATCATGCGGTATTATAGAAATACCAACGTCTCATCTTGCTCTTGCAATATTACAGGGAAAAATTTCGGGCATCACAAAAATTTATTCACGTAAAGGGACTGAAGCCTTTTTAAAAAGCCGAGTTATAAAGGAAGAACTATGAAACATTTATTTACAAGCACAACTCCATATGGTAATACATATGAATATTATTACGACGAGACACGTGGGATTATTAGTGGTCGATACAGATTTGGAATGGAACTTAATATAGTATTTACATCCGTGGATCCGCGGAACGTGCTCAAGTTATTAATAGGTAAATGCCGGGGAGAAATAACAGATGTCGATGAGAAAGCCCGTAAAATAATCGAGCATGTAATACTTTTAAACGAGCTGTAAAATGAAATATTTATTGACGTCAAAACGTCGTAACTCAAAGGGTCAGCGCGGCGACCAGTATAAATACTACTATGACGCTGAGAAAGACGATATAATATGTAAAGACTACAGTTATTCACTTAAGTTAATTACGGGCATGGGTCCATATACATTTTCAGGAGTATGCCCTAATTTTATATTAGAACTATTAGAAGACGAGTGTCCGATAGAGAGACCAATTCATATAGATAAAAACGCTAAGAAATTCATATGCAATAAGATAATGAAGGACAGCTTGTAATGAAATATTTATTAACATCCAAAAGTTATTTACCTGGAGAAGAAATTTTCAAGTATTATTATGATCGAGAAAATGATGTGATATTATATACAAGAGAAGAAGATGAACATAAATCTTATATGCATGTTTCTTCAGAGTATGTGTATAATATTATAATAATAAAATGTGTTCTAGAGAAAACCGTTTATATAGATCACAACGCAGAGGAAATAGTTCATAATAAAATGATAAAGGATAGTTTATAATGAAATATTTACTATCATCGAGGTCAACTGCTTGTATGCCCGGAACATCATACGCGTGTAAATACTATTATAATGAAGAAAACAATAGCATTATATGCGATTATTCTAGTGGGTATACTTGTAAACCTGGGTATAATGTTAATGTGAAAATAGTTTTACGGCTTCTACATGGAACATATTTATTTGAAAAAGCGACCGATATAGATAAGAATGCAGATAAAATAGTCGAGAACAAAATATTAAAGGACAGTTTGTAATGAAATATTTATTATCGTCCGCGCCCATAGTTCCATTGTCCGGCCCAGTTCTTAAATATTACTATGATGAGAAAACGAATAATATAGTAAGCACTTTCAAAAATGGCCATCCGCACCATTTTAATATTCCCATTGAAACCATTTCAGAACTTCTTGATAATATACATATGTTTCAAAGAATGATTCACATGGACAAAGATGCGGATAAAATAGTTAGAGATAAAATAGTAAAGGATAATCTATAAAAAATGGAACTTTTATTTTCAGTAAAATTACCAAATACCGGAGTAATAAATTACTATTATAGAAAAGACATAGACAGATTTTGTGTGAACTGCACATGCTGTCCATCCGCAGGAACAGTAGGTGTTTCATCTATAAGTGTACTAAAGAAATTCAGAAAAAGCACACACTCAGATGAAATATTTAATATTAAAAAAGGCGCCTACGAAATAATACGAAATAAAACAGTAAGGGATAACTTATAAAGACATGAAACTTTTATTTTCAAAAAGGCTTGATAATATGGAAATTGTAAACTATTATTACGATAGTAATAAAGACGAGTTTCTTGCGGACTGTACGTGCCATCCCGTGTTAAGCGTGCGACCTATATCGTCTAAACGCGTCCTAGAAGTATTTGAAAGAGACGACAGTGTTGGTGTTAAAGAGATATTCAATGTGAAGAAAGACGCTTATAAAACAATACTGGATAAAGTAGTAAAGGATAATTTGTAATGGAATATTTATTTACAACAAACATAGGAGGTACTCATAAAGTACGGTATTATTATGACAAAACAGACGATATGTTTTATTTTAAATGCACTTGTCATCCGGATAGACCAAGAATGTTTACATCTTCCGTGGGTATAATGAATGTTTATAAATATAACATTAGCCCATACAGCACAATTGAGGAGCGCAGGATTTATACCAGAAAAAAAGCATACGAAATAATACATAATAAGTTAGTGAGGGATAGTATATGAAAAACGCGAAATCCGGACATTTGTTCACCACAAATTATAACGGGATGCCGCACCGTTTTTACTATGACGAGCAACTTGGGCGATTTTATTATATCTTTAGTTATACTAAGAACCGAAGACAGAGAAATCTATGTTTGAAGAAGTCTCTCAGGTGGTATGTTCTACCACGAACCGCGCTGAATATACTCGACGGTAAAATACCTTCTTATAAGGTAGTATACTGCGATAGAGATGCGCGGTCTATGATAATAAACACAATAATAAAACGCGAACTATGAGAAACGCGAAATATTTGTTCACCACAAAATACTGTTTTACATCCCACGCCGGTTATATCGAGCCGATAAAATATTATTATGATTTTGATAAGGGTATATTTCTCGAGGTCAATCCTCTGATAGATGATGATACCCAAGTAAGCGCTAAGGATATATATAAAATATTTAATGGTGATATGCCATTTAGTGCAGTAACACACTGTGGCAATGATATAGAAGAGCTAATAAAAAGTTCAGTGCTAAAGGAGGAACTATGAACACAGACGAGTATTTGATGATAATAGCAACTATAAGTGACGAATATAAAGTTTATTATGAACGTTCTGACAATTCAATATATTATTATATGAGAGACACCATCGATGAAAAAACTGATAGGGGTAAACTAAAAGACACGAAGTTTCTTCTTAATGTATATCGAGGGAAATACCCGCACATTAAGGTAAAGCATTGTACCAAGAGAGCAATAGATACAATTACACAAAAGGTCATAAAGGATAATTTGTAACATATTACAAATTATGTAAATAAAAATGGAATACTTATTTTCAACAAGCTATGGCGGGGTTGACAAGCGCAGATATTATTATGATAAAGAAAAACAAGCCTTTTTTACAATGTGCACGTGTCATCCTGAACTTGGTTTAGAAGAACAAAGTGCGAGGTATGCGCATTATCAGCTTAATTCTAGAGTAAACGATCCACACGGTAATCATGTGGTATATGCTAGGAAAAAAGCTAGTAAAATAATACGTGATGAACTTACGAAATATGAATTATGAATCATATGAAATATTTGTTCACGATCAAGATACCAAAGGCTTATCGTATCTTAGGTGTTATAGTACATACTGAATATCACAAGTACGAGTTTTATTATAACGAGTTAACTAGGGACATTGAGTATAAAAACCAGAGGCGAACACAAGATCCGTTACTGTATATAAGTCCAGAATCGGCTTTAACGATATTCAAAAGAGATGATATAGTAAATTCCGAAAAGGGTGTTGAAAGTTTTCTGTTAAGTAAAATAGCAAAGGATAACCTGTGATAGAATATTTGTTTACAATGGTTGACAATTATGAGGGGAAATGGGAATTTCTTTACAATCATTACGCCGATAGAATTATTTATCGACGCCAAGGTGGTTTATCTAAGTTTTATATACGCACAGAGGCAGTGCTTAATCTTTATAAAACTAAGACTATAATTCATACAATAGACGGCGTAGAAAGTAGATTAGCGAGTAAAATTGCAAAGGATAACCTATAAGGAGTAAATTATGGAAGTTCACGGTGGTAACTCGGTTCCCAAATGTATGATAGAGTATATGAAAGAATGTCATCCGTATGTTCGGAAGGCGGTCTTTCATACCAGGACGGTGTCCAGTAAGAATAAGAGACTTCAGGGTATGCGCCGAACTTTTGGGAAAGCGTATATAGACGAACGAACTATATACATAAACGTAGGAATTCATTATTTCAATATGAGCGGGTATGGTCCGTCGACTTATAGCACGCATTGGAGCCGTCCGATGACAGATGTATGGTTGAACTTATGGTCAACCATAATACACGAGTGTCGACATATATGGCAATTCAAGACCGGGTTTATAGACGAGAGATCTGGTGTGCCGTATTATAGGAGAAGAGAAGAGAAAGACGCGCGAGATTTTAGTAAACGCGAGTTCGCGCGGCTAGCTACCAGAGATAAACACGTGTTCTGGGAACCGACGGGGTATTTCGCGAAACAGTATTATGATTCAAAACGCCGTATGTTTAATAACAGCACACAATCGAGTCTATATAGAATAATGGTAGTGCGTCTTGAGAAGTATAAAAATAAAGCCGATGTACCGATAACGGCGATAGCCGTAAGAGATGCCAAAGCCTTGAAAGCCCTTAAAGATGCTATATATGCAGGACAATTAGGGTTTTGGAACAGGGATTCGCGCGGGCATCGACACTGTTATCTAACTATGGCCGAGTGGGTAAAGTTTGTGAGAATCAACCACGAAAGGAGTGAAATATTATGAGCGGTTGTATAGATTGGCATTATGATATAATAGATTGTCCGCACTGCGGGAACAAACAAAAGGTTCTTTTTTGTGAGGACTATGATTTACGTACAAGGTGCGATATTGGTATCGCCAGCGGACACCACGAGTGCACAAAATGTAAGAAAATAATAGTAGACGAGGATTTACAATGAAAGCACAAAGTCTAAGTATATGTATTCCG
>PWMF01000179.1 GCA_003559215.1 Natrialbaceae archaeon
CACTTAAGCCTACGTCAGACGTGTAGAGTGTTCGACTACTGTGAAAAGTACTCATGGTAATGAGTAACAATCCATTACGAGCCGGTGAGAGACGGAAGAGAACGGTCGGAGATGAGCAGAGTGGCCGGAATGGTTCTGAGAAAGAGAATGTAACCTGAGATTGAAAGATCGGGAGAGGCGACGGGATGCCCCCCACCCCTTCGTTTCAACTGGAACGCTCCAAAGGGAGGGGGAGGGGGAGGGGGGCTTCTAAAAAGGAGGGTTTTATGTGAATAGGCTACAAACAGGATCCGCACTGGATATAGGAAGAAGTACTTGCTAGTATTTGCTAGCCAGTTCATATACTTACTAGCCTTCTATTGAACTATCTAATTATATGACCATTCTACAACTTCCGTCACAGTACCTCCCGTATACAGCCCGAGCTTCCCGGAATGGGTCGCTCGAGGCTTGGACATCTTCTCCCAGCGGCCGCCCTTCCCGTTTCTCCCACCCCTCCCTCTCGTCGATCTCCAGTTGAAACGAAGGGGTGGGGGCACCGTCATCAACCCCCCACTCTTCGACTCGAGGGCGATCGGTCAGTGTCCGGCATCGCTCCCCCTCGAGATCCTCACCGCTTCCGTTCCGGACCGACCGGGGAACACCCGCTCCGAACGAAGCGACCCGAGGGGAACCTTCAACCGGCCCGCCGACTGACCGAACGAGGGTCGCCGACCGCGAGTATCGGTACCGTTCTCGATTCGCGCGCGGATCCGTCCAAAAAGAATCATATCCTACGTGAGTGAAAGGGAAGAATTTAATATCGCGGTGTTCCTCTGTTTCGTTTGCATCAACTGGATCCGAAACCGATCGCTATTCCGCTTGATCGGCCGTACTGGCCGTTCAAACGCTGAATCACTGCTTTCGGATCCGTCTCTCCACACGAAACGAGGGGGTATCCCAACGACGGATGTCAGACGACAACTCAGAGCCGCCACGAACCGACGACGTCGAGGGCGAGACCGACGGGTTCTCGACGACGCTCGAGGAGACGGCGATCGGCGACGAGGAACCGAGCCAGGGACTGTTCGACGACCTGCTCAGCGGCGAGCCGATCTTCGAGAACAAGGAGGTGCTGCGTCCGTCTTACACGCCCCACGAACTGCCCCACCGGACCGACCAGATCAACAAGATGGCGACGATCCTCGTCGCCGCGCTCCGGGGCGAGACACCCTCGAACATCCTGATTTACGGGAAAACAGGGACAGGAAAGACCGCGAGCGCGAAGTTCGTCAGCAAGGAACTCGAGAGCACCTCCCAGAAGTACAGCGTCCCCTGTGACGTCGAGTACATCAACTGCGAGGTGACCGACACCCAGTACCGCGTACTCGCGCAGCTCGCGAACAAGTTCATAGAGAAAAACGAGGCCCGGATCGACCAACAGATCGAGTCCCTCGAGGACCGCCTCGAGGCACTCGAGGAGTACGAAACGGGCGCGGGTCGCAACGATTCCACCGGACGATCTAACGAGGGCGCCGATGAGCGCGACCCGAGCGACGACGTTTCGTTTGCAACCGATACCGAGTCGACGTCGCCGGGTTCTCCAGTCGAAACGAAGGGGTCGACGGATCGGTCGGGCGTCGACGACTCCGATGCGGAACACCCGCTCGCGTCGACGCCGTTCTCCGATCGCGAGGATGTTGAGGACCGAATCGACTCCCTCGAAGAAGACAAGGAGTCGTTCCAGGAGGTTCCGATGACCGGCTGGCCGACCGATCGAGTGTACAGCGTCTTCTTCGACGCCGTCGACTACGATGAGCGGGTCGTGGTAATCATGTTGGACGAGATCGACAAGCTCGTCGAGAAGAGCGGCGACGACACTCTCTACAACCTCTCGCGGATGAACTCCGAACTCGAGAACTCTCGGGTGTCGATCATCGGGATCTCGAACGATCTGAAGTTCACCGACTTCCTCGACCCCCGGGTCAAATCCAGTCTCGGCGAGGAGGAGATCGTCTTCCCGCCGTACGACGCGAATCAGCTCCGGGATATCCTCCAGCACCGATCGAACGTCGCGTTCAAGGGCGATGCGCTGTCGGACGACGTGATCCCGCTGTGTGCGGCCTTCGCTGCCCAGGAGCACGGGGACGCGCGCCGGGCGCTCGACTTGCTCCGAACCGCGGGCGAACTGGCGGAACGCTCCCAGGCCGAGACGATCGTCGAGAAACACGTCCGGCAGGCCCAGGACAAGATCGAACTCGACCGGGTCGTCGAGGTCGTCCGCACCCTCCCCACACAGAGCAAGCTCGTCCTCTTCTCGATCATCCTGCTCGAGAAAAACGGCGTCCACAGCATCAACACCGGCGAGGTGTTCAACATCTACAAGCGCCTCTGCGAGGAGATCGACGCCGACGTCCTCACGCAGCGCCGGGTAACCGATCTCATCAGCGAACTCGACATGCTCGGCATCGTCAACGCCGTCGTCGTCTCGAAGGGACGCTACGGTCGGACCAAGGAGATCAGCCTCTCGGTCCCGATCGACGAGACTGAGGCCGTCCTGCTCTCGGACTCCCGACTGAGCAACATCGACGACATCCAGCCGTTCGTCCAGGCGCGGTTCGAGAACTGAGGACCCAACTCGTTCTCCGCCCCGAACCCCTTCCGCTAACCCCCTCTGTTTCGACTCGAGCGACGCGGCCGGCTACCGTCGACGCCGCCGGCCCGCAACCATCGCAGCACCCGTTCCGGCCGCGGCGACGCCCGCCGCACCGACGCTCGTTCCGACCGCTCCGGCGCTCGAAAGCGGCGTCTCCGCTCCAACCGCGCCTGCGACGGCCTCGGGACCCGGCTGCGGCGCGAGCATACCACCGAGGATCGAATCGAACGTCAGTCGGACGTAACCGAGCCACGGAACCCGGAACGACGCCTTTCCGGTGATCCACCCGGGCTGGACCACGTCGGTGTTCGCGCCACCGCGCTGGTACTGGTCGTAGTAGGGGTTCGCGTCACCCTTCGTGACGAAGCCGTCGTGGGCGGCCGGACAGGTCCGAAGCTGATCGCAGCTCGCGCCATCGACGTACTCGGGCTCAGCTCTGGTGTCGACCCAGTTCTCGCCCTCCTCGACCCAGAAGTGTGCCCGGTGTATCACCGGCGTCTGATGGGCCTGTCCGTTGGGTTCGAAGACGACGACGTCACCGGCCTTGCCGAACTTTTCGTGGTCGTCGCCGTCTTCGTGGGTGACGACGCCGGTATCTCCGGTGGCGCCGTCGCCGACGAAGCGGTCGTCTGCGACGACGAAGATGAGATCGCCCACCTCCATGTTGGGTTCCATGCTCCCGCTCTCGACGGCGACCAGCGGCGGCCAGACGCCGCTGATCCCGAACAGCAAGAGCCCGATGACCGCGACGATGGCAACGCTGCTCAGGATATCCCGAACGAGGACGACCGAATCGTCGTTCGTCTTGAAGAACCACCGGACGAACCCGTCGTTTTCGATCGAGACGTCGTCGTGTTCGGAACCGCTCCGTTGGACGATCGACTCGTCGTCTCGGTCGTCGGCGGGGGTACCGGTCGGATTCCGGTCGTCGTTTGCCGACCTCCGGTCGCGTTCTGGATCGCCGGTCCCGTCCGACGGGGGCTCGCTCGGGTCGTGACGGCGTGAGTCGCCACTATCGTCGCTTCTCTCGTCGCCGGGGTCGGGACCGCTCATCGTCCCGTGTTATACCGGGCCCGGCCATCAAGGTTCTGTTCATCGAAGCGACGTGCCCGACGGGTATCCGCTACCCTTTTGATGCCGCTCACGAATGCGAGGTGTGTGCCACTCGAGGGGCCCGCCCGGATCGTCAGCGAACTCACGAGTCGCGGCTACAACGCCGAGCGCGAGGCGGTGACCCGGATCGCGTCAACAGAAGACCCGTCGGCGACCCTCGAGGCGGTCCTCGAATCGCTGCCCGAGGACGCGTTGGTCGTCCGGTCCGACCACGTCGACCCCGTTCTCGAGGCCGAGCCCGCTTCCGACGGCGGTCGAACCGCCGACCCGACGGACTCCGCGTCCGACTACACCTCAGTTTCGACTGGAAACGAAACACCGCCACCGTCGCCGCAGGCTAGCGACGGTCCAGTCGAAACGAAGGGGGTTAGCGAGGGGAACGAAGACAGCGACGACGGGAAGAAAGACGCGGAGATGCAGAGCGGTCGGTCGTCGGATCCCCTCGAGCGCTCGCTCGAGATCACCGGCGACATGACCGGCGAGAGCACGGGAACCGGCGAGTACGGCGACTTCGTCTCGGTGTTTCGGGATCGGCTCGAGCGGCTAGGGTCGAAGCTCCGCGGGCGGGTCAACCACCGACCCGCGACGGCGATCCAGTCGATGCCCGGCGGCAGCGAGGCGGGAATGGTCGGACTGGTCAACGACGTGCGCTCGACCGCGAGCGGCCACTGGCTGATCGAACTCGAGGACGCCACCGGAACGTTCCCGTGGCTCGTGATGAAAGACCGCGAGTACGCCGATCTGGTCGACGAACTGCTGTACGACGAGGTGCTGGCGATGGAGGGCACCCTCGCCGACGACTCGGGGATCGCGTTCGTCGACTCGATGTACTTCCCGGACGTCCCGCGCACGCACGAGCCCTCGACCGCCGATCGCCACGTCCAGGCGGCGCTGATCAGCGACGTCCACGTCGGCAGCCAGGAGTTCATGGGCGAGGCCTGGAATCGATTCGCCGACTGGCTTCACACGCCCGAGGCCCAACACGTCGAGTACCTGCTGATCGCTGGCGATATGGTCGAGGGTGTCGGCGTCTA
>PWMF01000075.1 GCA_003559215.1 Natrialbaceae archaeon
GCCCAGCAGCGACAACAGAGCGATGGGATGGAGACCGTCATGGATTGGCGTTCCTCAATCGAAGCATCGAAAAATCCAGGGACCAACAGGCGGCATTTTACGACAGTCCCATCGCATGCGGTCGTGGGGAATGTAGTTCCGATTCTAAGCGATTATCATGGTGGGGAGAGTTATACACCAGCAGCTGCTTCGTTTGCAGCAGCGCCAATGATGATCCCAAACGATCGCCAACAACAACAACAACACGCCACCATACTCCCCTACTTTGGAATCAACAACAACAACAACAACAACAGCAACAGTGGACCCGGTAATAATATTCCCCAGGCGTACATGGTACCGATGCCGATTGGCGCGGGGGCGTGGGGGAATCCTATTCCGGATGCAACGTTCCAACAAGCATCGTTCGGGAACTGTTGCTACATGATCATCGGATGGCTCATCTGTTGTCCCGTCTACATTTGCTTGATGATCCTGGTCTTGATCTTTGTGGGCGCACTAACATGGGAAGAGGTCTTTGAGAATCCTACGGGATAGTGTGTGTGTGTGTGTGTGTAGCGAGGAGGGAGCAAAAGAATGGCAAAAGCATTGTGGGGGGAGGGGGGAGCTTTTTTTGTAAGTGAAAATTTTTTTAAAAATCATTTCTGTTTACATTCGCGTGTTTTTGCCGGTTACATAGGGCGATGACCTGTTTTTTTCCGAGAGGATTGAGAAGAATAGTTATCCTCGACCACCACCGCCAACACATTCGTCATGGTGTCTGCGGACCCCGTCACCGCATTGCCAATATCATCGTACGCGTCCCCTCGCTCCCATTGGTCCATCTTCCCTCCGCCGACTGTCGTAGCAAAGGGCCGCGCTACGGGCCTCCTCTCTGGTGTGGAATTGGGACCAGTATCATCGACCGGCGCATCCGTCGGCACTGTTGTGTAGGTATACGGGTTTAGCCATGCAATCCAACTATGGACACGCGAAGATTCACTGCTAGTATTGATGGTGGTAGTAGTAGTAGTAGTAGTAGTAGTAGTAGTAGTATTATTATTGTAATCGTCATATTCCTCAGCCTCTTCATCATTTTGCTCTTCGAAATCGGCACCCGCGGCAATGGATTGTCCTTCCAGTGCGTGGTTCACGTGATCGTCAATGCAGGGAGTGCAGCTTCGGATGAGAACGTCGGCGAGAAAAATCCCGACGGACTGTGCGCAGTCGCTGAGGGTCTCGTGGATCCCACCGCAGATGGTCCCGAAACATTGGCGCATGGCTTCGCAATCATCGTGATCGTATCCTCCGTAATCGTAAGTATCATCGTTGCCGGCGCGGAAGTCCTGTATGACCGCATCCGAGTAAAGCATCCCCTCCATTCCGGGTAACGGGGATCCCATCGCTCTCCGAAACATAACGTGCGTTCCCCCTTCTGTACCTCGGTTCGTCCGTAAAAACAATGCAGATCGACTTAAAAATATTATGCTGTCGTGGTTTTTTCTTGGAGGCAAATAAGGCAACGATAAATGGCAAATGATGAAGACGACGCCACCGTGTAACTGCTAAATATTATTGGCCTTGGTGGTTGTGTGGTGTTTTTAGGGACCCCGTGCGTCTGTGGATTTGTTGTAGTTTCGAAATACGAAAGAGAGGAAGCAGAAGCGGCACTGGGAGAAGGGGCAGTGATTTTTTTTCGAAAATTCTTGTTTTCCAAATGTTTTATTGATCATTATGTCACAATAACATAACAAAGGGGGGGGGCCAAAAAAAACCGAGCGCAATACAGTAACATTTTAAATATGAAAAGATTTGATTTTCTTACGCCACTGCGAGTTCATGATGCACGTAAAGATCTCTGAAAAATTCGAATCCGTGGGCGATCGAGGAACGATCGGGACTGCTACAGAGGAGAAGGAGGAGGAGGAGGAGAAGGATATAGAGGAGTGTGTTTCACCTGAGCAACCGGAAGGTTGCTCCTCTTCCCCTCCTTCCAAAACATGAGATATGGCTCGCGCGCGACACTTAGATTCAATGGCGCATGCCTTGACACGCTCGATTTTGGTCATCCTGATAAGGATGTGTTCCAGCTTGGGGTTCTTGCAGAGGCTCGCGACCGTAGGCATGCGTTTTTTCCAGAGTTGTTGCATGGATTTACGTTTCCTCTTCATCATGTAGTAGAGTTGTGAAATCATCCCCACAAACGTGGCGAACGAGATAAGCTTGTCATTGGTGATTTCCGAGGCCAGATTCCCCCCGTGGTTCCCACTGGCATCGCCATCGATGCAAAGTGGGTGCAGGAAGAACGAGTCCACCACCGCGTTGTCGCTGGTAAACCCAGTAGGTCCAGGATCAGGGATTCCCGTGGAGTATCCGTGCTCGCGCAAGATCATGTACCAGAGGCAACGGATCTCGTCCGCAGAAGAAATCAGCTCGTACGAATGCTCAAAAATCCCGTGTGTAGGCACGTGGAACACATCCTCGATATCCAGCATGAGCAGGGACCTTGCCATGGGGTTTCCCATATCGTCGTCATCATCATCATCATCATCATCATCACCATCGCTGCGCTTCAGTTTCTTTCTATGTATCCGAATATCGCTCTGGTCATCATCATCATCATCATCATCATCATCATCATCACCATTTTCCTGAGGATACATTGTTTTGGTGAGTTTCAGAATATCGTCTCTAATCTCCGTGAACCACTCCGCAAGGGGGCGCGTGTGGGCTCCGTAGACGCAGGCCGCGGGGGACCTATAGTATTGGTCGAGGCACGTTCGAGCCTTGACCACCTTACTGAAGGCCTGCTTCGTGGCGTAGTAGCGCAGGAACAGCATCCCGGTTTCCGTTAGACTATTGTATACGCTCGGGACGAGACACCAGAGAAAAACGTCATCCCTCGGCAACTTACGCTTACGGTCCCCCTGAGGGATTATTGACGTTCTAATCAGCGTTGCGTCCTTCCACCGCGTGCCTTGAGCAACATCGGCACGACCACCCTGAGAAGACTCGTTGCCTCGGATCACGGACGGTTGGTCTTCCTGCTGTTCTCGACGATAGCACAGGAGGGGGTTCGTTTGATCGAGCCACTTTACCAATTCCTTTCGGAGAAGGAATTCGAGAGGTCCATCCACAGTTGGCGCATTCGCAGGGAGCGGAGTTTCCGCCAACACCACCCGGACCTTGGAAGAAGAACGCTGCTGCATTTGCGAGGAACGCACGGTGTGCTTGCGCTTCTTTTTCTGCGAACGGGGAGGAGAATAGGACTGAGAGCGCCAGCGTGGTGCGGGCAGCTCCATGGGGCCACTCATGGTACTGGTAATCATCAACATTGACATTCCTTTTTTTTTTGCTGTGTGAGCGTATGTTCTGTTGTTGTTCTGTTGTTGTTGTTTTGTTGTTGGAAAAAATTCAATTTGTGGTGTTGGGAAAAAGTGTCGAAACTCACGAATTTATGAACGTCACAACGGAAAATATTAATAATAATTCGGAATTAATATAAAAAAAATTGCAATTTCCCCCCCTCTTCATCCAACAACAGTGCGACCGCGCTGAAAGGAGACGGTGCACGTGCCGTCCCACAACCTAGTAAAACGTCCTCAGATTTTCCGATGCGAAAAAAACGCGGCGTGACTCGTGCGCAGGAAGCCGTTGTCGAGGTCATCTCCACGGATCCGGGGAAGCAACACTGTGCGGCGGTCCGCTACGATTGCAAGGCGGACTGTTTCACGCACGCAGCGCTCCTTAATTTGCTCTGCCGTTGTAACACGACCTCCGGGGACCGTGAGGGCGACAGCGCTTCCTCGTCTGGAAGAGCACGAAAGCGGCGCGCCACCACCGCCTTTGAATTCGCGCCACAACTCCTGTACCATTTTGATGCCATGCCGGAGTTGTTTGACCATCACCACAATGTTGGGGGGGGGTACGTTCTGGCTGCCGTGGAGCGACAAAATGCCAGGGACACGGGGAACATGGTCGCCCAGGCCATCTTCCAGACCCGGTATGGGTCCCACTCCGAGCTGCAGTGGCCGATCAAGGTCAAGCGGTTCTGGAACGCAGTGGTACACGCTGTGCCGGACCCCCAGCCCCCAGCGTTCCGCCTTACTGGATCGCATACTGTGAACAAGACGGACGCCAAGCGATTCGCTAGGCGCTTTCTCACGGTGCAGGAGATGGAGCTGTTTCGGCGGGCGGCAGAAGAAAACAGCATGCACAAGCTGGTGTGCCCATTTTCGCAGCCGAAACGAAAACGCGCGCGCAAGCAAGAGACGTCCGGTAAAACAAAGAATAAGAAGAAGAAGAAGAGGACCGCGCCCCCGCCCAAAATGGACGATCTCTTCGACGCGGCCATGCAAGCGATCTACGCGTATCACACTCGCCAGGGGATCCCTGCGGAGGATTCCGAGGGCCCCGCGCTGAAACGCATTAAATATAACATTGCAGCGGAACTTGAAGCAGAGGAAAAAAAGGGAAAGAAAAGCACGACAACACTGGATCTATTTTTGTCTTCTACTGGCAAAACCCTCGGTGTTGTAGGGGGAATTGGAGCCAGTAAAAAGAAACAGTAATACAGAAAAAAACAACCCGATCTATTATCCCTTGGTTCCGTCGCGCTCTGTTGTCTCTCCCATTTCCCTGGAGATGTTGGCACCGTTCCTTTGTTGATGATGATGATGATGATGATGATCATTGCAGAAACACTTTTCGTAGGTCGCGAACGCGTTTTCCGCAGTGCATCGGAGTTGTTCCCAGAAGGCCGCGTCGATTTCCAC
>PWMF01000137.1 GCA_003559215.1 Natrialbaceae archaeon
CGCGCGCGGACGTACTGATCGACCGGGAGGTCGGCGAGATCCTCGAGGTCGGTGACGGCCTCGCCGGCGAGGAGACGCTCGACGCCTCGGGATCGCTCGTAACCCCCGGGTTCGTCAACGGCCACAGCCACGTCGCGATGACGCTGCTCCGAGGGTACGCCGACGACAAACCGCTCGACAGCTGGCTTCGGGAGGACATCTGGCCGGCCGAGGGGGAGCTCACGGCTGACGACGTTCGAGTCGGTGCAGAGCTGGGACTGCTCGAGATGATCAAGGGCGGGACGACCGCCTTCGCGGACATGTACTTCGAGATGCCCGAAATCGTCGACGCCGTCGAACGAGCGGGGCTTCGCGCGCGGCTCGGCCACGGCGTCGTCACCGTCGTCAAGGACGACGCCGGCGCCCGCGAGGATCTCGAGACGAGCCTCGCGTTCGCCCGCGAGTACGACGGCGCCGCAGACGGTCGGATATCGACGGCGTTTATGCCCCACTCGCTGACGACCGTCGGCCGGGAGTATCTCGAGGAGTTCGTTCCGAAGGCCCGCGAGGCAGGGGTTCCCCTTCATTACCACGCCAACGAGACGGCGGACGAGGTGACTCCGATCGTCGAGGACCGCGGGGTCCGGCCGCTGGCCTACGCGGCCGAACTGGGAATGCTCGAGTCCGAAGATTTCGTCGCCCACGGCGTCCACGTCGACGAGAGCGAGATCGGGCTGCTCGCGGAGGCGGGGACGGGCGTGATCCACTGTCCGGCTTCGAACATGAAACTCGCCAGCGGGATGGCGCCGGTCCAGCGCATGCTCGAGGCGGGCGTCGCCGTCGGACTCGGGACCGATGGCGCGGCCTCGAACAACGACCTCTCGATGTTAGACGAGGCCCGCGACGCCGCGATGATCGGCAAGCTCGCTGCCGAGGACGCGAGTGCGGTGCCTGCCGAACGGGTCACCGAGATGCTCACCCACCGCACGGCCGACGCGATCGGGCTCGAGTCGGGTCGCCTCGAGGAAGGCGCGCCCGCCGACCTCGCCGTGATCGACCTCGAGAAGCCCCACCTGAGGCCGGCTCACGACCTGGTGAGCCACCTCGCCTACGCCGCGGCCGCGTCCGACGTTCGTCACACGATCTGTGACGGGCAGGTTCTCATGCGGGACCGGGAGGTGCTGACCCTCGAGGAGGACGCGGTGCTCGAGCGGGCGAGCGAGGCTGCGAGATCGCTGGTCGCTCGCGCCGAGGAGTAGCGCGACGGGTTAGCTCGACTGTTTCCACCCTAAATTTTTGTGGCCGCCGTTCGGTTTGTCGGCCGGCGGCTCACCTGGACGCGACCAAATAGTTATACTGGCGCACAATGACAGCCAAATTGACAGATGTCGCGCACGCGCTCAACCGACGCCGCGCACGTGCCCTCGAGTCTGCTACTCCGAGAACTGGCTCTCGGACTGTTTCTGCTGACTGGCACGCATCTCTTCGTCGTCGACGTTCGGGCGTTCGCGTCGATCGGTGCCGCGATTCCGCTCGTCGTCGGGGTCGCGGTCGGCCCGCTGCTTCTGCTGATCTTACGCCGAACGAACCGCTCGAGCGTCGGGCTCTTGGGACTTGTCGCGCTGGCGGCGGTCGCTACGGCCGCAAGTTGGGCCGCTGCGGCTGCCGTCGCCGGAACTGACGCGGAGGCAGCGCGACTCCCGGCGTTCGGCATCGGCGTTCTCGGTGGCAGTATCGCGCTTCGGTTCGCCGAGGAGCGGTATCGGTAGCGGGAGCGGGCGCTTCCTCGGCACTTCGGTAGCGTTTTCCCCGCCCTACACCTCCACCGATACATGACAGAGTATCCGCCGATCAGCGATCAGCTGGACGACCTCGAGTCCGCACGGGAGGAGGGTCGTCGCAAGATGGACTGGGCCGCCCAGCACATGCCCATCCTCGAGCACGTCCGCGAGGAGTTCGTCGCCGACCAGCCCTTCGAGGGCGAGCGCATCGCGATGGCGATGCACGTCGAGGCCAAGACCGCGATGCTCGTCGAGACCCTCGCCGAGGGCGGTGCCGACGTTGCGGTGACAGGCTGTAACCCGCTGTCGACCCACGACGACGTCTCGGCGGCGCTCGACGCCCACGAGAACATCACGAGCTACGCGAAACGCGGCGTCGACGACGAGGAGTACTACGACGCCATCGAGGCCGTCATCGCCCACGAGCCGACCGTCACCGTCGACGACGGGATGGACCTCGTCGCGGCGATCCACGAGGACTACCCCGAACTCATCGACGGCATCGTCGGCGGCGCCGAGGAGACCACGACGGGTGTTCACCGCCTGCGTGCGATGGACGAGGACGGCGCGCTCGACTATCCCGTCTTCGCGGTCAACGACACGCCGATGAAGCGCCTCTTCGACAACGTCCACGGCACCGGCGAGTCCTCGCTGGCGTCGATCGCGATGACCACGAACCTCTCGTGGGCCGGCAAGAACGTCGTCGTCGCCGGCTTCGGCTACTGCGGGAAGGGCGTCGCCAAGAAGGCCGCCGGCCAGAACGCGAACGTCATCGTCACCGAGGTCGAACCCCGCCGCGCCCTCGAGGCCCACATGGAGGGGTACGAGGTCATGCCGATGGCCGAGGCCGCCGAGAAGGGTGACGTCTTCCTGACGACCACCGGAAATCGGGACGTCATCGTCGAGGAACACTTCGAGGCCATGCAGGACGGCGTTCTGCTCGCCAACGCGGGTCACTTCGACATCGAGATCGACCTCGAGGCGCTCGACGACCTCGCCGTGGATCGGTACGAGGCTCGAGACGGTGTCGAGGCCTACGAGATGGACGACGGCCGCCGACTGAACGTCGTCGCCGAGGGTCGCCTGGTCAACCTCGCCGCGCCGATCTCGCTCGGCCACCCCGTCGAAGTGATGGACCAGTCGTTCGGTATTCAGGCGGTCTGTGTCCGGGAGATGCACGAGAACAGCGACGCCTACGACGCGGGCGTCCACGACGTCCCCGACGAGCTGGATCGGGAGATCGCGGAGATCAAACTCGAGGCCGAGGGGGTCGAGTTCGACGCGCTAACCGACACCCAGCGCGAGTACATGGATAGCTGGGACCACGGGACGTAGCTTTCAGACCGGATATGCGTAGGACGGCCGGCTCACCGAGGGGGTCGAGTTCGACGCGCTAACCGACACCCAGCGCAAGTACATAGATAGCTGGGACCACGGGACGTGGGTTTCTCACCTTGTTCTGCTTCGGCAGCTGGGACGTCGCCGGCGGACTGGTCAACGACCAGCTCGTTTACGCCGCGATCTTCCTGGTCCTCGGGGCCCTCGCTGCGGGACGAATCCTCGGCGTCGACCGCTACCTCGAGAGCCATCCGCTCGTCGAGCGCTACCCGAAACTCCGGTACCTGCTCGGCTGATCGATGATCGTCTTTTACCGTCGCTCTTTTCATCCCCGTTTCAATTGAAAGAGGAACGCCCAAGAGTGGGCTTCCCCTAGGCCGGCGTATGGCAACAGTAGACCGAGCGGACGGTCAGGTTAGATCGCTGCTCGTCGCCGTCTTCCTCTCGGTCGCCGCGATCGTCGCGTCGCAGTTTACGACGCTGCCGGCGTTCCTGCTCGATCCGGCGCTGCTCGAGTCGCCGGCCGAGGCCTCGAACGCGGCGACGTTCGTCCTGCTGACGCTGAACTTCCTGGGCTTCTTCCTCGTCGGCGGGTTCTACCTCTGGTGGACCGAACGGGGCTGGGACTGGCTCGACCTCCGGATGCCGACGCGACGCGGGTGGCTCTACGTGTTGGCCGGCATCGTCGGCAGCATCGTGTTCGTGATGCTCGTCAACGTCGTCGCGACGGTGCTTCAGCTTCCCTCCTCGGAGAATCAGGTCGTCGAACTGATCGGCGACGATCCGAACATGGTGTTGCTCATGATCGTCGTCGTCTTCCTCTTTAACGCGCCAGCGGAGGAGTTCCTCTTCCGGAACGTGATCCAGAAGCGCCTGTACGCCGCCTTCTCGCGGATGGGTGCCGTCGTCGTCACGAGCGTTATCTTCGCGCTGGTCCACATCCCCGCCTACGCGCTGGCGGCCGACGGCGGGCTCGCCCCCCTCGGTGCGATCGGCGTCTCGCTCACCGTCGTCTTCATGGGCTCGGTTATCTTCGGCTACCTGTATGCAAAAACGGACAACCTCATCGTCCCGACGGCGGCCCACGCCGCGTTCAACGCCTTCCAGTTCGCGATCCTCTATCTCGTCCTGCGCTTCGCGCCCGAAGAGTTCGAGCAGATGATGGCCGTGGGTCTCGACTCGCTCGCGGTCGCGCTCTGAGCTTCGCCTCGTTTATTACTCCCGGCCGGCGACTCACCGATATGTCCCACGCGAAGGGCGACCGCCGCGAACGAGAACTCGTCAACGCGCTCGACGAGGCCGGGTTCGCGGTGATGCGCGCGCCCGCGAGCGGTGCGGCGACCGACCGCGAACTCCCCGACGTGCTCGCCGGCGACGGCGACACCTTCTACGCGATCGAGGCGAAATCGAGCGCGGGCGACCCGATCTACCTCACCGGCGAGGAGGTCGAGGCGCTGACTTACTTCGCGCAGAACTTCGGCGCGAAACCCCGCATCGGCGTCCGCTTCGACCGCGAGGACTGGTACTTCTTCCACCCCGCGGACCTCCACGTCACCGACGGCGGGAACTACCGGGTCAAGAAAGAGACCGCGATCGCCGACGGCACCGACTTCCCCGAGTTCGTCGGCGACTCGGAGAAGGTCACCCTCGAG
>PWMF01000206.1 GCA_003559215.1 Natrialbaceae archaeon
ATGTTGCCGCCCTTGCTAGTCAGGGGTACCTCTCAACGTGGCTCCCCGGTGACTCCTATGGACAATCGTGGCGACTCACCACCAGTGGCTTGTACTACCTGCGGAAGAACTCCGACAAACACTTCGGTGATGTTTGGAACCCCAGTGATCCACAATCGGGATGGAGGTGATACATGAGTTGTGACAAGCACCACCGTATCGCCCTCGTGGATGGGGACATCTATATCTTTCAGGCTGCTGTCGTTGCTGAGACCCCCACCGACTGGGGGAATGGCTTGTGGACCCTTCACGCTGACCAACGCGAAGCTGAAGTAATGCTTCATCAAAAGCTGTACGAACTTCAGGCTACTGTGGATGCGGACGAGGTGATTGTCGCCCTGTCCTCCCGCGAGAACTTCCGCAAGGACATCCTCCCTACCTACAAGGGGAACCGTAAGGATGTACGCAAGCCCATGCTGATACCTGCTCTACGCCAGTACGTGCAAGAGCAGTTCCAGACCTATGAGCGTCCCGGCCTTGAGGGGGATGACATCCTTGGAATCCTCGCTACTTGGGATGGACTGCGTGGCACCAAGATCATCGTGACTGGCGACAAGGACATGTACACCATCCCCGGCTATGTGTACATGAGCCACAAGCATGAGTTTGGTATCGCCAAGGTGTCGGAAGAGGATGCCCGATATCAGCACATGCTTCAGACCCTCACAGGAGACACTACAGACGGCTACTCCGGTTGCCCCGGTGTTGGTCCGGTCAAGGCTAGGAAAGTCCTTGACGCTGTCGAGGGTGAGCCTAAGGACTACTGGGGTGCCGTGGTCAAGGCATACGAGAAGGCTGGTCTCTCCGAGGAGGAGGCTCTAGTCCAGGCCCGTGTTGCCTACATCCTACAAGCCAGTCACTACGACTTTCACAACAAGGAGCCAATCCTATGGACCCCATGAACATTCAGGTTGGTGGTACTCACTACAAGGATATGAAGATACAGCCCTTGGAGTTTGCCATCGCCAACCGGCTGGACTTCTTCCAGAAGGACATCCTCAAATACATTACACGCCGCAAGGGTGACAAAGCCAAACGTCTGGAAGACCTGATGAAGGCACAGCACTACCTTGCGGTTTACATTGACACCATCGAGAACGGAGATTGGGAATGAACGAAGACACGATTACAGGATTCAATGACTACAGCCAACGTGCGAAGTTCTTCGCCATTTACAAGGGGGATAGTTATCCCTTCTTCGGTCTCGTTGAGGAGGTTGGGGAGTTCATGGGGTTGTTCGCTAAGGCCCACCGTGGTGACGATATGGTCGCCCGGTTCGGTAGCGAAGATGCCGTGCAGGAGGCAGTGGTCAAGGAACTGGGTGATGTACTTTGGATGCTCTCTGCTGTCTGCCATGAGATGGGCACCAGCTTGGAGGAGATCGCCAACACCAACATCGAGAAGCTGCAGGACCGCGCCACCCGTGGTGTTATCAAGGGGACGGGAGACAACCGATGATTGGTCCTCAGGTATCCACTCGCGCATCAGTAGTAACGAGGCGCACCTATAACCGACCCCTAAACAAGGAGGGCACCACCTTCGAGACTTGGGTGGAAACCATTGACCGAGTCATTGGGCACCAAGCGTGGCTGTGGGAACGTGCCAAGGGTCACCCCCTGAACCCGTGGGAGAAGGACGAACTGGCGGAACTCAGGCAACTGATGCTGGACCGCAAGTCCTCCAGTGCTGGACGCACGTTGTGGTTGGGTGGCACCAAGGTTGCCCAGACCCGTGAAGCCTCTCAGTTCAACTGCAGCTTCACTCACGTCGAGACCGTGTATGACGTGGTCGATTCTATCTGGCTGCTGCTGCAGGGCTGTGGCGTGGGATTCAGGCCCATCGTGGGACAACTCACAGGCTTTGTGGCTCCCATCAAGGACGTGGAGATCGTCCGTAGTACGCGAACCAAGGAAGAGTTCGAGGCAGGGGAGCGTGGGCGTGAAGGCAACCTAGAGACCTGGGACGCTGATTCCAGTACGTGGATGATCTCTATTGGTGATTCTGCTGAGGCATGGGCCAAGTCCTTCGGGAAACTTATGGCAGGCAAGTATCCCGCGAAGAAGCTGATCATCGACTTCTCTGAGATCAGGGCTGGAGGCATCAGGCTGTCCGGCTATGGCTGGATCTCCTCTGGTGATGAGTCCATTGCCAAGGCGTTCGAGGCGATCATCGCCATTATGAATCGTAGGGCTGACACCCGACTGACTCGTATTGACATCCTCGACCTGATGAACTGGCTTGGGACGATCCTGTCTTCCCGCCGCTCCGCTGAGATTGCACTCCTACCTTGGGGTGAGTCTGAGTGGCTGGAGTTCGCCACTGCCAAGAAGGACTACTTCACCACTGGCAACCCACAGAGGGCGCAGTCCAACAACAGCATCCTGTTCAACCAGAAGCCCACCCGAGATGACCTGACAGGCATCTTCGAGATGATGCTAGATGCTGGGGGCAGTGAGCCGGGGTTCATCAACGGTGTCTCTGCTCTGCAACGTGCCCCATGGTTCAAGGGGGTCAACCCCTGCGCTGAGATTCTGCTGGGCAACAAGTCCTTCTGCAACCTCTTCGAGACTGACATTGGTAAGTTCCGAGGTGACACTGCCGGACTCAAACGAGCCATTCACTTGGTCTCTCGTGCGAACTACAGACAGACCTGTGTGGACTTGCGTGATGGTGTGCTGCAGGAAGCGTGGCACCTGAACAACGCCCACCTGAGGCTCTTGGGTGTATCACTGACTGGCATCGTTCGCCGCCCTGACATGACTGGGTACGACTTCCGAGAACTGGAGCGTGTGGCTACGGCTGCTGGCTACTCCATGGCGGATGAACTGGGACTGCCACGTCCGAAGAACATCACCACAGTGAAGCCGAGCGGGACCGTGAGTAAGATCATGGATACCCCTGAAGGTGTTCACAAGCCTCTCGGTAAGTACATCTTCAACAACATCGTGTTCTCTAAGCATGACCCTCTGGTAGCGAGACTGGCTGAAGCCAACTACCGGATGATGGAACACCCGTTTGATTCCTCTTCGATGCTCATCACATTCCCTGTGAAGTGGGATGACGTGCCATTCGAGAAGGAACAGAACGCACAGGGTGAGTGGATCGAAGTCAACCTTGAGTCGGCTGTCACCCAGCTTGAGCGATACAAGATGCTGATGAACTCATGGTGTCAGCAGAACGTATCGGCAACCATCTCCTATGACCCTGAAGAGGTTCCTGAGATTGTGGCGTGGCTGTATGAGAACTGGGATGACTACGTTGGTGTGTCCTTCCTGCTCCGCGCAGATCCCACCAAGACTGCAGCAGACCTAGGATATGCCTACCTGCCACAGGAGGTTGTCACCAAGGAAACCTATGAGGAGTACGCAAGCACCCTGGCACCTGTTGATGTCGAGGAAGTGGAAGCTTCTTGGGCTGAGCTGGAAGATGACGAATGTGCTGGTGGGATGTGTCCCGTCAAGTAACCTTTAGCCCCCTGAAGTCGAGGGGGTAATTCCTTAGCATTCTCGGAGGACTAACTACAATGCAAACCAATTCATGTCCCCCAATCCCTCCTGAACTTCTGGAGTGGTTGAACGCGCAATACCCTGAGCGTAGCCCCGACCCCGATCATGCCGAGCGTGTTGTTTGGATGAGGGCTGGAGCGCGATCAGTAGTGCGCCACCTCAATCGTGTCTTTGAAGAGCAGAACGATAACATTATGGAGGACGAGGTTCTCAATCATGTGCATGAAATCACCTAAGATGCCTGAAATGCCCACCCCGGCTGCTCCTGCACCTCCTCCCGAGCGTCCCGCTGAAGAGTTGGACATGGAAGAGGAACGCAAACGCCGCCGCGAGATGGCTCGTAACGGGGCTGGTCGCCTTCGTATCAACATCAAGGAGTAAACAACCCTATGTGCAACCGAAATATGTTCAAGCCCAAAACGCCCAACATGGAAGCGATGAAGACCGCATCCCCGGCTCAGGGTGCCCAGAGTGCCCAGCAGGAACGACCTGACCTGGACATTGAAGACGAGGGTTCCACGCGAGTGAAGCGCGAAAGCTCCCGCCGCAGTGGTCTCCGCATCGACATCAATATGGGTGGTGGTGGTCGATCCTCCCGTGGTGTGAACCTGCCGAGGTAATGTGATGGGACAATACAAGTACGAAGTCAAACCGATCCAGACTCCAGCCCCAGCCAGGCCAGAGCAGCAGTACGCCGCAAGCCCCCGGACTGGGAGGGTCGAGACTGTTGCCTCAAAAAAGGCACAGGAGCAGTGGAAGAAGGACACCACAGCTTGGAAAATCCAGACTGGGCAAATCTCCTATAAGGATGTGCAGGCAGATCGTAACATGCCCCGTGGGGTTAACCCCGGAACTATCCCCGGCAAGTTCACCAGCACCCACGATGCTCAGGAATGGGCATTTGAAGCACAGCGTGAGTCTGGTGCCATCCAACGTGTTCGCACCAACGCCCGAGGCACTGACGAAGGTAACACTGGAACGGCACACCGAGGTCCAGCTTACGATAGGCGTAAGCGGTCAGCCAAACGTGGGTCGCTACGTATCCGATAAGGAGAGGTTATGAGTAACTACAAGTACGCTACTCGAAAAACTGACCTTCCTGCCCCTGTTCAGCCTGAGGTTGTCAAGGGGCATATGGGTCAAATGGGTTGGCAAGAAACTCCAGCATCCACTAAGGCACAGGCTA
>PWMF01000191.1 GCA_003559215.1 Natrialbaceae archaeon
CCTCGCTCGCGAGGTAGGCCGCGACGGTGACCCCCGCGGAGATGGTGTCCATCCCGAGGGTGTCACAGAGATCGTTGCTCTTCATGACGTCGACGAGATCGCCGACGCCCTGCAGGGAACCGAACGCGTAGACCGTCTCGAACTCGGGCCCTTCCGTCTCGAGCCCGCTCTCCTCGTCTCGAGTCGGCAGTTTGCAGGCGTACGCACAGGCCGAACAGGCGCCTTTCTCGTACTTTTTCTCCTCGACGGCGTCGCCGCCGATCGCGTCGGCATGTTCGAACTCGTACTCCGCGAAGTACCGCGTCGGCAACGAGAAGGCGTCGTTGATCATCTCGGTGTTGCCGGTCGTTCCCTGGCGGCGCATCAAGTCCTCGGATTGGGCTGCCTCGCGGTGGATGTCCATCTCCGGGGGGTCCGGAATCTCGACCGGCGGGGCCGCGTCGCCCTCGAACGTGACGCACTTGACGTTCTTCGAGCCCAGAACCGCGCCCAGCCCGCCGCGGCCGAACGCGCGGTGATCGTACGTCATCACCGAGGCGAACCGAACCTGATTCTCACCGGCGGGCCCGACGACGATGCAGTGTTCGGGGCCGAGCCCGTGGCGCTCTTCGACGTAGTCGGAGGTTTCCGGGACTGTCGCCCCCTCGAGTTCCGGAACCGCCTCGAACTCGACACTGTCGTCGCTCACGTGGACGGCCAGCAGTTCGTCGCTCTCGCCGACGACCTCGAGGACGCTGATCCCCGTGTCGACGAAGTTTCGCGAGAGATAGCCGCCGGCGTTCGTCGAGACGAGTCCCTCGGTCAGCGGCGACAGCCCGGTCATGTTCATCCGGCCGGTGAACGACATCTTCGACTGTTGCAGCGGTCCGGTCGAGAGGTAGACTCGATTCTCCGAGTCGAACGGGTCCGCCTCGAACGGGATGCGGTCGTGGGCCAGCGCCGTCGCGACGGCCCGCCCGCCGACGAACTCCTCGAGGTGCTCGTCGATGGTCGTCTCTGTCGCGGTTCGTTCACCAACGTCGACGGTCAGTAGTGGCCCTTTCGCGCGGAGCATGATCGATCAATCACGAATGAGGGGCTTAAGCGTTCGCCGGCGTTTCCTGCTGGGCGAACCGCGCCCTCGGTACGGAAGTGGGACGTATCGAGAACGCTCCATAGTCCGAGGCACACTCGCGGATCGACTCACCTTCATAGGTAACTTCAGAATACTTTCATGGCTTCGGATATATCTGGAACTATGCAGTCGCTCAGCAGACGGCAGCTGCTCGGCGTGCTGGGCGCCGGCGCTGCGGGACTCGCCGGGGGTGGGTACTGGTTCGTTCGCGGCGGCTCGAACACGCCGGACTGTCCAGAGTACCTCGAGCCGGACCGGGAGTTCTGGGAGTCGACGTTCGACGCCTGGTCGGAACCAGTCGTCGACGACGGGACGGTCTTCGTCGGCGGCGGGGCGGGAATCACATGGATGAGTTCCGGATCCCGGATGTTCCGACTGCTCGCGCTCGAGCCGAGCGGGGAGCCGAAGTGGGTCGCCAGACGCGAACTCGCGGGCGGGATCGGACTTCCTCGACCGACCGACGACCGCGTGTTCGCCTCAACCGGCGCGAACAGTCTGCTTGCGTTCGACCGCGAGACCGGAGGGCTCGAGTGGGAGTTCGACGCCGGTAGAAACGTCGAGGGACAGATGGGCGTCGCAACACTCGTCCACGACGACACCGTCATCGCCTCCGTCAACGATCCGGACCACGACGAGCTCGAGGGGTCGAACGCCGTCGTCGGCGTCTCGGCGAGCGAGGGGGAACTCCAGTGGGAGACCGAGCTCGACGCCCGTGTCTCGAACGGGCTCGCGCTGCTCGAGGGGACGGCCGTCGTCGCCACGCGGGAGGGAACGCTGACCGGTGTCGACCCCGAAACGGGTGATCGGCGGTGGGAGACCGACCTCGAGGAAGCTCTGGACTGGGGCTCGAGACCGGTTTCGTTCGCCGGGGACGCGTGGCTCCCCCGCGAGGACGGGACGCTGGTCGCGTTCGATCCGGAAAGCGGATCAATTCCGGACCGGATCTCCGTCGAGCGAGCGGACGACGACCGGGACGACGAGACCGACGGCTTCGTGCAGGCAGTCCAGGGCACCGACGATGCGTTGTACGTCGGCGACCTGAACGGGACCGTAACCGCGTACGACGTCGAGCGATCCGAACGGTGGCGCTACGAGGGCTCCGCACGGATCGCCGCACTCGAGGCGGAAACCGACGCCGTCGGCGTGCTCGACCAGCGCGGCGTCTACACCGAACTCGAGCCGGAAACGGGGGACGCCTCTCGAGCGTTCCTGCTCGTCGACGTCCGAGACGATGACCGGTGTGGCCACGTCCCCTCGGATAGGCGTTTCGCCGGGTTCGCCACGATTCGGCACACGCTCGTGGTCACCGGTCGAGTGATGTTCGGAGCGAGGGTGTACCGACTTCCACGACCTCGATGAGTCCGGGGAAATACATCTAGAGAAGAATTAATTCTATTAATAGCTGTTAAACTCGAATCGCTATTCCGGAGATCTTCCGTGAGATCTTTCACGAGTCCACTTTTCCGGAGTCTGGTTGATGGTATTTAATAGATCTGTCATCTGCGGCTAATTACTATATAATAAAGAAACCGTTCGGGAATTTTACCAGTATCGATGACCGAGAAACCCAACGGCCGACGACGGTTCCTCGCCGCCTCCAGTGCGACGGCGTTCGCGGCTGTAGCCGGGTGCATGGACCAGATGAACTCCGCACTTCCGAACGGCGGGGACGGCAACGGCGACGACGATGGTAACAGCGAGGAGGCGAGCAGTGCCGAACCGGCAACCGAAGACGACGTCGAATCGCCCGAGCTCGCGGTCGAAACCGAGTACAACAGCCGCGAGGAGTTCCGTCAGCCGGGGGAGCAACTCGAGAATTTCGAGGATTTCGACGACTGGGACGTCGTCGACGGGGCGGCCGAGCCGGACGAGGGGACGTACTTCGACGGCTCCCAGAGCCTCAGGCTGACGGCCGAAGACGGGGGGAACGCCGTCGTGGAAACCGAGATCGAGACGACGGATATGACCGATCTCGACGTCTCGATGGCCGTTCGAACGTCGACGCCGGGCAACATCGCAATCGACATCCAGCTGCTGGATATCTACGGCGGGTACGCGAGTCACCAGCTCCGGTCGGTCACGTACCGCACGTCGGACGTCGGCTGGTTCCGGATCTGCCCCGGCCTCTTCGAACAGAGTTCGACTCCGCTCGAGCGCGACGCCATCGATACGGTCCGGATCACCGTCCACAACACCGGCGACGCGGAGGTCTGGGTCGACGACCTTCGCACCCACCGGAAACCCGAGAAGGGGTACGTGGTGCTGTGCTGGGACGACGGGTTCGACGATTTCTACGACGTGGCGAGCCCGCTTCACGACGAGTACGGCGTGAACGCGGTTCAGGCCGCCGTTCGACAGTGGACGAGAGGCCAGCGCGAGGGGATCATGACGGTCGACCAACTCAAGGAACGCCAGGAGGCCGGCGATCAGATCGTCGCACACGGTACTCACACCGAGTTTACGGACCTTAGCGACGAGGAGCTCGACGACGCCCTGAGCACGGACAAGAACTGGGCCGTCAACAACGAACTCGAGGGTGGCCACTACATCGCCTTCCCGCACAACGACTTCGACGACCAGGTGCTCGATATCGTCTCGAACTACTACTACGCGGGCGGATTCAACCAGGCCGGCGACGTCAACCTCACCGGTGTCACCGGCTTCGACCCGCTGGCGATGCCCCGGACGATCGGCCACGACCTGGAGATCGCCAAGCGGTGTGTCGACCGCGCAGCGCAGCACCGCCAGTGTACGATCCTGAACTTCCACGCCTTCGATCAGCATAACACGGTGTCCGAGGCGGAGTACGAGGAACTCCTCGAGCACATCGACGGCAAGGGCGACGACGTCGACGTGATCGATTTCGACGATCTCTGGGCGATGCGTCGGGGCGGACACTGATACGTCTACTGTCCATCAGTTCCGAAGGCCGCGAGCCATCCTGCGGTTGCGCCGGCAACTCGGTACAGCAGACCGTACGAGCGAACGCAACGTCGGCTCTCGGCGACGCTGTTTTCGTCCCCTGACTCGGCTGGAAATACCCTCCGGACCCTCGACGGGTCCGTCTCCCGGAGTCCGGCAGAGGTCGCAAGACTCAATACCGCAACCGAGCGTTCACCGCTCGTGGACTATCGTTCGACGGTGACGGAATCGATTGCCGGCCTCAGAAGCGGCGGGCGCGGAAAGATCCTGCTCGCCGTCGCCTTCGGCTGGTTCCTGTCGATCAGCGTTCGGATGATCTATCCAACGCTGTTGCCACACATCCGCGATTCGTACGGGCTCACGCTCACGACCGCCGGCTTTCTCCTGACGGTGCTGTGGATCGCGTACGCGTTCGGGCAGCTTCCCGGCGGTATCCTCGCCGACTGGGCCGGTGAACGCATTCTGTTGATCGTCAGTTCCCTACTCGCGGCGACGATGCTCGCCCTCGTCGTTCTCGCGGACTCGGCGCTCGTCCTCTTCGCCGCTACGGCCCTGTTCGGGGCCGGGACCGCCCTGTACGGCGTTTCCCGGTTCACGATTCTCGACAAGGTTTACCCGGACCAGCTCGGTACGGCGACGGGCGCGACGATGGCCGCCGGTGACGTCGGAAACGCCGTGATGCCGCCGCTCG
>PWMF01000155.1 GCA_003559215.1 Natrialbaceae archaeon
CTGTACGTAACGCGAGTTTCACGCGGCCCCTCTGAATAAAGAAACCGTACTACTATCTACTGTTACGGTTCACCCTCGAGCCGCTCCTGTAACCGAACCCTCGCCTCGCTCCGTCGCTCCCGGGAGCAGGTCGGCCCCTCGAGCGAGAACTCGACCTCGAGCTCGTCGACCGTTCGCCGGTAGACGTTCGTCTGGCGGCCTTCTTCGGAGAGCCGTTGTCCGTCACAGGTCAGCAGACCGGCGTCGACGAGTTCCTCGATGCGCCGGTAACAGGTGGCGATCGGGATGCCGACGTCGTCGCTCAGCCGCCTCGCGGACTTGGGGGTCGCCGCCGCACAGAGGATCGCCGCGCTGTACTCCTTGCCAACCGCCGACAGCACCGTCGGCGTCGGCGAGTCGGAACGCTCGTCGCTCCGGGCTCGAGTCATGGAAGCGTCCACGCGGGAGTCGACAGTGAGTATTGTGGATCGGCTGAAAGTTTTTCTTTTTATACGATGGGGAGCGGGGTCGACGGGTGGCGGGACCCATTTGAACCGTCGGTTCGAAGGCGAGGGTATGAACGCCGCGGTCGTGACGGTCGGGGACGAACTGCTCGCCGGACGGACGACGAACACCAACGCCACCTGGCTCTGCGAACGGCTCGCGGATCGGGGCGTGACCGTCGAACGGGTGACGACCGTCCCCGACCGGATCGAGGACATCACCGCCGTCGTCGGCGACTACAGCGAGACCTACGACGCCGTCCTCGTCACGGGCGGGCTCGGGCCGACCCACGACGACGTCACGATGGAGGGGATCGCGGCGACGTTCGGACGGGAGCTCGAGCCCGACGAGACCGCCCTCGAGTGGCTCGAGGAGCACGGCTACTCGCGATCGGATCTGACGACGGGAACGGCCGATCTGCCCGCGGGGTCGCGGCCGCTACACAACGAGGCTGGGGTCGCTCCCGGCGCGGTTCTCGAGAACGTCTACGTCCTCCCGGGGGTTCCGACCGAGATGCGGGCGATGTTCGAGACGGTCGCCGAGGAGTTTGCCGGGACCCGAGTGTACCGGGAGACGGTCGTCGCTGACGAGCCCGAGAGCGCGCTGCTCGATCGCCTCGAGACCCTCAACCGGGAGTTCGACGTCTCGGTAGGGAGCTACCCCGGCGAGTCGGTCCGGCTCGAGCTCTCCGGTTCCGACGAGAAGACGGTCGCAGCAGCGGCGGCGTGGCTCCGCGAGCGAGTGGAGACGATCGAGGAGTCGTAGCGGTCGCGGTTACCCGTCGTTGAGCCGCGTTATCGGTAGAGGTACGCCAGCCAGACGATCGTTACCGCGAGACTCACCAGAAGCGTTCCCCAGCCGGCGATATCCATCGGGAGCGTCGTTTCGGCCTCGAGCACGACGGCAGTCAGTTCGTTCATGTCTCGCGGTCGGTTCCGATCCCTCTTAGTCTTTCAGAAAACGTGTCGTTCGGTGAAAAGCCACACGGCTTTGGTCGCCGCCTCCGAAGGCCCGCTATGGACACGATCGGCGTCGTCGTCAACCCGATCGCCGGCATGGGCGGGCGGGTCGGACTGAAGGGAACCGACGGGAAGGTCACGGAGGCGCGTCGACGCGGCGCCACCACGCGGGCGCCCGAGCGAGCGCGCCGGGCGCTCGAGGTGCTGTCCCGCGAGACCAACGGGCTGACGGTGTACACGGCCGCGGGACCGATGGGCGAGGACGCGGCTCGAGACACCGGCTTCGATCCGGAGGTCGTCTACGACGCCTGGGCGGAGTCGGCCGAGGGACCGCCCGCGGACCCCGGGGAGGCCGAGACGACCGCCGGAGACACGCGGGCGGCCGTCCGGGCGTTTCTCGAGCGAGGCGTCGACCTCGTCCTGTTCGTCGGCGGTGACGGGACGGCCGTCGACGTCGCCGAGGTGCTCGAGGAGACCGGCGACGAGACACCGATGCTCGGCGTGCCAGCGGGGGTCAAGATCTACTCCTCGGTGTTCGCCGTCACCCCCAGAGACGCCGGACGGATCGCGGCCGGGTTCGACGCGGTCGAGCCCCGCGAGGTCAACGACATCGACGAGGCGGCCTACCGCGAGGGCGAGGTTCGGTCCGAGCTACGGGCGGTCGTTCCGGTGCCGGTCGCGCCGGACGTCCAGTCGGGAAAGCAGGTCTCGAGCGGCAGCACCGAATCGCTGGCCGCGGGCTTTGCCCGCGAGATCGAGGACGGGCGGACCTACGTTTTCGGTCCGGGCGGAACCGTCGGCGCGATCGAGGCCGAACTCGGGATCGACGCCTCCCCGCTCGGGGTCGACGTCTGGCGCGACGGCGAGGTGCTCGCCACCGACGCCGCGGAAGCGGAGATCCTCGAGGTCCTCGAGGATCCCGTCACGATCGTCGTCTCGCCGATCGGCGGCCAGGGCTTCGTCTTTGGGCGGGGCAACCACCAGCTCTCTCCCGCGGTGATCCGGCGGACCGACGAGATCGCGGTTGTCGCCGCCGGAGAGAAACTCGACGCGATCGACGCGCTCCGGGTTGACACCGACGACGACGAACTCGACGAGGAACTGCGGGGCTGGATGAAGGTTCGGACGGGACGGTTCACGACTCGACTCGTGAAGGTTGTTTAAGGAGGGGGCGTTCGACGGATTCTGTGACAACGATATTACCATCGGGTGCAGAGATACTGTGTGTATAGTCAGGATTAAGGTGACCTCTAGCTTATCACGCCCCATGGAAACGCGGAAAGTGCAGCGACTCGGTCCGTCGACGCTCGCAATGACCCTTCCAGCGGAGTGGGCGTCCGAACACGACGTCGAGAAGGGGGACGAAGTGACGATTCGGACTAGCGGCAAGGGGACGCTAACCGTGATGCCGGAGTCGGCCAACACCGAGGAGACGGAGGCGACGATTCACGTCGACAACCTCGACGCGGCCGCCGTCGAGCGGGCGATCGTCGCCCAGTACGTCCTCGGCCGTCGGGTGATCCGGATCCAGTGTGAGGACGGCGCCCTCGAGTCCGAGCATATCAACGCGGTCTACCAGGCCGAAACCCAGCTGATGGGGCTGGGCGTGATCGAGGAGACTCCCGAGAACATCTCGATTCGCTGCTCGGTCGACCCCGAGGACTTCACCCTCGACAACCTCCTCGAGCGCCTCGAGCGAACCGGCCGGACGATGCGCGGGGAGGCGATCAAGGCTCTGGCCCACGGCAACCCGGATCTCGCCCAGCGCGCGCTGAACCGCGAACGGCAGGCCAACAAAATTTTCGTGCTCCTGTTGCGCCTGATCTTTACGGCCTACCAGAACCCGAACCTCGCACGGGCGGTCGGGCTCAACAGCGGCTTCCCGCTGATCGGCTACCGCTCGATCGCAAAGAACCTCGAGCTCACGGCGGACAACGCCGAGGACATCGCTGACATCGTCATGGAGACGGAAGGGCACACCCTCGACATCGACAGCTCGGTTATGCGGAACATCCGGGAGCTGAACGAAACGGTCGACGAGATCACTTCGCTGGCGGTCGAAGCCGCCGTCGAACGGGACTACGACAAGTCCAACGAGGTCCGGTCGCTGTTCCACGAGATCGCCGATCGGGAAAAGGAGATCCTCGCCGAACTCCCCGAGATGGCGAACGAAGACCTGCTGCGGGTTCGCGAGGTGCTCGTTAGCCTCCAGCAGACCGCCCAGTACGCGATGCGAAACGCCGAAATCTCGGCGAATCTCGCGCTCAACGAGGAATCCGAGCACACGACGATCAGCTGATCGAGCCGCGACTGCGGGCCCGCCTCCGATCCGGCGATCGGCGGCGACCGCGGCCGCTCCCGGCGTCGTGTTTCCGTTGACGGAAACCTTTTTCGCTGCGTGTCGACTCCCGGCTAATGAGTCAGTCAGCCCCGTCCCCGACCGAGGTCCTCGAGGCGTTCGATTCGCTCGCGGGACCGGGGACGCCCCTGACCACGGCGGAGGTCGCGGCGGAGTTCGACTGCACGGACCGGACGATCTACAACAAGCTGGACGCGCTCGTCGAGGACGGCCGTCTCGAGACGAAGAAGGTCGGCTCCCGCGGTCGGGTGTGGTGGCGACGCCTCGGACTCGGCGCCGACGGCGGAGCGGCGACGGAATCCGCCGGATCGACGTTTCGCCGGCTGTTCGAGAACGTACCCGGCCGATACCTCATCCTGGAGCCCGACGACTACGAGATCGTGGCGGCGAGCGACGCGTACCTCGAGGCGACGATGACCGACCGTAACGAGATCATAGGCGAGACGCTGTTCGACGCCTTTCCCGCCGGCGACCCCGATCACGAGGGGGTGTCCGAACTACGCGCGTCGCTCGAACGGGTGAAGGCGCGACGGGAGGAGGACGCGATGCCGGTGACGTACTACCCGATCCCGCGGCGGGACGACGGAAACGGCGGGTTCGAGGACCGCTGGTGGACTCCGGTAAACGCCCCGGTCTTCGGCGCGAGTGACGACCTCGAGTACCTCGTCCACCGGGTCGAAGACGTCACGCCGATCGTCCGTCAGCTTCGAACGGACGAGGAGGAGGTAACGCTCGAGACCGCGGATCCGAACGATTTGCACCTCGCTGCGGACGCCGTGCTCCAGGGCGACGAACTCAAGCGGTCCAAGGAGCGGGCGCACGAGCGATTGCGCGAGAGCGAACGACGGCTCGACGCCTTCGTGACCGCGACCACAGAGCTCGTCTATCGGATGAGTCCCGACTGGACCGAAATGTACGAACTCGACGGACGAGGACTTCTCGAGGATACGGACGATCCCCTCGACACCTGGTTCGAGGAGTACATTCCGCGGGACGAACAACGACGCGTTCGGGATGCGATCGACGACGCCGTCGAAAGCGAGAGCGCCTTCGAGCTAGAACACGAGGTCCTGCGAGCCGACGGGACGCGAGGGTGGGTCGAATCTCGAGCCGTTCCGATCCGCGACGAGGAGGGGGCGATCGTCGAGTGGTTCGGAGCGGCGACCGACGTAACCGCACGCAAACGGATCGAACACGCCCTCCGCGAGAGCGAGGAGCGATTCCGGGCTATCGCGAACCTCGTCCCCGACCTCATGTGGAGCAACGATCCGGACGGCTCGGTGACCTGGTACAACCAGCAGTGGTTCGAGTACACCGGACAGTCCCGCGAGGACGCCACCAGGGACGGCTGGCTGGACGCGATCCACCCCGCGGACCGCGAGCAGTCCCTCGAGACCTTCCAACGCGCCCTCGACGAGGGCGAACCGTTCCGACACGAGCACCGCATTCGCCGTCACGACGGCGAGTACCGCTGGTTCCTCGCCCGGGGCAGACCGATCGAGGACGACGACGGGACGATCAGCCGCTGGTTCGGCACGGCGACCGACATCCACGACGAACGCGAAACGAAAGCGGCGCTCGAGCGGCTCAGCGCGGCGAGCCAGGACCTGATCGGCGGCGACGGCGGGGAGATCGCCGATCGCGTCGCGGAGGTCGGCCGCGAGGTCCTCGGCGTCGAACACGCCGCGCTGTGGCGCTACGACCAGACCGCCGGCGACCTCGAGCGCTACGACAACCGCTTCGACGACGGGCTGGACGTCGACACCGTCGCGTACCCCGAGGATCTCTCCGAGCTGGCCTGGGACGTGTTCGTCGGCGACGAGGTCGCGGTCGCTCGCGACCCGACCGTTTCCGATCCGGACCCCGACGTACTGCCCCTCCGGAGTAAGGTTCTGATCCCCCTCGGGCGACACGGGGTGCTCTGTGCCGGCTCGCCGCACCCGGACGCGATCGACGACCGAACGGTCGATCTCGCGGAGACGGTCGGGGCGACCGTCGAATCGGCGTGGGACCGAGCCGAGGGCGAACGCCAGCTCGCGGAGCGAAACGAGGAGCTCGAGCGGCTCGACTCCCTCAACGCCCTTATCAGGGGGATCGATCGGGCGCTCGTGGAGGCCGATAGCCCCGAGGCGATCGACGCCGCCGTCTGCGAGCGCCTCGCGGAGGCGGATCGCTACGAGTTCGCCTGGATCGGCGACCGCGACCCCGGAACGGGCGCGGTTACGCCGCGCGAGTTCGCCGGCGTCGACCGGGGCTACCTCGAGACGCTCCCGGGCGAGACCGACGAACGACAGGCGAGCGAGGATCCGGTCGCCGAGGCGGCGCGAACGGGCGAGCTTCGGGTCGTCTCCGACGTCGCCATCGATCCGCGAGCCGCGTCCTGGCGGGAGGCGACCCTCGAGCGAGGGGCGCGCTCGTGTATCGCCATCCCGCTGGTCTACAACGGCTCGCGGTACGGCGTCCTCGCGGTGTACGCGAGTCGTCCCCAGCCCGACGCGGGCGACCACGCCGTCTTCGGGGAGCTCGGTCGGACGATCGCACACGCGCTCAACGCCGTCGAAACCAAGCGTACCCTCCTCACCGACAGCGTGGTCGAGCTGACGATCGACGTTCGGGAGCCCGACGACGTCCTCTCGCGACTCGCTCGGGAGGCGGACTGCGAGATCGAGTTCGAGGGTCTCGTCCCTCGGCAGGGAGATACCGTTCGCCTGTTCTTCCGCGCGACGACGGCCGATCCGGAGCCGGTTCGTACCGCCGCGTCTCGGGTTCCCGCCGTCGCCGAGATCGAGACGCTCAGGAGCGAGGACGGCGAGTGCGAGTTCGAGGCGTCGGTCACCGGACGGACGCTCGCGTCGTACGTCGTCGAGAACGGCGGCGTCGTTCGGTCACTCACCGCGACCGACGAGGCGACGACCCTGGTCGTCGATCTCCCCGCGGCCGACAGCGCCAGAACGTTCGTCGAGACCGTTCGCGAGGAGTACTCCCACACCGATCTCGTCTCTCGGCGGACGCGTAACCGCCCAGTTACGACCCGGGAAGACCTGCGGGACGCGCTCGGTGAGCGATTTACCGATCGACAGCGCGAGGTGCTCGAGACCGCGTACCGGAGCGGATTCTTCGAATCGCCGCGCGTGCGGACGGGACGGGAGCTGTCCGAGGCGCTGGACATCGCCCAACCGACCTTCTCACACCACCTCCGGGAGGCCCAGCGTCGCCTCTGCGAGTTGGCGTTCGAGAACGCCTGATCCTACGCCCGGAGCCGTCACCGGACGGCGCAGCGAGCGACGACGCTAATCCTCCGGAATGCGATCTAGATGGTTCTACACCGCTTCGTCGGTGATCGAAACAGTTCGAAACTAGGCTTTCGTCCGATGCACGCCTATCGCGGAACGTGATCAATAAGAGCGCGGAACCCTCCAGCGCACTCTCGACCGACGCGGCTCTCGAACTCCTTTCGGACGCACGGCGCCGGGAACTCCTGATGGCACTGTTGGAACGCGACCCGCGGGACGGTGCCGACGCGTGGCTCCCTCTGGAAGCCCTCGTGGAGTCGGGAGGCCGCGACCTCGAGCTCCGCCTGCGCCACTCACACCTGCCGAAACTCGAGTCGACATCGGTCATCGACTGGCGACGGGACTCGAACGAGATCCGAACGGGCCGCCGTTTCGACGAGCTCCGACCGCTACTCCGGTTGCTACGCGACCACCCCGACGCACTGCCGGGGGTCCGTCCGTAGTCGTTCCGAGTCGCCCCGCCGATTCGCGCCGGTCGTCGCCAGCGGTACCTACTGTGCCCGGTCCCGCTCCGAGAGTGATCGAGTCGCGGTGACGGGACGGCGGGCTCGCCACGTGACGAGGGCTACTCGTGGACGGTTGCGCGACGGACCATCATGCTAAATCGGGCACGAACCTGGTTGAAAAGATACATACGCGTCGGTTTCGATACTCGCCGTCATCGTCCGACACACCGCCCGTCTCCGGAACGCCGTTCGCTCGCAGCGCACGCTTCTGGTCGTGATCGGCGCCACGCTCGCGGGTGTGGCGTACCCAACGCTCGCCGCTCCACTTCAGCCGCTCCTGCCGGTGCTCGTCGCCGGATTGATCTTCACGGGGTTTTACGGGTTCAGCCTCGGCGAGGCAACGGGCCAGCGCGTCTCGCTTCCCGTCGTCGCCTCCCTGCTCTGTCTCTACCTGCTCGTCCCGGCCGCGCTGTACCCCGTCGCCGCCGCAGTGCTCTCCGGAGAGATGCTGCTTGGCGTCCTCGTGGTACTCTCGGCGCCGCTGGCGGCCGGGAGCTCGATTATCTGGACGCGTCTGAGCGGCGGGAACACCGTTCTGACGACGGTCATCGTCCTCGCCTCGATGCTGCTCGCGCCGCTCGTCATGCCCTCGCTCATCACGCTGTTCGCCGACTCGGCGGTCGAGGTCTCGGCTTCGGAGCTGCTCCTCGAGCTCGGGGCAATCGTCCTCGCGGGCGGCGCGCTCGCGTACGTCGTCCCCGACGGATCGGTCTCCGAGAGCCGGCTGGACGGGTTCTCGATCGTCACGATCGGCGCCCTGATCTACGCCGGCGTCGGCGGCTCGACGCTCTCGCTCGAGCCCTCGCAGCTGGCGTTCGTCGGCGCCATCGGGGCCGCAGCGATCGGTCTCAGCGCGGCGGTCGCGTACGGGCTGTACGCACGCGGGATGCAACAGGACGACTGCGTCACCGTGCTCTTCTCGAGTTCGATGAAGAACATGAGCGTCTCGGTGATGGTCGGGGCGGTGCTGGGCGGAGGGACGATCGTCGCCAGCATCACCGCCTTCTACGTCGTCCAGCAGCTCGTGAGCAGCTCCCTGGTTCGGCACCTCGACGCCTCCGTCGGCGGGTAGTCGCCGACGCCCGGTTGCGGGCTACCCGTCGGCTTGCGCGAATGAAAGCAATTAAGCGACCCCACTCGGAACCCTCGAGCATGGCTACGCAATCGGAGTCGACGGACAAGGGCCTGGGACTGGCGCTTGCACTCGGTGCGGTGGCAACCATCGGCGCGCTCGGCATGCTGGTCGGCGCCCCGGACATCGAAGCCGCGTGGGGGTTCGCCGGCGCGATGCTGTTTAGCGCGCTGGCTGTCGTCGCGATTCACCTCTACTGGGACTGACGAGTCAACCGGTTTACGGTTCGATACCCCTCCTCGAGGCCCGCCATCAAACGTTAATACCGCCGACGACCTAGTGGGTGTACGGACGATGACGAACTACTCCGACGAAGAGCAGCGTATTCTCTCGTATCTCCGGGAGAGTGCCGCCCGCGGCGAGCAGTACTTCCGGGCGAAAAACATCGCGGAGGCGATCGGCCTCTCCTCGAAGCAGGTTGGCGCACGCCTCCCCCATCTCGCCGAGAAGTCAGACGAGGTCGACATCGAGAAGTGGGGCCGCGCCCGGTCGACGACCTGGCGGGTCACCGTCAGCTGAGACGAACCGCGGTACGTCGGCTCCGACGCGACCTCGAGCCGTCCTGCGGTCGTGTCGAACTCGCTGTGACGGACCGTCTGAGGGGTTCGTGGTCTTTTTACCCCAGAACGACCGACGTAGTTGCATGACTGTACGCGTCGACCGGTCGTTCGAGCTCGCGGCGCCGCCGGAACGGGTCTGGGAGTTCATCGTCGATCCGGAGAACCGCGCCCGGGCGATCAGTGTCGTCCAGGAGTACTCCATCGACGGTCCCGAGGGCCGACGAGCGACCTGGCAGGTCGAGCTCCCGATCCCGCTCGTCCGCCAGACGGTCGCCGTCGAAACCGAAGACGTCACCCGAAATCCCCCAGAGTACGTCAAGTTCACCGGGAAGTCGAAGGGATTGGACGTCACCGGCGAACACCGGATCGTCGAGACCGAGACGGGAAGCCGCCTCGAGAACGAGTTCGTCGTCGACGGGAAGCTACCGGGCGTCGAGAAGTTCTTCAAGCGCAACCTGGACGAGGAGCTCGAGAACCTCCAGCGGGCGCTCGAGCGCGATCTGGAGGGATCGCCGTGAGCGCCGACGGGTTCGACCTCGCGCTCGCCCAGCTCGAGATCGAGGCCGGCCACGTCGAGGGCAACGTCGAGCGCGCGCTCGCGGCGATCGAGCGGGCCGCCGACCGAGGAGCCGACCTGGTCGCCCTGCCGGAGCTGTTCAACGTCGGCTACTTCGCGTTCGATCTCTACGAGCGCTACGCGGAGCCGTTCGAGGGGGAGACGTTTACTCGACTCGGCGACGCCGCCGCCGAGCACGGGATCGCCGTGCTCGCCGGAACGATCGTCGAGGATCTCGCCGAAACCGAGGCCGTCGAGACGCCCGCTGACGAGGGGCTAGCCAACACCGCCGCACTGTTCGACGCCAGCGGCGAGTTGCAGCTGGTCTACCGCAAACACCACCTCTTCGGCTACGATTCGGCCGAAGCCGAGCTGCTCGTCCCCGGCGAGCGGATCGAGACTGCCTCGATCGGCGGCGTCACGATCGGCGTGACGACCTGTTACGACCTGCGATTCCCCGAACTCTACCGGGAGCTGATCGACGCCGGCGCCGAGTTGCTGGTCGTCCCCAGCGCCTGGCCCTACCCGCGGATCGAACACTGGGAGACTCTCTCTCGAGCGCGAGCGATCGAGAACCAGTGTTACGTCGCGACGGTCAACGGCTCCGGCGAGTTCGACGACGCTGGCGCCGAGCTGCTGGGACGGTCGACGGTGTACGACCCCTGGGGCGTGACGCTCGCCTCGAGCGGCGACGATCCGGCCTTCGTCACTGCCGAGATCGATCCGGACACGACCGCGTCGATCCGCGAGGAGTTCCCCGCGCTTCGGGACCGACGACTGTAGTCGACGTCGACCGCTGTTTTTTTATCCGGTGACACCCTTGTCTCAGACGCCGGTTACAGGCGCTTTTCACGTCAGACCGGCACTGCGCGTCGCTCCGGCCGCGCTCGCTCGATTTCCCGGGAATCGAGCAACCCACTCCCGTCGGTTCGCCTTCGTCCGCGCCACTCCTTTCGTCTTCCGCCCTCGAGCACCGCTTCGGCTCGAGCGTCGAGTCACCGCTTCTCGAGGGCGGCCCGCCACTGGACGTCGCCGTACCGGGCCGCGGCGACCGTCCACGGCGTGCCGACCGTCGCCTCACGGAGCCGATCGACGCTGAACAGTCTGAACAGCAGCGTTCGACCGGTTGTGTCCTCGTACTCGCAGTGGTACGCCCGGTGGGCCAGCCCGGGTGCGGCGTCCTCGCGGTAGCCGAAGACGTCCGCGTTCGCCGCCAGCTCGGGCGCGTAGTTATCGAGCACGACGGTAGCGTCGGGGGTCGTCACGAACGCCAGATCGGCAAGAAACTTGCGCAGGCCGCTCATCGAACCGGCCAGCCCGACCTGCGTGCCGATCGCGTGGGCCGACCGGAACCGGTCGCGATCGAACGCCGCCCGGAGCGAGAACATGTCTGCGAGCCTGGCGTCCTCGACGCCGCGGTCTTCCAGCACGTCAACGAGGAACTCGCTCACCTCGATGGCGACGGTCTCGAACAGCTCCTGGTAGTAGAGACTGTCCCGCCCCGCACCGGCGCCCATGTCGAGCAGCGGGCCCTGCAGCCACGCGTCGCGCCAGGCGTCCTCGTCGTGATCGCCGAAGTACCACTCCTCGATGGCGTGCTCGCGGGTCTCCTCGCCGTCGCGGTCGAGCAGCGGCGCCGTCCGCTCGCCGCGATAGTGGTCGCGGACGGCGCGACCGAACGGATCGTGCGTCGTCACAGTGTGTAACACACGCTCGATCGTCCTAAGCGTGATAGAGGATCGGTACCGAGTCCCGTTCCGCCCGCTCGCCTCGAGACTGTCGCCTCGCGAACGCCTTTGGTTCCGCGTCGCGTACGAAGCCCATGCCGACGGTTACCTTCGATGGCCGGGAGATCGACTGCGAGGAGGGAGCGCTCCTTCGGGACGTCCTGCTCGAGGCGGGGCTGTCGCCGCACAACGGGCGATCGGCCCTGCTGAACTGTCGCGGCCACGGGACCTGTGGCACCTGCGCGGTGGAGATCGACGGCTCCACGAGCGAGCCCACGAGCCGCGAGAGCCGCCGGCTCTCGGTGCCGCCCCACGATTCCGACGCCGGGCTGCGGCTGTCCTGTCAGACGGAAGTGCGTGGCGACCTGACGGTGGAAAAACACGGCGGGTTCTGGGGACAACACACGGAGGACACGCCACGCGACTAGCGTCGCGGCCTTCCGACACGTCGAAAACGGAGATCGGCTCGAGGACGCCGTCCATACGGTCTACTGTGAGTCATTACCGGTGCAACCGCGACCGCCCTGCGGTTGCACCGGTAAATCGTCACAGCAAACCGTATCAGTCGTCGCGGGTGAGGATGTCCGCGGAGAGCCCCTGGGCCATCTCGATGTCCTTGGAGTTGTTCATCGTCCAGGCGGTGCGCTCGGTGACGGCCTCGATGGCCTCTCGAGCGCTTGGGTAGCCGTTGCCCGACTTCTTGACGCCGCCGAACGGCAGCTGGACCTCCGCACCGATGCAGGGCAGGTTCGCGTAGGCCAGGCCGATCTCGGCACGGTCCCGGAAGTAGTTGATCTGGCGGTAGTCCTCCGAGATGATCGCGCCCGCCAGCCCGTAGGGCGTGTCGTTGTGGATCTCGACGGCGTCCTCGATGTCGCCCGAGTACTCGAGCAGGGCGACGTGGGGGCCGAAACACTCCTCTTTCAGACAGCGCAGGTCGGTGTCGTACTCGATCTCGTACGCGAACGGCCCCACCCAGTGGCCGTCCTCGTGGCCGTCCGGAATCTCGTCGTCGTCGAGTTCGAAGCGATCGACGAGCACGTCGGCGCCCTCCTTGCGGGCGAGTTCGTTGTGTTTCTCGATCTTTTCGAGGTGTTCGGCCTCGATCGCCGGCCCCATGAAGGTGTCCTCCTCGAGGGGGTCGCCGACGGCGATATCCTCAGCGATCTCGACGAATCGCTCCTTGAACTCGTCGTAGACGTCCTCGTGGACGATCAGGCGCTAGCTCGAGACGCAGCGCTGGCCGGTCGTCTTGAAGCTCGACATGATCGCCGAGTGGACGGCGATGTCGAGGTCGGCCTCCTCGGTGACGATGATGCCGTTCTTGCCGCCCATCTCGCAGGCCGCGAGCTTGCCGGGCTCGCCGCCGACCTTGCTGGCGATCTCCTGGCCGACCTCCGCGGAGCCGGTAAAGAGGACGGTGTCGACGCGCTCGTCGTCGGTGATCGCGGCGCCGGCGTCACCGTACCCCTGGATCATGTTGAACACGCCCTCGGGAATCCCCGAATCTTCGAACATCTCGGCGATGATCTGGCCGCACCACGGCGTCTGCTCGGCTGGCTTCCAGACGACCGTGTTCCCCTCGACCAGGGCGATCGCCATGTGCCAGAACGGGATCGCGACCGGGAAGTTCCACGGGGTGACACAGCCGATCACGCCCCTCGGTTTGCGGCGCATGTAGGCGTCCTTGTTCGCGACCTCGCTCGGCACGACGTCGCCGTGGGGGTGGCGGGCGTTGCCCGCCGCCCACTCGACCATGTGCCAGGCCTCCGTGACGTCGGCCTTGCCCTCGCTGATCTCCTTGCCACACTCCTGGCTGACGATCTCGCCGAGTTCCTGGTGGCGCTCCCGGAGCTCGTGGTAGATGTCCCAGAGGTACTCCGCGCGATCGATGTACGAGAGGGCGCGCCAGTCCTCGAAGGCCTCCTCGGCCGCCTCGAGGGCGGCGTCGACGTCGTCGGCGGTCCCGCGCTGGAACTCCGCCAGCGTTTCGCCCGTGGCTGGGTTTTCGCTCGCGAACGTCTCCGAACCGCTTCCGTCGGTCCACTCTCCCGCGATGTAATGCTGGTGCGGTTGCGTCCCGGTTTGCTGCGACATGGTTTGTACTCACACCCCGAGCCTATGTAAGCACCACCGATCATGGTCGGCCCCGTGCGGAGATGATTTCACCCACTACGAGAGAGAACGTATTGGTCGGGTGGTGGCTTATGTGGACCGTCTCGAGGAGTACGAACGAATGATACCACCTATCGCGAGCAAGTTCGTCGCGGGTGAAACCCCTGCCGAGGTGCTCGAGCACGTTCGGACGCTCAACGAGCGCGAAGTCGCGGGAATTCTCAATCTGCTCGGCGAACACTACGACGACCCGTCTGACGCGGCGGCGGACACGAACGTCTACCTCGAGCTGATCGACGACATCGCGGACACAGGTCTCGACGCCTGTATCTCGGTGAAACCGTCCCAGATCGGTCTCGGCGTCGACGAGGAGACGTTCGAACGGACCTCATCGAGATCGGCGACTACGGCGCAAACAGGGACGTGTTCGTCTGGGTCGACATGGAAGATCACACGACGACCGACGCCACCCTCGACGCCTACGAGGCGCTCGTTCGCCGTCACGGGGGCGGAGTGGGACTCTGTCTCCAGGCGAACCTCGAGCGCACCCGCGAGGACCTCGAGCGTCTCGCGGACGCCCCCGGCAAGATCCGGCTGGTCAAAGGTGCCTACGACGAACCCGAGGCGATCGCCTACACCGACAAGGACCGGGTCGACGACGTCTACCGGGATCTGCTCGAGTACATGTTCGAGTCGTTCGACGACGGGATCGCGATCGGGAGCCACGATCCGAACGTCATCGCTCACGCACGGGAGCTGCATCGAGCGCACGGGACGCCCTACGAGATCCAGATGCTGATGGGCGTTCGAACCGACGCCCAGTACGAACTGGCCGCACGCGGGGTCGACGTCTATCAGTACATTCCCTACGGATCGAAGTGGTTCTCCTACTTCTATCGGCGGGTTCGCGAGCGCAAGGAGAACCTGGTGTTCGCGCTGCGGGCGATCCTGAACTGAGTCGAACGAACAGCTCCCGTTCGCGTTGCTCGAGCGGAGACGGTGCCGAAGACGACGGCTACAGCCGTGGCCGAGTCCGACTACCGCCGGGCCTACGGATCCAGTAGCTTCGATTCGGCCCTGCGCAGGTGCTCGAGCAGCGTCGATTTCGCGATATCGAGGTCGTCCGCGAGCTCCCGGGTCGTGGTCTCTCGGGGCCACTCGTAGTACCCGGTCTCGCGAGCGTGTTCGAACACTTCGCGCTGGGCGGTCGTCAGCGCATCGAGACGCTGGGTGCGCGCCGAGCGGCCGGGCGCGTCCGCGGTCGTGATCGACGTCACGGTTACTTCGGCGCCGGCCGTCTCGCGGACGTCGTCCAGCGAGGTCTCGATACCGGATCGATCACCGGCGAAACACAGCTTCCACGTCTCGCTGCCGTCCTCGATGCGAACCGGTGCGCTGTGGACGAACCCGTTCTCGAGCAGGGTCGGACAGATCATCTCGGCGGGGTCGTACTCAAGGAAGAACTCGCTGACGACGTTTCCGGGCGTGTTTCGGGCACGTCCGAACCGTTCCTGCAGTTCGAACACCTCGCCCGAGTGCTCGGAGTCACGGATCGCGTCCAGCAGTCCTTCGACCTCCCCGGACGTGTCCCCGAAGGCCGTAAACAGTCCCTTGACCGTGTTCGGTCTCTCCTCGTCGGTTTTTGGCGAGTTGTAGACCGCGTGAGCGAGCACGCCGCCCCCCGTCCGATCGGTCGCCTCGATGGCCCAGCAGTTCGGATGCCACAGATCGAGCGTCAATCGAACGCTCGACAGCTCGCCGTCCAGACTCATGTCTCTCGTTGCTCGGAGCAGGCGCTTTTGTGTTGCGTTCTCCCAGGGAGGTGTTCACCGTTCGGCACGATCGGCACCCGTCATATCGGGGACGGAATAGGCTGTTCGGCTTCGGGTGGTCGGGCACCGACCGCTTCCCAGGAACGGATCTCCTCGGATCGAAGTCGTTCTACAGGCGAGACAGGCCGAGGCGGTTCACCGATCCTCGTCCTTGCCGCGATCCCGCGTCACCGTCCGATCCCCCTCGGGTGGCGCCTCCTCGGTGTCAGGATGGCGCTCGTCGCCGGCCTCGTCCATCCCCTCGGTCTCGGGCTCGAGGGCCTCGCCGGAGCGGCCGGACTCGTCGGGGAGGTCGTCGGTTCCCGCGGTCCCCTGTCCGGTGTCGCGCCGACCGTCACCGGAGCCCTCGTCGTCGGTCCGCTCGTCGCGCTCGATAACCGGATCGTTCTCGACGTCCCCGGCGTCGTCGGCGTCCGCGGCGGCGTCGGGTTCCGTACCACCGTCGTCGCCGGCGCGCTCGAGTCGAACCGTCCCGTCGACGATCCCGCCGACGTCGTCCTCTCCGAACGAGACGGTGTCATCGTCGTCGCTGACGTTCTGACCGAGTGCACCTCTGAGCGACTCGAGCGCGCCGGAGTCGTGGTCGATCTCGGCCGTCGCGCCCTCGAGGGAGGCGACGACGCCGACCCGTTCACCGTCCGCGGTCTCGACCGGTTTGCCGACGTCGTCCTCGGTGAGTTGCGTTCCCATGGATGGGTTAACGGTGAGCGAGAAAAACCGGCAGTGCCTGCACTCTCGGGGTCCGAAACTCGACCGCTTGGCGAAACGAGTCGGCTCCGTCAGCGCTGTCGGCCCAGATCCGCCGCCTTCTCGAGTTCGCTTCGCAGCGTCGTCGAGTCGAACTCGTGGTCGGGGCGTAGCCGAACGAAGTCCAGAAAGCGCCGTGCCGAGAGCAGCGTCTCCGGGTCGTACACCGACAGGGCCGCCGCGACGGCGTCTCGGGGACCGATCCGGGGCTCGAGCACCGCGAGCGCGCAGGCGATATCGTACGCGGTCGTCTCGTCGACCCGATCCTCGTGGACGCTGGTGGCGTCGATGAAGTACAGCTCGCCGTCACACAGCAGGATGTTCTCGGCGCGCAGGTCGCCGTGGGCCATTCCGTGGGCGTGAAGCGTCGCCAGCATCTCGAAGAGGTCGACGGCGCGGGCCGCGACGAACTCGTCCGAGACGTCGTCGAGGGATTCGAACGCCGGGAGATACTCGAGGACGAGCACGCCCAGGCCGTTGACCTCGAAGGCGTCGATCGGTCGGGGCGCGTTGATCCCGATCTCACGCATCCGTCTGGTCGCCTCGTACTCGTGTTCGACCATCTCCCGGGGCGTATCGAACCGATCGAAAAAGCCCTCCGTGCCCGAGGAGAAGGCGCCGACGTTCCGACCGGTCGTCAGCAGGGCGTGGACCAGCGCGTTCTGCCGGGAGACGATCTTGACGAACCACTCCTCGTCGATGACACACGGCGTCGACAGCCAGTTGTCGGCCTCGAGGAACTCGACGCGAACGTCCTCGCGACCGTACCGTTCCGCCAGCGTCCGGACGACGCGCTCGATGCGGCTCCACTCGACGGTTCCGCGAGCGAGCTGGCGGATATCCATACGTCGAACGAAGGAGCGATGGGGTTAAATGCCTCTCGAACTGTCGCAGCCGAGACCAGTTGGGCGGGCAAGCTCGCGGTTCGGCGCGACCGCTCGCGGACCGTCGGAACAGTATTATTATCAGCGGTGCGACGGTACCGTTCGGTACGCATGGACGCTGTCGACGACCTCGGTGACGCGATCGACGCGACGCGGAACTTCCTGACGCCGGTTCGGGCCGGGCTGTGGCTCCGGCTGGCGATACTCGCGCTGTTCGTCGGCGGGCTGGGCACCGGGTTTCCGTCCGCTCCGACCGGCGACGTCGGGCCGGCAGCCGAGCAAGCGCCCGGTCCCGGAGCCGAGGCGGTCCCCGAGGAGGCGATCCTCGCGGCCGTCGTCGCCGTCGGCTTCTTGCTGTTGCTGTGGCTCGGGTACGCGCTCGTCGCGGCCGTCATGGAGTTCGTCTTCATCGAGTCGCTTCGCTCCGAGGAGGTCCGCGTTCGGCGGTACTCGAACGCGAACGTCGGCCGCGGCATCCGGCTGTTCGGGTTTCGGGTAGCGCTGATCGCGGTCGCAGCGCTCGTCGGCGCGACCCCCGTTGTGGCCACAGTGTTCGGCCTCGGCGGCATCGACGGCTGGGCGGGGGTTGTGGGCTTAGCGGGGCTGTTCGCAGTCGGCGTCTACCTCGTCTACGCCGTAATCAACCGCTTTACCTCCGAGTTCGTCGCCCCGGTGATGCTCCTCGAGGAGCGGGGGGTGCTCTCGGCGTGGCGGCAGTTCTGGCCGACGCTCCGCGCGAACTGGCTCGAGTACGCCGTCTACCTCGTCCTCGTCTGGATCATCCAGGCCGCGGTCGGGATCGCCGTCAGCATTCTCATGCTGATCGCCGGCATCGTCGTCGCGATTCCGTTCGTCGTCGTCGCGGTCCTCCTGTTCGCGCTCGGCGATATCGGCGCGATTCTCGCCGCCGTGGTGGTTCTAGCTGGCGTCCTGGCGTTCGTTCTCGCCGCGCTGCTCATCCAGGTGCCCGTCGTCTCCTACTTCAAGTACTACGCGCTGTTGTTGCTGGGCGATACGAACGCCGACCTCGATCTGATCCCCGACCAGCGGGCCGCGATCAGAGCCGACGGCGGCGAGGAGCCCCCCGAGCCCGACTGGGACGACTCGAGTCGGTCGACCGGGGCGGAACGGGACCGCGAACCGGGCGAATCCGGACGCGATGCCGAAAGCGACTGGACGGACGACTACGGCTGGGGCGACGACGAGGACGAGATCGACGACTGGGACGACGCCGGCTGGGGTGAGGAGGACGACCGCGATCGCGACGATCGTTGGGAACGCGACGACTCCGAGGACGACGACCGGGACCGCGGCTGGTAGCGTAGTTGATCATTTTTCCGGAGCGTTTATTCCGGGCCCTGGCAAGTATTGCACATGGACTTCGACCTGCCGGACGAACACCGGATGATCCAGGAGACGGTCAGGGAGTTCTGCCAGGGCGAGATCGAGCCGATCGCCCAGGAGATCGAGGACGACCACCGATTCCCCGAAGAGATCTTCGATCAGCTCGCCGATCTGGATATGATGGGCGTCCCCATCTCCGAGGAGTACGGCGGACTCGGCGGCGATACCCTGATGTACTCGCTGGTCGCCGAGGAGATCGGACGGGTCTCCGGCTCGGTCGGGCTCTCTTATGTGGCACACATCTCGCTGGCCTCGAAGCCGATCGAGCTCTTCGGCACGCCCGAACAGAAGGAACGCTGGCTGCGCCCGCTCGCGGAGGGCGAGTACATGGGCGGCTGGGCGCTGACGGAGCCAAGCAGTGGTTCGGACGCCTCCGATATGGACACGGTAGCCGAAAAGGACGGCGACGAGTGGGTGATAAACGGCACGAAGCAGTTCATCACGAACGCCTCGGAAGCAGGCTCGGTGCTGGTCAAGGCCGTCACCGACCCCGGCGCCGGCTACGACGGGATCTCGACGTTCATCGTCGATCCCCGCGAGGACGACGGGTTCGAGGTGACGACGATCTGGGACAAGATGGGACTGAACGCCTCCCCGACCTGCGAGATCCAGCTCGAGGACGTCCGCCTCTCGGAAGATCGCCTGCTCGGCGAGGAGGGCGAAGGGTGGGATCAGACCAAGAAAACGCTCGACGGCGGTCGGATCTCGATCGCGGCGCTGTCGACCGGTCTCGCTCAGGGCGCCTACGAGCACGCCAAGGAGTACAGCCAGGAACGCGAGCAGTTCGGCCAGCCGATCTCGCAGTTCGACGCCGTCCGCGACAAGGTCGTCGACATGCACCGCAAGACCGAGCGCGCCCGACTGCTCACCCACCAGGCGGCCTACCGCTACGACCAGGGCGAACCGGTCACCCGCGAGTCCGCGCTGGCGAAACTCGACGCCAGCGAGGCGGCCCGCGAGGTCGCCGAGGACGCCGTTCAGGTGCTCGGGGGCTACGGTTACACCACCGATTTCGCGCCCCAGCGGTTCTACCGCGACGCCAAGCTGATGGAGATCGGCGAGGGGACGAGCGAGATCCAACACCTCGTTATCGGCCGCGAACTCGGCCTGTAAGATGCTCGCGACGGCTCTCGGAGTCATCTTCCTCGCGTTCGGTCTCGCGGGGATCCGGTACGCCCCCTCGATCGTCGAGGCCCAGCGCCGGGAGGGGATGACGCCGTTCGACGACGCCGAACTCGAGGCGTCCGACCGAGTCAGGGTCACTCGAGGAACGGGTGCCGTCGCCGTCCTGATAGGGCTCGCCCTGCTCGCCTACGGGCTGGGCGTCGTTTAGCGGCGATCGAAACGTCGACAACGTCGCCGACCCGAGGTTGCACTCGAGCACTCGACGAGCGGTCGGCTTCTCAAAAGAACCGTCGCGCTAGCGACGGAACAACCCGAGGACGGCCGACGCGGACGATTGCTCGGCGGGATCGTCCGCCCGTTCGCGGTGGAGCCGCGTCAGTCGGGCGACGACGACGTAACTCGAGGCCGACAGCACTGCGGCGATCAAGAGGTTGCCGACCAGGAGCTGTCGGACGACGATCCCCGCGGTCTCGAGCAGCGAGGCGTCCGTCGTGCTCGAGCGAAGCGGTCGCTCGCCGAAGATGAGACCGCCGACCTGATAGCTGCCGACGTAGACGGCGGGCTTGACGAGAGGGTTGAGCACGGCGATCGCGGCGATGATCGCGGGCTTGCTGACCCAGGATCGCCACGCCGCGAGCCCCGCGAGCAGGCCGATCCCGAGCCCCCCGGTCGGCAGGGCCGTCACGAAGATCCCGACCGCGAAGCTCAGTCCAACCTCGTGGGGAGTGTGCTCCTCCTGGAGGGCGGTGATCAGCTCCCGGCGGACGCGCTCGCGGTACCGGGAGAGCCGTTCTCGGATCACGCTCTGTCGATCGGTCCGTCCGGGTCGGCAAAAACATATCGACGTGCTCGCGATCCTGTGACCAGATCGACAGCTCGAGGTGAGACTACGGGAAGCTGCCCGCTTCCTCGAAGGCGTTCGCAACGCGTTCGATCGCGACCACGTAGGCCGCGGTACGGGGGTTCTCGAGGTCGTTCTCCTCGATCGTCTCGACGAGGGCATCGAAGGCGTCGACGATGTGATCCTCGAGTTCCTCGTTGACCCTCTCCTCGGACCAGTAGAAGCGCTGGCGGTTCTGGACCCACTCGAAGTACGAGACGGTGACGCCGCCGGCGTTGGCAAGGATATCGGGGATCACGAAGGCGTCCCCCTCGGCGAGGATCGCGTCGGCCTCGGGCGTCAGCGGACCGTTGGCGGCCTCCGAGATGACGTCGGCCTCGACCTCCTCGGCGAGGTCGGCGTCGATCGCGTTCTCGAGGGCTGCGGGGATCAGCAGGTCGACGTCCATCGTCAGAACGTCCTCGTTGGTGAGTTCTTCCTCGCTTTCCTCGTAGCCGACGATGCTGCCGGTCTCGTTCTTGTGTTCTTTCGCGGCCACCGGGTCGAACCCGTCCGGGTTGTAGATCCCGCCGCTCGAATCACTGGCGGCGACGACGGTCGCGCCCATCTCGTCGATCAGCTTCGCGGCGATCCAGCCGGCGTTCCCGTAGCCCTGGACCGCGACGGTCGCGTCCTCGAGTTCCTTCCCGAGGTAGTCGAACGCTTCGCGGGCGGCGATCACCGTCGAGCGTCCGGTCGCCTCGACGCGGCCCTCACTGCCGCCGCTGGCGAGGTTCTTGCCCGTGACGACCCCGGGCTCGGTGGTGTTCTCCAGGGTCTCGTAGGTGTCCTTGATCCAGTTCATCTCCCGCTGGCCCGTGTTCACGTCGGGAGCGGGGATGTCTCGGTCCTCGCCGATCAGCGGACGCAGTTCCTTCGCGAACGCGCGAGTGACGCGCTCGAGTTCGGCTTCCGAGTACTCGCTCGGGTCGATAACGATCCCGCCTTTCCCGCCGCCGTAGGGGATGTCGGCGGTCGCACACTTGTAGACCATCCAGCCCGACAGCGCCTTCACCTCGTCGCGGTTGACCTCGGGGTGGTACCGGATGCCGCCCTTGTACGGGCCGCGATCGCCGTTGAACTGCGAGCGGAAGGCCTTGAATCGCTCGAGCGAGCCGTCGTCGCGTTCGATCGTGAGGTTCGTCTCGAGAACGCGCTCGGGGTGTTTGAGCCGCTCGAGCACGTCGTCCTCGACGTCGAGGTAGGCGGCGGCCTCGTCGATCTGTGACTGGAGACTCTCGAATGGGTTCGCCTGCCCGGTCATACGGAGGCGTTTATCAGACTGGTGGATAAGCGTAGCGAATATCAGTTCCAACCCGACGAACAGCGAATATACTAGGGTGTTATAGGGACCTTTTTGCTCAATCCGCCACACTGGCTCGCTCGAGGATCCGTTCCGCCTGGGCGATCAGCGGCGCGTCGATCATCTCGCCGTCGACCTCGAACACTCCTCGATTCGCCTCTTCGGCTTTCCGCTCGGCCTCGAGGACGCGCTCGGCCCACTCGACCTCGTCAGGATCTGGGGAGAACGCCTCGTTGATCGGCTCGACCTGAGCGGGGTGGATCGCCAGCTTCCCGTCGTAGCCCAGCTGCACCGAGAACGCGGCGTCCTCGCACAGACGCTCTTCGTCGCCGAAATCCGTGACGAGCGTGTCGATCGCCTCGCAGTCCTGCGCGGCGGCGGCGAGAACGACCCGCTCGCGTGCGTAGAGCACCTCCGTCCCCTCCCTCGTTCTGGTCGCGCCGAGATCCGCCGAGAGATCCTCGGCGCCGAAGACGAGGGCGTCGGTCGCGTCCGCACCCGCGATCTCGGGCGCCGCGAGTACGCCTGCCGCGTTCTCGAGCAGCGCCAGCACGGGACAGTCGAGCCCGCGCCCCTCGAGTTCGTCGGCCAGCTCGTAGACGTCCGCGGCTGCCGTCACCTTCGGGAGCATGACGCTGTCGAGGCGAAGCGAGTCGGCCCCGGCGAGTGCCTCGAGGTCGCGCTCGATCGCCGACGGGTCCGCGTTGACCCGGACACAGACCTCGGGGCCGGGGTCGAACTCCGGATCGGCGAGACAGTCGCGAACCGCCTCCCGGGCCTCGTCCTTTCGGGCGGGAGAGACGGCGTCCTCGAGGTCGAACACGATCGTGTCCGCGCCGGCACCGGGGGCCTTCCGGAGCATCTCCGGGCGGTCGCCCGGCGTAAACAGCAGGCTTCGACGTACCATACCACCGTGTGCGTGGACTGTCCTCGTGAATGTACGGGTCGGGGGGTGCTCAGGCCTCGAGGATCGAATCGAGGAGCTTCGTCTGGGCGGCTCCCAGGTGCTCGGAGAACGTCGAGCGCGAGATACCGATCGCCTCGGCGACGTCGCCCGCGTTCGCTCGTTTCGGGTACTCGAAGTACCCCATCTCGTGGGCGGTCTCGAGGACCTCCCGCTGGCGGTCGGTCAGCCGGCTCCGGTCGACGAAGGCGATATCAGCCGACTCCCGCTCGCCGGTCCGGAGCAGTTGCTGGAGTTCGACGCCGTCGAACCGTTCGCGAAGCGCGCCGACGATCTCCGACAGCGCCTCGACGTCGGTCGCCCGAACGGTCAGATACAGCGCCCCCTCTTCGGCTCGGATCGAGGAGACCGGGGTCCCTTCGGTCTCGACGACCTCACAGGCACAGATACCGTCGACATCCCGCGTGAACCGGTACACCTCGCCGTGTTCGTTCGCGGAGACCGTCGACAGCTCGACCCCAACGTCGGCCGACTCCAGGGGCTCGGACTCCCTCTCACCCTCGATCGTGAACTCCTCGACCGTCGGCGTCTCCGGGCTCGAGGGCGACGACCGGGAAACCGTCTCGACCGGTTCGCCGGTCGCGATCGTGGCGCGGGCGACCGGGCAGCTCTCCGGATCGCGAAGCACGACCGTTGCTGACAATCCACTCATACACCCCACTTCGAGATCGACCAGGATTACTTCAGCCGCCAGTTCCCAGCGCGTGGAAAAAAGGACGAAGGACGAGCTGATCCCGATATTCTCTTAAACCTACCCGGATATGGTGGAGACGACGACTTCCGTACTGCGAGCTACTCTCTACAAGAACACACGAGGGATGTCCAAATACGAGTTTACCTGCCCGGACTGTGGGCAACAGATCGAGGTCAACACGCCGGTTCGCGAGGCGACGCTCTCACACGGCTGTCCGGTCTGTGGTGCGTCGGTCTCACAGGAACACTTCGCGAGACAGTAGGCAGAGCCGAGTCCGTTGAGCAACAGCGAGACGGATCACCGACCGTTTCTCGACCGGGTTCCGGCTACTCAGCGTCGTGATCGATCTCGGTCCGCCGACCGCTCAGCTCGGTCGGTTCGAACTCGTAGAGCTGGATGTCAAGGTTCTGTTTCGAATCGCCCCAGATCTCGAACAGCGGCCGTTTCGCCTCGCCGTACTGTTCGATGTGAGCGGCGGTCAGCTCCGACGGATCGATCTCCTCGAGCGAGCCGATGGCGACGACGCTCCGGTAGGTTCGCCCGCTGTCGGTTTCCTCGTAGACGACGAGTCGGGCGTTCGGCGACGAGGCGAGAAACTGGCGCTTCTCGCTTTCGGGCGTCGAGACAAGACGCATGTAGAAGCTGCGGGTGTCGGCGTCGTATCCGTAGGAAATCGGGATCGCGTACGGGCTCTCGCTCTCCGCTCCGGCCAGTGCGAGGACGCCCGTCTCGTGGCGGCTGAGAAACGCGTCGATCTCACCGTCGCTCATCTCGGTCTCCTCGGCAAGTGCCATTGTCGTACCACGAGTGGTCGTAGCACTAAACTACTTCCGTTGTCTCCGGAGGGAGCGGGCCGCGACGCTACGTCCCGGTCTCGAGGATGTCGCCGAGGAGTTTCCGCTGTGCCGCGCCGAGGTGTTCGGTAAACGTCGACTGGGTAATCCCGAGGGTCTCCGCGACCTCCGTCGCGTTTGCTTCCTTCGGTCGCTCGAAATAGCCCATTTCGTAGGCCGTCTCGAGAACCTCGTACTGGCGATCCGTCAGCTTCCCGCGGTTGACGAAGATCCGTTCCTCCGGTGTCCCCCTGAGCGGAGGCTGAAGCAGGCTCTGGACGTCGACAGCGGGGTAGCGCTCGCGGAACTCGTTCATTATCGCCTGGAGCTGATCGAAGTCCGCCGCGTGGAAGACGACCGTGACGTTCCCGTCGGCCGCCCGGTATCGGTGGACCGGGCAGTCGTACGATCCCAGACACTCACAGGGACACTCCGCCTCGCCGTCGTGGGAACAGCGGTAGAGATTCGTCGTTCCGTAGGAGAACACCGGTCCCGAAATCGTCTCGTCGAACTCGACGTCGGCGTCGGCCAGGAACTCGGTCGTCGATCCCTTCGACCCACAGGAGACGCTCGTCGACACTTGATCGATCGTCGTCCCGGTCTCCCGCGAAAACCGCGCGATCGGGCAGGCTTCGGGGGTGTCTATTTTCACCGTGGCACGAATTCCCGACGACATATGATACTACGTGCGGGTTTGGGCTACGTCGTATTTAAACTGAGCAACTGGTCGCCGATATTCCCAGCTCCTCGGAACGAGAATCGGTACCTTATGTGTGGAGAGTCTATTTTCAGGTATGGGTATCCGCGAGAACGCGCGGTTCGTCTGTCCGGCCTGCACCCGGTCGATCGCCGTCACCGACACCATGCGTGACGCGCTCGTCGAAAACGGCTGTGTCGTCTGTGGTGCCGACGTGAAGCTTGAAGCCTTCGACGTCGCGGAGACCGCGTGACGAACGGCGACGGTGGGTCGTGCGTGTCTATATATAACACGAGTTTATAAAGGAACCCCGATATCGGTGGTCAACACTGGTGGCCCTCCGGCGCCCAGGGTGGAGTATGAGCCAATCGCTGACCGGAGCCCCACGGACGTACGGCCGCGAGCAACTTACCGACGAACCGCGAATCGTGTCCGACGAGGACGACATCAAAACGATTCTCACCGCGCTCAACGACGCCGACTGTCGCACTATTCTCGAGGAGCTTGGCGACAGCGAGCCCTATCTCTCGGCGGCGGAGCTCTCCGAGCGGTGTGACGTCCCGCTCTCGACGACCTACCGAAAGCTCGAGCTCCTCGAGGAGGCTGACCTGCTCGAGGAGAAGTTACGGATCCGCCAGTCCGGGCGCCACGCCAGCGAGTACGATCAGCGCGTCGACGACGTCACGATCTCGGTCGACGACGGCGGAATCGTGCTCGAGCTCTCGTGAGCGTTCGGCTCGATCGGTCGCGACGAGGGACACCGTTATCGGCTCTCGGCCGGTAGCTCCACTGTGAGTCGCAGTTACGACGGGACCGACGAGACGGGACCGAAACCGCCGAGCCTGGCGGTCGTCGAGGCCGTCGCCGACGCGGAAGGGGTCAGGTACGACCGGCTCACGACGCCGGCGTACGACCCCTTGCACTCCGTCGTCGATCCGACCGCTCTCGACGAGTTGTTCGCCCCGCTTCGGGACGGGCGGCCGCGTACCGGTTCCGTCTCGTTTTCCTACTGCGGGTACGACGTCACCGTCGATCACCGCGGGAACGTCTCCCTCGAGTGAACGGGTCGCGGGTTCCGAAACGGCAAGACAGATAGGCGATCCCTCCTAACCTCGACCGATGGCAACTGCCGACGCGAGAGAACGACTCCGAGAGCGGCCGATCGGCGCAACGATCCTGTTGACGATCGTCGGCTACACGCTCGTCATCGGAACGTTCGTCGCCGACGTTCCGATCTATCCGGATCTGACGAACGCGCAGGTCAATCTATTCACCCACGCGATCGCGGTGATCAACGCCGTGACGACCGTGTTGCTCGTCGCGGGCTGGTACTGGATCCGAGCCGGTGACGTCGACAAACACCGCGCGGCGATGACGGGCGCGTTCGCGACGATCCTCCTGTTTCTGGTCGTCTACCTGATCCGGGTCGGCGGTGGCGGGACGAAGGAGTTCGTCGGCCCCTCCCCGGAGTACGAGCTCTACCTCGCGATGCTCGCGATCCACATCGTGCTCTCGATCGTCGCGGTCCCGGTCGTGCTGTACGCGCTGATCCTGGGTCTCACCCACTCTCCGTCCGAGCTTCGGGAGACCATCCACGCTCGCGTGGGCCGCATCGCCGCCGGCACGTGGATCCTGAGTCTCGTGCTCGGAATCGTCACCTACCTCATGCTCAACCACGTCTACGGCTACGAGTTCGCGATGCTCGTCCCGCTCCTCTGACCGGGACCGTTCCTCGTCGTCAGCCGCGGGTTATCGTTCCCGGTCGCGGAGTTCCCGGAGAAGTTGCTCCCCCCACCGCGACTCCCGCTCGGGAGCGCTGCTCCAGACCCACTTGCAGTATCGCAGGTGCGCGAGACACTCCTCGTGAGTGAGCTGACTCTTACAACCGGGACAGGTTGGCATAGCCATCGAAACGCGTCCGGAGGGAGAGTAGCTTCCGGTGAACCTCGCTCCCGACCGGTCGACAACAAAGACTACCGAGACGGTCCGAGAGTCCGTTCGTGTTGTGTGTTAGCAAGTTCTTTTCGTCGTGGAGAGTGCGGTAGCTGTATGCAGTTCCGCGCAGCGGCGATCGGACTCGGGGGGCTCGGGCAGCTCGAGCTCGAGGTGCTGGTCGGGCTCGACGGTGTCGAACTGGTCGCGGGGGCCGACGTCTCTAGCGACGCACAGGAGGTTTTCGAACGCGAGTTCGGCGCGCCGGCCTACGCCGACCACGACGCGATGCTCGCCGCCCACGGGGACGGGATCGATATCGTGCTGATCGTCACCCCTCACACTCTTCACTTCGAACAGGCTCGAGCGTGTCTCGAGGCCGGCGCCCACGTCTACCTCGAGAAACCGATGGTGACCGACGTCGGCGACGCGGTCGAACTACTCGAGCTGGCCGACGATCAGGGGCTCGTCGTGCAGGTGGGGTACCAGCGACGCTTCCATCCGGGGTTCGTCGAGGTCAAGCGGCTCGTCGACGACGGTCGGGTCGGCGAGGTCCACGCCGCGAACGCGTTCCTCGGCCAGAACTGGTTCGAGCTTCACGAGGGGACCTGGCGCGTCGATCCGACGCTCTCGGGCGGCGGACAGCTGTACGATACGGGCTCACATCTGCTCGACGTACTCTGCTGGATCGTCGGGGGAGTGCCGACTCGTGTCTCCGCGGACGTGGCGTACGCGAAAGCCGATATCGACGTCAACAGCGCGCTATCGGTCGAATTCGAACGCGACGGCCGATCGATCCTCGCAGGCGTCACGATCAGCGGAGACGGCGTCGAACTCACGCCGGCGGAGGGGTACACGATCTGGGGGACGGACGGCCGGGTCACCTTCGACGGCGAGCGGATCCGCCTCGCCGAACGCGGCGCGACGGTCTACGAGAGCACGATCGATGCCCGAACGGATTTCACGACGCTGACGACCGCGAAACTCGAGAACTTCCTCGAGTCGATCGTGGGAACCGCCGACCCGGCCGTCCCGGGAGCGGACGGACTCCGGGTGACCGCTCTGACGGAGGCGGCCTACCGGGCCGACGATCGAGAGCGTCGGGTCGACGTGCAGGCGCTGATCGAGGAGACACGATGAGCCAGGTCCGAGAGTTCCGGCCCCCGGGATTGGTATGGGAGGACCGCGTCCGTTCGGTATGAAGGTTCGAGGCTCTCGCTCGCGCGAGGACATCGCGGCGTTTCTCGAGGCGCAAACGATCCCGATCCGACTCGGCTGTCGGACTCCCGCAGGTCACCCCTGGATGGTGTCGCTGTGGTATCGACATCGGGAGGAAGACGACGGCTGGCGACTCGAGTGCGCGACGGCAGCCGACGCGGACGTCGTCGCCTACCTCCGGGAGACCCCCGAGGTATCGTTCGAGGTCTCGACGAACCAGCCGCCCTACGCCGGGGTCCGCGGCCGCGGCGAGGCGTCGCTCGAGCCCGATCCCGACAAAAAAGTGCTCCGAGACCTGCTCGAGCGGTACCTCGACGGAACGGAGTCGGAGCTCGCCCGGACGTTGCTGGACGAGGACCGCGAGGAGGTGACGATCACGATCGAGCCCGCGGTCGTCTACGGCTGGGACTTCTCCGGTCGGATGTAAGAACCGCCACAAAGGGCGGAAAGATCAGTTTCAGTTTCCGGACGGTCGCTCGTACCGGATCGGCAGCGACTCGACGCCGTAGATCAGCGAACTGCGAACCGGCTGCAGGTCGGCGTCGACCGTCTCGACCGTCGCCGTTCGCGAGAGCAGTTCCTCGAGGGCGACCGACGCCTCGAGTCGGGCCAGCGGGGCGCCGAGACAGTAGTGGGTTCCGTGGCCGAACCCGAGGTGTTGGTTGGGCGATCTGTCGGGAACGAACGCGTCGGCGTCCTCGAACTGCCGTTCGTCCCGGTTCGCGGAGCCGAGCCAGACGATGATACGGTCACCCGATTCGATCTCGGCATCCTGGAGCGTCACGTCCTCAGTCGCGACTCGGGACATCGCCTGGACCGGGGATCGGTAGCGCAACACCTCCTCGATCGCCCGCCCGATCGCGTCGGGCTCCGCGCGGAGATCCTCGAACAGGTCGTGGGCGTCGAAACAGCGGACGGCGTTCGTAACGAGGTTCGTCGTCGTGATGTTGCCGGCGATGAGCAACAGGATACAGGTTCCGAGCACCTCCTCCTCCGAAAGCCGCGACCCGTCCTCGAGCTCTCGCGTGACGATCTGGCTCATGAGGTCGTCCTGCGGGGACTCGCGTCGGTCCGCAATCATCTCGAAGAAGTAGCTCGCCATCTCCATCTGGGCCTGCTGCTGGCGCTCGAGGAACGCCTCGGTCTCGTCGTCCGCGCCCGAGGACTCGACGAGCGTGTCCGACCACCGCTTGAACCGATCGCGATCCTCGGCGGGAACGCCGAGCAGCTCGGCGATGACGACCACGGGAAGCGGGTACGCGAAGTCGTCGACGACGTCCAGCTCGCCCCGATCGTCGTCCAGCGCGTCCGAGAGGAGGTCGGTCGCCAGTTCGCGGATCTCCGGCTCGAGCGCCCGGATCGCTCGCGGCTCGAACGCGTCCTCGACGACGCCGCGGAGCTCGTCGTGTCGGGGTGGGTCCTGGAAGAGCATCGTCTCGAAGAGCAGCCCCTCCTCGGGCCGGTCCGGTTCCCGGAAGTCGTCGGCCAGTCGCGGATCGACCGAGAACGTCTCGTCGTCGTCGAGGATCCGTTTGACGTCCGCGTACCGGAAGACGTCCCAGCATCCCCGAGACGGGTCGTACCGAACCGGGGCGTTCTCGCGCATCTCCTGATACCAGTCGAACGGCTCGAGCCACGCCTCCCGGGAGGAAAGCTCGTCTGGAAACGCCTGCAATCCCTGCGGATCTGCGCTACTCATGGGCCGTAAACGGCGGGAATCCACAAAACGTTCGGGGTGGAGTCAGTCGGTCGTCGGGATCGACCGGGCGCCGAGCGCGAAGAAGATCACCGCGAGGACGGCGAGGATCCCCAGGTTCGCCAGCGCGGGATCGACCCCCGCGATCGCGGATGTCGCAGCGTTCGGATCGGTCGCCGCCCGCACTCCGCGGGCGAAGTACGTCAGCGGCGAGAGGTTTACGAACGGTTCGAACCAGCCGGGCAGTTGCTCGAGCGAGACGAACGTCTCCGAGAGAAAGAGCAACGGCAGCCCGATCGCGTTGCTGGCGGCGACGGCGCCGTCCTGGGAGTCGGTGTAGCTGCCCAGCATCGCGCCGACGCCGCAAAAGCAGACGACGCCGACGAGGACGTACGGTACCAACAGGGGCGAGAGGACGATCTCGGCGCCCGTGAGCACGACTACGAGTGCGAGGATCAGCAGGCTCGCCAGCCCGATGATGACGGCGTTGACGGCCGTCTGGGCGAGCAGCCACTCCGCCCGTGTCTGAGGGGTCGTCGCGAGCTTCTCGAAGCGACTCCCCTCGCGGTGGCGCGCGACCTCGCTGCCCAGCCGCGACAGCGGGGTAAAGAGGACGACGACCGCCAGGTAGCCCGGAACGTAGTACGCCGGCGGCTCCGCGAAGAGCCCGCCGCCGCCGGGATCGGTCCGGACCAGCGCGCCGAAGATGACGATCAGGATCACCGGAAAGAAGAACGTAAAGAAGACCGCGGTCCGGCGACGGACGAACGCCCGCCAGCCGGCACCGGTCTCGGCCCGAACGCGACCGAGCCGGCTCACGCGGTCTCACCCGCGCGAGCGAGGGTCGTGCCGTCGGTTCGCTCGAGTTCGGTTTCGTCGGCCAGCTCGAGGTAGACGTCCTCCAGATCGGGCTCGGCCCAGGAGAGCCCGGAGTAGTCGATCCCTCGCTGCTCGAGGTAGTCGACGACGCGACCGATCTCGGCGGGTGAGACCTCGCGGACGACGACCTCCTTTCCTCGCGCAGCGGTCGCGAACGGGAGGTCGCCGAACGCCGCTGCATCGGCCGGCGTCTCGACGATCAGCCGGCTCGAGCCGGCGTGGTCGGCGATCAGCGCCGCGGGCGTCCCTCGGGCCACGAGTTCACCGTCGGCGAGCAGGCCGACACGGTCGGCGAGGCGCTCGGCCTCGGCCATGTCGTGAGTCGTCAGGAAGACCGTGGTTCCCGAGTCGGCGAGGTCCTCGATCAGCCGCCAGACAGTCCGTCGGCCCGCAGGGTCGATGCCCGTGGTCGGCTCGTCCAGAAAGAGCACGTCGGGGTCGTTGACCAGCGCGGTGCCGACGCAGACCCGTCGCTGCTGGCCCCCCGAGAGGTTCTCGTACCAGGTGTCGTCGGCGTCGGCGAGGCCGACGTCGGCCAGCACGGCCTCGGGGTCGCGGTGGTCGTCGTACAGCCCCGCGTAGTAGGCCACCAGCTCGCGGGCGGTGAGTCGATCCGGGGGCGAAAACGACTGCGGGAGTACGCCCAGGCGGTCGCGGTCGACGGCCGACGGCGCCGCCCCGAGGACGCGCGCGCTGCCCGAGTCGGGCTCGGTCGTCCCGGTAAGCGCCCGGACGAGCGTCGTCTTGCCCGCGCCGTTGGGGCCGATGAGCGCGAACACCTCGCCGCGCTCGACCGACAGCGTCACGCCCGCGAGGGCGACGGTCCCGTCGTATCGCTTCTCGAGTCCCTCGGCGACGACCGCGGTATCCATACGGGTCGCTATCGGCGCGGCCGGCGTAAGGGGTTCGATTCCCCGCTTTCGGATCGATGGGGCGCGTTACTCGAGGCGAGCGACGACGACGTCCTCGACCTCGAGGGTCGGGCTCGTGGTTCCGTCCTCGACGGCGATCTCGGTATCGGTGACGAGGTCGACGGGTTCGATAGGGGAGTCGAGGCTCACCTCGACGGGATCGCTCCCGAAGTTCAGGGCGACGACGACGCGCTCGGTGTCAGCCTCGCGGGCGAACGCGACGACGCGCTCGGAGTCGGATTCGTACCTGAGGTCCACGAGAGCGCCCCGGGAGAGCGCCTCGGAGTTGCGACGGGCCGCGACGAGCTGTCGGTGGAACGTCGTCGTTCGACTGTCACCCTCCCAGGGCATGGCCTGGCGATACTCGGTCGCACCCCGCTCCTGGCCGTAGTAGATCATCGGCATTCCCGGAAGCGTGAGTACGGCCGCGACGGCCGCACGCTGTGCGGCCTCGCCACAGTCGGTCAGGTACCGCGTTTCGTCGTGGTTCTCGACGTAGCGCATGTGCAGCGACCAGTCGGGAAACCCTTCCCGCTCGGGGGCCGTCGCCGCCTCGAGCAGCTCGTCAGCGGCCCGCTGGCCGTTACCGATCTCCCGGAGCGCGTAGTACAGGGTCGTATCGTAGTGGACGTTGAACTCACCCTCGGCGTACTCGGGCTCTCTGGGAATGGTCTCGTCGAGCAACAGGAACTCGGCGTCCCGATCGCGGGCGAGGGCCGCGAGCTCCTTCCAGTAGCCATGCGGAACGCCCCAGGCGACGTCACAGCGGAAACCGTCGACGACGTCGACCCACTCCTCGACGACCGAGCGGAAGAACGACCGCACCGCGAGCGAGTCGTAGTTGACGTTCGGGATGCCGTGCCAGTTGAAGTAGTAGTCGGCTACCTCCGTGCGGCCGTCCTCGGTGCGTCGCGACGGCGGCGAGTCGGCGTCCCGCCCACCCTCGAGGTCCGCCGCGTCGATCCCGACGCGCTCGAGGGGCTCCCAGACGTACCAGTCGTCGTACTCGGGAACCCGGGCCGCGCTCATGTCGAAGGCCGCGTGCTCGCGGGCGGTGTGGTTGATGACGAGGTCGAATACGACCCTGATCCCCGCCTCGTGACAGCGATCGACGAACGACTCGAACTCCTCGCGGGTGCCGAGGTCCGAAGCGGTATCGAAGTAGTCGGTCGTGTGGTAGCCGTGCTCGGTCGGGCTCTCGAGGACCGGCGTCAGCCAGAGACAGTCGATACCCAGCGACTCGAGGTAGGGAACCCGCCGTTCGAGCGCCCGGAAACTCGCGGGATCGGTGAACGAGCGGACGAAGATCTCGTAGACGACCGCGTCTTCGGCCCACTCCGGCGGGTCGTTCGGTCGGTCGACCCGCCCGTCGGGGTGGACGACGACGCGGTCGGCGACGCTGTGGCGCTCGCCGACGGCGACGGCGTGAACGCGAGCAGCCTCCTCGAGATCCGTGAGATCGACCCGGAGCTCGCGGCCGTCGACCGCGAGGTCGTCGTCCGAGAGCGGATCCCGGTCGTCGGCGTAGAACTCGACCTCGAGGTCCGCCGCGGCATACTCGCTGCCCGTGCCTGGTGCCGCCTCGGCCGTGACGGTAACCGTCTCGCCGCTTTCGTCGATCTTCCCCTCGAGACGAACTCGCGGTCGGCCCGGCCCGGGGATCTCGACGTTCGTCCAGACGGCGTTCTCGAAGTCCTCGCCTGGAACGTAGCCGTAGCGGTGCGTTCCCGGCTGGACCTCGATCTCGTAGCGATAGATACCGTCCTCGAGCGTCGGCCACTCCCGCGCGAACCGGTGTTCGTTGAACGGCCCCATGATCGAGACCTCTTCGGGGTCGTGTTCGGGGAGCTCCGTTCGATCGAGGTCGAAACTCGTCTTCCGACGGATGTCGGGGAAGACGCGAACGCGTTGTTCGTGCGTGCCGGCGGGGGATCCGAGTTCGAACCGGTAGATGCCGGGGACGTCCGGCTCGATCTCGCCGACGGGGGTTTCGGGAGCCGAAAGTCCGCTCTCGACCGGCCGCTCCACGAGAGTCCATTCGTAATCGACATCGGGATCCGGTGCCCGCGGTGCGAGTTCGACGGTTTCGCCGACAGCGCAGAACCGCGGCGGCCCTGGATGGTGCATGCGATGCCAGACACCCCCTATCCACTTCACTGTTAGCGGTGAACTACTATTACAACATCTATCGAAGTCGAGGTCGGCTGTCGCCGGCGAGTACGGGCCCAGTCGCGGCGTGCCGACGAAGCCGAACGGTAGCTGCTCAGGGCTCGGGCGTCGGCACCGCCTTGCTCGAGTGTAGCAGCGATTCGCCAGTCGAGTCGTCGAAGAGCCGAATCTTCGATTCGTCGAACGTAACGTCGACGACGTCGCCGACCGCCGGTTCGAAATCGGCGCTAACTCGCGCCATGAACTGCTCGCCGATGTCGAGGTAGAGGTAGTTGTCGCTGCCGATCGGCTCGACAACGTCGACGGTCGTTCGGATTCCGTTCGGACCCTCCGCCGGATGGACGTCCTCCGGACGGATGCCGAGAACAGCCTCCTCGCCGTCCTCGACTTCTACCTCCTGTGAGTAAGCGGACGAAAGCGAGTACTGGAACGCCTCGCCGCCATCCAGAACGATCCGGTCGCCCGATTGCCGGGCGACAACGTCGACGAAGTTCATCGACGGCGAGCCGATGAAGCCGCCGACGAACCGGTTTGCCGGTTCGTCGTAGACGTCCTTCGGCGGGCCGACCTGCTGGAGTTCGCCGTCGTTGAGGATGACGATCTTGTCCCCCATCGTCATCGCTTCCTCCTGGTCGTGCGTGACGTAGACCGACGTAATGCCGAGTTCGTCCTGCAGACGCTGGATCTCCGCACGCATCGTCGTTCGTAGTTTGGCGTCGAGGTTCGAGAGCGGTTCGTCGAACAGGAAGAGTTTGGGCTCGCGAACGATCGCCCGACCGAGCGCGACCCGCTGTTGTTGGCCACCCGAGAGCTCGTCGGGTTTGTCGTCCAGTAACTCCTCGATGTCCATCATTCGAGCCGCCCACTCGACTTTCTCCCGGCGTTCGGCCTTCGAGAGGTCGGTGCTCATCCGGAGTCCGAACTCCATGTTCTTGAACACCGTCTTGTGTGGGTACAGCGCGTAGTTCTGGAATACCATCGCAATATCACGCGTCCGCGCACTCTGATCCGTCACGTCCTCGCCTCCGAGGGTGATCGAGCCGGAGGTCGGCTCCTCGAGTCCCGCGATCATCCGCAGCGTTGTCGTCTTTCCACAGCCGGAGGGACCGACGACGGTGACGAACTCGCCGTCTTCGACCTCGAGGTCGAGGTCGTCGACGGCCACGATCGACCCTCTATCGAACTCCTTCCGGAGATCCTCCACGTGCAAACGCGCCATTTGTGTACTGTCTGGTGATATCGTACATAATTCTTTTCCCCATCTCCTAATATTTGATGCACTATTTCATCGCTTCTCGAGCCCACCAGACACACACCGAGATTCGTGAACTGCCCGATTAGGAGCTTCTACTCCCCAGTCTACTCTCGTGAGATGACAGCGACACCCACAACTACTAAATATATGAAGTTATAATTCATCATGTATCGACCATGACCATGGATCGGAGAACAACGATAAAGTATCTCGCGGGCGCTTCCGCTACCGGTGTCCTTGCGGGATGTATCAGCACCGAAGCGCCCGAGTCCGACGACGACGACGGTAACGGCGGCGACGACGCCGGGGACTACGAGGAGCACGAGGACTGGGAGACGGTCGAGCCGGACGACGTCTCCGGCGAAGCGTCGCTCTGGCACTCGCTCTCCGGCGGCGAACAGGACGACTTCGAGTCGAACCTCGAGTCGTTCAACGACCAGTTCGACGCCGACGTCGCGCCCGATCACATCTCGGATCTCGAAGAGCAGACGATGGCCGCGATTCCGGCCGGCGACGGTCCAGAACTATTCGTCTGGGCCCACGACTGGATCGGCGACTACCACCAGAACGGGTTTTTGAGCGACCAATCCGACGCCGTCAGCTTCGACCTCGAGGAATACTTCGGCGAGAACGCCGAATCCGGGATGTTCAACGATGAACTCCACGGCCTCCCCCACGCCGCGGAGACGGTCGGGCTGCTGTACAATACGGAGTACGTCGACGAACCGCCCGAGACGTTCGACGAACTGCTCGAGGTCGCCGAAGAACACCACGACCCCGACAGTGGGACTTACGGCCTGGGCTGGCCGATGGACGCCTACCACGTGAGCGCGCTCCCACACGGCTTCGGCGGCTACTACTACGACGACGACGCCGGCGAACTCGGCCTCACGAACGACGAGACGATCGAGGGCTTCGAGTACGTTCTCGATGAGGTCTGGGAGTACATGCCCGGCGATCCCGACGGCGAGGCACAGGAAGCCGTCTTCCTCGAAGGGAACGCACCGTTCCTCTTCAGCGGCCCCTGGCAGCTCGGACAGCTCGACGAAGACGAATTCGAGTGGGGCGTCGCGCCGTGGCCCGAAGTCGAGGGCCACACGCCGAGCCCGTTTACCGGCGTGCAGCTCATCTACTTCGCGGCCGCCATGGACGAGGACGACGAGCGTGCGGAGGTCGCTCGTGCGTTCGCCGAGTGGTACACGACCAACACCGCAGCCATCGCACAGATGGCCGACGAACACGGCTTCATCCCGGTCCACAACGCGTTCGCCGACGACGGGGAACAGGAGGACGAACTCACCGACGACCTCCAGGGCTTCGCAGCGGCGGTCGATCAGGGCGAGCCGATGCCGACCGATCCGGACTTCCAGACGGTCTGGGAACCGCTCGAGGACGAGTGGTGGGAGGCGCTGAACGGGAACAAGTCGGTCGCGGACGCGATGGCCGACGCCGAAAGCCGGATCGAAGACGCCTGGGACTGAATTCGATACATGAGTCTTTCTTCAGTCGGAGATCGGACGCGCGAGCGCTATCAGGCGACAGTCCCAGAACACGTCAGGGATCGCCTCGAGGAGCACCGACCGTTGTTGCTCGTTCTTCCGGGGCTGATAGCGTTCTCCCTGTTTATGTTCTTTCCGCTCGCGTACACGATCTACCTCTCGTTTACGGACGCGGAGCCGGCAACCGTCTTTCAGGATGGACCGGGCGGTCTGATCGGCTTTTTCGGGCTTCGAGGCGAGGAGTCGTTCGTCGGTCTCGAGAACTACGCCGCGGTGTTCTCCGATCCGACGTTCTGGAACTCGCTGGGTGTCACCTGGCTGTTCGTGGTCTGTAGCGTGACTCTGAAGGTGCTGTTCGGCGTCGGTATCGCGATGATCCTGACGAGCGACCGGGTGAAGGGAAAACGGTACATGCGCTCGATTATCATCATCCCGTGGGCGCTGCCACCGATATTCACGATCACGATCTGGAGTGGTATCTTCAGCTCCGCGCAGTTCGGGCTGGCCAATCAGGTCGCCATCTTCCTCGGATTCAGCGAGCAGGCCTGGCTCAACGACCGCTGGATGGCCTTCGCGAGCTACCTCCTGACAGAGATGTGGTTAGCGTATCCATTCATGGTGATTATCACCGTGAGTGCCCTCCAAGCGGTTTCGGATGAACTCATGGACGCGGCGAAGGTCGATGGAGCGGGCTACTTCCACCGGTTCTGGCACGTGACCGTACCGTCGATCAAGCGGCCGGTAATGTTCGCAGCGATCCTCACGGCCGCAGCCTCGTTTACCCAGTTTCTCATCCCGTACGTGTTCAACCGGGGCGGACCGAACCGTGCGAACGAACTCATCGTCCTTCACGGCTACCAGGAGGCGTTTAATTTCAACGCCTACGGTGCCGGTGCGGCGATCATGATGTCAGCAGTCGTCTTCATCGGAGCGTTCATGATAGTTGCAGTCTGGAAAGGCCGTCTCGCCGAGGGGGTGGACGGTCCATGACGGTGCGCGAATGGGTTGCGAACAAGATCCGTAACGACCTCCGAACCGTCGTCGAGAAGCCCGCAGAGTGGCGCGAGGACGTCGCCTACACCATCGACGGAATGCGGCGGGGGACGATCGATCCGCTGGACGTCGCGAAAACTGTCCTCGCCACGCTGGCGACGATCGTGTTCGTGTTCGTGCTGTTGATCCCGGTCTACTGGATCTTCATCATCGCGCTGCAGGGAGAAGGTGCGACCCTGTACTCGACCGACAGCGCCGGGCTCATCCCGAGCCAGTTCGACCCCGCGGCGTTCGTCTGGGTGATCGGCGATATCGCCATCCCCGGCGCGATCATCGGAATCACCATCCCGTTTACCGACGTTGAGTTCTACATCTCGTGGCCACGGATCGTCTTCCTGGACGCGAGCAACTACGTCGATTCGACGTCGGACTTTCCCCGGTACTTCCGGAACAGTATGTTCATCAGCTTCTGGACGGTCGTGTTCGCGATGCTGATGATCGTTCCGGCCGCGTACGCGTTTTCGCGGCGGGAGTTCGCGGGTCGGATGAAGCTCCTGTACGGCTACATCCTGTTCACTCAGGTCGGCGCCGGGCTGGGGATCGCTTCGGTGATCGCCCTGTACACGATCTTCTCGAGTATGGGGGTGACGAACAATCGCCTCGTGCTCTCGTTTTATTACGCGGCGATGGCCGTGCCGTTCAACACGTGGCTGCTCAAGACGTACATGGACTCGATCCCTACCTCACTGGAGGAGGCGGCAATCATGGACGGTGCGTCGCCGTTCCGGGTCGCCTGGGAGGTCGTGTTACCGCTGGCAAAGCCCGGCATCGCCACGATCTTCATCTTCATCTTCCTCGTGGGCTGGATGGAGTTCATCATCGCCCAGCTGATCCTCTCACCGGAACACTACACGCTTCCGGTCGGGCTGTTTTCCCTCATCGACGAGCACAACGTGCCGTGGGGGCAGTTCTCGGCGTTCGCACTCGTCTACGCGTCGCCGGTCGTCTTCATCTATCTGTTCGCCCAACGCTACATCGAGGACGGGTTCTCCTTCGGTGGCACGAAGGGGTGAATCCTCCCTCGACTCCGTTCGACGACCGCTACGTCGCAGGTCCGTTCCGGGCGCGTTTCGTCCCGCCGCTTCTCGTGACTGGGTCCGACGCCGGCCGGCCTACGTTTACGTTTACGTTTGCGTTTTCGATTATCGGCCTCGAGCCGTCCGCTCGAGGGTCGAACAGGGACTGGGGACCGTCGAAACCGTTCCGCCACGAGCTCGAGTCGGTGTCGAAACACTGTAGGAGCGCTCGACGCTCGTGACAGTCGATGAGTCGGAGTGGCTCCCTCGAGCAAGCCGATAGGGCGTGGTGGAAGGAAGCGGTCGTCTATCAGATCTACCCGCGAAGTTTCAACGACAGCGACGGCGACGGCGTCGGCGACATCCCCGGAATCGTCGAGAAAGTCGACTACCTCGATCGGCTCGGCGTCGACGTGATCTGGCTCTGTCCGGTCTACGACTCGCCGAACCACGACAACGGCTACGACATCCGGGACTACCGGTCGATCGCCGAGGCGTTCGGAACGATGGCCGACTGGGAAGTACTGCTCGAGGAGCTACACGCCCGAGACATGCGCCTGATCATGGACCTGGTCGTCAACCACACCTCGAGCGAGCACGAGTGGTTCCGGCGCTCCCGACGACGCGAGGGGAAGTACGAAGAGTACTACCACTGGCACGAGGGGCGCCCGGCCGCGGAGGCCGACTACGAGACGACCGACGGTCCCGCGGGCGAGGTCGCGCCGAACAACTGGGACTCGATCTTCGGCGGACCCGCCTGGAGCTACGACGAGGGGCGCGGCCAGTGGTATCTCCACATCTTCGACGAGCATCAGCCAGACCTGAACTGGCGGAATCCGGCGGTTCGCGAGGACGTCAAGCGTGAGATCGAGTGGTGGCTCGAGAAGGGGATCGACGGCTTTCGCATGGACGCCATCGACCTGCTCTCGAAGGCCGAGGGGCTGCCCGACGGCGATCCCGACGACGCCCTCGTCGGCTCGGAACACTACAGTCACGGGCCGCGCCTCCACGAGTACCTGCGGGAGCTGTACGACGACACGCTCTCGAACTACGACGTGATGATCGTCGGCGAGATGGGGATGGCCTCCGTCGAGGAGACCGCCGCCTCCCTCGGCGAGGACGGCGACGGGCTCGACATGGTGTTCCAGTTCGACCACATGAACGTCGACGCGGACGAGAACGGGCCCTGGGGCCGGGCCGAACCCGGGGAGTGGAAGCTGACGGAGTTCAAGGAGATCGTTACCCGCAAACAGCGCCGCCTCGACTGGGACGCGCTGTTTCTGAGCAACCACGATGTCCCGCGGCTCGTCTCGCGGTTCGGCGACGAGCGCTACCGCGAGGAGAGCGCGACGCTGATCGCGACCTTCCTGCTGACGATGCGGGGGACACCGTACGTCTACCAGGGCGACGAGATCGGGATGACCAACGCCGACTTCCGCAGCCGCGAGGAGATCGACGACCCCCAGACGCTGGGGACGATCGACGACCTGCTCGAGGCAGGCGCCATCGACTCCTACGAGGAGGTCCGGGAGTTCGTCAACTACCGGAGCCGGGACCACGCGCGGACGCCGATGCAGTGGGACGGCTCTCCGGGAGCCGGCTTCACCGACGGCGAGCCCTGGCTCAAGGTAAACGAGAACCGCTCGAGGATCAACGTCGAGGCCGCACTCGCCAACGAGGACTCGATCTGGCACTACTACCGACGACTGATCGAGCTACGGGACGCCGAAGACGTACTCGTCTACGGCGAGTACGAGCTCCTGTGCCCCGACGACGAGCAGCTGTTCGCCTACACCCGGACGCTCGAGGACGAGCAGGTACTGGTCGTCCTCAACTGGTCGGCCGAGCCCGCGACGTTCGAGCCGGCGACCCTCGATGCCGCCGGGTTCGAGGTTCTGATCGGGAACTACGGCGAGTCCCCCGCGGATCCGATCGACGCCGAGTTACGGCCCTACGAGGCGGTCGTCTACCGGCTCGAGTAAGGCTCGCTTCTTGCTTTCGCAGGGCCAACCGTTAGACGCGCGTTCGTACTATCCCGAGTCGATGGTACAACTCGGATACACGCTCTCGAGCGAGGAACACGAGCCGAACGAACTCGTTTCCATCGCACAGCGGGCGGAAGCGGCCGGCTTCGACTTCCTCTCGATTTCGGATCACTTTCACCCGTGGGTTCCGGCCCAGGGGGAGTCCCCGTTCGTCTGGTCGACACTGGGCGGGATCACGACCGCGACGGACGACATCGAGGTCGGCGTCGGCGTCACCTGTCCGACGACCCGGATCCACCCGCTCAACGTCGCCCACGCGGTCGCGACCGTCGACGAGATGTTCGGCGACCGCTTCACCTTCGGGGTCGGTACGGGCGAGAACCTGAACGAACACGTCACGGGCGAGCGCTGGCCCGAACACGACGTCCGCCTCGAGAAGCTCGACGAGGCGATGGACGTGATGGAGCAGCTCTGGACCGGCGAGACGACGAGCCACCACGGGGAACACTACACGGTCGAGAACGCCCGGCTGTACACCTGCCCCGACGACCAGCCGACGACGATCGGGAGCGCGTTCGGGCCCCAGACAGCTCAGTGGGTTGCCGACAACACCGACGGGCTCTGGTGTTCGGGGCCGAAGGAAAAGCCAGTCGAGGCCTACGAGGACGCCGGCGGCGACGGGCCAAAGTACACCCAGCTGCACGGCTGCTACGCCGACAGTGAGCAGGAGGCCGTCGAGACGGTCTACGAGTACTGGCCGAACGGCTCGGTTCCGGGCGAACTCGGCCAGGAACTACCGATGCCGGCTCACTTCGAGCAGGCCGCCCAGATGGTCGAGAAGGAGGACATCGCCGAGTCGGGGACGACGACCAGTCCGGACCCACAGGATCACATCGACAGCATCGAGCAGGCGGTCGACGCCGGCTACGATCACGTCCACTACCACCAGGTCGGCCCCGACCAGGAGCCCGCGATCGAGCTCTACGAGGACGAGGTGTTACCGTCGTTCTGAAACGCTCGAGGGCTCGGAACGACCGACGCGTCGAACGGTCGGACACCGGACGTATCGGGCCGTCGGGCACCAGTTGGTGGCGACCCCGTCGGTCACGCGCCCATCGAGGTGACGGTCTCAGTACTTGTGTTCGCCGGGAGAGAGCTCGAGAGCGTCGTAGAACTCCCGGTCGATGCGGTCGCGCTCGGAGCGCCAGCGTTCGAACGACGAACGCTCCGCCGGGTAGGCCTCGTACCGTCGTTCGTACTCGGAGACGTAGTCGCGCGTCCGCTTGAGGCCGAGGACGGCCTCGTACAGTTCGCTCCTGTCCACGCCGAGCGTGTCGAAGGTCCCCTTGCGAGACTCCGTTGCGAAGTTCCTGAGGACGCCGGCACCCACCAGCAGCTTACTCTTGAGTCCGTCCACCTCCGTCGACGTGCCCACGATCTCCCGAAGCTCCTTCTCGGGGAGTAACGCAGTGACGGCCCGGAGAACGTTCACGTCGATGGAGCTCGCGGCGACGTTGTACGCGTCCCACGAGGCGAGCTTCGCGGCCTCGCCGTGCTCGCGGTACAGCCAGCGGTTGTGCTCCCAGAGTCCGGCCTCGGAGACGTCCCCGTCCTCGATGGCCTCGGCCGCCGCACGCCCGGCGGAGTAGCCGGAGTAGGCTGCCCCGCGGATCCCCTTACCCGTGATCGGGTGGGTGGTTCCCGCTGCACCGCCGGCGGTCAGGTAGCCGGGGGCGACCATCGAGTCCAGCGGTCGCCGGAGGGCGATCGCCGCGCCGAGCTTGTTCGTCCGATCGAACCGCTCGGCGACCCTCGCCCCCTGGAACTCGGGCCGGTTCTCGACGTCGCGGCGCAGGCGATCCGCGAGCGGGATCGGCTCCTTGTTCATCTGGAACCCCAGGCCGACGTTGATCTGCGTCGGCGTGCGCGGGAAGTACCAGATGTAGCCCATCTCCTCGAGCGGTTTGCCGACGATGGCGTTGTGGTACTCGACCGGCTCCTCGGTCTCGATGATCTCGCGGTAGGCCGACCCGAAGTGGGTGTAGTGGGGGAGCTCGAACGTCGGCTCGGCGGGCGTGTCGAGCGCCTCGAAGTCGATCATGTCCTGGAGAACCGACTGTGCACCCGCGGTGTCGATCAACACGTCACACTCGTAGGTGACCGGCTCGCCGTTGCGGATCGCCTTGACTCCGGTGACGCGATCGTCCTGAATCACCTCGTTGACCACCGTGTCGTAGTGTTGTTCGACGCCCCGGTCGGCAGTCTGTTCGAGCAGGCGCTGACCGAACTCGTAGCGGTCGATGACGTTGCTGCCGTTCTGGTAGGGCAACACCTTCCGTACGCCGAGTTCCTCGTCCCACCACTCGATCTGATCGATGTTGTCGTCGACGAGGACCGACTCGTCGTTCGCGATCGCGTCCATATCGATCGGCCCCGGATAGTTGCTCGGGTCTCGAGGGCTCTTTATCGCGTCGCCACAGGCGATAAAACCTCCCTCCTCGCTGGGTTTTCGCTCCAGCTGGACGACGTCCACTCCCTCGGCTGCTGCCGTCGCCGCGGCGAAACAGCCCGCTATCCCGCCCCCGACGACGAGCACGTCGTGTTGGCTGCGTACCATTGAGTACTGATCGTGAGTTAGGAAATGCGCGACGTAACTCTTGCTCTTGCGTCGGTACAGCGGGCGGCCAGCGAGACATCTACACTTGCCGACGGTATCGATCGCCTCGATCGGCCCGAGACTCCGGATTCACGGCCTCCGCGATCGATTTCCGCAGCCCAATCCGTTTTACCGTTCGCAGCGAAACGCTCGAGCATGGAGTACACCACGCTCGGTAACACGGGCACCACCGTCTCGCAGCTGTGTTTCGGCACCTGGCGGTTCGGTCGCTCGACGGGCGATCTCGAGAACGAGACGACCCGCGAGGAAGCTCACGAACTACTCGACGCCTGTGTCGACCACGGGATCAACTTCATCGACACCGCCAACGTCTACGGCGACCCCGACGGCACCAGTGAGGAGTGGATCGGCGAGTGGCTCGAGGGCCAGGACCGCGAGGACCTCGTCATCGCCTCGAAGGTGTACTTCGAGTTCGACGGCTGGGGCGAGCCGGGTCCGAACGACTCGGGTCTCGGGCGCAAGCACATCCGCGCCCAGATCGAGGGTACGCTCGAGCGACTCGGCACCGACTACCTCGACCTGTACTACATCCACCGCTGGGACGACGAGACCCCGATCGAGGAGACGATGTCGGTGCTGACCGACCTCGTCCGCGAGGGGAAGGTCAACCACCTCGGCGCGTCGACGATGGCCGCCTGGCAGCTCACGAAGGCGCTGTGGACCAGCGACGTCGAGAGACTCGAGCGCTTCGACGTCACCCAGCCGATGGTCAACGCGGCACACTACGACGCCGTCGGCGACTACCTCGACGTCTGTGCCGATCAGGAGCTTGCGGTCTGCCCGTACTCGCCGCTGGCCGGCGGGTTCCTGACGGGCAAGTACGAACGCACGGAGGACGGCGGCGTCGAGGCGCCGGACGGCTCGCGGGGCGCCTTCGACGACCTCTTCGAGGACCGCTACGCGACCGATCGGGCGTGGGACGTCCTCGGGGCCGTCGAGTCGGTCGCCGACGAGGTCGACGCCTCCCCCGCGCAGGTCTCGCTGCGCTGGCTCGTGGACCAGGATCGCTTTACCTGTGTGCCGATCGTCGGCGCGCGCTCGCCCGACCAGCTCGAGGAGAACGTCAGTGCGGTCGACATCGACCTCGACGAGGAACAGCTCGAGCGAATCGACGCGGCCCGCTCGAGCGCGGAGTAGTTCAGCAGTAGCGAGTGACATCTTCCTCGCGGTAAACGGCGGGATTCTCTCGCTGTCTAAAGATAGCTTTCTTCGTTCGGGCTCAGTTCGACTCTGACTCACCGTGTTCGTTGCGTGCAGGTGCGAGTGGAACGGCGCAAGTCGGAGAAGCGTACGCCGAGCGAAGCGAGGCGTTTCACCGACGGCGAGCCCCGCCGGCGAGCCGTCGGCCTTTTTTCATCGAAGTTTTTTACCAGAGGCATCGGCTGCCGCCTTCGGCGTCAGCCTCAACCCCTGGCAAAAACTCCGCTGTACTAAACACGAGCTTCACGCGGTGTGCTGAGTACGGAACCCTGCTACCATCTCTGGTCACTGAAATTCCGAGTCGGCGAGCACGTCGTTGAGGTCGTCCCGGATCCGCTCGCCGAGTTCCCGGTTCGGCGCCGTGGTGACGATCCGGTTCTCCTGGACGCTCGAGCCGTCCCGGATGAGCATCCGGACGTTCCCGCCGTCATCGGCGCGGGTAACTTTCGCCCGGAGTCCGGACTGAGATCCCTTCCCACCCGCGTCGATCGGTCCCGGAATAACCTTCTTGACGTGGGGGTGGCCCGCGACGGTCTGGATCGCGCGCATTCCGGTTCGGCCGCCGATCAGCGTCGAGTGGCTGCCGCCGATCTTCTCGGCCGGCGGGGTTTCGACGACCTCGAGTGCACGGTTTCCGCGGCGCTCGAGGGTCGCCTCCACGGGGTCGTCAGCGTCGGCGTCGACGCGATAGAAGGGGTACTGGACCTCGCGTCGAACGGCCCGGATCACCTCCCGATTCCCGCTCGCGTACACCTCCTCGGGGCGCTTGCGGCGGATCTCGTCGGCGAGCAGGCCGGTGAAGTTCCGTAGCTCGACGACCTCGTTCTCGCCTTCCTCGGGTGTGGTGGTGACGGTCGTCCGCGCGATGACGGGATCGTCGTCGTCCTCGCCGGCCAGCATCGTCAGCGTCGCCCGCTCGCGGGTAGCCTCGAGCACGATCGCCTTGGTGTTTTCTGCCCGGCAGACCAGACAGAAGTCTCCGGGTTTCTCGAGGGCCGATCCGCAGTGGCGACACTCCATAGTGGCGATTCGGGAGACCGGTGTAAAACGCCCCTGTTTTTCCTTGGACTACGCGGAGCCCATCTCGTCGGCGAGTTTCGTCCCGCAGGCCCGACAGTACCGCGATCCCTCGGCGACGACGACCTCGCAGTTCGGACACGCGAGCCCGGAGCCGTCGACGGACGCGGTTTCGACGTCGGTGCCACAGGAGGGACAGTACGCGGCGTCCTCTGAGACGTCGGCGCCGCAGTCCGGACAGCGCGAACGCCCTTCCCAGAGCACCTGCCGGCGCGAGCGGGAGATGTAGTTGTACGCTCCCCAGAGGACGTTCCCGATCCCCATCGTCCACCAGATCGTCAGGATCGCAACCAGGATGTGGGAGGCGACGGAGCCGAACTCCCGATCGACCATCACGACCCGGTCCCGATCCTCGTCCTCGATTTTCCATCCCTGTGCCACGAGTTCGTCGATCTCCCGCTGCAGACGTTCGCTTCGCATGCTCGAGGTAAGAGCCGAGCGGGCAAAAGCCTGTTAGGCGTAATCAGCGTGTATCTTCGGCGGGGACACCGGCGAGACGAGTCAGCCCAGGTCGACGGGATCGACCTTCAGGAACTCCCGTGCGACGACCGTCGCGTACGACCCCTTCGGCAGGGCAAAGGAGAGCGTCAGCGGATCGCGCTCGAGGCCCAGGTCCGTCCGAACCAGGATCGCCCGACGGGTCCCCGTCGAGTGGAACTCCCCGGGCAGGTCGAAGTCGCCGGGCTCGAGCTCCAGCTCCTCGAGCACGTCGCGTTCGATCTCACCCTGCTCGCCGCCGGCCAGTTCGGTCTCGATACCGACCAGCGGTGCGGTGACGAACGCTCGGCCGCGCTCACAGTGGCGAGTGACGGAGTCGACGCGGCGCTCGTCGACGCGTTGGAGGCGGTCCGTGTCGGGTAGCTCGAGCCCTTCCGGAGCGTTCGAGTCCGAAAAGCAGACGACGTCGCCCGCGACGGGTCGGTCGAACGCGAGCCCGCGCTCGAGGCGTTCGCTTAGCATCCGGTTGAACGCGTAGGACTGAGCCGCGTGGACGAACAGCCGCTGGAGGTTCGAGGGGACGCGCTCGAGGGCCGCTCGGAAGTCCTCGGGACCGGGTTCCTCGTCGCGCTCGGCCAGCGCATGACACATCGAGCGCTCGTAGCGCAGTCGGTTAGGGATGCGCTCGAGGGCCGCCTGCCAGTCGCGGGTTTCTTCCACGAAGGCGCGAGCCTCCTGCGTTCCCTCGGGCTCCGCGTCGGTCGGGTTTCCAAGGTAGGCCATCACCGCTCCCTCCCAGTTCCCGCGGACGATCTCGAGACCCACCTTGTGGGTGACCGGACGTCGACTGCCGAACCGTTGCTGACCGAAGAAGTTGGGGACGCCGATCGGCGTTGCGCCGCTTCCGCCACCCGCGCTCGCGTCCCGTCGGCCCTCGAGGCCGCCGAACTCCTGGAGCTCGTCGGTGATCGTCTCGGCGTTTGCCGGGCGCTCCGGATCGCCGACGACGATTTCGAAGGCGTTGCCGGCCAGGTCGCCGAACTCGAGGTTCCGTCCCGCCCGACCCAGCACCTCGAGGTCGGCGCCGTCGACGTCGGGCAGGTCCTCGGGTTCGGCGCCGTACACCGAGAACAGCTGGGTGGTCACGGCGTACTTGTCCTTCGTGCCGGCCCAGTTGACTCGTTCCCGGGAGATTCCGAGCGCGTCGGACACCCGGGAGGCGAAGTCGTTAGTGTCCCACCCCCGAAGCGTCGCCCGGAAGACGAGGTGCGGGTAGGCGTCGGTCGAGGACTCGAGGGGCTCGGTCTCGAAGCGCTCGAGTTCGCGAACCCGGAACTGGTCGTCCTCGTCGCGGAGGCGGCCGCCGACGCCGTCGGCGTCGCTGACGTAGTGGTCGATCCCGACGGCCTGCTCTGTAGGGTGGGCTGGACGCATGCTCGTTGCCGACGATTCGGCCGCCGCGGGTAAATCGGTTCGTTCTCGGGGCCGAGGATTCGGCTATCGGTGCCGCGGGCCGCTACAGCGTTACGCCCCACTCGTGGCCGCAGCCCGGACACTCGAAGTCTGCCGACACGTCGCCGCTGGCGTAGTTCTTCCCGACTAGTTCTCCCAACCCGTCGCTGCACTCCGGACACCGAGCGTTCATTTCGGTCCTCACTACCAGATCGGCGGCGGTTAATGCCACACTTCTTTATTTTAGATTATATATAATAGGAGACGCAACTAATGGTCGCTGTTCGACCGTTCGGCGACGCCGTCGACGAGTTCCCGCACGTACTCGAGTTCGTCCTCGAGCACCGTGTGGCCGACCCCCTCATAGATCCGCTTTTCGACGTCGGCCTCGAGCTCCTCGAACACCCGTGCCGTTTCCTCGACGCGTTCGACGGGGATGTGGGGGTCCTGATCCCCGCAGCCGACGAACACCGGAGTACCGTCCATCGAGCCGTCGTACTCTCTGGGGGTCCCCTCGGGGCCGATCAGCCCGCCGCTGAGTGCGACGACCCCGCCGTAGCGGTCGGCGTTCCGGGCGGCGTACTCGGTCGCCAGACACCCTCCCTGCGAGAAGCCGAGCAGCACCGTCCGCTCGAGAGGAACGCATCCGTCACCGTCGTCGGTCGTCGTCTCCTCGAGGACGTCCTCGAGCAGCCCGAGCGCCGAGTCGAGGTAGGGCTGGTTCGACTCGAGGGCTGCGAGAAACGAGTTCGGATACCAGGTCCCGCGGGCCGCCTGCGGCGCGAGGTAGGCGACGTCGTCGCGATCGATCTCCTCGGCGAGCCCGAGCATGCCTCGCGCCCGGGCGCCGCGGCCGTGGACAAGGATCACCGCCGCTGCAGCCTCGTCGAGGCTAACACCGGCTCGTTCGATCTGCTGTCCGCTATGTGGGCCGTCGGTCATACCCGATCGACGGGCGCCAGCAGAAAAGGGGTTTGCGAGCCGGCGAAGCGGACGAGCGAGCTAAAACAGCGAGAGTTCGCCGGTGACCCGATCGACGACGTCCTCGTCGCCCGGCCCGACCGCCAGCGCGGTGACGGTGCCCGACTCGAGCTGGGTGTGGCCCGCGTCGCGGATCACAGCGTTGGGCAGGCCACGGCTCTCCGCGATTTCGGAGAGCTCGTGGAGTTGCCGTTCGCTTTCGCCCTTCAGGACAACCTTCTTTTGCCCGCCCGATTTCCACTGATCGCGGGTTCGCTTGTCGGCTTTCTCGTAGGCCGACAGCGAGGCGTGTGCGACCTGCGCGGCGAGCTTTCCCTGTCCCATGCCGATGTCGGTGCGGGCGACGATGGCCTGTTTCATGCTCGAGCGAACGGGGCCGATCCCTATAGCCGCGGCGAAAGCCCCGGCGCATCCGAACCGTTTTGGTCCGCTGCTCTGACGGTCGAACCGTGACGAAGCCATCGACGCCGCTTGCCGACCCCGACGGCTACTTCGCTCGTACGGACGCCTTCTCGCTCGGGCGAGCATCCGTGCTCGTCTTCGCGTACTGGGTCGGCTCGCTCGCCGTCGATCTCGGGTGGTGGCTCGCGGGCGACCTCGCCGGCGATCCCGTGACGGCGTTCTCGGCGCTCCAGCACCTCGAGGCGACACTGCTGTACTGGGTCGTTCCGACGGTGGTCCTCTACGGGCTCGTGCTCGCGGTCGGTGCAGACGGCGAACCGGCCGAGACACTGGCGCTCGCGGCCTGGGGGCTCGTCCCGCTGCTGGCCGGGATGGCTATGTTCAACCTCGCGCTCGCCGCGCTCGCGACCCTCGGTGTCGATCCGGGCGCGATTCCGTCGGATCCCGACGTCTGGCTGTTCGTCCCGCTCGCGCTCCTGGCCTGCGGCTGGGCCGCCTACGTCTGGCGCGGCGGCCTCGCGGTCGGCTTCGGCCTCGAGCGTTCGACCGCCACCCCGACCGCGCTGCTGGCGGCCGGGGTCTGTGCGGTCATGCTCGTTTCCCCGATCCTCGGTTGAGGGGTTCGGATCGGCCCGATTCCAAGTCGAACCGTTTACACCTCCGCCGTTCGACTCGTCGGGTATGATCCTCTCCGACGCCGATATTCTGAAGCGCCTCGAGGACGGCGACCTCGCTATCGACCCCCTCGACGATCCGGAACTGCAGATCCAGCCCGCGAGCGTCGACCTGCGGCTGGGTCGGGAGTTCCTCGAGTTCCAGCGGACGAACATCTCTTGTATCCACCCCAACGCCGAACACGAAGTCGACGAGTACGTCACCGAGACCGTCGTCGACGACGGCGACGACTTCATCCTCCATCCCGGGGACTTCGTGCTGGGAACGACCCACGAGCGCGTGGAGATCCCCGCCGACCTGATCGCCCACGTCGAGGGGCGCTCTTCCTTGGGACGGCTTGCTGTGGTAGTGCATGCCACAGCAGGACTTTGCGACCCCGGGTATCGCGGCCAGATCACCCTCGAGCTGTCGAACCTCGGTACCGCACCCGTCGCGCTCACGCCGGGGATGCGGATCTCTCAGCTCACGTTTACCGAACTCAAAACGGAGGCGGAGCGGCCCTACGGCAGCGATCGGGGCTCGAAGTACCAGGACCAGGCCGGCCCGCAGGCCTCGCGCATCCAGAGCGACGACGAGTTCGGCGGCGACCAGCTCGAGCGCGAGGACTGATCACACGCGATCGGAGACCAGCACCGCGAGAACGATCCCGACGGCCGCGCCCGCAGCGACCGACGAGCTGAGATCGAAGTGCAGCAGGTACGCCGACAGCGCGGTTCCGATCACGAAGCCGATGCTGAACCCGGCGAACCCCCCGGTTAGCCGGCGCTGGCGGGCCGGAGTCGACTCGGCGAGCCCGATTGCGACGCTCGCGACCGCAACGGCGCCGGCCAGCGCGCCGACGGGAAGGCCGACGAGCAGTCCCACTCCGATCAGCTCGCGAGCGAGCTCGCCGACTGCGACGCTGACGATAAAAAACGTCGCGACGCCGGAGCCGATCACGAGCCCGATGGATTGGTCGGTCATGGAGTGAGGGTTTCACCGACGACGGGATAAATCGTCCGCGACGCGGCGGGCTCGAGGGCGTCCGCGCGCTCCCGTCGCCGCGAGCGATGCCGATTTGTACGTCCGAGTGCTACGGTGTGGCATGGGGGAGCAAATCCTCGTCCCCGTCGACCGATCCGACCACTCCGACCGGGCCCTCGAGTACGCCGTCGGCTCGTTTCCTGACGCCGATTTCACCGTCTTGCACGTTATCAACCCCTCGAGTTACTGGTACGGAAACACGGACGGTTACATCTACAGCGACGAGACTGAGGCGTGGCTCCGGCGACAGGGCGAGGCGGTACTCGAGGACGCGCAACGGACGGCCGCGGAGTACGACCGCGAGATCCGAACGGAACTGAAGCTGGGATCGCCGGCGCGGACCATAACGGAGTACGCGACCGCCCACGGGATCGATCACATCGTCCTCGGCAGTCACGGTCGGGACGGCGTCTCGCGGATCCTGCTCGGCAGCGTGGCAGAAACCGTCGCCCGGCGCGCACCCGTTCCGGTGACGATCGTTCGCTGATCGCCGGGACCCAGGAGTTATTTCCGCGGCGCGCGTCTCCTCACCCACGAAATGCAATTCGTCGAAGAGATCGTCGTCGACGAGTTCCTGCCGACCTTTCGCTCGCTGCTGGCCGGCGAGCTCCGGGAGCGGGGACTCACGCAGAGCGAGGTCGCGGCGGTGCTCGGCATCAGCCAGAGCGCCGTCTCGAAGTACGCCCACGGGGACGTGACCGTCAACGACCGTATCGCCGACGACGAGCGGGTCACCGCCCTCGTCGACGAGCTCGGCGAGGGGCTCGCCAGCGGCGATATGGTGCCGGTGCAGGCGCTGATCGAGACCGAGGTACTGATCCGCGAACTCGAGGGCGGGAGCGACCTGCTCGCCCAGCTCCACGAGGATGCCGTCCCCGAGCTGGCCGACCACGGCTCGAGCTTTCGGGTCCACGACCCCGAGAGCGAGCTCCGAACCAGCGAGCGGGTACTGTCCTCGCTGCGACGCGGGCTGCGCGTCCTCGAGAACGCGAGCGGGTTCGCGACCCTGATCCCCGCGGTCGGCTCGAACCTCGTCGCCTGTACGCCCGATGCCGAGGACGTCGACGACGTCGCCGGCGTTCCGGGACGGATCTTCGACGTGAAGGGACGGACGACGGTACCGACGAGCCCGGAGTTCGGCGTCTCCGAGCACGTCGCGACGGTGTTGCTCTCGGCGCGTCGCCACGGCTCCGACGCCTCGGCGGCGATCAACGTCGCCTACGACTCCGATCTGCTCGAGGAACTCGCCGCACAGGGTCACGTCACCGCCGAGTTCGACGAGTCGGGCGACGTCGACGAGAGCGTCGGCGCGGCCATCGACGACCAGCCCGACGCGACGGTGCTCTACCAGACCGGAGGGATGGGGATCGAACCGCTGATCTACGTGCTCGGTCCCGACGCGGAGTCGGTCGCCGGCACCGTCCGAGCGCTCCTCTAACATGTCGGCGAGCACGAGCGGCGAGACCGCACAGGAGTTCTACGGTCGCTGGGCGCGCCTCTACGATCTGATCGCGCGCCGCACGCCCGGCATTCCGGCACTCCGTCGGCGGGCCGCGGCAGCCTGTCGGCTCGAGCGCGGCGACACCGTCGTCGAGATGGGCTGTGGAACGGGCGCGAACCTCCCCTACCTGCGCGAGCAGGTTGGTCCCCAGGGAACCGTGATCGGGGTCGACTTCACCGGACCGGTACTCGATCGAGCCCGGGAGCTGACGGCCGAGTACGACAACGTCCACGTCGCCCGCGGCGACGCGACCCAACCGCCCGTAGACGAGGACGTCGACGCCGTCCTCGCGACGTTCGTCGTCGGCATGCTCGAGGATCCCGCGGGCGCCGTCGACGACTGGTGCGACCTCGTCGGCCCTGGCGGTCACGTCGTGCTGGCGAACGCCGCCCGGAGCGACGAGTGGTACGCCCCGCCGGTCAACGCCGTCTTTCGGGCGATCGTTGTCCTCTCGACGCCGCCGACGACGAAGCTTCGCTACGAGAACGATCCACACCTGCGCCTCGACGCACGGATCGACGAGGCTCACAGTAGGCTCCGGGAGCGCTCCCGGGCGATCGCCGACGAGAGCCACGTCTTCGGAGTCGTTCGACTGACGGGCGGCAGAATCGGACCCTAACTCGGGGCCTCGAGACCCTCGTACTCGCGGATCCGCTCGCGAACCGTCTCGTCGATCGGCGTCGGGGCCCCGGTTTCGGCGTCGACGTGAACCATCACGGTCTCGGCGGTCGCGGCGACCTCGCCGTCGACCCGGATCTCGTAGGCCATGGTACAGCTCGTCTCGCCCAGCTCCGTTACCCACAGCGCGACGACGGGCTCGTCGCCGTACTCGATCGGCCGCCGGTAGGAGAGTTCGAGGTTCGCGATCACGAACGACAGCTCCCGCAGGCGCTGGTCGAGTACCGCCTCGATGTAGTCGATTCGGACCGACTCGAGGTAGCTTGCATAGACGGCGTGGTTGACGTGATTCAGTGGATCGAGATCCCGAAACCGAACCGGAACGGTTCTGGTAAACTCCTCACTCATTGTAGGTTTTCCAGAACGCTCGCACAAAAGTAGCCTCCGATTCCGGGCCACCGTGATTCTCGGCGGCTCATCCACTACCGACCGTACAGCTCTGCGTGATCGGGACAGAACTCGGGCTCGCGGAGTTGGGCCGCGATCAGCTCCTCGTGGTAGTGGGCGTTGAACAGCCGACACTTCTCGTGGTCGCAGAATGCCTCACCCGTCTCGAGGAAGTGGTACGCCTGCAGGACGTACCCCTTCAGCGCGTCGGTCGTCCGCGGATCGTCCTCGATCAGAAAGTCGCCCTCCACGCGGTTCTCGAGGACCTCTCGGGGCGGCGCGTCGCCCGAAAGCAGCGAGTGGCGCTGTTTTTCTTTGTAGTACGCCTCCGGCTTGGCAGGTGCCTCGTAGAGTCCCGGCACCGACACCAGCGCCGGCTGGCCGAGAACGTTCACTCGCTTGTGCCAGCGCCCGTCGTGGTCCCCCCAGGTACCGATCGCTCGATCGAGGATCGGGACGTGGAAGGTCTCGAGCCCACGCTCCTCCGCGGGCAGCGCGCTGTTGAGGGCTCGCTGTACCTGCCGGCCGTCGTAGAGCACCCCACCTTCGCGTTCGGGGTGCTCGAGGGCGCGCTCCTCGTACCGGATCGTCCCCAGCATCGTGTTCCCCGTCTCGGGGTCGTACGGCGAAGGGACCCGCGCCTCGGCGAACGACTCGGTGAGGTCGTCGGTCCGATGCACGTCGAGGAAGCGATCCCGGACCGCGACCGACGCGTCGATCCGGGGCTCGAGCCAATCTGCGATTCCTTCCGCATCGACGACCGTCGTCGGCGCCCGATAGCACAGGATCTGCTCGACCATGTATTACCTAGTCGTACCACAGGGTGAATCAGTTACGGTCCCGCAGTCGCCGATCGATTTATGTCGTCTCTCGCTCACGTTCGTAGATATGTTTCCACCGCCGGTTTCGAACGAATCGATCCTCACCGACGAGCTGAACCCCCTCACGCGGGCCTACCACGAGGCCGTCGTCTACGACGACCGCGAGGGTGACGACCCCCTCTACGAGGGACCGATCGTCGTCCACGCCAACGGCTGGCTCGAACTCGAGGAGAACCGGCTACTCTCGCCGAGCGCGGTGCATCACGTCGATATCTACGACGACGAGCGACCGCCCGTGGAGGACCGGGACCGTAACGGCCACGATACGGGGGACGACGACTGTCGAACCGGCCGGTTCAGCCCCAGGTAGCCGTCTCGAGCAGCCGCACTCGGTCTCCCGATTCAGCCGTCCAGAAACGACGGTTCGCGGGACGGCTCCTGCTCCGCCTCCCGCCAGGAGTGTTCGGGCTTCCAGCCCAGTTCCTCGCGGGCTTTCGCCGTCGTAAACGCCGACTCCTCGCCCTCGAGCCCGCAGTCCTCGGGGAGGTCGCCGTAGACGGCTTCGATCGTCGGTGCCGTGGGTCGGCCGAGGTAGTTCTCCGCCGCGACCGCGAGGTAGGCCTCGTGGCCCTCTCGGTCGGCCTCGAGCGCGGCCTCGACCAGCGAGACCAGATCGCGCACGTCGACGTACGACCAGAAGTTGCCGCTCCCCTCGTCACCGGGCTCGGCCGTTTCCGGGTCGAGCGCCTCCCTGACGCGGGCGAGCTGCCGGCTCCCGGGGTAGCTCACCCAGGCGGGGCGCAGCGACGTTACCGGCACGCCGAACGCTCGGACCGTGCGCTCGGCGATCACCTCGCCGACGAGCTTCGAGGTGCCGTAGGGGTCCTCCGGTCGCTGCGGGTGGTCCTCGTCGATCGGCAGGTAGTCCGGCAGAGAAGGGGTCGCCGCAAAGGGCATCCCGTAAGTGCTCTCGCTCGAGGTCCAGACCACGTCCGCGCCCGCCCGTCCGGCGGCCTCGAGGACGTGGTAAGTGCTCAGGACGTTCGTCTCGAAGGTCTCGCCGCCCGCGCGGATCCCCATCGCGGGGATCCCGGCGCAGTGGACGACGGCGTCGGGATCGGCCCGACCGATCGTCTCCCAAGCGACCCCCTGGTCGGTCAGATCCCCCGCGAGAAAGGTGGCGTTGTCGCGCTCGCCGGGCGGGCGCTCGAGGTCGAGACCGAGCACCTCGTGGCCCGCGCTCGCGAGGCTCTCGACGATCCAGCTCCCGATTCCGCCGGTCGCACCGGTGACGGCGACGTGCATGCTCGAGTCGACTCGGCGGCGGCGAAAAACGGTGTGGGTTCCGGACGGGCCAGACGGACTGCTGGGAGTCGGTTCCGACGCAACCACAATCCGGCTAGGGTTGCGCCGAGAGAACGGCACGGCGCTCCGTCTCAGTCGTCGGCTGGCGTCGCCCGCGAGGTGACGTCGACGGGATCGGCGTCGACGCCGAGTTCGTCGATGGCCTCCTGGGCCGCGCGCTTGCCCGAGACAAGCATGGCGCCGAACGTCGGCCCCATCCGCGGGAGGCCGTAGGTCGTCGCGGTGGCCATCCCCGTCGCGATCAGCCCGTCGTGGACGAGGCCGGTGTGTTCGACGACGGCGTCCTCGCTCTTGCCGACCCACATCGAGTCGTGACCGGGCGAGTCGTGGCCGGGCGCGCCGTAGCTGTCGTCGTCGGTCTGGTCCATCCCCGTAGCACTGGCCTCGGCGTCGCCGATGCCTGGCGCGTCGAGGACGCCGCGCTCGTCGAGTTTCTTGACGGCCATCGCGTCGTGGCCCGTCGCGTCGATGACGAGGTCGGCCTCCACGGCGATCGGATCGACGCAGGTGATCTCCCGAGGGAGGGCGTGGACCGGCGTCCAGTTCATCACGATCCCCGAGACCTTGTGGTCCTCGCGGATGACGATGTCCGTGAACTCGGTCATGTTCTGCATCTTCGCGCCCGCGTCGCAGGCGGCCTTGATCAGCCCCGAGCAGGCCTCGGGACCGTTCGCGACGTACAGCCCCTCGCTGTCCTCCGATTGCTTGTAGGAGACCTCGAGTTCCTCGAGGATGTTCTGTGCGGGGTCGCGGACGGTGACCTTGTTCATCAGGAAGCCGCCGAGCCAGAACCCGCCGCCGAGGTAGTTGTTCTTCTCGACGACCATCGTCTTCACGCCGCGCTCGGAGAGCTCCTTGGCCGCGGTCAGCCCCGAGGGGCCGCCGCCGACGATGATGACGTCCGAATCCGAGAAGTCCATGAACTCCTCGGTCCACTCCTGGCCGATCGCGCGGGTTACATCCGCTTCGCCGACGTCGCTGAACTGGTCGAACTCGCTCATACAACTAGGTGGTATCAGTGGGTAGTCAAAAGTGTGTCGCGACGCGTCGGATGGTTGACTTGAATCCGTACCCTCAAGACCCGCGGCTGCAAACGACCGAATCGATGTACCGCCGCGCGTTCCTGGCCGTCGCCGCCTCGCTGTCGGTGTCGGGCTGTCTCGAGTACTTCACCGAGGACGCAGAGGAGATCACCGAACCCGCCGACGTCGAGATCGTCTGGGACGACCTCGTGCGTGACGACCCCGGCACGGAGGACGAACGCGTCTACGTCTGGGGCGTCGTCAGGAACGCGGGCGAGCGAACGCTGTCGTACGTCGAGCTCCGAGTGACGTTCTTCGACGACGAGGGCGAGGAGCTCGAGAGCGTCATCGAGAACGTCGAAGAGAACGTCGCCGAGGGCGAGGAGTGGCCGTTCGACGCGGAGTTTCCCCACTTCGGCGAGGAGGCTGCCGAGGTCGACAGCTACGAACTCGAGCCGGCGACGGGTGTGTAACGTGTCCGAGCCGACCGCGGGAGCGGACCGACGACTACACGCGATGCCAGCGGAACGTCTCGACCACCGACAACCCACGTTGCCATGACCGACCAGGACCAAGGCGTCGCCACGCTCGCCAAACAAGGGAGTATCACGTTCGTCGGGAACGTGATCAACGGCGCGCTGGGCTTTGCGATCGTCATGCTGATGACCCGGTTCGTCAGCCCCTCCGTCTACGGGCTGTTCGTGCTGGCGACGTCGGTCATCCTCTTCATGCAAGTATTCGCCAATCTCGGACTCCCCCTCGCCATCGACTACTTCGTCCCTCAGTACCTCGACAACGAGGAGTACGGGAAGGCGAAGGGCGTGATCGTTCAGGTGACCGCGACGGTGCTCGTGACGTCGTCGCTGGTCGCGCTCGTTCTCGCGCTCAGCGCCGCCGCATTCGCCGAGTTCTTCCAGGAGCCGGCGCTGCGGGTCGGGCTCCTCTTGCTGTCGGTGACGATCCCGATGCTGGCGATCTACAACGTCCTGTTGACCTCCTACTACAGCATCAAGAAGCTCCAGTACCGGGTCATCATGCGGGACCTCGTGCGGCCGATCGTCCGGTTTACTACCACCGCGGGGCTGTTGCTCGCGGGATTCGGACTGCTCGGGCTCGTCGCCGGCTACATCGTCGGGCTGTTCGTCGCGATCACGGTCGGTGCCGCCGTCTTCACCTACAAGGCCTGGGACCTGCTCTCGCGGGAGCTCGAGCTGGTCGCGCCCGGTCCGCTGGTGAGGTACTCGGTGCCGCTGGCGATGACCAGCGTTGTCTTCGTCCTGATGGGCCACGTCGACTACTTCGTGCTCGGCTTCTTCCTCGACTCCGACGACGTCGGGATCTACCGCGTCGGCTACATGCTCGGCTCGGGGCTGATGATCATCTTCAACTCGCTGTCGCCCGTGTTCAAGCCCCTTATCGCCGAGAGTCGGGACGACATCGACCTTGTCGAACAGCGGTTCCGGATCATGGCCCGCTGGATCGCCGGCATCACCCTGCCCGTCGCCATCTTCCTCTCTCTCGGCGCGAGTTCGTTCCTCGCAGTCCTCTACACGCCCCAGTACGCCGAGGCGACTGCCGTCGTCGCCCTTCTGGCCGTCGCCTTTCTGTTCAACGTCACCTTCGGGGGACCCGACGGCTCCTTGCTGCAGGGGCTCGGCTACTCCCGGTTCGTCTTCGCCAACACCCTCGTCCTCTTCGGGGTCAACCTCGTCGTCTCGTTCACGCTCGTGCCGTTTATCGGGATGGAGGGCGCCGCGATCGGCTCGGCGACCGCGCTCTTTCTCGTCGGCGGACTCACCCTCGCGGAGATCTACTACCTCGACTGGATCCACCCGTTCACCAGGGACTTCGCGAAGATCGTCGGTGCCGGCGTTCCGGCGGCCGTCGCCGGCGCGCCCGTCGTCTACGTTCTCGAGTCGGACTTCCTGATCGTCGCGGTCCTGCCGATCGTCGTGGTCGCCACCTACGCGGGAACGCTCGTCCTCACGGACGCCTTCACCGACGACGACGCGCACATGGCCGCGGAGTTCAGCCCGACGCTGCGCAAGTGGCTCCCCGTCGGCGGCTCGAGCCAGTAGCGTCGGGCGATCCGCTGGCCGTCAGTTCCGGCTCTCAGTCGACCGCCTCGCTCTCGTCGGCAGCGCTCGAGTCGCCTCGGTCGTCTCGAGACTCACCCGTCTCGTCGATGACGCCCTCGGTCCAGGTGCCCAGACGGAACCAGAGCACGGCGACGACGAACGAGGCGACCATCCCGAAGGAGAACGCCCACCAGATCCCCGCGACGCCGAGGTCGATCGCGGCCACGGTCGGAATCGTGACGCCGACGAACGGCACCGTCACGGCCGTAAAAGCGAGTATCAGGGCGACCGGGACCCGGAAGATCCACCGCGAGAGGAACGAAAGCACCATGGCCTCGCGGGTGTTGCCGGCGCCCCGGAACGCCCCCTGGAGGACCATCACGCCGGCGAACAGCGCCCAGAACGGGGCCATAATCCGGAGGAAGAGGACGCCCTCGGCGATCACGTCGGGGTCGGCGACGAAGATCCGCATCGCCTGGGCGGGGAAGGCCACGAGAACGGCGGCAACCGCGAAGATCAGCAGCATCGTCCCCGCGGTCGCAACCCGGACGACGGCTGCGGCCCGATCGGGTGTGTTCGCGCCGAGGTTCTGCCCGACCCCGGTCGCGGTCGCGTTGCCGACCGCGCCAGCGACGGCCCACGTTACCGACATGAACCGGACGCCGATCCCGTAGGCCGCGGTCGGCGCGGCCCCGAAGCGGGCGACGAAGCCGGCCATCGCGACCGACGCGAAGCTCCGGGCCCAGCCGTCGAGCGTCGCCGGGTAGCCGATATCGATCAGTTGCTTCTGGATCGAGATGTCGGGAGTCAGATCTCCAACCCGAAGCCGGACGCCGAACCGCCCGTCGAGCAGGATATAGATCCCGACGACAGTGGCGAACGCGCGGGCGATAAACGTCGCCACGGCGGCGCCGCGGGTCCCCATCGCGGGGAACGGTCCCCAGCCGAGGATGAGAAAGGGGTCGAGGACGACGTTGAGTCCCGCCGAGACCAACACCAGCCACATCGCCGTCTTCGTGTCGCCGGCGCCCTGCAGCGACGAGCGAAACGCGAAGAACAGGAAGGTAAGGGGCAGCGCGAGGAAGATGATCTCGATGTAGGCCAGTGCCTCGACGAACACCTGGTCTCGCGCGCCGATCAGGACGAGCAGCGGTCGTCGGAAGTAGAGGCCAACGGCGGCGAGCGCCGTCGAGACAGCCAGCGCGAGCAGGATCGTCTGAGCGACGACCCGATCTGCCATCCGGTCGTCGTCGGCGCCGACGTACTGGGAGACCAGCGCGATCGTCGCCGCAGTCAGTCCCATCGCCGTCGAGACGAACATCCACGACAGCGGAAACATCAGGGAGACGGCGGCGACGGCCTCGCTGCTCACGCGGCCGACCCAGAACATATCCGCCAGGTTGTAGAAGGTCTGCAAGAGGTTGCCGAGCACGAGCGGCCAGGCTAGGTGGAGCAGCTTCGGCGGGATCGCTCCCGTCGTCATATCGACGCGTTTACGCTCGGATTCCGGCTCTACCACGGCGCTTTCGGTGCGTTCTCGCTCCGGGGGAGAAAAGGGCTCGACTCCCCGGTTCCGTTGCCGGCTCTCGAGTCCCTCGAGTCGCGCCCGCCGCGGCGGACCCGACCGCACGGACCTCACGCACGCGCGAGCGTAACGCCCGCGTAACGCACGCACACCCGCGCTGTCTGCCGGTTTTGCCGAAAGCGTTATCAGAGACTCAGTCGTACCGAGCGACCATGACGACTCGTTTCCCGGACCTGCCACTCGAGCCGCGAGGTGATCGGCGGTGGAGCTGATCATCACCGAGAAGGACAACGCCGCGCGACGGATCGCCGACATCCTCTCCGGAGGGACGTACGACTCGAGCCGCGAGAACGGCGTCAACGTCTACGAGTGGGGCGGCAAGCGCTGCGTCGGGCTGTCGGGCCACGTCGTCGGCGTCGACTTCCCCTCGGAGTACTCCGACTGGCGCGACGTCGAGCCGGTCGAGCTCATCGACGCGGAGATCGAGAAGACCGCGACGAAGGAGAACATCGTCGCCACGCTGCGGATCCTCGCCCGGCGGGCCGAACGCGTCGCGATCGCGACCGACTACGACCGCGAGGGCGAACTCATCGGGAAGGAAGCGTACGACATCGTCCGCGAGGTCGACGAGGACGTCCCGATCCGCCGGGTGCGGTTCTCCTCGATCACCGAGAACGAGGTCCAAAACGCCTTCGACGAGCCCGACGAGCTGGACTTCGACCTCGCCGCGGCGGGCGAGGCCCGCCAGATCATCGACCTGATCTGGGGTGCCGCGCTCACCCGATTCCTCTCGCTGTCGGCGGGCCAGCTCGGCAACGACTTCATTTCCGTGGGCCGAGTGCAGTCCCCTACCCTCAAACTGATCGTCGACCGCGAACGGGAGATCCAGGCGTTCGATCCCGAGACGTACTGGGAGCTCTTTGCTGACTTACAGAAGGACGAAACCACCTTCGAGGCCCAGTACTTCTACCGCGACGAGGACGACAACGAGGCCGAGCGCGTCTGGGCAGAGGCCCGCGCCGACGAGGTCTACGAGACCCTCGCGAGTCGCGACGCGGCGACGGTCGTCGACGTCAACCGTCGCACCCGGACCGACGACCCGCCCGCGCCGTTCAACACGACCCAGTTCATCCGCGCGGCCAGCGCCATCGGGTACTCGGCCAAGCGCGCGATGTCGATCGCCGAGGATCTCTACACCGCCGGCTACATCACCTACCCCCGAACCGACAACACCGTTTACCCCGACGACCTCGAGCCCGCGGAGCTGCTCGAGGAGTTCGTCGGTCACTCGACGCTCGGCGAGTCGGCCGACTCGCTGCTCGAGGCCGACGAGATCCAGCCCACGGAAGGTGACGAGGAGACGACCGACCACCCGCCGATTCACCCGACGGGCGAGATTCCGAGCCGCGGCGGAGACGTGGGCGACGACGAGTGGGAGGTCTACGAACTGGTCGTTCGCCGGTTCTACGCAACGGTCGCCGACCCCGCGGAGTGGGAGCACCTCAAGGTCGTCGCCGAGGTCGACGACGCCCGGCTGAAGGCGAACGGCAAGCGCCTCGTCGAACCGGGCTACCACGACGTCTACCCCTACTTCAACACCACGGAGAACTACGTCCCCGACGTCGAGACCGGCGAGGAGCTGGCGATCGAGGACGTCGAGCTCGAGGAGAAAGAAACGCAGCCGCCCCGCCGGTACGGCCAGTCGCGGCTGATCGAGACCATGGAGGATCTCGGGCTGGGAACGAAGTCGACCCGCCACAACACGCTCGAGAAACTGTACGACCGGGGCTACATCGAGAGCGACCCGCCCCGTCCGACCAAGCTGGCGATGGCGGTCGTCGACGCCGCCGAGAACTACGCCGACCGGGTCGTCAGCGAGGGGATGACCGCCCAGCTCGAGGAGGACATGGACGCGATCGCCTCCGGCGAGGCCGACTTCGAGGACGTCACCGACGAATCCCGCGAGATGCTCGAGGAGATCTTCGCGAACCTCGCGGACTCCCGGGAGGAGATCGGGGACCACCTCCGGAAGTCGCTGAAGGACGACAAGCGGCTGGGCCCCTGCCCCGAGTGCGGCGAAGATCTGCTCGTCCGCCAGAGCCGCCACGGCTCCTACTTCATCGGCTGCGACGGCTACCCCGACTGCGAGAACACGCTGCCGCTGCCCTCGACGGGTAAGCCGCTGATCATGGACGGCGAGTGCGAGGAGCACGGGCTCAACGAGGTGAAGATGCTCGCCGGCCGCCAGACGTTCGTCCACGGCTGCCCCCTCTGTAAGGCCGACGAGGCGGGCGAGGGCGAGATCCTGGGTACCTGTCCCGACTGCGGTTCGGACCACGACGGCGAACTCGTCATCAAGACCCTCCAGAGCGGCTCCCGACTGGTGGGTTGTACCCGCTACCCCGACTGCGAGTACTCGCTGCCCCTTCCTCGGCGGGGCGAGATCGAGGTCACCGACGAGCGCTGCGAGGAACACGAACTCCCCGAACTCGTCGTCCACAGCGGCGATGAGCCCTGGGAGCTTGGCTGTCCGATCTGTAACTATCAGGAGTTCCAGGCCCGGGAGGCCGACAGCGGCTCGGACCTCGAGAGCCTCGAGGGCGTCGGCGCCAAGACCGTCGAGAAGCTCGTCGACGCGGGTATCGAGAGCCTCAAGGATCTGAGCGACGCGGACCCCGACGCGGTCGCCGACGACGTCGACGGCGTCAGCGCGGACCGGGTCCGAAGCTGGCAGGCGAAAGCGTAGGCTCCGTCTCAGGCGGTGTCCCGGTCACTGCCGTCCGTATCGACGTCGCTCTCGTTCGCGTCGTCGCCGTCAGTTTCGGTCTCGTCGTCAGCGCTATCCTCAGCCTCGTCGTCCGCCGCTCCTTCGTCTGGCGGGTCCTCGGTCTCGCCTTCGTCGGTCTCGTCGGCCGTCGCCTCGAGGACGCTCTCGACTTCCGCGGCGATCTCGCGGCCGCTGGTCGTCCCCGTCTCGCGCCAGTGTTCCTCCCCGTCGGGATCGATGACGATCGTCACGGGGTAGCCGACGGCTGCGTACTCCTGCATGGGTCTCGAGGCCTCGTAGCTCAGGAAGCCGTTCCCGCCGTGAGTCTCCCACCACTCGCGGAGTTCGTCGGGTGGAATCTGCTCCTCGGAGTCGTAGGTCAGCGACAGGAATCGGACGTCGTCGCCGTGTGCGTCCTCGAGTTCCGCCCTGGCGTCGGCGAGCCGCCCAGCCTGGACCTGGCAGTTGCCACAGCCGTTGACGAAGAACATGAGGACCATGACGTCCTCGGAGGGGACGGTCAGCGTCCCCTCCTCGCTCCCTCGAGCTTCGATCGTCTCGACCTCGATCGGCCACTCCTCGTCCTCGTCCTCGTCGTCCTCTGACTCTCCGTCGACCTCGGCGTCGTCGCCGATCGACGGCGGGCCGTAGCGCACGACCGATCCCGCGCCCGCGAGTACGCCGAGGCTTCCGATCCCGGCGACGAGGTCGCGCCGTCTCATCGGTCGCTCACCACTCGAGTGTGACCGGACGGGACGACTCCTCCGGTGAGTCGACGGGCGAGAGGGCGGTTCATATCCGTGCGTAGGGGACGAACGGAAAAGGGTCCACCGGTTCGGTTACCCTTCCGACTCGTTCGCGTCGTCAGGCGCGTCCTCCGGATCCGGGGCTTCGGACTCGGCCTCGAGCGCCCGTTCGATTCCTCTTATCATGTTGCTGGCGCCGGTGCCGCCCGTGTCGCGCCAGTGGGCCTCGCCGTCGGCGTCGAGCGCGATGACCGTCGGGAACCCGCGAACCTCGTAGTAGTCGTTTATCGTCCCGTCCTCGTCGATCCCGACCGTCCACTCGCCGTCGTGTTCGTCCCACCAGTCGGCCAGTTCATCCTCGGTGGGGTCCGGGCCGGAGCGGGGATCGACCAGCGAAACGAACCGAACGTCGCCGTCCGGACCGACGTCGTACCGCGACTCGAGGTCGGCTCTGGCGTCGCCGATCGTCTCGATCAACCCCTCGCTCGTCGGACACAGCGTCCGCGTCGGGTTGAGAAACGTGACCTGTTCACTGCCCGGGACGCTCGTCGCTCCAGCCTCGCTACCGGGTGCATCGACCGTTCGAACCTCGAACGGCGGCGATTCGGGTTCGTCGGTGCCGTCGGCGTCGGAATCACCCGCCGCGTCGTCCTCGAGACAGCCCGCGACCGCGCTCGCGCCGACGGCCGCGAGCAGCGTTCGGCGTCTCACTCCCATCGCTCCCTCGTCGTCTCCGGGCGTCGGTTCCGGAGCGTACCCGCCGACGTACGGTCGCGGAGTCGATTCATACGCGCAGTATCGGGCGTCGAGGTCAAAGAATTAACCGCCGTCCGACGCAGCCGTTGACAATCGCCAATAGAAATAAGATCGGCCGGGTGAACGTTCAGTCGAACGCCGACTCGGGAGCCACCGTCTCGAGTGGGAACCGACCCGAATCCATGATCCACGACCGAACGACACGTTCGATTGCTCGCTCGAGACGACGGAGGACACCGAACCGAGGTAAGCGATGAGCCGCGACGCCGCTGACTCGGAGTCTCCGGGAACGCTTCCCGACTGCCCCGTCTGCGGGCGACCGATCGTGACGGTGACGCTGACCGGACCGACGGAGGGAGTGGCCTCGCCCTGCGGCTGCCAGTTCGTTCCCGGCAGCCTCGAGTAGCCGTCGAACGCGTCGTTTTTCACGATCGGCGGCGGAGGGTGAACCGAACACCGTGCCAGTCGCCACCGCGCTCGCCGGAGCCGTCTTCGGTATCGCACTCGCCGCGCCGCCGGGACCGATGAACGCGATCATCGCCGAGGAGAGTGTCGTCCGCGGCTGGTCGGCCGGCTTCCGGGCGGGACTGGGCGCGATGCTCGCCGACGTGCTCTTCTTCGTCCTCACGCTGGCTGGCGTCGTGGCCGTGATCGATCGCTACCCCCTCGTTCGACCCGTGCTCTACCTGCTCGGCGGGCTGTTGATGTGTTACTTCGCCGTCGGCGCGATCCGAGAGGCTCGAGCCGCGACCTCCTTTACCGGCGGGGGCCACGCGACCTCGACCGGCTTTCGCAAGACGTTCGCGCTGTCGCTGACCAACCCCTACCAGATCGGGTTCTGGCTCACCGCCGGGGTCGGCCTGCTCCGGCCGGGATCGCTGGACGTCCTCGCGCACGTCCCGGCCGTCGGCGCCGCCCTCGAGGGAGCGCTCGTCGTCGAAACCGGCTCGCCCGCCCTGCTAGCCGGGTTCTTCGGCGGGATCGCGGTCTGGATCGTCGTCTACCCCGCGGGGCTAGTGTCGGCCGGACAGCGAATCGATGCGCTGGCGCCGATCGTCGCCGCGGGCAGCGCGCTCGTGCTGGCGGGCTTTGGCGTCGTCTTTCTCGCGGTCGGGGCGATGGGGCTCGCCTGAGGCAGCGCCCGGACGCGTCGCTCGAGGCGTCAGCCACTACATAAAAACGGTCGTTCGACGGCCGGTCAACCCATCGCGGCGATCTCGTCCTCGAGCCACTCGCGGAACCACTTGACTCGCTTGAGCCGCTGGTGGGCGATCCCCTCGGCGGTGTCGCTTTCGACCCGCGTGGCGGCGTCGTAGCCGCGCTCGAGGACCCGCTCGACCATCTCGTCGGTGTCCATGTGGGTTCGGGCCTCGTACCCCATGCGCAACAGCATGAGGGCGGTGCCGTTGGCGCCGATCTTGTCGAGCAGGTCGGCCTCGATCAGACACTGCGTCTCCAGCGAGACGTCGTTCAGGTCGCCCTGGTAGGCGTGTTGTTCGACGGCACGACACACCTGGTTGATAAACGAATCGGGGTACTCCGCGCGGGACTCGAGGTACTCCCGAGCGACGCGGGCGCCGGCCTCGGGGTGAAGGTCCTGGTCGGTCTCGAGTTTCGCCACGTCGTGAAAGAGTGCGGCGACGCGGGTGATGTCGACGTCGGCGCCCTCCTTCCGGGCGATCTCCTCGGCCAGCGAGACGACGTTGAGGATGTGGTTGTGTCGGTACTCCGCGGAGTGCCAGGGGTACCAGCGCATCCGTCCGCCCTCCTCTTCCTTCTCGACGCTCGCGGCGAGGTACTCGAAGACGAACTCCTTCATCTCCTCGAACTCGGCGTCGGTTACTCGGGTTTCTTTTATTTCGACGCCCATGAGAGATCCCTCCGCAATAGATGTACGATGCTCATTGGGTGAATGTAAGCTGGTTTCGCTCTTAGGCCTTTGGTTCGGAATGGTGGGCGTTGTCACGATCGCCCGGACCTGTCCGGTTCGGGACCGTTTCGGTCGCGGCCGAGCCGATCCCTCGCGGACGAACGGACGGGGGACGGAGAAATCTGCAGGAATTTCCGTTAAAGTCAAACAGCCGGCTCGGGAAGGGAGCGTATGAGCAGTGAACAGGAGCAGGAGTCGATCCGTTGTCTGGTCGCCAAGGTCGGTCTCGACGGGCACGACCGCGGGGCACACGTCATCGCGCGCGCGTTCCGCGACGCCGGGTTCGAGGTCATCTACTCGGGGTTGCACAAGGCCCCCGAGGAGATCGTCCAGGCAGCGGTCCAGGAGGACGTCGACGTCCTGGGGATCTCGATCCTCTCGGGCGCCCACGACACGCTCGTCCCGAAGATCATGAGCGGACTCGAGGAGTACGATGCCAAAGACGACACGCTCGTCCTCGTCGGGGGCGTTATCCCCGAGGAGGACCGTGCCGAACTCGAGGCCGAGGGCGTGTCGGCCATCTTCGGCCCCGGGACGTCGATCGAGGAGACGATCGAGTTCGTCCGCGAGAACGCTCCCGACCAATGAACGCCGACGACGAGACGCTGCTGGCGGAGCTCCTCGAGGGGAAACACCGCGCGCTGGCCCGGGTTATCTCGAAGATCGAGAACCGCGCGCCGGGCTACCGGGAGCTGATCTCCGAGCTCTACGCCCACACGGGCGAGGCCGAGGTGATCGGGATTACGGGCAGCCCCGGCGCGGGCAAGTCGACGCTGGTCGATAAGCTCGCCGAGACCTACCGCGAGCGCGGCGAGACCGTCGGCGTCATCGCGATCGACCCCTCTTCGCCGTTTACCGGCGGGGCAGTGCTCGGCGATCGGATCCGGATGGCGTCGACGGTCGGCGACATGGACGTCTTCGTGCGGTCGATGAGCGCCCGCGGGACGCTGGGGGGGCTCTCGACGGCGACGGCTGACGCCGTCAAGGCGATGGACGCCTTCGGTAAGGACAAGATCATCATCGAGACCGTCGGCGCCGGACAGAACGAGATCGACATCGTCCGTACCGCCGACACCGTCGCCGTGCTCGTCCCGCCCGGCTCGGGCGACGACGTCCAGACGCTGAAGGCAGGGATCCTCGAGATCGCGGACGTCTTCGCGGTCAACAAGGCCGACCGTCCGGGCTCCGATCGAACGGTGCAGGAACTCCGGGAGATGATCGAACTCGACTCCGGGGGCGGCTTCGGCGGCGGCGGCCACCACGGCGCGGACGCCGCGGAGGCCCACGGCGGCTCCGCGGTCGCGACGCAGGACGAACGCGAAGAGCACGCGACGTGGACGACCCCCATCGTCGAGACGGTCGCTACCGACGGCACCGGCGTCGACGACTTCATCGACGAGCTCGCGGCCCACCGCGAGTACCTCGTCGACTCCGGCGCCCGCGCGGAGAAGGCTCGCCAGCGCTCGGCCGAAGAGATCCGAACCCTGCTGCGCGAGGACGTCCACACCATGCTCGAGGACGAACTCGAGCGCGTCGGCGGGATCGAAGACCTCGCCGCCGCGGTCGCGGCGGGCGAGACCGACCCCTACACCGTCGCCGGCGAGGTGCTCTCGCCGGTCGAGGACTGCCTCGCGGAACTCGAGACCCGCGACCCGTAGCTGTGCCAACCGCAGGTCTAAGGCGTTCGCCCCGGTACGTGTCGGTATGCGAGTCCGAACAGTTCTTGGAGGGATCGTCGGAACCGTCGGGACGGCCGTGCTCGGAAATCGGTTCCTGAAGCGTCGCGCCGACGAGTTCGAGCACCAGCTTCCCGGCCTCGAGCGAACCTACCGCTGGCGGGGGATGGAGGTGAGCTACACCGTCGCCGGCGATCCAAACGACGACGATCTGCTGCTTTTACACGGGATCCACGCCGGCGCCAGCAACTACGAGTTCGAACCCGTCATCGAGCTGCTGGCCGAAAACTACCGCGTCATCGCCGTCGACCTGCCCGGCTTCGGGCGTTCGGAGCGACCGCCGCTGGTCTACTCCGCGGGGCTGTACGCCGAATTTATCCGGGACTTCGCGGCCGACGTCACCGACGAGCCGATCGTCATCGCCTCCTCGCTGACCGGGGCGTTCGCCGTCGACGCGGCCGAAGAGAGCGAGTTCGAACACCTGGTGTTGATCGGTCCGACCGGGGAGACCGGCGGCAGTCGGCCGTGGCTGCGATCCCTGATCCGCTCGCCCGTCGTCGGTACGACGCTGTTTAATCTGCTCGCGAGCAAACCCTCGATCCGGTACTTCTACGACCGCGACGGCTACTACAATCCGGACCGGATCGACGACGACGAGGTCGACTACGCCTGGACGAGCGCCCACCAGCCCGGCGCCCGGTATGCGCCCGCCTCCTTCGCCGCGGGGACGCTCGATCCGGACTTCGACTTACAGACCGAGCTCGCCGCCCTCGAGACGCCGACCACGCTCGTCTGGGGTCGGGACGCCGAGCTCGTCCCGCTGCGGGAGGGACGAACCCTCGCCGACGCGGCCGACCGTGACCTCGTCGTCATCGACTACGCGACCCAGCTCCCCCACGCCGAACACCCCGAGAAGTTCGTCGAGTACCTGACCACGGAGCTGCTCGAGGGCAACCTCGGCGTCGACTCCGAGGCCGGTTCGGACTCCGGTATCGGCTCCGACTCCGACCTCGAGGCCTGACGGACGACCGACCCGCGAGAGCGTCGCTGTCGGGTTCGCGGCAAAGAAAAACCGTGTGACTCTCGGCTCGAGGCGAGAAGAGCTTAGAACAGCGGTTCCGGTTCCGCTGGCGGCGTCCGCTTGTGAGCGCTTTCCTCGTGGAACTCCTGAATGCGCTCGACCGCCTCGACCGAGGTCTCGGTCAGTCGGGCCGTCACCGACGCGGGGAGGTTGCCGTCGACGTAGAACGCGAGGACGGCGTCGAGCGTGTCGTAGCTCATTCCCATCTCCTCCTCGTCGGTGCCGTAGTCGACCATCCCGCCGGTCGGGGTCTTCCGGACGACCGACTCGTCGACGCCCAGGTGGGCCGCGACCTGTCGAACCTGCTGTTTGTACAGGTTGCCGAGCGGGTTACAGTCGACGCCGCCGTCGCCGTACTTGGTCACGTATCCGGTCCCGAGTTCGGCTCGGTTTCCGGTACCGAGCACGATCCGGTTCTCGCGGTTGGCCAGCAGGTAGATCAGCGTCATCCGAACGCGGGCGCTGGTGTTGCCGACGTAGCGTCCCTCCCACTCGTCCTCGGAGGGGTTCTCGGTCTCGGCGTCGCCCTGGGCCAGGACCTCCTCCATGATCGAGTCGATGCCGATCACGTCGTAGTCGATGCCGAGTTCCTCGGCGACGCGCTCGGCGTCGCTCATGTTCTCGTCCTCGTTTACCTCCTTGGGGAGGAGCACGCCGTGAACGTTCTCCGCTCCCAGGGCCTCGACGGCGAGGTAGGCGGTCGTCGTGCTGTCGATCCCGCCCGAGAGCGCGATCTCCGCACCGTCCGCGCCCATTGCGTCGACGCGTTCCTGAATGAAATCGGTCAGGTGATGGACCTGCGCTTCCATCTCGTCTTCGGAAAATCGAAGGTCCACGGGACTGATTTCGTCCTGCGTTTGCTCGTAGAGGTCTGCCATGTGAGTACTGGATAACCGAGCGTCTGACTGAAAAGCTATGCGCTTTCGAGAGCAGATCAGGGCCTGATCTCCCCGATTTCGGGTGAACTATCATCTGCGATCTCGGCCTCGAGCCCCTGCTCGCGGAGCTCCCGGAACACGCCGTCGACAGCGCCGGTCGGAAGGGGGACGGACGCTAGCGTGAGCTCCCGGTCGGTCGCTTCCTCGACGAGAAAACACTCGAGGTCGAGTTCGTCACACGCCTCGCGGACGTCATCGCGCCGATCGTCGTCGAGCTTCAGTTGCAATAGACGCATGCTCAGAAACCGTCGCGACTCTCCCGCGGAGGCTACTAACCGTTGTGGGTCCCTCTCGAGTCCGCCCGTCAGACCGGGCTGAATCCGAGGACGCGCTCGCCGGTCGTCTCGGAGACCGTGATCTCGAGTTCGATTTCGAGACCGGTCTCGACGGTCTCGAGGTCGGCGCCGACGACCTGACCGGTGAGTCGAACGGGACCGAAGGCGGCGACGGCCGTCGCGTAGGGGGCGTCCTCCTCGAAAGCGGGCGTCGGAACGTGGGTGACGGTGAAGGTCTCGATCTCGCCGCTGTCGGGTAGGGCGGTCTCCTCAAGGTCGGTTGCACCGCAGTCGGGACAGACCCAGCGGGGCGGCAGCGAGGCGTGGCCCTCCGGACACTCGAGGCAGTATGCCTCCCCCTCCTCGGCGGCGTCGAGCCACTCGTCGAAGCCGGCGTCCTGAACGTCGTCGTCGCTCATTGTTCCGCCACCTCCAGAACGTGAACGGTGGCGCTCGCGACCGTTCCACCCGCGTTGTGCGCGACGCCGGTCGTCGCCTCGGAGACGAACTCGCTGTTGGGATGGGCGCCCGAAAGCAGGTCGGCCAGTTCGGCGATCTGGGAGACGCCCGTCGCCCCGACGGGGTGACCCTTCGCCTTCAGTCCGCCCGAGAGGTTGATCGGCGTTTCGCCGTCCGCCGTCGTCCGACCGTCGCGGGCCGCGGAGATCCCTTCGCCGACCGGCTCGAGGTCGAGCGCCTCGATCGCGAGCACCTCGGCGATCGTAAAGCAGTCGTGGACCTCGGCGACGTCGACGTCGGCCGCCTCGACCCCGGCGTCGGCGTAGGCCTCCTCACCAGCCTCGCGGGCGGCGGGTGAGCGCGCGAGGTACTCGCGGTCGTGTAAGGCCATCCGATCGCCGCCCTGGCCCGTCCCCGAGATCGAGACCGGCGCGTCGAGGTCGTGTTCCTCGGCGTACTCCTCGCTGACCAACACGGCCGCGGCGGCGCCGTCGGAGATCGGACAGGAGTCGTACAGACCCAGCGGCTCGGAGACCGGCGGCGCCCCGAGGACGTCCTCGATCTCGATCGCGCTCTGGTACTGGGCCTTCTCGTTGGTGAGGGCGTTCTCGTGGTTTTTCATCGCGACGTGGGCGAGATCCTCGTGTTCGCCGCCGTACTCGTCGAAGTACGCCTGAGCCATCAGCGCGTAGGCCCCGGGGAAGGTCATGCCCGCGCGGACCTCCCAGAGGTCGTCGGCCGCGATCGCTAAGGCCTCGGTCGCGCCCGCGGTGCCGAGGTTGGTCATCCGCTCTGCACCTCCGACCAGGACGACGTCGTCCTCGCCGTTGCGGATCCGGAATACGGCGTCGCGGACGGCGGCCCCGCTCGAGGCGCAGGCCGACTCGTAGCGGGTCGCTGGCGCCTGAATTCCCGCGGCCTCGGCCATTAGCGGGCCGTGGTGACCCTGGTGTTCGGACAGTTCGCCCATGAAGTTTCCGTACAACAGTGCGTCGACGTCCGCTCTGGGGACGCCGCTTTCCTCGAAGGCGGTGACGGTCGCCTCCGCGAAGAGGTCCCGGCTCGTCCGTTCGGGACTGTGACCGAACGCGGTTAACCCGGAACCTGCGACACGTACGTTAGACATACGCATCCCTTGTGGACGGACCGGTTAATACCCCGCGGTTAATATCTCAACGTCGGCAGTATTGGCCGCCCAGGGCGCGAATTAACTCTATCTCGAGTTCAACCTGGTGGCTCGTATCGATCGGTTTCCACGCCCTTATCACCGATTCGTTCACACGTTCGAGCATGGAATCCGTTTCGTTCGACGCCGAACTTCTCGAGGTGCTGACCGAGACCAGCGGGGTCCCCGGCTACGAGGACCGCGTCCGCGAACTCGTCGTCGAGGAACTGGAAGAAACCGTCGATCGCATCCGAACCGACGCGATGGGGAACGTCGTCGGCACGCTCGAGGGCGAGTCCGACTACTCCGTCGCCGTCGCAGCCCACATGGACGAGATCGGCTTCATGGTTCGGAACGTCCGCGGCGAGGACGAGGAGGCCGGCTTCGTCGAACTCGACGCGCTGGGTGGGTGGGACGCCCGCGTCCTGAAGGCCCAGCGAGTGACGATCCACACGGAGGACGGTGACCTGCCGGGCGTCATCGGTTCGCCCCCACCTCACACCTTAGACGACGAGGAGCGAGAGAAAACGCCCGAGGTCGAGGACGTCGCCGTCGACGTCGGGCTCCCCTACGAGGAGGCCGACGAACGGATCTCGCGGGGCGATCTGGTCACGATGGACCAGACCACCGAGCGCGTCGGCGAGACGATCACGGGGAAGGCGCTGGACGACCGGGTCTGCCTGTTCGCCATGCTCGAGGCCGCGCGCCGGCTCACCGAGCCAGACGTCACGATCCACTTCTGTGCGACGGTCCAGGAGGAGGTCGGTCTCCGGGGCGCGAACGCGCTGGGCGTCGACGTCGACCCCGACCTCGCGGTCGCGCTCGATGTCACCGTTGCTAACGACCTTCCCGAGTTCGACGACGGCGATCACGTCACGGAGCTTGGCGAGGGAACAGCGATCAAGCTCAAGGACTCGAGCGTGATCACGAACCCGAAGGTCCACCGTCGGATGCAAGCCGTCGCCGACGAGCGAGGGATCGACTTCCAGCTCGAGATCCTGCCCGCGGGCGGGACCGACACCGCCGGCTTCCAGAACACGGCCGGCGCGAAGCCCGTGGGCGCGATCTCGATTCCGACGCGGTATCTCCACACCGTCACCGAGACCGCCCACGTCGACGACATCGCGGCGACGATCGATCTGCTCGAGGCGTTCCTCGAGAGCGAGGACGGCGACCACGAGTACACACTCTGAGAACGACGAACGGCGCCCGGTTCGAGCGACCCGCACCATCAGTTAATACGACGACATGAAAATTGTAGTGAAAGTAACCGACGAATTCATATCAATTCAGTAACCTTTTGTGTATCGTCGGTGTTGACTGTCTCGTGGAACGAAGAAACGTGCTACTTGGTGGATCAGTGGTGCTGACCAGCGTTCTGGCGGGCTGTGCCAGCGACGACGATAGCGGCGATGACGAGTATCAGGACGGTGATGGAAACGGCGATAACGAGAACGGCGACGACGCGAACGGCAACGACGACGACGCCGAAACCGACGACGACGCCGAAACCGACGACGACGGTGACGACGAGGAACTCGACGAGGAGGACGTCGAGGACCGCGACGAGGGTGAGGACGTCCTCGAGTTCGGCGACCTCGAGATCCTCGAACACGAGCTCGTGATCGAGGAAGACGAGTTCAGCGACGATATCGAGGTTGAGGGTGTTATCGAGAACACCGGAGACGAGCAGTTCGACTACGTCGAAGTCGGCGTTCGGATCTACGATCCGGACGGCCACCAGCTCGACAGGTACATGACCAACACCCAGGACCTCGACGGCGACCAGACCTGGGCGTTCGAGATCATGGTTCTGGAGGACGCCGAGGACGTCGACGACTACGACATCGGGGTCAGCGGCAGTCGGTACTGACGGCCGGCGGCGGACAGCGACATCACTTTTCCGGATCGGACACGAGAAGCCGCGAGCGTCCGCGAAACGAGGTCTGCCCGTTCCGATCGACTCAGTCCGGAAGCTGCGCGAGCGAGAACCAGAACGTCTGGATCAGTTCGACCCGCTCGACGAGTTCGTCGGGGTCGACCGGTTTCGTCAGGTAGGCGTTGGCGCCGGCCGCGTACGCCCGCTGGATGTCGTCGTCGTCGTTCGAACTCGAGAGGACGATGATCGGAATCCTGCTGTGGTCCGGATCCGACTTCACCTCGGTGAGTACGTCGTGGCCGTCCGTGTGCGGAAGGTTCAGATCGAGCAGGATCAGGTCGGGCTGGGGGGCGTCGGCGTACTCGCCGCGCTGGTAGACGAACTCGACCGCCTCGTCGCCGTTGGTGACGACGTGAAGCTGGTGGGGGATATCGGTGACTGCCAGCGCCTCCTGGAGCAGGCGGACGTCGCCAGGGTTGTCCTCGACCAGAAGGATTTCGGCCTCCTCGGAGCGGCGTTCCGACGACGGAACGCGTTTCGATGCCTCGTTGTCGGTCATCGCTCCTCGAGTACGGATTGTGAGCTCGCGGCGTTCGTCGGCAGCTCGTCGACGGAGAGAGATCGTGCGTCGGTGGCCGACCGTTGCGTGCTCGAAAGTCCCATGTAAGAGGGGAGACTACCGACCGCGGAGAGAATACGGACTACCTATGTAACGCCTTTATATACTCGCCCGGCAACGTCGACTCTCGAGGCCGACGGGCCAGGCGGGGAGCTTTTTTTGAGTCGAAGCGGGCTCCGGCGTCCGAAAGTCGACAACAGCGAGGGTTCGGGGTCGGTTCTACGGCATCTCGTGTACCGTTAGCTCGACGTCCCGGTACTGGCCCTCGATGTCCGCGACCAGTCGCTCGACGACGGTCTCGGCCTCGTTCAGGATCTTGGGTTCGACCTTTCGGACGACCCAGTCCAGCGAGACGAAGCGGGGCAGCGAGAGGGCGCTCTCGTCGGCCGAGTACGGATCGTAGGTCGCGTCGAAGTAGATCCGACTCGCCGTCTCGACGCCCGCGGGTGCCGCGTCGGGTTCGGGCTCGACGCGCCACTCGCCGCTGGCGTCGACGTCGTTGAGCAGGTGCCACTCGAGCGATCGAGGGGCGTCGATCGCAGTCACTTTCGATCGGGCGGTGTAGTTGAGCTTCCACCAGGCGACCCGGAGATCGTAGACCGAGCCGACGTCGCCGTTTCCGCGGACGCGAACCTCCTCGAGGTGGTCCGTGTATCGCGGGTAGTCGACGAACGACCGAACGTACGGAAACACCTCCTCCGGCGGGCGGTACGCGACCGTACTGAGCAGGATCCTGTCCACGACCGGTATAGGACGGGCGTCGATAGTAAGGATTCCCTTTCGGAGAGTCACGCGTCGTGACGGAACGAACACCGACGTTTCGCGCTCGAGGACGCACTCGGTTGGGAATCTTCTATACGACGGGCCGTCAACGGCCACGTATGCGAGATGTCTGTATCGTCGGTGGGGGTGTCGCCGGCCTCGCCGCATCGATCTTTACCGCGCGCGCGGGACTGGACACGCTGGTCGTCGACGGGGGCGAGTCGATCCTCGCGCGCAACGCCAGCCTCGAGAACTACCCCGGGTTTCCCGACGGGATCGACGCCCGTCGGTACCTCCACCTCACCCGCGAACAGGCCAAAAACGCCGGCGCGACGTTCGAGCTCGGCAAGGTGACCAGCGTCGAATCGGTCGACAGCGGGAGTCCATCGGCATCGGGAGAAGCCGCGGAGCTCGGCGTCGAGGCCGACCTCGAGGACGGGTTCGTCCTCGAGACCGACGGGGGCGACCCGCTCGAGGCCCGGCGGGTGATCGCGGCCTCCTGGTCGGACAGCGACTACCTCGTCCCGCTGGACGTCGGTCGGCTCCAGCGCGGGAACAAACACTTCGTCAGCGTGGACGAGGGGGGCCGAACCGCCGTCGACGGCGTCTACGCCGCCGGCCGGATCGCCGACGAGCCCCACCAGGCGATCATCGCTGCAGGCCACGGGGCGAAGGTCGGCTTCGCGGTGATCCACGATGCCGACGTCGGCTTCTACCACGATTGGGTCGTCCCCGAGGGCTACTTTACTGGTCGCGGCCGCGAGGTCCCGCCCGGCTGCGAAGAGATCGACGACGAGGAGCGCCGACGGCGGGACGAACGTGCCCGCGAAACGATGGTCGAGGCGCTCTCGGAACCGCTCGAGGAGCGACCGACGATGCACCCGAGCGTCGAGCGTGACCGGGAATGAGACGAACTCGCCGGATACTGGTCGCCATAACCCCCCTCACTCCGGATACTGAGAGAGGGGGACTGCCGATCGTCCGGACGGGGCAACGATGAGCGAACACCCCGTCGACGAGTCGGTTCGGCTCCGAACGAGCGCCGAACGGGAGACCCTCGGCGCGGCAACCCACTACGCACGAACGAACGGTCTCGCCGCCCCGGCCGAGACGGCGTACCTCGAGGCGCTTCCCGGTGCCCGCCGGGAGATCCTCCGCCGCTTCGTTCGGGGGCTGCTTCGCGGCCGGCCGGCAGACCTTCCTAACGCCAGGTTCGTCGATCCGGCAACTCCAACCGTCCCGGACGAGCCGGCTCCGCTCGAGGGTCTCGGAGGCGACGAACTCCGCTCGCTCGTCGATCCGCTACCCGAGGGGTGTCGTCGACTCGCGCTGGTCCCGTTCCCCGCCGCCGAGACGGTGCTGGTGGCTCCGGTCGCGGCGAGACACGGCTACGACCGCTTTCGCTTCTCCGGATCGATGCGCCGCTGGTCGCCCGAGTCAGTGGGACGTGACGGCGCGAGTCGAGGGCTCGAGCATCCGGTCGACCTCGTTCCGCTGCTCGAGCGCGGGGGCGCGTTCAGCGACGCCGAGCAGGCCGAGCGAATCAGGCTCGAAATCGCCGAGAGCGTCGCCAACCTCGCGCTGGCGCGACTGACGGGACCCGTCCATGCGCGAGGCATTGGGGCGGCTGCCGGGGGCGAGTCGAACCTCGAGGCCGTCGCGAGCGGCGTTCCGGCCGCGGATCCAGCGACCGCCTTCGAGCGAATCGTCACGGACGGCCACCCGTTCCATCCATCCGGGAAGATCCGCCGGGGCATGAACGCCGCCGACGGGCTCGCGTACGCGCCCGAGTTCACCGACCGGATCGATCTCCGGTTCGTCGCCGTCGATCGGGAGTTTGCCCTCGAGACCCGCGCAGAAGCGCTCGAGAGCGGGCGAACCCGACTGACCGACGGTCTGTGCGCGACGTTCGAGGGCCTCGAGGGCGCGCTTGGGCGGGCGATCCCCGCGGATCGCTCGAGCGAAGAGTACGCCGTCGTCCCCGTCCACCCGCTGCAGTACCACCGGACGATTCCGGACCGCTATGCCGACCGGATCGGGGACGGACGGGTCGTCCCCATTCCGGACTACACGAGCCCGGCGACGCCACAGCTCAACCTCCGAACGGTCGTTCCCTACGATACCGAGCGGACCGCCAGCGGGCCGCTTCCACATCTCAAGCTCGCGATCCCGGTCCAGACGACGAACGTCGTGCGGACGCTGTCGCCCCACGCCGTCTCGAACGGGCCGCAGGTGACCGACGTCGTCCGGACGATCGAGAAGCGAGAGGGGCTCGAGCGACTGGGACTGCTCGCGGAGCCGGCCGCAACCTGTTACTACCCACCGGGCGGCCCCCATCCCGAGGGCGAGGCGTTCGACGACGCGCGACACCTCTCCGGGCTGCTGCGGCAGAACCCGTCCGCTCACCCGCTCGTCCCCGAGGGGGCGCTCCCGGTGGTCGCTTCGAGTCTGGTCGCCGACGTTCCGACGACCGGGCGCCCGCTCGTCTGCGAGGTGATCGAGCGCTACGGCGATCGGACGGGAACGTCGACGACCGACGAGGCGGCGCTGTCGTTCCTCGAGCGCTACGCCGACGTCGTCGTCCCCGAACAGCTGGCCTTGTTGAGCGAGTACGGCGTCGCCCTCGAGAGCCATCTCCAGAACAGCCTGATCGTCTTCGAGGACGCCGAGCCGATCGCGACGCTGGTCCGGGATCTGGGCGGGATCCGCGTCCACCGAGGTCGCCTCGCCGAGCGCGGCCTCTCGCTCGACCCCTACCCGGATTCGGACCTCGAGGCCGACGACGCCGCGGACTGCTACCGGAAGCTGCACTACGCGCTGTTCCAGAACCATCTCGCGGAGCTGGTCGCGACGGTCGTGAGCGAGTTCTCGGTCGACGAGCGGACCTGCTGGGTGCGGATCGCCGAGCGCTGCGAGCACGCGTTCGAAGCGATTCGGGCCGAAGGGACGGTTTCCGAGGACCGCCTCGAGCGCGACGAACGGGCGCTGTTCGCGGCGTCGACGCCCCACAAGGCTCTGACCGCGATGCGCCTGCGGGGCAAGCGCCACGAGTACGTGACCAGCGAGGTCGCGAACCCGCTCGCGGAGGGCGGGCGGGATCAGCTCGACCCGTAGCCGTCCTCGCTACGCTTAACACGTCCCGAGCGAGAGTAGGGGACGAATGCTCGAGGGAGTCAACGTCGCGCTCGGAGTGACGGGGTCGATCGCGGCCGTGAAGACGGTCGAACTGGCCCACGAGCTGCGACGCCACGGCGCAGCGGTGCGAGGGGTGATGACCGGGAGTGCACGGGGGATCATCCACCCCTGGGCCGTCGAGTTCGCGACGGAGAACGACGTCGTCACCGAGATCACGGGGAGCGTCGAGCACGTCGAGCTCTGCGGGTACGAGGGCTGGGCCGACGTGTTCCTGATCGCGCCCGCGACGGCAAACACCGTCGGCAAGATCGCGGGGGCGGTCGACGACACGCCCGTGACGACGTGTGCGACGACGGCGCTCGGCGCCGACACCCCCGTCGTAATCGCCCCCGCGATGCACGAGCCGATGTACGACCACCCCGGGGTGCTCGAGGCGATCGAGACGGTCGAGGACTGGGGCGTCGAGTTCGTCGACCCCCGGATCGAGGAGGGGAAGGCGAAGATCGCCAGCGAGGAGGCGATCGTCGCGAGTGTCGCCCGCGCGGCCGGCGATCGGCCCCTCGAGGACCGTCACGTCGTCGTCACCAGCGGCGCGACGAGCGAGTCGATCGATCCCGTTCGCGTGCTGACGAACCGCTCGTCGGGGAAGATGGGGCGGGCCGTCGCCAGTGCCTGTGCGGTGCGGGGCGCCGACGTGGCGCTGGTCCACGGCGTCGTCGGCCCCCACGAACTCGAGGCCGGCGGGGGATCGGAGTGGGAGTCGATCCCCGGCGTCGAGGTCGAACCGGTCGAGACCGCCGCGGAGATGCTCGCGGCGACGGCCGACGCCTGCGGCGACGCCGACGCGCTGGTGTCGGTCGCCGCCATCGGCGACTATACCCTCGAGTCCAGTCCGGAGAAGATCCGCTCCGGTCAGGAGCTGGCGCTGGAGCTCGAGCCCACCCCGAAGCTCATCGACGAGATCCGCGAGGACCACCCCGACTTGCCGATCGTCGGCTTCAAGACCGAGACCTCGGGCGACGACGATGCGATGGTCGAGCGGGCCAGGGAGACCCTCGAGCGGACGGCTCTCGAGTTCGTCGTCGCCAACGACGCGAGCGTCATGGGATCGGATCGAACGCGCGCGCTGCTGGTCCGCGAGGGGGAGACGTCGTCGTACACGGGCTCGAAAACGGGGCTGGCCCTCGAGGTCACCGACTCGCTGGCGGCGATCCTCGAGACGTAGGGCCGGCAATACGTCGGGTTCCGATCCCACGCCGGACGAGCGTGGGGTTCGATCACAGTACTCGGTACCGGTGGTAGAGCTGCGGTACGGGCGATTCAGCGAGAGTGGTTCCGGCGTGTACCGTCAACTTTTACTCGCCGACCCTCCGACCCACAACATGGACCAGTTGAAGCGGTCGCTCCTCGAGGCGCCGATCATCGAGAAAGACGGCTACCACTACTTCGTCCACCCGATCAGCGACGGCGTCCCGAAGCTCGACCCCGGCCTGCTTCGCGAGATCGTTATCCGCATCATCCGGAAGGCCGACCTCGAGGACGTCGACCGGATCGTCACGCCCGCGGCGATGGGGATCCACATCTCCACCGCGGTGTCGCTGATGACCGACATCCCCTTGACCGTTATTCGAAAGCGGCAGTACGGGCTCGACGACGAGGTCGCGATCTTCCAGCAGACCGGCTACTCGGAGAACGAGATGTACATCAACGACGTCCGCGAGGGCGAGCGCGTCCTCGTGCTCGACGACGTGCTCTCGACGGGCGGCACGCTGGCGGCGGTCCTCGAGGCCCTCGACGAGATCGGCGCCGAAGTTATCGACACGGTTGCGGTGATCAAGAAGGCCGGCGGCGAGAACAAGGTCGCCGACGCCGGCTACGACGTCAAGACGCTGATCAACGTCGACGTCGTCGACGGCGAGGTTGTCATCGTCGACGAAGAGGGGGATTAAGTTACACGTTCGTTTCTGGCTGATTGAAACTCTCGTTTCGTTTTCTATTCTTTCAACAGGAATCCGACTATTTCCAACGGTCGTCCCCTGTTCGTTGTTCTACTGGACATCTATTCGGTAGAGTAACGTCGAATTAGACGGGGTAAGTGTTGCGCCGTCCTGAAGCAATACATATAAATATCATGTTTACACATGAAACATCATGGTGCAGGATCACAAGCAATCCTCAATTGACGTCGATAGGCGGCGACTACTGCAAGGTGCCGGTGGGGTAAGTATCGCGGCGGTCGCGGGCTGTCTCGGTGGGGACGACGGCGACGACGGTGACGCGCCGATTCACGTCCAGCTGGAGGTTAACTCCGACAACGACGACCGGGTCCAGATGGTCGACCTGATCGCGACCTCCATGGAGGAGTCGGGCTATTTCACGACGGAGATCGAGACCTACGAGTTCAACGACTACACTCAGCGGGTGATGGACCCCGAGTACGCCGAGGAAGGACACATCCCCTGTATCGGGCTGTCGGGGACGTTCAACCCGGAGAGCTTCTGCCAGGCGCTTCACCACAGCACGAACCACGGACAGTGCTGTAACCTGACCGGAATCAGCGACGACGAACTCGACCAGATGCTCGACGATGCCCGCTACGGCGTCGACGTCGCCGACGACGACGAGGAACGACGCGAGCGCTACGACGAGATCTGGGAGTACCTCGCCGAGGAGCGCTACAGCTCGATCACGCACTTCGACCTGCAGGCCGGCGTGACGAACACCGATGTCCACGGGTTCCGACAGAACCCGTTCACCGAGAGCACGTTCAGCTACGGGCTCTACGCGCCCCAGGACGAGGTCGTCACCTGGATGGACGAGGATGCCCATCCCGACGAGACCGACCTCTCGGACCTCGAGGAGGGTGGCACCCTCCGAGCCGGCATTACCGAGGACCCCGAACTGTTCGACCCACCGTACACGACGGGTGCGAACTCGACGATCGTTCAGGTCATGATCTTCGAGCAGCTGATCACGACCGACAGCGAGGGGAACATCTACCCGTGGCTCGCCGAGGACTACGAACTCCTCGAGACTCAGGATATCGACCGAGCCGACTACGAGGAGTACATGATCGAGGTCGACGCCGACGAGGAGGGCGTCCTCGACACCGAGGAACAGGTCGTCGTCACCCACCCCGACGACGACCCGGTCGAGGACGACACGGTGCGCGTGCTCACGCCGGAGGAGGCCGGCGACGCCGTCGAGGACGGCACCTTCGGGATGCAGTTCCAGTACGAGCTCCACGAGGGAATCGAGTTCACTAACGGCGAGGAGCTCACCGCCGAGCACGTCGTCGCGACCGCCCAGCGGTACGAGAACTCCGATCTCGAGGCCCAGACCTACGACTCGCTGTTGTACGCCGAGGAGGTCGACGAGTACACCGTCAACCTCTACGCGCAGATCCCCGACGCCGAGGCCGAACGCGAGCTGCCCGGACTGTACATCCACTCGCTCGAGCAGGCCGAGCTCGAGGGTGGCGACCTCGACCCCGGCGCCGACAACGAGCCGGTCGGGACCGGTCCCTACGAGTTCAGCGACTACTCCGAGGGCCAGTACATCGAGTTCACGAAAAACGACGACTACTGGCTCGAGGAGATCGGCCTCGAGAACAAGGAGTGGTTCGACGGCCCCGAGGAGTTCCCGGACGGCCCCGTCATCGACGAGATCGAGATGGAGATCGTCCCCGACGACTCGAGCCGCGCCGGGGCGCTCCAGAGCGACGAGATCGACATGACCTACGGGCTGGCCACCGGCGTCCTCGACGACTTCGAGGAGGACGACGACTACGTCATCGACAGCACCGAGGCCGGCGGCTACGAGTACATCCAGTACCCGATGCACGTCGAGCCGTGGGACGACGAGCGTCTCCGCCGGGCCGTCAACCACCTCGTGCCGCGCCAGGAGATCGTCGACAACGTGCTCAACGGCTGGGCCCGTCCCGCCTGGACCGACCTGCCGGAGCTCGCCGAGGAGAACGGCACGACCGACGCCGAAGCCCTCGAGGAGAACATCCGTCCCCACAACGAGTACGACCCTGAAGCCGCGGCGGAGCTGATCGAAGAAGTGATCGACGACTACGACCTCGAGTGAGGTCGCCCCGGTAGCCGTTCGCAGTGTTCGATAAATATCATGAGTTTACGACGTTTCATACTGAAGCGACTGTTATCGATCGTTCCGATTCTGTTCGGCGTCTCGGTGATCACCTTCGCACTGGTGCATCTCACGCCGGGAGATCCGATTAGCCAGATGACCGCGATGAACCCCCACATGACGGCGGCCGACGAGGCTCAGATGCGCTCTCGGTACGGTCTCGACGGCCCCGTCTGGGAGCAGTACCTGACCTGGATGGGGAACGTGTTGACCGGTGACTTCGGCGAGGTCATCAGCTCCGGCCAGGACGTCTCGTCGGTTATCATCGCGCGACTGCCCGAGACGATCGTCCTCGGCCTGTTCGGCTGGGTGTTCGGTCTCGTGATCGCGATCCCGACGGGGATCTACGCGGCTATCAACAAGGACCAGTTCGCCGACACCGTCAGCCGCTTCGTCGCGCTGTCGGGAATCTCGATCCCGAACTTCTGGCTCGGCCTCATGCTGATCCTGATCGGTGCGCTCTGGCTCGAGATCTGGACCGTGTTGCCGCCCTCTCACTTGCCGCTGTACCATCCACAGATGCTGTTCTATCTGATCCTTCCCGGGATCACGATCGGGACCGCGGCGGCGGCGAGTATCATGCGCGTGATGCGGACCTCGATGGCCGAGGAGCTAAACAAGGAGTACGTCACCGCGGCTCGAGCGAAGGGGCTCCCGGAGCGACAGGTGATCCTCAAGCACGTGCTGCGAAACTCGCTGATTTCGGTGGTGACCCTCGCCGCGACGCTGACGGCGAGCATCGTCGCCGGATCGGTCGTCGTCGAGGTGGTGTTCAACTGGCCGGGGCTCGGTCGGGAGTTCATCGAGGCGATCAATCAGCGCGAGATCAACCTGATCATGGCGATCACGCTGTTTACCGGCGTGTTCATCGTCCTGGCGAATCTGCTGGCAGACATCCTGTACGCGGTTCTCGATCCGAGGATCAGATATGAGTAGCAAGGAACACACCGAGCGCGGACGAATCCGAGTGACCGGGTTCGACCCGGAACAGGTCCGACAGCGCGATCCGCTGTCGGACTGGACCGAAGAGAGCGGTGGCGAGACCGAGGGACGGTTCGAACGGGCCTGGAAGCGGTTCAAACGCAACCGGACGGCGCTGATCGGGCTGTTCGTCGTCGCCGTTCTCACCCTGCTCGCGGTCTTCGCCCGTCCGATCACGATGATGGGGGTGACGGTCCAGCCGTTCTCGATCGCACCCTACGATCCGACGACGATCATGTACATGAATCCGGAGTCGTCCGCAGGTACCTACGACTCGCCGACGCTCTCCCACCCGATGGGGACCGACGGCGACGGCCGCGATCTGTTCTCGCGGGTCCTGTACGGCGGCCGGTACAGCATCTCGATCGGCTTCATCGTCGTCGGCCTCAGCGCCACCTTCGGGCTGGTGTACGGCGCGATCTCGGGCTATTACGGCGGCTGGACCGACGAGATCCTGATGCGGATCGTCGACACCGTCTACGCGTTCCCCGGTCTCATCCTGGCGCTGATCATCGTCGCCACCCTCGGCGGCGGCTACTGGCAGCTCGTCGCCGCGTTCGCGATCCCCGGCTGGATCACCTACGCCCGACTGATACGGGGCGAGGTTCTGACGATCAAAGAAAACGAGTACGTTATGGCCGCGAAGGCGTTAGGTGCGCGCGATCGGTCGGTGATCTTCAAACACATCGTCCCGAACGCGATGCCGCCGCTGATCGTCTACGGGACGCTCAACATCGGCACCGTCGTCATCGGCGTCGCCGCGCTCGGCTTCCTCGGGCTCGGGATGCCGCCCGGCACCGCCGAGTGGGGGACGATGCTCGACCAGACGCGAGAGACGCTCATCCAGGGCCCCGGCGGTGCGATCCCCTGGTGGGCCACGGTCTTCCCCGGCGGCGCGATCTTCCTGTTCGTGATGGCGATGAACATGATCGGCGACGGGGTCAACGACGCCTTCGACGCCCAGGAGACCGGCATCGAAGGACAGGGAGGTGGCTAAGATGGCACTACTCGAAGTCAACGATCTCACGGTCAAGTTCTACACGCAGGAGGGCGTCGTCACCGCCGTCGACGACCTCTCCTATCGCATCGAGCGCGGCGAGAAGTTCGGCGTCGTCGGCGAGAGCGGTGCCGGGAAAAGCGTCACCGCCCTCTCGCTGATGCGGCTCATCGAGAGCCCGGGTCGCATCGAGAGCGGCGAGATCCTGTTCAAAGGCGAGGACTTACTCGAGATGAGCGAGGAGGAGATCAGGGACGTCCGGGGCAACGAGATCGCGATGATCTTCCAGGACGCCCAGACGGCCCTGAACCCGGTCTACACCGTCGGCGAGCAGATCGCGGAGGCGGTCAGACACCACCTCGACTACGACGAGGAGGAGGCCCGCGAGCGGACGATCCAGCTGCTCGACACCGTCGGCATCCCCGAGGCCGAGTCGCGGTACTCCGACTACCCACACGAGTTCTCGGGCGGGATGCAACAGCGGGCAGTGATCGCGATGGCGCTTTCCTGCGATCCCGATCTGTTACTCTGTGACGAGCCGACGACCGCGTTGGACGTAACGATCGAGGCACAGATCTTAGAGGAACTCGAGAGCCTGGCCGACGAGTTCGACACGGCGATCCAGCTCATCACCCACGACCTGGGTGTCGTCGCCGAGGTCTGTGACCGGGTGATGGTCATGTACGCGGGAACTCCCGTCGAGAAGGCGCCCGTCGAGGAGCTGTACTACGATCCCAAACACCCCTACACGGTCGGGCTGATGAGCTCGATCCCTCGCGTCGGCGACAGGCGCGAGCGACTGCAGACGATCCCCGGCACGATGCCGGACCTCGTCGAGCTCCCGCCCGGCTGTAGCTTCCACCCCCGATGTCCGTACGCCGAGGACGTCTGCACCAAGCGGGATCCCCCGCTGCTGGATCCCGAGACAGGGCAGGACGCGTCGGGCCCGGAGGCCGAACGCGCGGCCGCCTGTCTCGAGTACACCGGTGAGCTACGGGAGGGACTCGACTACGAAGTCACGGTCGGTGACGGCCACGAGACCCGCGCCGACGCGACCGCGCCGAACCCGGAGGGTGATCGGCGATGAGCCAGCCCAGCGAGGAGCCGATCCTGCGGGCCGAGAACCTGCAAAAGTATTACGACGCGAGCAGCGGCTTCATCGAGGGCCTGCTCGGCCAAACGCAGTGGGTCAAGGCCGTCGACGGAATCGACCTCGAGCTCCACGAGGGTGAGACCCTCGGGGTCGTCGGCGAGTCGGGCTGCGGGAAGAGCACCCTCGGCCGATCGCTGCTTCGTCTGCTCGAGCCGACCGACGGCTCGGTCTACTACCGCCAGCGGGTCGGCGAGGACGGCGGCCGCGAGGAAGTCGAGATCACCGATCTCTCGAGCTCCAAACTGCGAGATCTCCGGACCGACATCCAGTACATCTTCCAGGACCCGTTCTCGAGTCTGAACCCCCGGCTGACGGTCGGCGACATTATCGGTGAGCCACTGGATATCCACGACATCGCCGAGGGCGAGGCGCGAACCGAACGGATCTACGAGCTGTTAGAGACCGTCGGCCTCAGCCAGAACCACGCCCACCGCTACCCCCACGAGTTCTCCGGCGGTCAGCGCCAGCGCATCGGGATCGCTCGAGCGCTGGCGGTCGACCCGGAGGTCATCGTCTGTGACGAGCCCGTCTCGGCGCTCGACGTTTCGGTACAGGCCCAGATCCTCAACCTGCTCGAGGACCTCCAGGAGGAGTTCGGCCTCTCCTACATCTTCATCGCCCACGACCTGAGCGTCGTCGAGCACATCTCCGATCGGATCGCGGTGATGTACCTCGGCGAGTTCGCGGAAGTCGGGACGACCGAGGAGGTGTTCTCGCCGCCCCACCACCCCTACGCGGAGGCGCTGCTGTCGGCGATCCCCGAACCCGATCCGCTCTGGAACGGTGAACAGATCCTGCTCCCCGGAACCGTCCCGTCGCCGATGAACCCGCCGTCGGGCTGTCGGTTCCACACCCGATGTCCGCGGATCATCCCGCCCGACGAGATCGACCTGCCACAGGCGGTCTGGCGCTCGATCGTCGATCTCAAACTACGGGTTCGGGGGGCCGAGGATCTCGAAGCGGTCACCGCGGTCGACGAGGTCGAAGAGGAGGCGACCGATCCGAACGACCTCACACGCGAGGCGTTCGGTCGGTCGGTCCGCGAGGAGTTCGAGATTCCCGAGACGGTTTCGGACCCGACGGCCGAGCGAGCGCTCGACGAGAGTCTCGACGCGCTTCACGCTGCGGAGTTCGAGACCGCCCGGGATCGACTCGAGGAGACGTTCACCTCGCCCTGTGAGACCCACGATCCCCACCAGGTGCAGACGGGCGAAACCCACGAGATCGCGTGTCTGCTGTACGATGACCGGTACGCGGACGGCGAGTTCCGCTCGGACGACGGCGTAAGCGACGCCGTCGCCGACGACTAGCCGTTCGGTTCCGAACGTTTTAGTTCTCGTCGCGCCTGTATCCGCCAATGCGTCGGATCTACGAGTCGAACGCCCTCCGTCGGGACGACGACGAACCCTTCTCCCCTCGTGAACGAGAGACCGATCCCCAGGCGATGCGGTCGATCGACAGCACGAGCCTGAGCCAGCGGTTCGTTCCGGATCGGCTCTGCCACCGGGCGATCTCGGTCGACGTCTCGACACCGCGCTCGACGTATCCGGTCGGGGCCACGATCCCGTTTCGGGTGACGATGCGAAACTCGATGCCGTTCCCGATTACGGTGACGACCCGCTCGCCGATCCTCTGGAGCTGGAGCGTCGACGGGCTCACCGACGCCGCCGAGATACCGATCCATGATCCGCCCGCGGAACCGCGAGGCTTCCGGTTCGACCGGGGCGAACGAAAACAGTTCACGAAGCGCTGGCACCAGCACTTTCGAATCGACGACGACGAGTGGGAAGCCGCCGAGCCCGGAACCCACACGATTGGTGCCGGCCTGAACGTCGCCGACGCCGACGAGAAGGGACTGTACGACGAGACGACGATCACCGTCGAACCGGACGACTCCTGACCCGACGGGTCGCTACGGCTGGAAGCCGCCGCCCGCGCCCCGATCGGCGTCGTTCGGATCGAACTCGAGCAGCGGCTGTCCGCAGCCGTCGCAGTTGAGCGCGTGGACCGCGTAGGTCTGACAGCAGGAGTCGACGGTGTCCTCGGTCAGCGTGATCGGGGCCCCGCAGTCCGGACAGCGCTCGCGGAACGATCGCAACACCTCGAGCAGTTCGATCCGCTGGGCCTGCGGAACCTCCCGCCAGCGTTCGGTCAACTCCTCGAGCGCGCGGTGGGTCGCGACGTCGGCGAGCAGGGCCGCTGTCGACGGCCACTTGTGGATCCGTCGACCGATCTTGACGGCGGGGTAAGAACGGTCCTCGACGGTCACCGAACCGGGTTCGAGACCGTACAGCTCGGCGACGAGTTCCGGCTCGAGCGGATCGTCGGGCAGCGTACGGAGCCGATCGTCGATCAGGTCGGCGAGGTCGTCGGTAAAGCCGAGATCGTTCTCTCGGATCTCGACGGCGCCGACCTCCAGGAGGAAGCGTTCGGGATCGATCGCCCGTTCCCGCTGGCGTTCGTACTCCTCGATGGTCTCGGTCGTCAGCTCCTCGGAGTCTTCGTCGGACTCCTCGAGCGGGTGCGTATCGAAGTACTCGAGGATCGATTCGGGGAGGTACCGCTTCGTCAGCGCCGGCGTTCCGGGAACGAGGTAGCCACGGAGGCCGATCGCGGCCAGCGAGCCCGCGAACGCCGCGGCGCCACCCTTGCGCGAGACGTTCCCGACGAGCGCGCTCGCTCCGGCAGCGAGCGCGACGTTGACGATCGTACACGGAACGCACCTGTTCTCGCCGGTGTGCTCGGGGTTCCGGACGCGGGCCAGCGCCGACCGGATCGGCTCTCTCATACCCGCGGGTTGTGACGGCGTCACCAAAAACGGGGCGGGTCGATCGGGCCCTCCGCTCTCGACTCACTCGTCCCGGTAGCTGACCTCGCCGTCGATCTCGTAGAATTTCTCGAGCGGTCGCTCGTCTCGTCCGCCCGGCGACGAACCCACGAACACGCCGGATCTGTCGGCGTCGGGGTAGACGGTAACGTCCGGTTCGGTCATCGCCGACACGGCGAGGTACCGAAGCGGCGCCCGCGAGTCGTTGATCACGCGGTGGGCGCCGGCCTCGCCCGTCGCAGGTGAGACGTAGTCCCCTTCTCCGCGGGCGCGTCGTGCCGTCGATCCGAAGCGTGTCGCTGCCCGTGAGCACGTCCAGCGCCTCCTCGGTTGCGGTGTAGTAGTCGTAGGGCCAGGAACGGCGGCCGGCCGGCAGGTCGTAGCGGCTACAGCCGAATCGGTCGCCTCGGCCGCCTCGCCGAACTGTTTTCGCCTGAACGCCGTCTCGCCGCGCTCGAGTTCGGTCCACTCGAGGTCGTCCACGCTGACGAGACTCGTGCAGTGGAGCCACTAGACGCCAGTAAAGAGCTGGTGGCGACAGTGGCTGTTTGAAAATAGAACTCTACTCGAGTCGGCGGCAGTCGGACGACCGTGTGTCCCGAAGCGGTCGTTGGAGGACGGCTTCAGCGTTCTCGAGATAGAAATGGGAGGTAGATTTGAACCACGTCCACTTCGCTCCCTGCGGTCGCTCGTGGCCTGGTGCAAATCTACTCTATACTATTTTCGAGGTTCACGCCACTCGTCACTCCGTTCCTCGTTGTTGCTCGCCTCGAAAAGTAGCGGGAGGTAGATTTGAACTACCGGTCTGCGGGTTATGAGCCCGCCGGAATCTCCTGGCTATCCCATCCCGCTACTTCTTCGTAACCCGGTGCGCTAGTTAAGGGTTGTGATTCGACCGCCGTGTGTGGGTTTCTGTCGTCAACCCCTGTGGACCTTCCACGTGTAGAGGCACTCACAGGTGTAGTTGACGAAGAAGCCGATCCCCATCCCGATGAGGTTCGCTGCCAGATACCAGACGTCGAAGCCGTAGACCAGCAGGGCCAACACGCCGAGGGTCACGAGAAAGCCCGCGAACCGAACCAGGTTCGACCGGAGAAAGCGCCGGCCGAGCGCTCGCGGCGTCCAGGCGCCGTGGCTCGCGAACGTCCAGCGTTCGTTGATCACGAAGATCACTGCGATGGCGAACTCCCAGGCGATCACCTTCGCGGCGACCGGCCCGAGGAACGTCAGTTCGACGAGCGTGACGAGAACGAGGTTGTCGACGGTCGCGCCGACGAGACCGACGCTCGCGAACTGGGTGAACCGGGTCGCCGAGCACAGCGCCCGGGCTCGCACCCGGAGTGCGTCCGACAGTGATCGTGACATCGCCGTAACGGACCTGTGACGCAGTTATCGAGAGAACGAACGCCGTTCCCTACAGCTCGAGGTCGGCTTTCGCGCGGACGACATCGACGTCTTCGGCGTCGACGCGGTCGACGTCGAGGAAGTGGGGGGTGAAGTTACGCTTCTCGAAGTCCTCGAACTCCGAGTCGGCGCCGACGGTACACCACAGCTGGACCTTCTCGGGGCCGTGCCACTCGCCGTTGCGCGTCACGGCGAAACACACCACCTCTTCCCCGTCGTACTCCACGATGGCCCCCTTTCGGATACCCGGGTCCCCGTGGATGATGAGACGCTTCATGCGGGTGCGTTCACGCGAGAGGGGATTAAACGCTTCGAAGGCTCGAGGGGTCCGTCGCCGCGGCGACGACGAACCAAACGGGTTTTAAACGGCGCTGTCTTAGCCCACCTCAAGTGAGCTAACGATGCAGATGCCACGCCGATTCAATACGTACTGCCCGCACTGCAACGCACACCACGAGCACGAGGTCGAGAAGTCCCGTACCGGCCGCTCCTCGGGGATGAAATGGGACGCTCGCCGAACCCGGCGCAACACCGCAACGATCGGGAACGCCGGTCGTTTCTCGAAGGTGCCCGGCGGCGAGAAGCCGACGAAGAAAACGGATCTGAAGTACCGCTGCAGCGAGTGCGGCAAGGCCCACCTCCGCGAGGGATGGCGCGCCGGCCGACTCGAGTTCCAGGAGTGATTACAATGGCAGGAAATTTCTACAACGTCCGCTGCAGTGACTGCGAGAACGAACAGACCGTCTTCGGCAAGGCCTCCACTGAGGTCGCGTGTGCCGTCTGCGGAACGACGCTGGCGCGACCGACCGGCGGCAAGGCCGAGATCGACCACGAGATCCTCGAAACAGTCGAGTCACGATGAAGTACAGCGGCTGGCCCGACACCGGCGAACTCGTCGTCGGCAAGATCGACGAGATCGAGGACTTCGGCGTCTTCGTCGACCTAGAGGAGTACCAGGACCAGCGTGGGCTGATCCACATCTCCGAGGTCGCGAGCGGCTGGATCAAGAACGTCCGCGATCACGTTCGCGAGGGCCAGATCGTCGTCTGCAAGGTACTCGACGTCAACACCGAGTCCCAGCAGATCGATCTCTCGCTGAAAGACGTCAACGATCACCAGCGCTCCGACAAGATCCAGGAGTGGAAAAACGAGCAGAAAGCCGACAACTGGATGGGCCTCGCGCTCGGCGAGGACGCCGATGACGAGACCTACACCGCCGTCGCCAACGAGCTGATCGGCGCCCACGGCAGCCTCTACGACGGGTTCAAGCAGGCCGCGATCCACGGCGAGGAGGCTCTCGAGGGAACCGACCTCTCGGAGGACGAGATCGGCGCACTCGTCGACACCGCTCGCGAGAACGTCTCGGTGCCGTACGTCACCGTCACCGGCTACGTCGATCTCGAGAACGCCTCCCCGAGCGGCGTCGACGGGATCCGGACCGCCCTGGAGGCCGCCGAAGGGAACGGAGAGGTGCCCGACGAGGTCGACCTCGAAGTTAGCTACGTCGGCGCGCCGGAGTACCGGATCAACGTGCAGGCACCCAACTACAAGACCGCCGAATCCCAGCTCGAGGAGAGCGCCCGCCGCGCGGTCGCCGCGATCGAGGGAGAGGGCGGTTCCGGCGAGTTCCACCGCGAGCGTCGCACCGACGACGAATGAAATCCGACATCCGGGTCTGTTCGGCGTGGCGCGACGCCCACGATCGCCCGGTGTACACCCTTTCTTCGACCTGTCCCGACTGCGGCGCCGACGCGACAAACAGCGCGCCGGCGCCGTTCGACCCCGAGGACGCCTACGGCGAGTACCGACGCGCTCTTAAACGTCGCAGTCGCTGATACGGTATGGACGAACTCGAGATCGAAGCGGTCGCCGAGGCGGAACTGGACGACCCCGTACTCGTCGAGGGGCTTCCCGGCGTCGGACACGTCGGCAGCCTCGCGGCCGAGCACTTACTCGAGGAGCTCGAGGGCGAGAGCACCCTCGTCCGGCGGATCTACTCTCACGAATTCCCGCCGAAGGTAAGCATCGAGGACGGCGTCGCCGACCTGACCTGCGCCGAGATTCACGCGATTTCGGTGCCCGACGGCCGCGACCTGCTCGTGTTGACCGGGGACCACCAGGCCCAGACGAACGAGGGTCACTACGTGCTGGCCTCGGCATTTCTCGACGTCGCCGAGGAGTTCGGCGCGAGCGAGCTGTACGCGCTCGGCGGCGTGCCGACCGGCGAACTGATCGACGAGTACGCCGTCGTCGGCGCCGTCAGCGACGAGTCGCTGGTCGAGTCCCTCGAGGATGCGGGCGTCGAGTTCCGCGAGGACGAGCCAGCCGGCGGGATCGTCGGCGTCTCCGGGCTCCTGCTCGGTCTGGGCGAACGTCGCGGGTTTGAGGCCGCCTGCCTGATGGGTGAAACCAGCGGCTACCTCGTCGATCCCAAGAGCGCCCGCGCGGTGCTCGAGGTGCTCGAGGAGCTGCTCGGGTTCGAACTCGACTACGAGAGCCTCGACGAGCGCGCCGACGAGATGGAGGACGTCATCGGGAAGATCCAGGAGATGGAACAGCAACAACAGCAGATGGACGTGCCGACGGACGACGACCTGCGGTATATCGGGTAACGACGCCGGTTCGGGCCCTCAGCGGAGATCGAGCGAAGCGGGCTCGGACGGCGTACTCGCGTTATATCCTTCTGGGCGGAGTGGTTCCGGACATGGCACACAGCCCCGAACTCCCAGAGAAGTACGTCTGTGTCGACTGTCAGGCGGTACATGCCGGTACGGTCGCCGACCGTACCGATGCCGGCCACCGGTACGAACCACCCGAAGCGTGTGGCTGTTGTGACGGCGCCGAGTTCGTCCCCGAAGCGAACTGGCCCCACGTCGATCAGTAGCGCGTTTCGCCGGCCGTTCCGAGCCGGCCGGTTTCGGGAATCGCTGCGGGACCGCGAACACTATTTTCGTGCCGATCCACGGACCGCATATGGCCGATTCTCGAACGACCGAACGATACGACGTCGGCGTCGTCGGTGCGGGACTAGCCGGGCTGACGGCGGCGCGAGAGCTAACCGAGGCCGGAGTCGACGTCGTCGTCCTCGAGGCCAGGGACCGGGTCGGCGGTCGGACGGCCGCGGACTCGCTGCCGACCGGCGACGCGATCGACCGCGGCGCCGAGTGGATCGACACCGAACACGAGCGCGTCCTCGAGCTGGTCGAGGAGTTCGACCTCGAGCTGTGCGAGCAGTACGACGCGGGCGTCGATCGGGTCGCGGTAGCGGGTGAGCTGTTCGACCACGAGAACCGTTTCCGGGCGCTTCCCGAGGAATCGGCCTCGGAACTGCAGGCGGCGCTCGAACGGATCGAGAGCCTCCGTCGGGACGTTCCCCTCGAGTCGCCACACGAGGCGCCCGACGCCGAGCGGTGGGACGCGACGACCCTCGAGTCCTGGAAGCGGGAGGCGATGGCGACCGAGGCCGCACGTGAGGCGTTCGACGCGTTCGTCCGCGCCGAATTTACCGTCGAACCGAGCGGAATCTCGCTTTTGTACTTTCTCGCGGCCGTCGACGCCGGCGGCGGGCTCGAGATTCCCGCCGAGTCGACCAGCGTAACGCAGAAGTATCGCCTCGCCGATAGCACCCAGCAGCTCTCGGAGGGGCTCGCCGCCGGTCTTGGCGGGGCGGTCCGACTAAGCGAACCGGTTCGCCGGATCGATCGGCGGGGCGACGACGTGACGCTCGAGACGGACGACGAGACGTATGCGGTCTCGGACGCCATCGTCGCCATCCCGCCGCCGCTGATCGATCGGATCGACCACGAGCCGTCGCTTCCCGCCCGTCGACGGGGGCTGGTCCAGCGGATGCCGATGGGTGCGGTGATCAAGTGTTTCGCCGCCTACGAGGAGCCGTTCTGGCGCGAGGACGGCTACTCGGGATCGGTGCTGGCGGCCGACGGAGCCGTGACCGAGGTCGCGGACGGGACACTCCCCGACGGTGATCGGGGCCTTCTCGTCGCGTTCGTCGCCGGGGCCGACGCCCTCGAGTGGAGCGACCGACCCGCAGCCGAGCGCCGGGAGCGGGTGCTCGAGGAGCTCGGCCGCTATCTCGGGCCGCGAGCGACCGATCCGCTGGAGTACGCCGACGAGGCCTGGTCGAAGACCCGGTGGTCGACGGGCGGGTACAACGCCGCGATGACGCCGGGAACACTGACGACCTGCGGCGACGCGCTCCGCGAACCCGTCGGCGGCGTTCGCTGGGCCGGCTCGGAGACAGCCCTCGAGTGGCGCGGCTTCATGGAGGGGGCGATCCACTCGGGGGAGCGGGTCGCGAACGAAATTCTCGAGAATCGCGGGGCTCGAGGAAACTGAGCGGACGGCGAGAATCAGTTGGCACGCCGATCCAGGCCCCCGATCGACTCGGTTACCCCTCGAGCACCTCGTAGGAGACGGCGGCGTCCCGGAGCGTATCGGTGACCCGGCCGACGGCGTCGGTTGTCGCGACGGCGGTAACCGCGAGTCCGCGCTCGGCGGCGTCGACCGCGACCTCGCCGATGGCAAAGGTGACGGCGGGCTCGATCTCCGCGTCTCGGCAGGCGACGACTGCCTCGACGCCCGTCGCGACCACGAGGTCGGCGTCGTCGCAGTGGTCGGTAACGGTCTCGGCGTCGATCTCGCGGCTACCGCCCGACCGAACCGCGGGTACCTGGAGGACGGTGACGGACCCGGGCTCGAGGTCGATAACGCCCTCGAAACTCGTGACGCCGACGTCGGTGCCGGCCTCGGCGTCGGTCGTCGCGACGCCGGTCGCCGGCCCGACTTCGCCGGGTTCGGCGTGGAGCAGGCCGTCCTCGATCGACAGCGAGACGACGTCGCCCTCCTCGAGGCCCTCGACCGCGATTGCCGTATCCTCGCCCATCGCCCCGAGGACGTCCTCGGTGACGTGGTCGGCGAACCGCCGCACGTCGCCGGCGGCCTGAAAGAGCCAGTCGACGCCTTCCTTGGTAACCCGATACCGGGAGCGGCCCTCCTTCTCGACGAGTCCGTCGTCGACGAGTTCGCGGATGTACTCGCTTACGGCCTGGCTCGTGACGCCGACCTCCTCGGCGATCTCTCCCTGGCTGACGGCGGGCTGGCGCTCGGCGATCTGGACGAGGATCCGAAACCGCGTCGCGGCCCGCTTGTTGTCGAGGACGTCGACCATACGGGCAGTTTCCGCCAGCACGGCAAAAAAGGTACGCAGTCGTCGAGGCAACAAACTCATGCCGGACGCGTCCGTCGAACAGGACGACGATGTCCTCGCCCTCCGCGCCGTCGGCCGATGCTCTCGGAGCGCTGGCGAGCGGCGAGACGATCGCGTCGACGCTGCAGGGTACCCTGCCGATTGACGCGCTGGGCTGGATCGCGATCGCCGCCTTCGGCCTCGCGTTGCTTACCCGCTGGTCGGACGTCGCGGTTCCCGCCCGTCCGATCGCGGGAGTCGCCTGGCTGCTGTTTGGCACCTACTGGCTGACGATGGTGCCGTACTACTACTACGACGCCCAGAGCCCCCTCCAGACGGTGCTGGCGCTCGCCGCCTTACCGCTGTGTGTTTACACCGGCTACCTGCTGTGGAACGGCCGGGAGTCGCTGTTCGTGCTGACCAAGGCCGTCGCGCTCATGGGGCTGATCTACCTGCCCGCGGAGACGATCCCGATCGTCCGGCAGTGGCTGATCGAGACGACCGCGGTCCAGACCCACTACGGGATGGAGTTGCTGGGTCACAGCCCCGGTATCAACGAGGGCGCGAACGGCTACGAGAGCCGGTTCAACTTCGACTCCGAGGAGACGGCGACCGGACGAACCACCTACATCGTGCTCGCCTGCACCGGGCTCGGGAGCATGGCAATCTTCGGCGGGCTGATCGCCGCGGTAACGGCTCCGCTTCGACGGAAGCTGACGGCGTTCGCGCTCGCGATCGGTGTCATCTGGCTGCTAAACCTCGTCCGGAACGTCTTCATCGGCCTGGCGACCCCTCACGGCTGGTTCCAGCAGGATCTCGTCGTCTCGCTGGTGACGACCTACATGGGCGCCGAGGAGACCCGCGTCTCTTATCTCGTCGCGCACAACTACATCTCCCAGTTGCTGGCGGTCGTCGCCCTGATCGGGGTCACCTACCTCGTCGTCAAGATTCTCCCGGAAGTCCTCGAGCCCCTCGAGGAGGTGCTGTTCGTACTGACCGGAACCGAGTACGACCTCGAGACGGACCTCAATCCGGACGTTCGGACCGATGGCGGTTCTCGAGACCCATGACCGACGGCGTCGACGTCCCCTTCGAACTGGACGATCGAGGGGTCTATTTTCCCCGCGCCGAGACCCTCGTCCTCGCCGACCTCCACCTCGGACGCGGCGCCGCCTCGAGGGTCCAGGCACCGATCGGCGGCGAGGAAGACGTCGGCGACAGGCTCGAGACGCTGCTGGACGTCCGGAACCCCACAACGGTCGTCGTCGCCGGCGATCTGCTGCACTCGTTTTCCCGAGTCCCTCGCGGCGTCGAACGATCGATCACCCGGCTCGTCGACAGCGTCGAGGCCGCCGGTGCCTCGCTGGTCGTTACGCCCGGTAACCACGATACGCTGCTCGAGTCGGTGTTCGACGGCGAGACGTCCTCGGCCTACCGGCTGGCCGACGGGGAGACGGTCGTCTGTCACGGCCACGAGTCGGTCACGGAGGACGTCCGCGACGCGACGCGGTACGTCATCGGACACGAGCATCCGTCGATCGAGATCAACGGGCGAAAACGGCCCTGCGCGCTGTACGATCCCGGCGGCGACGGCCGCACGGCGTCCCTGATTCTTCCGGCGTTTACCCGGCTCGCGGGCGGCCGAACCGTCAATCGACTCCGCTCGAGCGACCTACAGTCGCCGCTGGTCGGCGACCTCGACGACTACTACCCGGCCGTCTACGACCCCTCGAGCGCCAGCACGCTGTGGTTTCCACCGCTGGGAGAGTCACGCCGACTTCTCTGACTGGTAGTATAAAATTAAAAGACTGTATCCATGGGAATACATATATCTGGTCGCACATATGCTTCGATAGCAAGATGGCCGAACGCGTGGAACCCCATCCGGTCGTGGATCGACTCGTCTGCCCGAACTGTCCGGCGGACTACCCGACGCCGTTCTCGAGGCGGCACATCAGCTGCCGGCGCTGCGGAACCGAGTTCCTGGCGCCGGACGAGGCCCGCAACGAGGACAGCGGCCCCGAGAGTCAGTTCGAAGACGACGCTGGGACGGGTCTCGAGACGGATCGACGGGCGGACGATGGGGACGGAGAGCGGACGGGTCGGTACCTCCAGCTGATTCGAACGAGCGCACCGGCGATCGCGTTCGGGTTCAACGGCGTCGCGCTCGGGTTCTGGATCGCCGGCGTCGCCTCCTTCGAGGTCGCCGTGATGAGTGTGTTGCTCGTAACGAACGGCGTCGTGTTTCGGGACCGGCTGTGACTCGGGACCGATCCCTCTATAGGTCTTCTATCGCTGCCTTGGCCGCGAGGCGGCCGCTCTTCATCGCACCCTGTATCGACGACCACTGGGTGTAGTCGCCCGCCAGGTAGACCGGGCCGTCAGGGTCGCGAGGGTCGGGCAGTCGGTCGCGAAACCCCGGGGGCTGGGCGAACTGGGCGAATTCGATTCGGTCGGTTCGTTGGGTTTCGAGGGCGTCGAACCGTCGATCGGGGTACCACGACTCGAGGGTTTCGCGGCTGATCGCCTCGAGTTCCGCGTCGCTTTCCTCGCGCTCACCGAGGTAGGTCGCGCTGATCAGCTCGGCGCCGTCGGGGGCGTACTCGGGGGCGACCGCGCTGTGAGGGACGATCTGGTTCGGACCCTCGTCGACCGTGTTGAGCAGGAGCCGGCCCCCGCTTTCGAGGTCGGTCCCACCGGGCAGCTCGTAGTACTGGGTGACGCAGGACCGGGCGTCGGTCGGGATCGACTCGACGCCCGTCAGCTCCCGCGCCGCGGGTGGGTCAGTCGCGACCACGACCGCGTCGGCCTCGTACTCGCGGTTGGGCGTGGTGACCGTCGCCGCCTCCCCGTCCCCACCTTCGGCCGAGACGTCCGTCACCTCGGTCTCGAGTCGGATGCTGGCGCCGGCGTCCCGGGCGTGCTGGGCCAGCTGGGCCGGAATCGCGGCCATCCCGGTTGCAGGTACGGCCGCCCGACTCGTCAGCAGCGTTCGGAACGTGTACTCGAAGACGCGACTCGAGGTCGACAGCGACCGGTCGAGTGTGATTCCGCCGTAGAACGGAGCGACGAAGTTCTCGACGAATCGCTCCGAGAACCCTCGCTCGCGGAGATAGTCCTCGATCGTCGCGTCCGGTCCGGAACGCTCGAGGATCGCCTCGGGATCGTAGCGGGCGAGGTCCAGCGCCAACCGGACGACCCGAAGCTTGTCGCCGATCGAGACGTCCGTGTTCGACAGGGTTGCGGGCAGCGCCCGCGGGTTCCGGATGGGGTCCGAGAGCGTCGACCGGTGGCCTGGGCGTGCCAGACACGCTCCCGACGCGAACCGACGCAGGTCGAGCCGTTCGAGGTCCAGCTCCCGCCGGACGGCGGGATACGATGGAAACACTACCTGAAATCCGCGATCGAACCGAAAGCCGTCCTGCTCCTGGGTCCACACTCGCCCACCGACGTTCTCGGCCCGTTCGAACAACGTTACGTCCAGTCCAGCACCGGCCAGGTGCCGTGCTGCGACGAGTCCAGCGAGTCCGCCGCCGGCGACGGCGGCTCGCGGCATCTGAGTCATATCCGGTCGTTGGGAACCGAGACGGAAAGTCGTACCCGTCGCGGTCGCCGGGAGTTCCGGTCGAGCCCGTCAGATATCCGTCAGCAGCCGGAGGACAACTCCAGCCAGAACCACCGGAATGCCGATCGCGGCGGTGATGAACGGGGGTACCGGGACTAACAGCAGTGCGACACCGAGCAGGGCGATGATCGTCGAAACTCTGACCATACCGTTTCGTGGGGATCCCGACGGGTACCGCTGTGGCAGGCATCTCCAGCGAGCGTGTCGATTCGACCGGAGACAGAGAGGGCATATTCCTAACTTCCAACCGACCGTAGGGGCGGTATGGTCGACGCGACACTCACGCCGATCGAGCGCGGAACGATCACGACCGACTTCAACCACATCCTCGAGGGTCATACGATGGGATCGGCCACTGACCCGAACCCCGAGACGACGATGGGCGACGGCCCCGTCTACAACGTCGTGATCGACCATCCCGAGGCGACGATCCTCTGGGACACCGGCTCCCATCCCGAGGCCGATTCGGGCCACTGGCCCGCGGAGCTGTACGCGGCCTTCGAGCATACCGGGCTCCGTCCGCTTGAGGACGACCTCGAGACGGCCGGTTACGCGCTCGAGGATATCGACTGCGTGATTCAGAGCCACCTCCATCTCGATCACGCCACCGGGCTGTACGCCTTCGAAGGGACCGATGTGCCGATCTTCGTCCACGAGCGGGAGCTGAAACACGCCTACTACAGCGCCAAGACCGACGCCGGCGACGGGGCCTACCTCGCGGGCGACTTCGACCGGGAGCTGAACTGGGAGGTCGTCCACGGCGAGCGCGAGCAGCGCTTTCGCGACCTCGAGCTCGTCCACCTGCCGGGTCACACGCCGGGTCTGCTCGGGGTTCGTCTCGAGCTCGCGGACGCGGGCACCGTCCTGATCGCGGGCGACCAGGCATACGTCCGGGAGAACTACGAGACCGAACACCCGATGGGCGGGAGTCTGCTGTGGTGCAAGCGCTCCTGGTTCGAAAGCCACCGGCTGCTCGAGGAAGAGGAGAGGCGCCACGACGCCACGATCGTCTGTGGGCACGACGAACGCGACCTCGAGGCGTTGCGGGGGCTGTAGCACGCTGACGTCGTTCGCGTTCGGTATCAGCGGTGTGACGGCAGCCGGGGATGGCGGGAGCCTCCCGATCGTGTTTTTCGCCGGAGCGATCGCGGTCTCGGCGATGGTGCTCCCGGGGAGCTCCGGCGCGGCGTTTCTCTACGTTCTGGGCCAGTACCAGTATCTGATGGCGTCGCTGAACGACTTTTTGGACGCCCTCGCCGCGGTTCCCAGAGGTGGCGGCGTCGGTCCCGTGATCGACACCGGTCCCGTCATCGCCGCCTTCGTGATCGGGGCCGTCATCGGACTGCTGACGATGGCCAGGACGGTGAAGTGGACGCTCGAGCGCTACCGCGTCGCGTTGCTCGTCTTCCTGGTCGGGCTGATGGTCGGCGCCCTGTGGCTCCCCGTCGAACAGGCCGTCGCCGAGACGATCCCCCGGACGCCGGGACGGGTCGCCGCAATCGCCCTCGCGGTCGCCGTCGGCGCCGGCGCGGTGTTCGTCCTCGATCGACGGACGGAGTCCCTCGAGTACGCATAGCGAGCGTTCGACGTCGAGTCCGAACGGACCGATTCGCTTACGTAAACGGGCGCATGGAACGTCCGGCCTCGAGTCTGCAGTATCGGCCAACCGCCACTGGGTGGGACTGAAAGGAACCAGGGGCTTTCGGGGTGATACCGACGGGTAGCAGGTCCTGCTGACACGAACACAGGGGTTCGCCACGCCCTCCCCAGCCGATTCGCTCACGTTGTTCGCTCATCCCTCGCGCGGGATCGCCGACCGCCTCGCTTGCGCTCGGTCGATCGACAGCGCACGCCACCGCAGGAAGAACGATGGGACCGAGTTCGGTCCGACGACTGGTTCACGGTTCACTTGTCTGTGCCGCGAGTTCCGAGGTTCCGGAACCCTCCTCAGGATCGACGTCCCGGTCTCGAGGGCGGCGTTCCACCGAGCGCCTCGAGACGCGATCCGAGTCAGATTTCGTCGACGAGGTCCGCGAAGTCGTCGGTGTCCTTGATCGCCATCGTCTGGGCGTCGAGGCCGTGTCGGTGCAGCGTCAGCGCGGCCTTGTACGCCGCGTCCTGGTCGGGCGCCTCGAAGATGACGAGGAAATCGTGCTCGCCGAGCATCGCGTAGGAGTCTTTGAGCGTGGTGTCGTGTTCCTCGAACTCCGTCCGGATCTCCCCCCAGATCGAGGCGAGTTCCTGCATGTTCTGAACGTCCCGGTCGGCAAGCTCTACGACGGACGCGAACGTTGGCATACACGGAAGGAAGCACGAATGTCGGAAAACCGTTCCCGTGGCACATGACGGGTTGGAGATAAACTCGAGACCGAGTAAACCACGCAGCTTTTTAGCGGTGCTCGCGCTATCAGGGGACATGAGAAACGCGAAGATCGTCTGTACCCTGGGGCCCGCCTCGGACGACCAGGGAACGATTTCGGAGCTCGCCGACGCCGGGATGTCCGTCGCCCGGCTGAACGCGAGCCACGGCAGTCTCGAGGATCGGGCGACGCTGATCGACCGCGTGCGCGCCGTCGACGAGCAACGGGACGAGCCGGTGGCCGTCATGCTCGACATGAAGGGGCCGGAGGTCAGGACGGCCCCGCTCCCGGAGGGTGAAACCGTCTCCCTCGAGACGGGCTCGGAGATCGAGTTCGTGGAGGGCGACGAGGTCTCCCGCGAGCGCGTGGGACTCTCGCTTCCCATTCGGGAGGTCGAGGCTGGCGACCGCATCCTGCTCGACGACGGCCTGATCGAGACGACGGTGCTCGAGCGCTCCGGTGGCACGGTCCGGGCTCGCGTCGACACCGGCGGAGACCTCGGCGGCCGCAAGGGGGTCAACGTTCCCGGCGTCGACCTCGATCTGGACATCGTCACCGACTCCGACCGGAAGGACCTCGAGCTCGCCGCCGAGAAGGACGTCGATTTCGTCGCGGCGAGTTTCGTCCGCGACGCCGAGGACGTCTACGAGGTCAGCGAGGTGCTCGAGGAGCTGGGCGCCGAGGACATTCCGATCATCTCGAAGATCGAGCGGGCGGGCGCCGTCGAGAATCTCGACGAGATCATCGACGCCTCCTACGGGATCATGGTCGCCCGCGGCGATCTGGGCGTCGAGTGTCCGATGGAGGACGTCCCGATGGTTCAAAAGCGGATCATCCGCAAGTGTCACAACGCGGGCTCGCCGGTCATCACGGCGACGGAGATGCTCGACTCGATGGTCCACGCCCGACGACCGACCCGCGCCGAAGCGTCGGACGTCGCCAACGCCGTGCTGGACGGCACCGACGCGGTGATGCTGTCGGCGGAGACGGCGATCGGCGACCATCCCTCAGAGGTGGTCGACGCCATGGATAGCATCGTCCGTCAGGTCGAGGACTCCGAGGAGTACGCCGAGACCCTGGAACAGCGCGTTCCGACCGCGGGCGAGGCCCGAACGGACGCTCTCGCTCGCTCGGCGCGCTACATGGCCCGGGACATCGATGCGGAGGCCGTTGTCGCCGCGACCGAGTCCGGCTACACCGCGCTGAAGACGGCGAAGTACCGCCCCGGCGTTCCCGTCGTCGCCTCGACGCCGAACCACGACGTGCGACGCCGGCTCGCGCTGTCGTGGGGTGTGACGCCACTGTACGCCCGGGTCTCCGACCAGGGCGCCGACGCCGTCGTCGAGAAGGCGGTCCAGGCGGCGCTCGACGCCGGCGTCGCGGCGAGCGGTGACACCGTGGTCGTCCTCTGTGGGATGATGACCGAACTCGAGGGCGCGAACACGACGAACATGATGAAGGTCCACGTCGCCGCGGACGCGCTGACGACGGGCCGGGTCGTCGTCGAGGGCCGAACGACCGGCCCCGTCGTTCGGCTCCGGGACGGCGACCTCTCGTCGATCCCCGACGGCGCGATCGTCGCGCTCGGCTCGGCGTTCGACGACGAGTTCGAGGGCGACCTCGAGCGGATCGGCGGGATCGTCAACGCCCAGCGGGGAATGACGGGCTACCCCGCTCTCGTCGCCCGCGAGATCGACGTCCCGATGATCAGCGGCGCCGACGTCGACGAGCTCGATGACGGAACGACCGTGACCCTCGACGCGGAACGCGGCGTCGTCTACGGCGGCGATATCGGCGACCGAACCGAACGGAACTGATACGGATTGCTGTAACGATTTGCCGGCGCAACCGCGACCCGGGCGGCGGTTGCGCCGGAACTGACTTACAGCAAACCGTATGAGCCGACGACCACGGGTTTTTGACCGCGGCGCTCCAACCGCGACGCATGGCAGGTGACGCCCCCGGCGACCGACGCGAGGGAGACGACGGAACACGGGAGCGGCCGACGGCGGGGTCGAGCGACGAGCGGACGACGGTGCGGAACGTCCGGGACACCACCGACGTCGAACCGGTCCGCAGCGGCGACCGCGATCGAATCCCGATCGACCTCTCGAGCTACGATAGCGCCGACACCGACGCAGGCGAGGACGAAGTCGAGGAGGACGACCCCTACGCGCCCGAACCGAGTTCGGCGCCGATCGAACGCGGCGATCCGGACCTCGAGAACGCGGTCTTCGTCGTGCTGGGAGCGATCGCGATGCTTCTCGTGATCGTCCGTGTCGTCTCACTGCCCTTCTGAGCCCACTAAACATTTAATCACGGCGAGACCTTAGCATCGGGCATGATCGAAGTTTTCTTCGAGAACATGCCCTTCGTGTTGCTGGCGACGGGTCTCGTGTTGATGGGGCTCGAGGCGCTGTCGCCGGGGGCCCACCTCATCGTCATCGGCATCGCCTTGGTCGGTGCGGGACTTATCGGGATGCTGTTCCCACCAGCGGCGAACCTGCTGGTGCTAGCGGGGCTGACCCTGGCGATCGGCCTCGTCGCGACCTACATCTACCGCGAGTTCGACTTCTACGGCGGGAAGGGGACCGCCCAGACCTCCGATTCGGAGTCGCTGGCCGGGACGACGGGCTACGTCACCGAGACTGTCACCAACCGCGGCGGCGAGGTCAAACTCGACCAGGGCGGGTTCGCCCCCTACTACAGCGCCCGGACCTCGAGCGGAACCATCGAGGAAGGCGAGGAGGTCATCGTCCTCGATCCCGGCGGCGGCAACGTCCTGACCGTCGAGTCGCTGGGCTCGATCGGCGAGGACGAGATCGACCGGGCGCTCGCCCGCGACTCGTCGAGCCACGAGGAGCCGGCGGTCGACGAAACCGGGTCCGCGGAATCGAGCGCCGACGAGTCGGTACGCGAGCGGGAGACCGAGAAGTCGGGCTGATCGACTGCGATATGTTGACTGGGGGAACGTTTTTCCCCTCACCGCCGTAAGATCGACGTATGGCGATCGAATTACTCCCCATGCAAACCGGTGGTGCACTGCTGTTTCTGGGTGCGCTGGTTCTCGTCGTCGTCGTCGCCGCGCTACTGAGCGCGATCGAGATCGTCGACGCCTACGAGAAGCGTGCCCTGACCGTCTTCGGCGAGTACCGAAAGCTGCTCGAGCCGGGGATCAACTGGGTCCCGCCGTTCGTCTCGAACACGTATCGGTTCGATATGCGAACACAGACCCTCGACGTCCCCCGTCAGGAAGCGATCACGCGGGACAACTCCCCCGTGACCGCCGACGCGGTCGTCTACATCAAGGTGATGGACGCGAAGAAGGCGTTCCTCGAGGTCGACGACTACAAGAAGGCCGTCTCGAACCTCGCTCAGACGACCCTGCGTGCCGTGCTGGGTGACATGGAGCTCGACGACACGCTGAACAAGCGCCAGGAGATCAACGCGAAGATCCGCCAGGAGCTCGACGAACCCACCGACGAGTGGGGGATCCGCGTCGAGAGCGTCGAAGTTCGAGAAGTGAACCCCTCGAAGGACGTCCAGCGCGCGATGGAGCAACAGACCTCCGCCGAACGGAAGCGCCGCGCGATGATCCTCGAGGCCCAGGGTGAACGCCGCAGCGCCGTCGAGAAGGCCGAAGGTGACAAGCAGAGTGAGATCATCCGCGCACAGGGTGAGAAGCAGAGCCAGATCCTGGAAGCGCAGGGTGACTCGATTTCGACGGTCCTGCGGGCGAAATCCGCCGAATCGATGGGCGAGCGCGCCATCATCGATCAGGGGATGGAGACGCTCGAACGGATCGGCCAGAGCGAGTCGACCACGTTCGTCATGCCACAGGAGCTGACCTC
>PWMF01000172.1 GCA_003559215.1 Natrialbaceae archaeon
CTGCATCTTCTGGCGCTGGCGACTCGAGAGCGAGCGGCCGTAGGCGTCTTTGTCCTGCCAGCCGATGTTCGTCGAGAGCCCCTGGTCGTGCATCATGTTCGTCGTCGGCGCGCCGACGCGGCTCTTCTCGTCTTTCTCGGCGGCGTCGAACGCCCGCCACTCGGGGCCGCGATCGATCTCGTCTTCCTCGACGACGAGTCCGCAGTCCTGACATACCGTCTCGGCGTGTTCGGTGTCCGAGATGAGCCGGCCGCCACACTCCGGACACTGTTCCTTTTCGCCCTGTTCCGTCTGGGTTTCCTCCTCGGTCGTTGCTTCGTCCTCTCGGGTGTAGGTTCGGATGTTGTCTGTCATTGTTGGGATGGTTACTCGGGGCTACCGGGTGGGAACACCAGAAGAAACCCGGCTGCCTCAGTTAACATATTGTAAGACCGTAACCCATATAAAGGTTTCGCCTACTTTATAAACTAACCGGTGTTTCTGTTATATATGTTCCGGTTACATAGTGATTAATCGTTCGGGTATCGCAGCTACTCGACGGTAAACAGGTGGCCCTCCGTGGGCACCTCGAAGAGGCCGATCCGGGCGCCCGCATCGAGCCAGGCGTGGCCGTACGAAAACGACGCGAGCGCGTTGACCGGATCGTCCCGCTCGCGGAAGTGACGGCCGTCCTCGAGATAGGAGCCGGCCATCTCGTAACAGTCCTCGGCGGCGTTGGCCATCGGCGTTCCCTCCCGGGGTGCGATCGACGCCGCCTCGAGCGCCTCCGCGAGCAGTTCGCCGTACCGGTCCGTCTTCTCCTCGAGATCCGCGGTCATGGTCGGTTCTCGTCGCTCGAGACCGTAAGTGCGTCGTCGAGCGTCGGAAACAGAACGGTACGCCTTTCCGAATGGCCAAGAGACGAGTTGGGAATGCGACTTCTCCAAGTGCTCGTTCCCGACGAGAGGCGGAGCGAGGCACTTCGGGTTCTCGACGACGAGGGGCTCGACTACGTTCGAACCAGCGAGTGCAGCGAGGAGGCCGACGCCGAACTGATCACGCTACCAGTTCCGACCCAGGCCGTCGACCACGTGCTGACCTCCCTGCGGGAGGCCGGGATCGAGGACGAGTTCATCGTCGTCTCCGCGATCGAAACCGCCCGCACGCCCCGAATCGAGGACCTCGAGGAGCGGTTCGTCAACGGCCGCGAGGAGGACGACAGCATCGCCAGGGAGGAGATCCGGTCGAAGGCGCTGAACATGACGCCGGGACCGGTCACCTACTACGCGATGACCCTGCTGAGCGCGATCGTGGCGACCGCAGGACTACTGCTCGATTCGCCCGCCATCGTCGTCGGCTCGATGGTAATCGCTCCCCAGATCAGCGCGGCGCTGACCGGAACCGTCGGGCTCGTCCTCGACGACCGCCGGATGTTCGTCGACGGGGTATCGGCGATGGTGATCGGACTGCTCGCGGCGATGCTCGGGGCGTTCGCGTTCGCCTGGCTGGTCCGAACTGGCGGCGTCGTTCCGGGCACCATCGACATCACGGCGATCGAGCAGGTCCAGAACCGGATCTCGCCGGGGCTGCTCGCGCTCGTCGTCGGCGTCTGTGCCGGCGCCGCGGGCGCGTTCGGGCTCGCGACGGCGATCCCGGTCTCGCTGGTCGGCGTAATGATCGCCGCCGCACTCATCCCGGCGGCCGCGGCGGTCGGCATCGGGCTCGCCTGGGGCGACGTCGGCGTCGCACTCGGCGCGTTCGTGCTGGTCGCGGTCAACGCCACGTCGATCCTGCTCGCCGGGCTCGTCGTCTTCTGGTATCTCGGCTATCGGCCAGACGGATGGACCCGCGGCAACCTCCGGGCGAACGTCACCAAGGACCGGCTCGGTACGGTCGCCGTCATGGCCCTCATCAGTATCGTGGTGCTGGCCGGCTCCGGCGTCGTGCTCGGGCAACACGTCGCCTTCGAAAGCGAGGTCAACGACGAAGTTCGCTCGGTACTCGACGACGACGAGTACGAGGAACTCGAGCTGGTCGAACTCGAGACGGAGTTCTACGACGGCGGTGCGATCAGCGACGAGACGGGCGTGACCGTCGCCGTTCGCCGCCCCGCCGACGCTCCGTATCCCGACCTCGCGACGACCCTCGAGGACCGCCTCGAGGCCCAAACCGATCACGAGGTGTCCGTTATCCTCGAGTTTATCGAGGGGGCGGCTGCGGACGGGTAGACCGGTTGTACGCCGCGAACGGTGCTGAGAACGCAAGGGGTTTAGGTCCAGTTTTATAACAACGGTGTATGAGCGAGCAGCCACGCGTCGAGATCTATACCAAAACGCAGTGCCCCTACTGTGACAAGGCGAAGGACCTCTTCGATAGCAAGGGTATCGAGTACGAGACGTACAACGTCACCGGCGACGACGAGCTGTTCGAGGAGATGGTCGAGCGCGCCGACGGCCGCAAGACCGCACCCGAAGTCTTCATCGACGACGAGCTGATCGGCGGCTGGGACGAGACGAGCGCACTCGAGGAGACGGGCGAACTCGACGAGAAGCTCGGGCTCGTTACCGACGGTGGCTCGGAGACCGAACACCGCAAGCTGATCATCGCCGGCACCGGGATCGCCGGCCTCACGGCTGCGATCTACGCCGGCCGAGGGGACAACCAGCCACTGGTCATCGAGGGCGACGAGCCCGGGGGCCAGCTCACCCTCACCACCGACGTCGCCAACTACCCGGGCTTCCCCGAGGGGATCAGCGGTCCCGAGCTGGTCAACAACATGAAAGAGCAGGCCAAACAGTTCGGCGCCGAGCTGAAAAACGGCATTATCGAATCGGTCGACGCCGACCAGCGCCCGTTCCGCGTCGAACTCACAAACGGCGACGTCTACACGACCGACGCACTCATCGCCGCCTCGGGCGCCAGCGCCCGCACCCTCGGCATTCCCGGCGAGGACGAGCTGATGGGCTACGGCCTCTCGACGTGTGCGACCTGTGACGGCGCGTTCTTCCGCGACGAGGACATGCTCGTCGTCGGCGGGGGCGACGCCGCCATGGAGGAGGCGACCTTCCTGACAAAGTTCGCCGACACCGTCTACATCGCCCACCGACGCGAGGAGTTCCGCGCCGAGCAGTACTGGATCGACCGCGTCCACGAGAAGGTCGAGGACGGCGAGATCGAGATCATGAAAAACACCGAGATCACGGAGATCCACGGCTCCCAGGAGGAGGGCGTCGACCACGTCACCCTCGTCGAGAACGAGCAGGGCCACCCGACCGACCGCCTCGACGACCCCGAGACCAACGAGTTCGAGTTCGACGTCGGCGCGGTCTTCTTCGCCATCGGCCACACCCCGAACACCGACTACCTCGAGGGCACCGGCGTCACGATGGACGACGAGGGCTACCTCCGCACGCAGGGCGGCGACGGCGGCGGCCAGACCGAGACCGACGTCCCCGGCATCTTCGGCGCCGGCGACGTCGTCGACTACCACTACCAGCAGGCCGTCACAGCGGCGGGAATGGGGAGCAAGGCGGCGCTGGACGCCGACGAGTACCTCGAGGATCTCGAGCGAGCCGAGTCGAGCGCCGAGACCGAGGCCGCCGCGGCCGACGACTGAGGAGTCGAGTGGACTCGAGTCAGGAGCTATTTTCCCAGCGATCCGCTAACAGCGCCGCGATCACGACTCCGAACGTAAGTCCGGAGGAGGCGCCCAGCAGGAGGTCGTCGAAGACGGCGACGAACCCGACGGCGATGACCACTCCGCAGGCGAGTCCGAGCGCGAGTGCCTTCGCGGTCCGTTCCCGGTCGGTCATCGCGTCGCCCGTCTCGTTCATTGTCGGACGTGGGTTCGAGGGGGGCTTGAGCGTACTGGTCGCCCTCGAGGAAACGACCTTCGTCTCGGCGATAGGGCGTTCGAACTGCATCGCGTTCGTCGCTCGGTCTGCGTCGGCAACGAATTACCTAACTAACGGACAGTCCCTTCTCCAAGACTACCCGGGCCACGCTGCGGTGGCGCGCGCTGGCAATCAGTTCGAGCGACAGCGAGAACTGATTGCCAACGTTGCGTGAGGGATGAACGAGAGAACGGAGTGACCGAGAGAATCGGCTGGGGAAGGCGTGGAAATCCCGTCTGTCCAGAAGTAGCAGAATGCTACTTTCTGCTTCGTTGAATAGCTCCTCTGAGAGCTGGCTTCGCGAAGCCAAACTGAGGATACGCGGCGGGAGTTCATGAATCACTCCATCAGAATTGATGATCGGACTCAAATGCTGCCGTTCAACGGAGTACTACTTTCAGCCACAGTACTACATAAGCCAACACGTCCGTATCTTCGTTTCGTCCAACAAGTTAGAGTCACGGTTCTACTACGCGTTGGTGGCCAGAATCAGCAACTCCTGAGAAGCGTCGCCACTTCGGGACGTGGCGGTTCAAAAAAGGCGGAATGTCGCGAATCGCAAGGACCGGACGAAGTCCGGTAGTTAGTCGGCGTTAGTTCTGACGGCGGAGCGCGAGCATCGCGGCGCCGAGCAGTGCGACGATGGCGACGGCGACACCGAATCCGGGCACGGTCTCGTCGTCGTCAGCGGAGCTGTCGTCAGCACCGTTGGCGTCGTCACCGTTGGCACCGTTCTCACCGTTGGCGCCGTTCTCGCCGTTCTCACCGTTGGCGCCGTTCTCGCCGTTCTCACCGTTGGCGCCGTTCTCGCCGTTCTCACCGTTGGCGCCGTTCTC
>PWMF01000046.1 GCA_003559215.1 Natrialbaceae archaeon
CCTCTCGAGCCAGTCGGCCCGCGTCGGGATGATCTGGCTCGTCGCGATCGTCGGCGGCGCGGCGGGGCTGGCGGCGTACACGATCGGCGCCCGGGTCGCGGCGATCGCGTTCGTCCCCGCCATCGGGCTTCAACAGGCCGCACAGAGCATGGTCGGGCAGAACCTCGGTGCCGAGCGCCCCGAGCGAGCGCGGCGGACGACGTGGGTCGGGGTCGTCATCGCGAGCGTCGGCCTCACCGCGGTCGGCGCCGTCCAGTGGGCGATCCCGGAGACGCTGTCGGTGCTGTTCGTTCCCGACGCAAGCCCGGCGGAGGCCGAACTCGCTGCGGAGTACCTGCGGATCCTGGCGTACGGCTACTGGGCGATCGGCGCCACCTACCTCCTCCAGGCCGGATTCAACGGCGCCCGGCGAACGCGAACGAGCCTGGTCGCGACGCTGTTTCAGTACTGGGTCGTCCGGCTGCCCGTCGCGCTCGCCGGCGCCTACCTGCTCGGACTGGGCGTCGTCGGTATCTTCTGGGGCGTCACGATCTCGAATATCGTCGCCGCGCTGGGACTCGGCGCGTACTACTGGCACGAGACCGAGACGGGGATGAACGCCCGCGCAGTCGAAACCGCGAGCTCCGAGGCGGCGGACTGAGACGGACTGCTGTAACGATGTCCCGGCGCGACCGCAGAACGGGTCCCGATCGGGCCGGAAACGACGTACAGCAGACCGTATGAGTCGATCTGCCCCCATTGGCGCGACAGTTTTACGGCAGCGAGCCGAGTAGCTCCCGATATGTCCCCCTCGACGCCGGACTGGCTCCACCTCTCGGACGACGAACGAATCGTCTGGGAGAGTCGCCCCCACCCGATCACGATGGGTGCCAGGCTCCCTGCCGCGCTGTTGCTCGTCCTCGGCGGCTTCGTGATCGCCGGCTGGACGGCGACCGGCGGTACCGGGCTGCTCACGTACGTCGGAGTCGCGCTCGCGGTCGTCGGCGTCGCCACAGCGCTCGTCCAGTACGCGTTCTGGCGCAACACTCACTACGTGATCACCTCCGCGGAACTGTACAAGAAACGCGGCGTCGTCTCGAGGGACGTCACCCAGTTCCGGCTCGATCGGGTCCAGAACACGACCTTGGAGCAGGACGCGGTCGGTCGGCTGTTCGGCTACGGCAACCTGACGGTGTACACCGCCGGCTCCGGCGACCCGGAGCTTACCTTCGAACGGACGCCCCGGCCCGAGCGCGCCGGCAGCGCGCTCTCCGACCAACTCAACAGGGCTGTCGACGGCGGCCGACCGCGAACGCCGTAGTCGTCGAGCGCCGACGCGGACCTCCGGAGTCGGCGAAGGAAACGCCTTTTGCCCGTCGCTCCCCGTCTCCGTCTGATGGAGGTCGCCGAGGTTCTACCCGAGTTCGCCGACGCCTTCGCCTTCGAGGAGTTCAACCGGATGCAACGCGAGGCCCTGCCCGCGCTGCTCGAGTCCGAGGCAAACGTGGTCGCGAGCGCGCAGACGGCCTCCGGCAAGACCGCCCTCGCCGAACTGGCGATCTGCAAGACGCTGGCCGACGGCGGTACCGCGCTGTTTATCGCCCCGATGCGGGCCCTGACCAACGAGAAGGAAGACGACTGGGACCGCTTCGAGGATCTCGGCTACTCGGTGTACGTCGTCACCGGCGAGCGCGACCTGAACCCGCGACGGGCGCGCCACGCGGACATCCTCGTGATGACCCCCGAGAAGCTGGACTCGGCGACCCGGAAACACGACTCGAGGCGGTACGACTTCGTCACCGACATCGACGTCTGCGTCATCGACGAGGTTCATCTGCTCGACGCCGACAGACGGGGGTCGGTGCTCGAGGTGACGATCTCCCGCCTGCGGCGGCTCTGCGATCCGCGGGTCGTCGCGCTCTCGGCGACGATGCCCAACGTCGACGACGTCGCGGCCTGGCTCGACGCTCCCGAGGAGGCGACGTTCGAGTTCGGCGAGGAGTACCGTCCGGTCGAACTCAACGCCGGCGTCAAGACCTACACCCACGGCGACAACGCCTTCGCCGACAAGTACCGCCGGCTCTACCGCGCGCTGGATCTCGCCGAACCACACCTCCGCGAGGACGGTCAGTCGCTGGTGTTCGTCTCCTCCCGCCAGGACACCGTTCGGGCGGCCGAGAAGGCCAGAGACGAAATCGCCGAGCGGGATATTCCGATGGGGGCCCGAGGCGACTACGACTTCCACACCGAGGCCCAGGAACTCGAGAACGACACCCTGCGTAACTCCGTGCTCGACGGCGTCGCCTTCCACCACGCCGGCCTCTCGAAGAACGACCGCGACCTCGTCGAGGCGTGGTTCAAGCAGGGACACGTCGAACTGCTGTTCTCGACCTCGACGCTCGCCTGGGGCGTCAACCTCCCCGCCCGTTGCGTCGTGATCAGGGATACGAAGCTCCACGACCCGCTCGAGGGCGAGGTCGACATGAGCCCGCTGGACGTCCTGCAGATGCTCGGGCGGGCGGGTCGGCCGGGGTACGACGACGTCGGCTACGGCTGGGTCGTCTGCGATACGGCCGAGGCCGACAAGTACCGCCGACTGCTGCGCGACGGGAAGGAGATCGAGTCCCGCCTCGCCGAGACCCTCGAGACCCACCTCAACGCCGAGATCGCGATGGGGACGATCACCGACCTCGAGGACGTGATGGACTGGCTCGAGACGACCTTCTACTACGTTCGCGGCCAGTCCAAACCCGAGGAGTACGACTTTCCGAACCTCCGTCAGCGCGTCCGGGACTGCCTCGAGGGGCTCGTCGATCGGGGGTTCGTCGCGATGGGCGAGTCCGGCGACCTCTCGATCGAGGCGACCCCCCGCGGGGTGCTCGCCTCGAAGTACTACCTCCGGCTGGAGACCGCAGCCGCCTTCGCCGCGCTCTGCGATCGGGCGAGCGGGGGCGACACTCTCGGGCCCGACGACCTGCTCGAGGCCGTCGCGAGCGCCGCGGAGTTCGACTCGGTGTCGGCCCGTCAGAACGAGCGCGACGCGATCAGCGCCGTGCTCGTCGGTCAGGAGACGGGCGACCTCGAGGCGGGCCAGCGGAAGGTGCTTGCAATTTTGCGCGGGGCCGCCAGCGGCTCGGTCCCCCCGGAGCTCAGAAGCGACGCCTGGGTCATCAGGCAGAACGCGACTCGCCTGCTCTCGGCGCTGGGTGCCTTCCTCGACCGGCTGGCGGACCCACACGCGGCGAACCTCGCGAAGCGGGTCGAGGCCCGGGTCGAAAACGGCGTCGCCGAGGACGCCGTCGGGCTCACCGCGATCGACGGCGTCGGCCCTGGACGGGCGAGCAAGCTCTCGGCGGAGGGGCTGTCGACCCCGGGTGACGTCGTCGGCGCCGGGGTCGCCGGGCTCGTCGACGCCGGACTCTCGGAGGGCGTCGCCGAAGGCGTCTACGAGGGCGCCCAGTCGCTACCCGCGGCCGAACTCGAGTGGGGCGCGTTCCCGGAAACGATCGAGGCCGGAGAGAACGACGTCGCGGAAGTCACCGTGCGAAACGTCGGCGAGCCCGCGCGGGCGGGAATTCGGGTCACGGTCAACGTTCGAGAGGGTGACACTCTCTCGAGCCAGTCGGGAACGAACGTTCCCGACGGCGGAGTCGAGATGACGAGCACGAGCACCTACCTGCGCGAGACGGAGACGGTTCCGGTCGGCGTCTTCGGCGCCGATGCCGACGCTCTCGAGTTCCGCGTCAGCGTCGCTTTCCCCGAGGAGCCGCTGGTTCCCCTCGAGGAGCGCCGAACGGTCGAGGTCCGCTGAGCTACTTCTTGTGCGTGAAGATGACCGCCTGGCCGTCGGCGGACCCGATACAGAGATCGAGTTGCTGCGAGAGGTTGAGGCTCGTCGGGTTCTCCTTGCAGACGACGAGGTCGTCGAACTGGACGTCACAGGCGGGACAGGAAACCGCGACCGTGTTCTGGTAGCTCTTGATCGCCTGGTTCTCCTCGCGAAGGGTCAACGATGCGGCGAGTTCGTCGAGGTCGATCTCGTCCATACCTCCACTTTCGAGCGGGTGCCTATAAAATCAGGCAGGATAATCATCGATCATCCGGTTCCTGTCGGCCGATCGGTACCCAGCCGGGGCGACGACGGCTACGCCTCCTCGACGAGCTCGAGGACCGCCTCCCGAACTTCGGCCGGCCTGTCGGCGGTCCGATCGGCCGGCGAGTAGTCAATGTCGCCGTGGGCGTCGATCCGGTAGGCGACGACGACCGTGCCCGCGCGGTCGGCGGCCTCGATACCGTTTTCGGAGTCCTCGACGACGACGCACTCGGAAGCGGGAACGCCGACCTCGTCGGCCGCGTACTCGAAGACGTCCGGCTCGGGCTTGCTGTCGCCGTCGATCTCCTCGGCACTGATCACCTCGTCGAACTCCCCCTCGAGTTCGAAGCGCTCTATGACCATCCCGATCCAGTCGTGGGGCGAGGAGGAGACCACGGCCGTCGGCACGCCCCGCTCGTCGAGTTCGGCGAGCAGGTCGTGGGTCCCCTCGAGCAGTTCGACGCGCTCGGTGTAGAGCTCCTCAGCCGCTTCCTTGAACCACTGGATGTACTCGTCGCGGGAGATGGCGGTGCCGTACTCCTCCTCGAGATAGTCGTAGATCTCGGCATAGTTCATCCCGCTGACCTCGGCGACGTCGACGTCCTCGTCGGGGACGGCCGCGGGGAGGATCTCCTCGCGCTGGAACTCGACCCAGTAGTCCTCGGAGTTGACGAGCACGCCGTCCATGTCGAACAAGACTGCATTCATGTACCTCCGGCTACCGGCGACGGACGTATAGCCGTTTGGCCGTCACACGGACGCCTTCGATCGTCGTAACGTAGACGGCCGACAGAGACGTCCGTTCAGCGAGCGAGGTCTCTTACGGTCGGATAGTAGCACGGTCCGTAACTGGGGGTGAAGCTCAGGATAGTACTGACAGGACTGTGGGCAGATCGGTATCGAGTGTTACGGCCGCCGTCGACCAGTCTACGTGTAGCAATTCTCACAGCACAGGAACTCCCCTACGGTATTTTTCTCGGGCGAGATGATTTCCCGGTAGAATGAGTGACTCACAGCCCTCGACCAAAGAGCAGACCCGTACTCCCCCAGCCGAAGCCACGGAGGCCACAGGGAAGGTCGATGCCCGTGCGCTCGGCCTCTCGGCCGGTATCATCTGGGGTGCAGCGGTTGCCTTCCTGGAACTGGCAGCTGGGACGAGATACGGAGAGCGCTGGCGACTGTTGCTGGCAGACCTCTACCCCGGATACAGTTCCGAACCGGGCGATCTCGTTTGGGGGACGGTTATAGGGTTCGTCGATGCGTTCGTCCTTGGATACCTGTTCGGGCGGCTCTACAACCGGCTGGCGAAGTGATCTGTCACTCGGATCGTTCTCTCCGTCCCCTCCACTCCGACAGGCTCGACACCCGGATTTACAACTACTGTTGGCCGAAGACCTCGCCCCGGCGCTCGTGTTCCATCTCGGTCGCAACGGTGTCGGCGATCTCGGCACCGAACTCCCGCTCGAGCAGCCACAGCGCCAGGTCGATCCCGGCCGTGACACCACCGGCGGTGAGGACGTCACCGTCGTCCGCGTGCCTACCGGCACGCTCCGGACTGGCGGCGGTAGCCGCCCCGTCGACGACGCGTTCTTCGACGACGTTCGCGGCGAACTCCTCGAGGTCCTCGAGCGCGTCGTGGTGGGTCGTCGCGGGCCGACCCTCGAGCAGCCCCGCTTCGGCGAGGATCATCGCCCCGGTACAGACCGAGGCGACCGTTGCACCCCCCGCGAACCGGTCGGCGACGGCGTCCGGAACCGCGCCGTCGTCGACGACGGTCCGCACCCCGCCGTCGTCGGTCGTCCACCCTCCGCCGGGGACGACGAGCAGGTCGGGATCCCCGAGGGTTCCGTCGGGCTCCACCCGGAGCCCGTGGCTCGCCGCGACGAGTCCGTCATCCTCGAGTGTGACCAACCGGACCTCGAGGGAAGCGCCGGCCTCGCGGCCGTTCTCGAGGACCTCGTAGGGCCCGATCGCGTCGAGTTCGTCGAAGCCGTCGAACAGCAGGATCTCCGCGGTAACGTCGGCCATACGTGATACGTTCGCTCCGTCGGGGAAACGTATTTCGTCGGAGCGCGTCGGCTACCACCACAGCGACAGCGCGATCGCCGCGACGGCCCCGACGACGACCGACAACCAGTAGGCGACGACCCGATAGAGGAGTCCGATCGCGAGCGCGGTCGCGGCGCCGACAGGGGTGAGGAGCGCGAGCACCCCCGCGATAGTGAGCTCGACGCCGCCGAGACCGCCGGGTGTCGGGGTTAGAAAGCCGACTTTCGAGAGCGCAACCGCGAGGACCGCCACCGCGAGCGAAATCGGCTCGCCCATCGCCAGCGCGGTCAGGTACAGCGGGAGTGCGAACAGGAACCACGCGAGATGACCGATCGCGAGCACGGCGAGCAGCGTGGCTCGATCGGCGGAGATCGTCTCGAGAGTCCGGTAGAACCCCTCGAGTCGATCCCGCACGTTTTCGGGCCGAAACGACCGAGCGAGTGACGGGCGGACCGACTCGAGGAGGCGTCGGATCGGAGCGGCGACGGCGAGAAGCGTCCGTTCGACGACGTCGCGACGCACCCAGAGCAGGACTGCGATAGCGACGACGGCCCCGACCGTTCCCAGAAACGCCACCGCATACGTCCGAACGGAGCCGGTGACTCGCCAGCCGACGAACAGGTACGCGAGCCCGAAGCCGCCGAACGTGTAGTACGGCAGGTAGTTGACGAAGATCCCCCCGACGATCGCGGCGAGTCCTTCCTCGTATTCGACGTCCGAACGCTGCGCGAGGACGTAGGCGACGCCCGGCGGAGCCACGACCTGTCCGTACGGCGTGACGTACTTCGCGAACCGCGTCGCGAGGTAGAGTCCCAGGATCGGGGTGAACGGACCGTCGTACCCGGCGGAGCCGAGCACGCGGTTCCACACCGCGCCCCGCAGCGACAGACAGCCGACCATCGCCGCGAATCCGAGCGCGTAGATCGGGAGCTCAGCCCGAGAGGCCGCGACCAGCACGTCCTCGTGGCCGAACGCGCCGACCAGGACGACGAGCAACGCGACGGCGATCGCAAACGCTGCCGCAGCGCGCGCAACGTCGACCTCGGTATCGAACTCCGTCATGAGTCAGAGGGCATCGAGTCGGGTCCCGGTTCGCCGTGACCGAGAGACGAACCGCGAGCGGAAGGTCAGTTTCGGTCCAGGACGTCCCGGGGAACCTCGACGAGCGCCTCGAACACCGCGTCGTTGCCGGCGCCGACGAACCAGTCCTGGCCGCTCGCGGTCTCGAGCCCGCTCTCGCGGGCGAACAGTTCCCCGAGCAACTGTTCCTCCGCGTCGGGCCGGTAGCAGACGATCCCGTCCAGTCGGCCGCGGGCGAGCAGTCCCCAGTGGACCGTCGGCGACCAGCTTTCGAGGCGGCGCTTGCACCGGTTCTCGATCCCCCGGTTGATCCGCTCCGAGACCGCGGCGCGGTCGGGCTCGAGCTTGACGTCGTGGCCGATGACCGAGGCGACGGTCGCCGTCGACGGCGCCGCGTCGACCTCGGCGTCGACGGGTCGACCGTCGTACCTGACACCCGAACCGCGTCGGCCGACGTAGAGATCCTCGAGCAGCGGGACATAGACGACGCCGAGAACGGGCTCCCCGCCCTCGAGCACCGTTACCGCCGTCGCGAAGGCGGGAAGTCCCGACTCAAAGTTGTTCGTCCCGTCGAGGGGGTCGACGAGCCACTCGTAGGCGCCGTCCCCCTCGTGATAGCCCGATTCCTCGGCGCGGAGCGGATGATCGGGAAACCGCGAGCGGATCACCTCGAGCATCCGCTCCTCCGAGCCGGTGTCGGCGCTGGATTTTACGTCGTGGGCGAGCCGATCGACGTCCGTGTCGCCGGCACGGTACGCCTCGCGGAGGTATCGTCCACCGACGGTGCAGGCCTCGATCGCGGTCGCCTCGAGTTCCGAGAGGGACGGCTCCATGGTTCGAACGAGTCGGCCAGCCGGCAGTTGAACGTTCGGGTTCGGCTCGCTCGGGAAACGTCCTCGCGGCACCCCCGACGCGCAGGAACCGGCCGCGAGGACGTCCGATTCCGAATCACCGGGTCGTCTCGGTCGCTCGCGATCGAGGGCCGCTGATTCCGAAAAAGATCCCGAGGGGGAGTGCCAGCACGACCGTCCAGAAGATGGCGACGAGCAGCGAGACGGGAACGCTCATCGATCCCTCTCTCGCTCGCGGTAACTGAAGCTACCGCACGCACACTGTTTCCCGGCGATCGGCAGGAGCGTCCCGTCGTTCAGCAGTCGGGCGGCGACGGGTCAGGTACAGTTCTCGCAGATCGCGACCGTCTTCGGACGCTCGTGTAGCGAAGCCATCGTCCCGCTCGAGCGTACCGCGGGAAGCGACATGAACGCTGCTAGGAGGGGACGCTTCGCCTCCGGAGCGCTACGTCGGTCTCGGTACCTCGTCAAATATGTAGCGCTCGTAGCGGAGTAGCGACGGCGTTCGAGAGTGGATGCTCGATCGCGCTCTCGAGTCTGCAGCAATTACTTGACCTCTCGACTCGAGACACAGACAGATGCGACGACGGGGGACGCGACGAGTTCGGTGTCGAACGAACGGAAGGATGCTCGCCCGATCGAACGGGCGAGAGATGGACCGAAGACGGCGCCGTTGGCGACCGACGGAAACCGCGCCGAGGACTCGATGAACAGACGTCTCCTTCTGGTGATCGGACTGTTCGTTCTCGTCGCCAGCTACCTGGTCGCCGGCGGCGTGGTCGATCCGACGACGGAGCCGACTGAGCCCGAGACGCTCGATCAGGATCGACTGATCCAGCCGGAGGAAAACGGCAGCCACCTCTGGCCCTACACTAGCCGCGATCGATCGACCGACGAGCGGACCCTCGCACTCAACCTGATCGTCCACGGCGACGACGAGCGCGTCCAACGGACGCTAGTCGCCCAGGACGAACTCGAGTGGGAGGAGCTCGACTCCGACGAGGAGGACGAACCCGAAGCCTACGAAGACGAGGGGGATTCGATCCAGTGGGACGACGCCCACGGCTCGACGCGCTACACCTACGTCGACACCGAACCCCACGGCGGAGAAGGCGTCTGGATCGACGAGAGCTACCAGCTCCACTCGGGAACGTACCTCGGCAGTCGACACCACATTCGGGCATACACGGTCGAGCACGACGACTGGACGGCCATCCAGGTCCACCAGGAGCACTTCGACTTCTTCCGGCTTCGACACACGGTGACCGACATCCAGCAGTCCCAGAACACGCTCGAGGGGGAGTTCCTCGACGAACCCTTCGTCGAGGAGGTGCGACGGGAGTACCACGGCACGCACGGCGGGTGGAACGACGGCTGGCTCTCTGTTATCGAGCTGGCGACCGTCGGGCCCGTCGTGATCGGGAGCGTGCTCGGCGTCCTCGGGCTGGCCGGCGGCGGGAAGACCCGGGGTGCCCTACGAGGCGCCCGTCGGCTGCTCGAGTGGGCGTACCTGAACGTCCGCGGGTTCGTCCTCGTCGGGGCGCTCGCGGGACTGGTCGTCGGCGTCCGAAGCGCCGGGATCGCCGTCGAAGCGGCGGTGCCCTGGATCACGCCCCAGGCGTTCGTCGTCGCGCTCTATCCGATCCTGGCGGTCGGGTTGCCGGTGACGGCGATCGTGCTCACGCAGTCGCTCGAGCGGGCGGGCCGGCTACTGCGGCTGCAACGCGTCGTGAACTGGCTCGGGCGGCCACTGGCGCCCCAGTCGGCGTTTACGTTTACCGTGGTCGGGCTCGGACTGGGGTTCCTGTTGGATTTCGCCGCGGTCGGGGTGACGACGCTGCCGCTCGAGTTGCTGCTCCACCGAATCGGGCTGATCGTCACCCTCGGACTGCTCGCGTCGGGAACCGCCCGTAACGACACCGAGGGCGTCGTACTCTTCGGCGTCGGCCTTCTGGGCTGGATGATCGGGCTCGCGATGCCGCTTCTTGGCTACCTGTAGCGACGGTCGCCGTCGTTTCCGAAACGCCGTACGTTTTTGCACCAGCTCTCGTCTCCGGCACCATGGAGGACCAACAGCGACGGGTCGCGGCGTTCGTCGACGACCACGACCTCGAGGCCCCACCGGCGTACAGAGTGCTCGATCTCGCCTCGGAGATCGGCGAGCTCGCGAAGGACGCCAACGAGTCGACCGCTTACGGCGCCTCGCCCGAGGACGTCGAGATCAGCTCCGACGAGATCGGCGACGTCCTGTTCGCGCTGCTGGCGCTCGCTGACGACCTCGAGATCGACGCCGACGAGGCACTCGAGGAAGCGCTCGAGAAGTACGGAGAGCGACTCGAGGAGAACGGATCGCCGGGTTCGGGCGACTGAGGGGGCGAAAGGCGGCTACGGTGCGGGGTCGCCCTCGAGCCCGAGGACGTCCGCGGCTGCCTCGCGAACCGTATCAACGCGATCTGGCGGGGCGTAGACGCCGAGGCGCCAGATCTCTCGCGCGCAGGCGTCCAGGCCGGCGACCAGCGGTGAGCGGTCGCCGAGCCGTCGCGGTTCGCCGTCGACGAGCACTCGCGCTCGGGATTCCGGCGAGGACGGCATCCCGGGGCTGTCGAAGATCACGGCCGACGGGGCGACGTCGGCGACGGCCGCGATCTCGCGCTCGAGCTCCCGGGTGTGGTCGTACTCGAGGCCGACGAAGTTCTCGGGAACGGCTGCCCGCCGAACCCAGGCCGCGCGCTTGTAGAGCCGGCGGTTGCGCAGGCGACTCGCGGCGTCGGCCGTCGGCTCGTGGTCGGCAAGCGCCGCCAGCAGCTCCTCGTCGGTCAGTCGCGCGAACCGTTCGGGCTCGAGGGCGCCGTCGGCGAGGACGCGCTCGCTAGCCCGATCGAGCATCGCGCCGGCGATCCGGGAGACGTGGTGGCGGTAGACGGTCGCGTTCATCAGCGTCCGGGCGATCAGCGCGCTCTCGGCGCTCGCGACGTTGCCGTCGGCGATCACCAGCTCGCCGTCGACGCGCCGGAACGCCCGGATCAGCCGCGCGTGGTCGATCGTCCCGTAGGGGACGCCCGTGTGGTGGGCGTCCCGAACGAGGTAGTCCATCCGGTCGACGTCGAGCGCACCGGAGACGAGTTCCCCCAGCGGGCCGCGGCCGTCGACGGTCGCCGCGACGGCGTCGGGGTCGATCCCCCGCTCCTCGAGGACCGTTCCGAGTTCGGTCTCGGCAAGCAGCCACCCGATTTCGTCGTGGTGGCGCCCGAGGTGACGCTCGATGGCGGCCTCGGTCTGGTGGCCAAAGGGCCCGTGACCCACGTCGTGGACCAGCGCGGCGGCTCGGAGCCGGTCGGCGAGGGCGTCCTCAAGCTCGAGCTGGTCGGCGGCCCGCGAGGCGAGGTGGTAGACGCCGAGGCTGTGCTCGAATCGGGTGTGGTTCGCGGCGGGGTAGACGAGCTGGACGGTGCTCAGCTGCCGGACGTAGCGGAGTCGCTGCATCGGCTCGGTGTCGAGCAGCGCCTCCGCTGTCGGGCGGAGTTCGATGTAGTCGTGGACGCTGTCCTTGATCGTCGTCGTCATGGCCGACACTCGGCGGACCGGCCTCTTAGCCGCGGTGGTCTCGACGTCGGCTGCGAACCGATTCCAGAGTTATCGCGTGGCGACCGGAGCGAGCAGCGCGCGGTCGATCTGCTCACGAGTCTCCTCGAGCGACCCCGAGTTGTCGATCGTCACGTACTCACACTCGAGGGGATCGAACGTCTCGCGCAGCTGCAGGTGCTGTTCGAAGCGGGCGTCGCTGACGCAGTCGGTTCGGCTCTCGATGCGCTCTTCGACGACCTCGAGGTCACAGTCAACGTAGACGAACGTGCAATCGGCGCCGACCGCGCCGGCGATCTCGGCGGCCCGGTCGCGGTACGGCTTCGACTGGAACGTCGCGTCGAGGACGGCGTCGGTTCCGGACTCGAGGGCCGACCGCGCGAGCGAGAGCAACTCGGCGTAGGTCGCGTCGGTTTCGGCCGAGGTGTAGTCGGGATCGGGGAAGAGTCGTTTCCGAACCCGGTCGCTTCGGTAGCGCTCGGCCTCGAGTCGGTCGGCCGTGTACGCCGAGGCGACGGATTTGCCCACGCCCGGCAAGCCACAGTAGACGATCAGGGTTGGACGGGCCACGGCTGATGATCGTCCGTACTGGTATTAAATCCGACCGAATTCAGTCGGGTATCCGATGATCGCCTGTCATATTTTGTCCACCATATAGCGATAAATATGAAAAGAGATCGTCTATAGAGCGAAACGATCATTGTATTTATGCCGATTCGCTTATCGTACTATGTATGGCCCGGATACCACGCTGTGGCGATAGTACACGACGAACGTTCCTGACGGCCTCTGGGGGGGTCGGACTGGCGGGACTGGCTGGTTGTCTCGGCGGGAACGGCGAGGGAGACGACGACGACGACGCCGTTCGGTTCATTCTCAATCCTGCGGAGGAACAGACCGACATCATCGAGGAATACACGCCGATGCAGGAGTACCTCGAGGACGAAACCGGCGCCGACATCGAACTCATCCGCGCCGGCAGCTACGTCGAGACCCTCGAGGCGCTCGACGCCAACCAGGCGGAGATGGCCGACACGTCGCCGACGGCGGTTCCGGGCGGCGAGGGGTTCGCCGACGTCCTCGGGATGCGGACGGCCTTCGGCGGTCCGCTATACTTTTCGACGATCGTGACCACGCCGGACAGCGATATCGAGAGCATCGAGGATCTCGAAGGCGAGTCGGTGGCCGCCGGCGCGCTGATGTCGTTCAGCGGGACGCTAGCACCGGCAATGATGCTGAGCGACGCGGGACTGGATATCGGCACGTTCCCGCAGGGAGACGCCGAGGATCTGGAGATTCAGACCGCGGGCGACCACGACACGGCCCGCGAGCAGATGGTCAACGACGACACGGTCGCAGCCGCCACGACGGGGGCGTTCGCGTCCGCACCCCAGATTCCCCAGGAGCAGTTCGACGAGTACGAGGAGTTCGTCGAACACTCCGCGGAGTACGATGGCGCCGGTTCGGCCCTGGAGGACGGCGAGGAGGAACTGCAGCTGCTCGACGTCTCGGATCCGCTTCCCCGGGCGCCGATTATGGCTCGCAGCGAGTGGGACGATCCCGTTCGCGAAGACATCGAGGAGGCGCTGCTCGCGGCCGAGGAAGAGGATCTCATCCCGGACGACGTCGGCGAAGACTACGAACTCTGGTTTACGGGCATCGAGGAAGCCGACAGGGACGACTACGAACCAGTCAACGAAGTCCTCGATGAACTCGGACTCGAATTCGAAGACTTTGAGGACGAGTAGCGGGCAGACACAGTAGGGAGCGTATCCAAATTTAACTATGTCCGCTATTCGAGTAGAAAACCTCACAAAACGGTACGGGGAGACGGTCGCCCTCGACGACGTCTCGTTCGAGATCGAGGAGGGGGAGTTCGTCGTCGTGCTCGGCATCTCGGGGTCGGGAAAGTCGACGCTTCTCAGGTGTATCAACGGACTCACTGCGCCGACGGACGGTGCGGTGTACGTTCAGGACGAGCCGGTCACGTCCCACCGGCAGGACGTCTCGATGGTCTTCCAGCAGCACAACGTCATCGAGGGGATGAGCGCGTACTCGAACGCACTTACCGGCGCGCTGAGTCGAGCCGATTACCTGGAGAGCGTGCTCCGGTTTAACGACCGCGAAGACAAGATCAAGGCGCTCGAGGCGCTCGAGACGGTCGGACTGCTCGACGAGGCCGAGCAGCGGGCCGGCCGCATGAGCGGTGGCCAACAACAGCGGGTCGGCATCGCCAGGGCGCTCGTTCAGGATTCGGATATCTTGCTCGCCGACGAACCGGTCGCGAGTCTCGACCCCGGCAGCGCACAGACGGTCATGGGGTATCTCCGTACCGCGGCCGAACAGCGCGGCCTGACCGCGATGATCAGTCTCCACCAGGTCAACCTCGCCCGACAGTTCGGACAACGATTTATCGGACTCGCGGACGGGGAACTGGTCTTCGACGGCTACGGCGACGAACTGAAACTCGACGTGATCGACGAGCTGTACGGCGGCATCGACATGGAGGAGTTCCTGTCCGCCGGCGACGACAAACGGGAGGCGACCCAATGAGCACCGACAGCGCCATCGAGCAACGGTTAGAGGAGATCCGGCTCACCCGCCGAGTTCGGTGGATCATGTACGGACTCCTCTCGGTGCTGTTCGTCGCCGCGCTGTACGGGTCGATACGGCTGATGGACTTCTCCTTTGGCTACCTCTACCAGCAGTGGCCGTACTTCACCGACCAGGTCGTCAACTACGTGCCCGATCTCGAGTTCCTCATCGAGGAGAACCTGCCGCTCGAGGCCGGGATCACGCTCGCGATGGGGTTCGTCGGAACCGTCTTCGGGATCCCCTTCGCGCTCGCACTCGGCGTCCTGGGAAGCGGTCGGGTAACTCCCTTCCCGTTTAATTTCATCTTTCGGTCGATCATGGCCGTCTCCCGCGCGATCCCCGCACTAGTGTGGTTCTTCATCTTCATCCCGCTGAGCGGACTCGGGGCGATCACCTCGACGATCGCGATCTTCGTCAGCACGATCGGCAACCTCGGTCGTCTCTTCACCGACGAACTCGAGGAGATCAAGGAGGGACCGATCGAGGCGATGGAGACGACCGGTGCCTCGAAGTCCCAGACGGTTAGCTTCGGCATGCTGAGTCAGGTCAAGACCTCCTTCATCGCCTGGACGCTGTACATCTTCGAGGTGAACGTCCGCCAGGCCGTCACGCTCGGCCTGCTCGGCGGCGGCGGCATCGGCGTCGTCATCGAGGTCCAGCAGGGAATGCGCGCCTACGACAACATGATGGCCGGGATCCTGGTCGTCTTCGTGTTGATCGTCGCCGTCGAGATGGTCAGTCAACGGATTCGATCCTACCTCCGCGACGACGAGGAGGCCGACGGGCTGGTCGCGCTCATCGTCGGCTTCCCACAGCGAATGGCCGAATCAGCCGTCAAGTAACCCGTCGACTCCAGTTTTCGACTTACTCGAGTCCCAGTTCTTCGGCCCGTTCGAGAAACAGCGCTTTCGGTCCGGTGCCGGGATCGATATCCGAGGGATCGACCTCGAGCGAGGGCTTCTTTCGGCGTTCGCTCGGAAAGTGAACCGCGAGCTCGTACTGCCCGATCGCGCCGTCTGCGGCGTCGACCAGCCGTTCGTCCTCGGCCGTTAGCTCGAGTCCCACCGCGTCCCGGACGGCCGCCTGGAGCCGACGCTCGGCGCTCGTGTACCCTGGAAGGCTCCGCTTGACCGGAGCAGGGACGTCCGAGAGGTAGGCCTCGCTGGCGTCGTGGAGCAGCCCCCACCGCCGTGCCGCCCGACTCCCGCCCCGGGCCCCGACCTCGAGACTGACGTGAACCGAGTGGCGAGCGACGCTGTAGAAGCACTTTCCCTGCCCCGCGAACCGGCTGAGGTTCGAGAGCGCGTGGGCGACGTCGGCCAGCTCGATCCGCTCGGGTTCCGGAGCCAGCGGCGTGATCGTCTCGCCAGTCCGAGTGTCGATCGCCGCGTGTCCGCCGTTGGCCTCCGCGAGGACGTCCTGTAACTCCCCCGCGACGCGTTCGGTTCGCCGACGGAGCTCGTCGACCGGTAGTTCGCCCGCCCGCAACGCTCGCGCCAGGGCTGCGGCCTCGGCCTCGAGTCGAGACGGATCCCTGGTCGCCCCGTCCCTCGTCTCGTCCGGATTCGCCATACTGCAGCTATCGGCGAGAATCGGGAAAGGCGTACCGTTCCGGACGGGGGCGACCTCGGGTTTAAGTACTGGAACGCGGCCAACGATCCCATGATCGACGACGCCATCCGCGTGCTCGCGGGCGACTGCACCGTCATCGCGGAGGACGCCGACCGATCGGAGTACCGCGGTCGGGTGACGACGATCGTCAAGCCCGACAACACCGTGCTCGTCCACGATATCGACGGCTACCAGCCCGTCGCCTGGCTCACCCGCGCCGACAGCGTCTCGAGCGATCGGGCGGGCGACTTCACGCTCGTCGCCAAGAAGGACACCCAGACGCTGCGGATCGCCGCCCACGAACAGGAGGGGTTCGCCCACTATCCGGCCTCGGCGGCGGGAACCCCCGTCGGAACCTGCCCTAACTGTGACGGCGCGCTCGTTCGCTCCTCGGGCGTCCACTGCGTCGACTGCGGCGACCGCTACGGGATCCCCTCGGACGCGACCATCCGCGAGGAGCGCTGTGACTGTGACCTTCCGCGAATGCGCGTCGAGCGAGGACTCGCGTTCGACGTCTGTCTCGACCGGGCCTGTGAGTCGCTGGACGAGGCCGTCCGCGAGGCGTTCGACCGCGAATGGGACTGTCCGGAGCCGAACTGCGACGGCGACCTGCGGATTCTCCGTCGGGGTGGGCTGATCGCCGGCTGCGAGCACTACCCCGACTGCGACACCGGCTTCGCGGTTCCCGCCGGCGTCGTCGACGGCGACTGCGGCTGCGGGCTGCCGACCTTCGAGACCGGGACCGGCGCGCGCTGTCTCGACGCGACCTGCGGACGGGTCGGCGAGTACCGGGTCGAGGCCGGCGTCGACGACTGAGACGGGCCGGAACGGGAGGCGACGGGATCCACAGCCACTTAGTGGTCCCCGGCAAAGAGCCGGGTATGTCACTCGAGGGGCGGTTCGAGGACGGCGTCGTCCGCGTCGGCGGCGACGCCCGCCAGCGCTATCACGACTCGCGGGGGTACGGCTATCCGCTCGAGGGCAACGAGATCGCCCTCGCACCCGTCGAGGCGGCCCACCTGCTCTACAGAGGCGACCTCGCGGCCGTCGTCGACGGCGACGAGCGACTCGACTTCCGGTCGTTGCTGGCCCGCGAACCCGGTCCCGACTTCGGCGTCCGGTTTCTGGTCTACGCCGACCTCCGCGAGCGGGGATTTTACCTCTCGCCCGCGGCGGAGCCGTGGGTCGAGGATCCCCCGGAGACGGAGTTCGCCGTCTTCCCGCGAGGGAAAGGACCCGGAGACGGCGAGATCGCCTACGCCCTGCAGGTCATCGGCGAGCGAACCGACGTCGCCGGACGGGAGCTCGAGGAGGGCGTCCTCGCAGTCGTCGACGAGGAAAGCGAGATCACGTACTTCGAGGTGAACCGCCGGGACCCCGCGGGATCCTCGGCGTCCGAGCTCCCCGAGGGCTGCGAGGCGGACCTGCTCGCCGACCGGGTCGTCGTCTGGGAACCGCCCCTCGAGCTGTACGAGAAGACGTTCTACGGCCAACCGCTCGAGGGCCGGGAGTACGACGAGCCGACGCTGCAGTGTTCGCTGCTCGAGGCGACCTACCTCGCCGAGCGGGGCGCGCTCGACCTCGAGCCTGCGACCGTCCGAGAACGGGGCCGCGAGGTCGAAGGCGAGCGGTTCGACCGCCGGCTACGGGTCTACGCCGAGCTACGCGAGCGCGGGCTCGTCCCCAAGACGGGCTACAAGTTCGGCGCGGACTTCCGGACCTACGCCGACGTCGATTCGGTCGACGATCTCGGTCACTCCGAGCTGCTGGTGCGGGTCCACCCCGCCGATCACGTCTTCGAGCCCCGCGACATCGCGCTCGACGTCCGGCTGGCCCACGGGGTCCGCAAGACGATGGTGTTCGCACTGGTCGGCGAGGACAAAGTAGAGTGGTGGTCGCTCGAGCGGCTGACGCCCTGAGGAATCACACGACTGTTCCGAACAGGTGAAGCTAATACCGCTGCGGTCGGCCGTCAAGCACAGCACCCGCGAGCGACCAGCGGGAGCGAGCGGCCTTTTTAGCGTAGATTTTTGCGCCGAGAGGTTCCTCGCGCAGCGAGGAATCCCGAGCGGAAAAAGGTACGTGTACACTCCCCACGAACGGACCAGCTCGGATCCGAACCGAACTGCTGCTACTCGGGCACCGGAATCGAGGCACCCTCGTGCTCGAGCAGGCGCCGTTTCAGCTCCAGACCCCCGCCGTAACCGGTGAGCGAGTTCGTCCCGACGACGCGGTGACAGGGGACGATCACGGGGATCGGATTTCGGCCACAGGCCTGTCCGACCGCGATCGCCGCGGTATCGAGGTCGGCCGCGAGCTCGCCGTAGGTCCTGGTCTCGCCGTACGGAATCCGGTCTATCGCGCGCATGACGGATCCCGTGAAGTCGTCGGGGTAGTCGATCACGACGTCAAACCCCGTTCGCTGCCCGCTCTCGTACTCCCGGACCTGCTCGCGAACGAGCGCCGGCGCCGCGTCGATTCGCGAGCCGTCGAGGTCTCGTTCGCGGTCGAAGATTCGAATTTCCATCGACGGGTCGTTCGCCGGCGATCGGCTTAGTCGTCGCGGGGCGGTCCCGACGAGACGCGAAGCCGAAGCCTTTTGCGCGCTGGCGCGCCAAAACGCAGCTAATGACCGGAGACGAGCCAGTCGAGGAGTCCGAGTCAGGGGAACCGCTCGCGGACGGTGGAGCAGCAGGCGCGGACGACGTCGCGCTGGACCCGTGGGGTTCCTCGGCCGTCTCCGACTACCGAAAGCTGTTCGAGGAGTTCGGCATCGAGGAGTTCGACGAGCTCCTCGAGGAGGTGCCGAACCCCCACTACCTGATGCGCCGCGGAGTCATCTTCGGCCACCGCGACTACCGGCCCGTCGCCGAGGCGCTGCGGAAGGGCGAGGACGCCGCGGTCCTCTCGGGTTTCATGCCCACCGGCGACCCCCACATCGGCCACAAGCTGGTCTTCGACGAGATCATCTGGCACCAACAGCAGGGCGCCGACGCCTACGGGCTGATCGCCGACCTCGAGGCCAACTCGGCCCGCGGGATGAGCTGGGACGAGATCGACGAGCACGCCCGGGACTACCTGCTCTCCTTGCTCGCGCTCGGGTTCGACCCCGACGAGGGGACGCTGTACCGCCAGTCCACGAACCGGGAGGTCCAGGACCTGGCCTTCGAGATCGGCGCCGACGCCAACTTCTCGGAGTTCCAGGCGATCTACGGCTTCGACGGCGAGACCGACGTCTCGCACATGCAGTCGGTCGTCACGCAGATGGCGGACATCCTCTACCCCCAGCTCGAGGGGGCCAAACCGACCGTCATCCCGGTCGGGCCCGACCAGGATCCCCACGTTCGCCTGGCCCGGGATCTCGCCGAGCGGACGCGTTTCTTCAAGGTTTCGAAGGCCTACGCGAGTTTCGAGCTCGACCCCGATGAACACGAGCTGGTCGCCGACTTCCACGAGAAACTCGACCCGGCCGACTTCGACGACGACGCGCTTCGCTGCGTGCACGTCGCCGAGGCGATCGAGGAAACGCCCCTCGAGGAGCTCGCGGTCCCCGCCGACACGCTCAGCTCGGTGCTGACGAAACTCGAGGAGGCCGGCATGGAACCCGTCCGTCCCCGAACCCGCTTTTTCGATCGACGGGCGACCGACGAGGCGTTCGACGCGCTCATCGACGCGATCGACGGCGAGAAGCGCGTCTACGAGAACCACGTCGACGCCTTCGAGCTCGAGGTCGGGGAGGCCGAGGAGCTCGCCCGCGAGGTCGAGGTCGAGAACGGCGGCTACGGCTTCCGTCCGCCATCGTCGATCTACCACCGCTTTATGACCGGGCTGACGGGCGGGAAGATGTCCTCCTCGGTGCCCGCCTCGCACATCTCCCTGCTCGACGACCCCGAAAAGGGGTACGACAAGGTCAAATCCGCGACGACCGGGGGCCGCGAAACGGCCGAAGAACAGCGCGAGAAGGGCGGCAAGGCCGACGAGTGTCCCGTCTACGAGCTGTACGCCTACCTGCTGGCGGGCGACGACGACGAGTTCGCCAAGCGCGTGTACGACGAGTGCGTCGGCGGCGAGCGACTTTGTGGCGACTGCAAGGAACAGGCCGCCCAGCTCATGAAAGAGTTCCTCGAGGAACACCAAGAGAAGCGAGCGGAGGTCGAGGAACTGCTCGAGGAGGCGGACATCGAACTCGAGTCCCCACGGAAGACCTGATCGATCCCACAGGAGCCGTCTTTTGCACCGTAACGGCACCCCTACCGAGCCACCGCCGGGTGGGAACGAAAGGGGCGAACCCGTTCGAGGAAGGCAGGCGACCGTAGGACCGCAGCCGTCAGGCGAGGACCGCACGGAGCCTCCCGACTCGAACAGATTCGGGGCTTTCGGAGTAGTGCTGTCACCTGAGACACCACGATCTGCAGAACGAACAACAACTAGCGAGGGTCGCGTAACGTTTTTGCACCCCCGTTGCAATCGTTCGCACATGGCATCCGAACCCCGCGATCGGCGTGTCGTCCGCCAGTCAGCTACGGCTCCGGGGTTCGGCTTCTTTTTCGCCCGATAACCGGGCCGGTGGACTCGAGGGCGATCACACCGATCGCCCTCGGCGAAACCGTCCGCATCCCATCGCGCCCTCGAGTCGGGTAGTCCGATCGAGGAGCGCGCGCCGAACAGAGTCGGAACCGCTAACTGACCGACCGACAGCCATTCAGACAAGCGAATGCAACTACCAGAATCACAGGTCGTGGTCTTGGAGGCCGCGAACGCCGACGAGGCGACGCCCGTCGACGCCCTCGCCGCGGCGACCGACCTCCCGCCCGAGACCGTCACCGGGGCGGCGTTCGAGCTCGAGGAGCAAGGACTGGTCGCCGTCGAGGAACGCGTCGACGAAACGATCTCGCTCACCGACGAGGGACGCACGTACGTCGAGGACGGCCTGCCCGAGGTTCGGCTCTACGAGGCCGCCCTCGAGGCCGGCGCCGACGCCGACCCCGCCCCGATGGGGCAGGTCATCGGCGCCTCAGGGCTCGAGGGCAACGAGGTCGACATCGCGCTCTCGAACTACGCCCGGAAGGGGTACGGTGCGATCGACAGCGGCGAGATCACGGCCGACTCCGACGCCGACCCCGCCGCGGACGCGGAGGCGAACGCCCTCGAGTCGCTGGCCAGCGAGGAGACGCTCGAGGGTAGCGAGGACGTCCTCGAGGGGCTCGAGCGCCGCGGGCTCGTCGAGGTCGCCGAATCGACAGTCCGCGAGGTAGAACTCACCGAACAGGGCGTGACGGAGCTGATGGCCGGCGTCGAGACCGCCGAGACGGTCGGCCAGGTGACGCCGGAGCTGCTCACCAGCGGCGACTGGGCCGAGGTCGAGTTCGCCGAGTACAACGTCGAGGCCGACGCCGAGACCGTCGAGGGCGGGCGCGTTCACGTCCTCCGGGAGATGTCCGAGCGGGTCAAGGACGTCCTCGTCGGGATGGGGTTCGAGGAGATGGACGGCCCCCACGCCGACGCGGACTTCTGGATCAACGACTGCCTGTTTATGCCCCAGGACCACCCCGCCCGTACCCACTGGGATCGGTTCGCCCTCGAGCGGCCGACCCACATCGACGAGCTCCCCGAGGACCTCGTCGAGCGCGTCGAGCGCGCCCACCGCGAGGGCGTCGGCGAGGACGGCGAGGGGTACCACTCGCCCTGGGACGAGGACTTCGCCCGTGCGCTCGCGCTGCGCGGACACACGACGTCGCTCTCCACGCGGTACCTTTCCGGCACCGAGATCGGCGAGATCGAACCGCCGGCTCGCTTCTTCAGCGTCGAGAAGGCCTACCGAAACGACACGCTGGACGCGACCCACCTGCTCGAGTTCTACCAGATCGAGGGCTGGGTGATGGCCGAGGATCTCTCGGTGCGGGATCTGATGGGAACCTTCGAGGAGTTCTACGCCCAGTTCGGGATCGAGGATATCCAGTTCAAGCCGCACTACAACCCCTACACCGAACCGAGCTTCGAGCTGTTCGGCACCCACCCCACGACGGGCGAACTGATCGAGATCGGTAACTCGGGTATCTTCCGCGAGGAGATGCTCGAGCCGCTCGGTGTCGACTGCGACGTCATGGCCTGGGGGCTCGCTCTCGAACGCCTCGCGATGCTGACCACCGGTGCGGAGGACATCCGCGACCTCCACGGCACGCTGGCCGATCTCGAGTTCCTGCGGAACGCGGAGGTGACCTACTGATGCCAACTGTCGACATTGACCCCGACGAACTTCGTGAGTTGACCGGTCGCGAGGAGAAAAGCGACGAGGAACTGCAGGACGATCTGTTCGGGCTCGGCCTCGAGTTCGAGGGCTGGACCGAGGACGACGAGTTCGAACTCGAGTTCGCGCCCGATCGTCTGGACCGGCTCTCGGTCGAGGGCGTCGCGCGCTCGATGCGCTACCAGTACGGCGATTCTCGAGGGGTTCACGTCCCATCGACCAACTCTGCGGACTGGACCATCGAGGTCGACGAGTCGGTTCCCGAGGAGCGACCCTACGTCACGGGCGCGGTGATCCGCGACGTCGACTTAGACGAGGACGGTCTGGACTCGCTCATCCAGCTCCAGGAGAAGCTCCACGCGACGATGGGGCGCAAGCGCGCGAAGGGCGCGATCGGGATTCACGATCTGACCATGCTCAAGGGGAGCCCGGCAACGGAGGGCACCCCGACGATCCGGTACGTCGGCGTCGAGCCCGACGAAGACCGGTTCGTCCCGCTCGATTCCGACGCCGAGCTGACGCCCGCGGAGGTGCTCGAGGAGCACGGGACGGGCCGCGAGTACGCCGACCTCGTCAGCGAGTACGATCGCTACCCGGCGATCTACGACGATATCGGACTGTTCTCGTTCCCGCCGGTGATCAACGGCCGGCGGACAGAGGTCTCGACCGACTCCCGAGATCTGTTCGTCGAGATGACTGGCACCGACCAGTGGACGATCGACAAGATGCTCAATATCGTCTGCTACGCGCTGGCCGCGCGCGGGGCGACCCTCGAGGACGTCCGGGTCGAGTACCCCGACAGCGAGTTGGTGCGCCCCGACCTCTCGACGAAGACGAAGCGGGTTGCCCACGACCGTATCGAGACCCTCCTCGGAATCGATCTCGACCCCGACGACGTGATCGATCTGGCCGAGCGCTCGGGGCTCGACGCCACGAGAAGCGAGGACGAAACGACGGGCGACGACGAGAGTTCCATCACACCCCTGGAGGACCGAGACGGACTCGAGGAACGGGACGGCCCGGGCAGTTCGGACGAGTCGAAAGCCGACGACGCCGCGTCGACGGGCGATCTCGTCTACGAGGTGACGATCCCGCCGTACCGCGTGGACGTCCTCCACCCGCTCGACGTCATCGACGACCTCGGGCGAGCCTACGGCTTCAACGATCTCGAGCCCCGCTACCCCGAGGTCGGCACCGTCGGCGGCCGCCACGAGCGGTCCCGGCTCGAGCGCGCGGCTCGAACGCAGCTCGTCGGACTCGGCTTCGAGGACATGCTCAACTTCCACATGATCGACGAGGGGCAGAACTACGAGCGCCTCGACGTTTCGCCGGGTGAGGGGGTCTACGGTGCCGGCGAGCCCGCGACGATCAAGGAGCCCTACAGCGAGGATTACACGATGCTACGGACCTGGACGCTGCCTTCCCTGTTACAGGTCCTCGAGAACAACACCCACCGCGCGTACCCACAACACCTCTCGGAGGTCGGCTTCGCGGCCGAACTCGACGAAACCGAGAACACGGGGGTTGGCGAGGGACGCCACGTCGGCGCCGTCCTCGCCGACCACGAGGCCGGCTACGAGGACGCCAAGGCCCGCCTCCAGGCGCTGGCTCGGGATTTCGACGTCGAACTCGAGACCCCTGCTACCGATCACCCGACGTTCATCTCGGGTCGCGCGGCCGACATCGTCATCGACGGCGAATCCGTCGGCGTCGTCGGCGAGATTCATCCGAAGGTGCTCGTCGAACACGACCTCGAGGTGCCCGTGGCGGCGTTCGAGTTCGACCTCGAGTCGCTACGGTAAGAACGGTCGATCCGCGAGCGAGATGCCGTTTCGTTTTCGAGCGCCGTACTTGGCCGTGCGTTTCGGGGCCCGACGGGCAACTAAAAGGATACAGTTTCGTGACCGGTCCGAAAACGGCGGTTGCGGTTTCAGCGACGGAAGCAAACGCTCGGTCCAGCGCGGTAGCTATGCGGAAGGAGATTCTACGGAGAAAACGTTAAAACTCGTGTTCTACCTCTTCTTCGTTAGCCTTCTGGATGATGATCTTCCCGTCCCGGACGCGAACGAAAACTTCGTCGCCGATATCCATACCCGCGACTGCGAGTTCGTCCTCGTGGAGGTTCAGATGGACGTTGTGGTAGTTGCCGTCTTCGTCTTTCGCACCGCTTGGACTCAACTTCTTTTTCCGGACCATCGCGGGATTCTAGGTCGCACTTCGCCGTAGGATATACTTAAGTGTTTTCTACGACACAGCGAATGATCTCGTTTCGGGTCCGAATCACACTATACGATCACGCTGTGACCCCGCCTCGGACGGAACATTGACCGAACCGATCCGACGGGATTACTTAAAGATAGTGGCGCAGTCCGTCGATTTTGGGGGATATCTTTATGTCTGATCGTGTGCAGAACTGACATGGAGGCTAAAACTATGGTACGTGAGGACGGAAAGCGAAACTTCGCACTGCGAGAATCGGGCGGCGACGAGACGAGCGTCTTCTCGGGAAATACTCCCCGCCAGGCCGCGCTCAAGGCGGCCCGCCGACTCGAGCCGGGCTCGAGCGAGGACGCGGCGGATCGCGTCGAGCTCCGGCTCCGGGAGAAAGGTACCGACAAGGTTCACATCTACGACGGCTGGGCCTGGGAGGAGACCGCACCCGACGACAAGCCCGACTGGATGCCCGACGAGATCACGGAAGCGAACGTCGCCAAGAAGGGAATCGACCACCTCGAGGAGTAATCGCCCCGGAGCCAATTGTTTTGTAGCGACCGAGCCATCCCGAACCGCGAGTCGAACGGTCAGTCACGAATCGGTTTCCGTCCTCGAGGCGGGCCGAGCGATCGGCCGGGCCGAACGCGTCCGCTCCGACGCGCTTTTGGCACGGTCCGGCGAAAATTGAGCCAATGCGAACAGTCACGCTCGGTCCCGAAGGGACCTACTCGCACCGGGCAGCGAGCGCGATCGCCGACGACGACGAGATCGGTTTTCGGCAGTCGGTCACCTCGATCGTCGAGGCCGTCGCAACCGGCGAGTACGACCGCGGTATCGTCCCCATCGAGAACAGCATCGAGGGCAGCGTCACCGAGAGCTTAGACGCCGTCGCCGAGTACGACGTCGCAATCGTCCGCGAGATCGTCACCCCGATCCGTCACGCCCTGCTCGCCCAGGGCCCGGAGTTCGATACGATCGCCAGCCACTCCCAGGCGCTCGCGCAGTGTCGGTCCTACCTCGAGCGCGAACACCCCGACGCAACCCTCGAGGCCGTCGCCAGCACCGCCCAAGGCGTCGAGTTCGCCCGCGACGATCCCTCGATCGCGGGGATCGGTCACCCCGCGAACGCCGACATCGAGAACGGACTCGAGGTGCTCGCCGAGGACATCCAGGACCAAGACTCGAACGCGACGCGCTTTTTCGCGCTCGCGCCCGCCGACGAGCGCTCGACCGGCGGCGGAAAGTCGACGTTCGTCGTCTATCCGAACGCGAACTACCCCGGGCTCTTGCTCGAGTTGCTCGAGCCCTTCGCCGAGCGGGACATCAACCTCTCGCGGGTCGAATCCCGTCCCAGCGGGCAGCGACTCGGCGACTACGTCTTCCACATCGACGTCGAGGCGGGGCTGTACGAGTCCCGGACGATCGAGGCGCTCGAGGACATCGAGGAGTTAGCCGAGAAGGGGTGGGTGCGGCGGCTCGGCTCGTACGATCTCGAGCACGTCGTCGAGTAAGCACGGAGCGCTCGAGCGTCCCGATCGCGAATCAACGGTTCCGTCGCCCTCCTCGAGGGCGGTCAACGGCGGTCAGTAGTGTCCCATGACCCCGGCTGCTCGAGCGCGGTCGGTACAGTACCGGAAGAGAGCATAGCCGAGAACGAAGTACGCGATCCCCACGAGCGCGAGCACCGAGAGCTCCGCAGGCTCGAGTTCCCAGATGCGGACGCCCTCGTTCATTACCCGTTGCAGCAGGTAACTCCCCTGCGTGAGCGGGAGCAGCTTCAGCACGACGAACTCCGCCGAGACGGGTCCGAGGGCGATACAGGCGACGAGTGCGAACTTGACGAGGCCGAAGATCGCACTGACGTTCTTATAACGGACCGTCGCGCCGCCGAACAGCAACCCGAGTCCGATCGTCGACAGGAGCGTGAGAACGACGATCGGAACGATACTGAGCAGGTCGAGCGAGATCGACTCCCCTGTCGTCAGGAGCATCAGCGCGAGCATCGCGAATCCAACCGAGAACGTCACCAGCAGCGAACTGAGCGACAGCAACACTGCGATAGGACCGAAGCCGATCGGCGAGAGGTACAGCTGCTCCAAGGTCCCCCACTTCGCCTCCGTCGCGAACAGCCCTGCGAGCGCCTGATAGGAGGCGTTTGCCATGACGAACAGGAAGAATCCGACGATCAGCGCGCCGAGCGTCTCGCCGAAACCCGGACCGACGAGCGAGCGTCCGCCGAGGTAAACGAGAAGAAACAGCGCGTACAGGCCCAGTACCGCGCCAGCGGTGTTCAGCGGGTACCGTCGCATGATGAGCAGATCCCGCCGTACCAGCGCGGACAGCGCCGAGGCGAGCGCGGTCGGCGACCTCGAGCAGCGCTCGTTCATGGCGCGCCCCGCAGCGGACGACGTTCGAGCGGTTCCGATCGCTCGAACGAGAGCGAGTCGAGGACGGGCTCGAGGCTACCCTCGAGGGTCCGTACCGACTCGATCTGCGAACCGTGCGCCACGACCGTTCCGGTTAGCTCGTGGATGCGGCCGGCGTCCGGAACGGCGACTTCCAGCGTCGTTCGGTCCCGAAGTTCGGTGCAGGAGACGAGGTCATACGTCCGATCTATCTCGCTTCGCGCTGCTGGTGGGAGCTGACCCTCGACGACCAGTTCGTACACCTCCGTCCGGAAGACGTCGACCAAATTTTCAACATCGTCGTCCGCTACGATATGGCCGTCGTCGAGAACGACACCTCGGTGACAGACCGACTCGATCGCGTCGAGGTCGTGGCTCGAGAGCACGATCGTCATCCCCTGTTGCTCCGCGAGCTCAACAAGCGACGCCTGGAGGTCAAGCGACGCCGCAGTGTCAAGTCCGAGCGTCGGCTCGTCCAGGAACAGTATCTCGGTGTCCTGTACGAGCGCCACTGCCAGCGAGACTCGCTGTTTTTGCCCTCGAGAGAGGTCGTTTACTACTTCCTCCGAAAGATCGTCGAGATTCAGTCGGTCAATGACTTCGCGGATTCGGTCGCGCTCGTCGCCGCGTCCCGCGGCGTTTATCCGGCTGAAAAACTCGAGATTCTCTCGGACCGTCAGTCGCCAGTACGTGCTTCGGGCGCCCTCGAGCATCGCAGCCATCGTCGCGTGAGCACGATGCGGATGCTCCGCGACGTCGGCTCCGTCGACCCGAACATATCCTCCCGTCGGAGAGACCAACCCGAGCAACGTCTTGAGCAGTGTCGTCTTTCCGGCACCGTTCGGTCCAATCAGTCCAACGATAGTTTCCGGTTCGATCTTCAGATCGACGCCGTCGACTGCACGAACCGTCTCTTCTGTTCGATCGTACGCCACGACCAGATTCTCGACGGAAATAATCGGGCGCGTCGTTGAATCACCGTTCTCAGTCATACAGCGAAGCGTGGGCCTCGCGATCGTACATATAATCTCGCATAAACCCGTGACGAGTGCGGTATTCTCGAAGCCACGTCATCTTTCAAGTTTATATCGGAAAGGGAGACCATTCGGGCTCGGGTGACATACCCATGCTACAATATATCGAAGCGGGATACGATGGCGACACACTGAGCGGTAGTCTCAGCGTCGAAATCGGATCCTTCTAGACGCGACGTTCGGAGGAACAGCCCTATCATTAACTCGTTTTGGCCGTGGCGAGATGCTGCCGAACCGAGTCGAAGAGCGGTCGACCCCCAGGGACCGACCGAGAGAATACAGAACCTATGAGCCCGGATCGTAACAGTACCGTCGAAGCTATCGAGGAGTGGAAAGTCGCGACTCTGTCATTGATTCTGCTTGCAGTCATGTTTACAGTACTGATCGGCCCCCACATCGTCGCAAGCAGCGTTCTTTCCATTCCTTGGCTCCTCTCAGAAGCGGAGGGGGCACTGATCGGCATCCCGGTCGCATTGGCCGTTTATCTCATCGTTCCGAGACTCGTCGGAATTCCGTACGAAACGTTGTTTATTACGGTCCCTAGCTGGTCAATCGTTCGGTGGGCAGGGATTGCGGTCGCCCTCGTCGCAGTCGTCACCGTCGGCAGCGTCGCGGGTCTGTCGGGGACGCTCGAGGTACACGTCGGCGATAGACGCTTCCTCTCGAGAGTGCTACTCAGTGCGGTGCTGCTGGGGCTGCTCGCCGCGATCACCGAGGAACTCGTATTTCGCGGGTATCTACTCTCGTTTATTGGCCACAACTGGGGATGGCCGGCAGCGATCGTGTTAACGTCGGTACTGTTTGGGTTGTTGCACAACGGTAAGGTCACGGGCACCGGCGCATCAGAACTTTATATATTGGTCGCGACCTCAGCAGGATTGCTGTACGCGCTCGTCACCTACTACACCGAAAACGTCTGGAACGCGGTCGTACTTCACGCCGTCTGGAACACTACGTTTCACGTTCAGGTGGTTTCGATCAACCCCGCCGAAACGCAATCCGAACGGGCGATAGTTAGTTACCAGTACACCGAGGCCGATTTCCTGTTCGGCGGAAACTGGGCGACCGCTACTGTGTCTCCGTTCGTGCTGCTCGTACTGGTGGTTGCATCGACTACCGTACTGCTCATCTACCAATTAAATTCCACCTATCAATAATTCGGTAGTAATAACTTTCACAAATAAGTACTATAGGGCAGCCAGTGAGAAGCCGATGAGCGCAATACGGACGAACGACTTGACGAAGCAGTATGGATCGCAGACCGTCGTCTCGAAGATCGATCTCGAGGTAGAGGCCGGCGAGGTGTACGGATTTCTCGGTCCGAACGGCGCCGGCAAGTCGACGACGATCGCAATGTTGCTGTCGTACGTGCACCCGACCGACGGAACTGCTCGAGTTCTCGGTAGAGACGTTTGTGAGGCACCCGCCGAAATCAAACGCCGAATCGGCGTATTGCCGGAGCGATATCGGCTGTACGATCGGCTCCCGGGGCGGAAACATCTCCGTTTCGCTATCGACTCAATGGGAGCGGACGACGATCCGGACGCGTTAGCCGATCGCGTCGGGCTCGAGGCGACTGCAGTTCGGCGACCGGTAGGCGAGTACTCGACGGGGATGAAACAGCGACTGCGAATAGCGTTGGCACTGGTCGGCGAGCCCGATCTGCTCGTGCTCGACGAACCCTCGAGCGGACTCGATCCAGCCGGGATTCGACTTCTCAGGGAAATCGTACTCGAGGAACGGGATCGCGGTGCGGCCGTCTTCTTCTCGAGTCACGTTCTCGAGCAGGTCGAGGAAGTCAGCGACCGGATCGGAATTCTCGTCGACGGTGAACTCCGAATGAGCGGAGATCTCGAGGAACTCAAGTCCGACACCGGCGCCGCAGTCGAACTCGAGGTAGAGATCGACGCCGTTTCGCAGGAAGTTCTGTCCGCCGTCGGATCAGTCGAATCGGTCACAGGGTGTACCGCTACCGATAGCGGCTCCGGAGGACCCTCGCTCTCCGTCTCACTCTCACGTGGCACTGCGAAAGCCGAAGTCCTCCGAACGATCGAGGCACACGCGACGATCGAGGATTTCGCTGCCGAAGAACGGTCGCTCGAGTCGCTGTTCGAGGAGGGCGTCGCGGAGGCGAGCCGATGACGGTTATCGATATCGCGCGCAAGGACGTCGCCGACGCCGTTCGCTCGAGAGCGCTGTGGGTCGCAACCGCGATCTTTCTCGGATTTATCGTGCTGACCCAGGGAATCGTCCTGGCGGTCGTCGAGGATCCGGATCCCGAACTCGCAACACGGTTTCTCGAGGGCCCGGCGACGGAGGTCGTCCTGCCGATACTCGGCCTCCTCGTCGGGTACCAGGCGATCGTCGGTGAGCGCGAAACGGGCAATATGAAGTTCCTCCTTGGGCTTCCCCACTCCCGGCTGGACGTCCTGCTAGGCAAGTTCGTCGGTCGGACGGCGGTCCTCGCGGTCGCCGTCCTCGGCGGGTTTCTGGCGGCGATCGGGATGATCGCTGCGACGGTCGGACTCCCGCCGCTCGTCCCGATCGCGGCGTACGTGCTGTTCGTCGTCCTCTCGGTGGCGGCGATCGTCTCGATCGCGGTCGGGATTTCGGCCGTCGCCGAGACCAGGACCAGAGCGATCAGCATCGCCATTGGAGGGTATCTCCTCGCGACCGTCCTCTGGTCGTACGTCGTCGACGGGCTCTACTACGCGGTCACTCGGAACCTTCCGGGTTCCGATTCGCCGACGTGGCTCGCCGTCGTCGACCACCTCAACCCCCTTACCGCGATGAGTACGAGTGGGGACGTGTTCCTGCCCGAGGCGAGCCAGATCGCGATCACGGCAACGGAGGAGGGAGTCAGTGCGACCCAGACCGACCAGACTCCGTCGGGCGCGAGCGAGACACTCGTCCACGAACCGCTATTTCTGCTCGCCGTCCTCCTCGTATGGATCGTTCTCCCCCTCGCGGTCGGCTACCTCCGCTTCCGCAACGCCGACCTTTCGTAGCTCCCGCGAGTCAGTGTCCAAATCGTTTTTCATCTACCCCCCGTATTGCGGGTATGGCACTCACCGCAGGCGACGATGCACCGACCGTCACCGCGCGCAACCAGGACGGCGAGGAGGTCGTCCTCGAGTTCGAGCACCCGACAGTCCTCTACTTCTATCCGCGGGACGAGACCCCGGGCTGTACGACCGAGGCGACCCAGTTCCAGCGCGAACTCGAGACCTACCACGAGGCGGGCGTCGACGTCTACGGCGTCTCGACCGACGACGTCGACTCCCACCAGTCGTTTTGCGAGTCGGAAGGGCTCGAGTTCGACCTGCTGGCAGATCCCGACGCCGAACTCGCCGAGACGTTCGACGTCGAGGTTCGAAACGGCGCGACCGCGCGGACGACGTTTTTCATCGGCGACGGCGAGGTCAAGGCCGCCTACGAGGATGTCGACCCGGACGGCCACGCCCGACAGGTACTGCTCGACGCGCTCGAAGACGGGCGCGTGACGCTCTCCGAGTGATCTTTTCCCGGTCAGTTCTGCCGTGGCCTCGAGAGAGGCCGCTGTAACCGTCTCGAGAGAACGCGCCAGATCTCGACGAATCGATAACATCGAATGCGTGAGTATACCAAGCACAGTTTTTATGTGCTCGGACGTAGTACGCGCTGATGTCGCTGGACGATAGCAAGTCCGGTGATCAGCGAGACGGCGTATCGCGTGTCGAGAGCCGAGCACGACGATACGGACCACGCCTCCTCGAGATCGGAGCAAAATGGAGGAGCCGAGCCACCTGTTTGCGTGGTCCTTTTCGAACTCCGTTCCGAGCAGAATTTATCCCTGTTGAGCACCTACGTTGGAGTATGCGACGAAACCCGTTCGAGGAAATCGAGGAGATGCTCGACCGCGTCAGCAAGCAGGTCGAAGGCGGGATGGGCAGCGGCGGGCTTCAGGTGCCGGGTTCGGTGCCGGTCGACGTCGCTGACAGGGCCGAGGAATACGTCGTCACGGCCGATCTGCCCGGCTACGACACCGACGACATCGAACTCACCCTCGCCGAGGGGACGCTGCGCCTCGAGGCCGAGCGGGCCGACGAGCTCGAGCACGCCTCCGAACGGTACATCCGACGCGAGCGGACGCGAACGTCGGTCAACCGTCGGATCCGCCTTCCGGAGCCGGTCGAGGAGGGGTCGGTGTCGGCGAGCTTCGAGAACGGCGTCCTGACGGTCCGGCTGCCGAAGATCGAGGGCGGCGACGACTCGAGAGCGATCGATATCGAGTAGCCGTCCTCGAGACGCGGCGTCCCGGGGCGAGCAGACGCGGACCGGGTTCAAACACCGTTTTCTCGACCCGCCAGTCCGGATGATGGTATAGGGACTGTATAGAAAGCTATACGACGACGACGCTACCACACGTATATAAACAGATGAGCGACGCGGGATACGACCACGCGGCGGTCGAACGACGCTGGCAGGAGGCGTGGGACGAGGCGGACGTCTACCGGACGCCCGACGATGTCGACGATCCGACGTACGTCCTCGGGATGTATCCGTACCCGTCGGGGAAGCTCCACATGGGCCACGTCCGAAACTACACGATCACGGACGCCTACGCGCGGTTCCGACGGCTGCAGGGCGACGACGTGCTCCACCCGATGGGTTGGGACGCGTTCGGCCTCCCCGCCGAAAACGCGGCCAAGGAGCGCGATACCAACCCGCGGGACTGGACGTTCGACTGCATCGAGACGATGCGCGGCCAGATGGAGTCGATGGGCTTCGGGTACGACTGGGAGCGAGAAATCGCCACCTGCACGCCCGACTACTACAGGTGGAACCAATGGCTCTTCAAGCGCTTCCACGAGGAGGGGCTCGTCGACCGGCGCGACGCCGAGGTCAACTGGTGTCCCGAGTGTGAGACGGTGCTGGCCGACGAGCAGGTCGAGGGCGAGGCCGAGCTCTGCTGGCGCTGCGATACGCCGGTCGAGGAGCGCGAACTCGAGCAGTGGTTCCTGAAGATCACCGAGTACGCCGACGAGCTGCTCGAGGACATCGACGACCTCGAGGGATGGCCCAACTCGGTGCGCCAGATGCAGCGCAACTGGATCGGCCGCCAGGAGGGAACTGAACTCGAGTTCTCCATAGAGGGGTACGGCAGCGTCGAGGCCTTCACGACCCGCGTCGACACCATCCACGGCGCGACGTTTTTCGCGCTCGCGCCGGACCACCCGATCAGCGAGGAGTTGGCCGAAGCGGACGACGAGATCCACCAGTTCGTCCGCCACGAGGCGGATCCGGAAGGTGACGAACCCAACGGCGTCGAAACCGACCTGACCGCCACGAACCCCGTCACCGGCGAGGGGATTCCGGTCTACGTCGCCGACTTCGTCCTCTCGGACGTCGGGACGGGCGCGCTGATGGCAGTACCGGGCCACGACGAGCGTGACCACGCCTTTGCGACGAAGATGGACGAGGAGATCGTTCCCGTGATTGCCCCCGAACCAGACGACTGGGACGGCGAGACCGTCCCCGAGGCGCCCGACGTCAGCGAGGAGGCCTACACCGAGGACGGCGTGCTGGTCAACTCCGGAGAGTACTCCGGCCTCGAGAGCGACACCGCCCGCGAACGGCTGACCGACGATATCGACACCGCCGAGTGGACAACCCAGTACCAGCTCCGGGACTGGGGAATCTCTCGACAGCGCTACTGGGGAACGCCGATCCCGGTCGTGCACTGTCACGACGGCTGTGGATCGGTCATCGTTCCCGAGGAGGACCTACCCGTCGAGCTGCCGGAGTTCATCAACACTACCGGAAACCCGCTCGACGCGGCCGAGGAGTGGAAGGAGACGAGCTGTCCCGACTGCGGCGGGTCCGCAACCCGCGAGACGGACACGATGGACACGTTCGTCGACTCCTCGTGGTACTTCCTGCGGTACGTCTCGCCGGACCTCGAGGACGTGCCGTTCGACCTCGAGCAGGCCAACGACTGGATGCCCGTCGATCAGTACGTCGGCGGCATCGAACACGCCGTGATGCACCTGCTGTACTCACGCTTTTTCACGAAGGTGCTGGCCGATCACGAGGGCCTCGAGCACCGCGAGCCGTTCACCAACCTGCTGGCCCAAGGAATGGTCCAGCTCGAGGGCGAGAAGATGTCCAAGTCCAAGGGTAACGTCGTCTCGCCCCAGCGCATCGTCGAGGAGTACGGCGCCGACACGGCCCGCCTCTTCATGATGCAGGCGGCCCAGCCCGAGCGGGACTTCGACTGGAGCGAGGAGGGCGTGCGGTCGACGTACGCCTTCCTGACGCGCCTGCAGGGGATGGTCGAGGAGTACAACGATCCCGACGGCGACGACGATGCCGTCGCGAGCTACGTCGACAGCGAGATCGACGCGACGGTCGCCATCGCGACCGAGAAGTACGACGAGCTGACGTTCAACCGGGCGCTGAGAGAGGTCCAGGATCTAGTGCAGACGCTCAGACAGTACTCGGAGTACGCCGAGCCACACGCCGACACCTACGAGCGAGGACTGTCGGCGGTCGTCCGGCTGCTGGCGCCCGTCGCGCCCCACATCGCCGAGGAGCTGTACGACGAACTCGGCTACGACGGGTTCGCCGCCGAGGCCGAGTGGCCGACCGCCGAGGTCGACCGCGATCACGTCCGGAAGCGCCGACAGCTGGTCGAGAACACCCGCGAGGACGTCCGCGACATCGTCGACGTCGCCGGCATCGAGGACCCCCAGGCGATCGACGTCGTCGTCGCCCCCGACTGGAAGTACGACGCCCTCGAGATCGCGGTTGAGAGCGATGCGCCGAACCTGATCGGCGAGCTGATGCAGGAGTCCCACATCCGCGAGCAGGGCGACGCCGCGGCCGACTACGGCCAGGACCTGCAGGCCGAGCGCGAGGCGCTGTCGACGACCCTCGAGCCCGACGCGGAACGCGAGGCCCTCGAGGCGGCCGGGTGGCTGCTCGAGCGCGAGTTCGAGGCCCCAGTGAGCGTTCGCCCCGCCGAGGCGGTCGACGAGAGCGTCCTGAAAAACGCCGAACCCGGACGACCGGCGATCGAGATCGAGGACGGAACCGGGAACTGACGGCGACCTCGCCGACGAGCGTGGAACGGGCAGGCTGTTCTTTTATTTCCGCGCCTGTGGGTAGTGGAGACACCGAATGAGAAACGACGGACGAGAGCGGGCGGATCCCGCCCGATGGCCGGTCGCCGGCGTCTCGAGCCCGAGGGCGCCGTACGTCGCCGCGATGACCTGGCGAACGGGACTGTTCGCCCACTGGCCGATCGATCCCGAGGCGCTTCGGCCCCACGTTCCCGATCAGCTCGGGCTCGACACTCGAGACGGGACGGCGTGGCTCAGCGTGTTGCCATTCGTGCTCGCCGACACCGGACTGCGGGGAACCCCCTCTATCGCGAGACTCGACATTACCGAGCTCAACGTCCGAACGTACGTCGAACACCGCGGCGACCCCGCCCTCTACTTCTTCAGCGTCGACGTCGACAGACCGGCGGTCGGCGAACCGATCGGTCGGGCGACCCGGCTTCCGGTCTACACCGCCCGCATGTCCCTCGAGGATCGCGGCGATCAAATCGAGTTCTCGAGCGAGCGTCGACGATCGAAAACGGGCGATCCGTCCCGATTCGTAGCGTCGTACCGCCCGGACGGCGACGTCTCCGTCCCCAAAACCGGCTCGCTCGCCTACTGGCTCACCGAGCGCCGACGCTTCTACGCGCCGTCTGGCGACGGCGTGATGGCTGGAGAGATCGCCCACGACCCGTGGCCGCTCCAGCCGGCCGAGGCGACGATCCGCGAAAACACGATGTTCGCGGCCAACGGACTCCCGTCGCCGAACGGTGAGCCGGTCGTCCACTACTGCGATCGACTGCCGATCCGAGGGTCGATCCCTCGTCGGCTTCCGGACCGAGAGTAGAAGACGGGTTTCGGACGGAAGGGGGGATCCGGTGTCGGCGGTCGTTCGTTATATTCGGCTATTATTTGTGTACGTTATCTGAAAGCGACAGATTAGTTTACTCGGATTAAAAAGAATTCTCGAGTTCTAACCGCATGGCAACGAAAGACGCGACTCCAGCGGAGACCGGACGCAACTCCTTCGTCTACGTCGTCGCCGCGCTGGCGGCGCTCAACGGGCTGTTGTTCGGCTTCGACACTGGCGTCATCGCCGGCGCGATGTTGTACATTCAGAACAGTTTCGATCTGACTGCCCTGTTCGGCTACCCGATGAGCGCCTCGTTCGTCGAGGGACTTATCGTCAGCGGTGCGATGGGCGGCGCGATCGTCGGCGCCGCGTTCGGCGGCCGACTCGCCGACCAACTCGGACGACGACGGCTCATTCTCGTCGGGGCCGTGATCTTCTTCGTCGGATCGCTCGTCATGGCGATCGCACCGAACGTGGAGGTGTTGATCTTCGGCCGACTGATCAACGGCGTCGGGATCGGTTTTGCGTCCGTGGTCGGCCCCCTCTACATCTCCGAGCTCGCGCCGCCGAAGATCCGCGGCTCGCTGGTCTCGCTCAACCAGCTGACGATCACGAGCGGGATCCTCGTCGCCTACCTCGTGAACTACGCGTTCTCCGGAGGCGGCGACTGGCGCTGGATGCTCGGCCTCGGGATGATCCCCGCCGTCGTGCTGTTCGTCGGGATGCTGTTCATGCCCGAGAGTCCGCGCTGGCTGTACGAACAGGGACGGGTCGACGACGCCCGCGACGTGCTCTCTCGAACCCGAACCGAGAGCCGCGTCGCCGAGGAGCTTCGCGAGATCAAGGAGACCGTCAGGACCGAGTCGGGTACCGTCGGCGACCTGTTCAAGCCGTGGGTCAGGCCGATGCTCGTCGTCGGCGTCGGACTGGCTGCCTTCCAGCAGGTGACGGGAATCAACGTCGTCATGTACTACGCACCGGTGATCCTCGAGTCCACCGGATTCCAGGACACCGCCTCGATCCTGGCGACGGTTGGGATCGGCGTCGTCAACGTCGTGATGACTGTCGTCGCCGTGCTCCTGATCGATCGAACCGGTCGTCGGCCGCTGTTGCTCACCGGTCTGGTGGGAATGACCGTCATGCTCGGCCTGCTCGGGCTCGCGTTCTTCCTGCCCGGACTCTCGGGGATCGTCGGCTGGCTCGCGACGATCGGCCTGATGCTGTACGTCGCCTTCTTCGCGATCGGACTCGGGCCCGTCTTCTGGCTGCTGATCTCCGAGATCTACCCCACCCAGATCCGTGGTACCGCGATGGGCGCCGCGACGGTCGTCAACTGGGCGGCGAACCTGCTGGTCTCACTGACGTTCCTCGGACTGGTCGATGCCGTCGGCCAGGCCAGCACGTTCTGGCTCTTCGGCGCCTGCTCTCTGGTCGCGCTGGTCTTCTGCTACAAGCTCGTTCCCGAGACGAAGGGGCGCTCGCTCGAGGAGATTGAGGCCGATCTCCGCGAGAACACCCTCGTCGGACCGGACGACCACCCCGACGCCGTCGGGAGCGACGACTAGTCGGTCGCTGCGGTTCGACGAGGAAGCGTTCGATTGACGACCGAGACGGCTATCGATCGGTGTGAATCAGCCCGAAGTCGAAGCCGGCCCCGTGCTCCCGAGCGTTCTCGTAGACGACGCGGGCCGCCGCGACGTCCTGGATCGCGAGCCCGGTGGAGTCGAAGACCGTAACGCCGGTGTCGTCCTCGCGGGCCGCCTTCTCGCCGACGACGAGTTCCCCGATCTCGCCGTAGATGTCGTCGTCGGTGAGCGTTCCCTCGTTGTAGGGCACGTTGACCTCGCCGGAGTGGGTACACTGCTGGTGGTCGTCGATGACGACCGTCGACTCGAGCAGCAGTTCGTCGCTCAGCTCGTGTTTTCCCTCGGCGTCGGCGCCGATGGCGTTGACGTGGGTGTGTTCGCCGATGTCCTCGAGGCCGACGACGGGATCCCGTACTGGCGTCACCGTCGAGAGGACGTCGCAGTGACCCGCTTCGGAGATCGAGCCCGCGCGGACGTCGAACTGGTCGTCGTAGGCGTCGATGAACCGCTGGACTCGGTCGTCGTCAAGATCGCTGACGACGACCTCCTCGATCGGGCGGATCTCGCTGATCGCGTCGAGCTGGGTGTACGACTGGACCCCTGCACCGACGATTCCCATTGACGTGGCGTTCTCGACGGCGAGGTAGTCGGTCGCGACGGCCGCCGCCGCACCCGTTCGCCTCATCGTCAGCGCGGTCCCGTCCATGATCGCTAGTGGGTAGGCGGTCTCGGGATCCGAGTAGATCATCGTCCCCAGCACGGTCGGCAGGTCGTAATCCGCCGGGTTGTCAGGGTGTACGTTAACCCACTTGACCCCCGCTGCGTCCCACTCGCCCGCGTCGAGATAGGCGGGCATCGACCGGAAGTCACCGTTGTACTGCGGCAGGTCGATATAGGACTTGGCCGGCATCTGGGCGTCGCCGCGCTCGTAAGCGCCAAAGGCGTCCTCGACTGCACTGATAACGTCCGCCATCCGCGCGTGCTCGTCGACGTCGTCGCTGTCCAGGAGAAGCGTCTGCATATCGGCGAATATTGCGGGCTGGTACTTAAGTGGTGCTAATAACGAGTGCGGCAGCCGCTGTCGAGACCGGATGGCGAAAGAAAGCGGCGTGTGGGCCGACGAATCAATCGGAAACGATACGGGTCGGAGTAGGGTGGGAGGTGAAACGGGCCGGGCTTACATCATGCCGCCCATACCGCCACCCATGCCGCCCATACCGCCACCCATGCCGCCGCCGCCCGGCGGCATCTCCTCGTCATCGTCGTCGTCGGCAACTGCGAGGTCGCCCGCGGCGATGACGTCGTCGATGCGAAGCAGCATGACGGCCGCCTCGGTGGCCGACTCGATCGCCTGGGTCTTCACGCGAAGCGGCTCGTAGACGCCTTCCTCGCCCATGTCGATCGTGTCGCCCGTGAAGGCGTCGAGGCCGGAAGCCTCGTTGCCGCCGTCGTGAGCGGCGCGCAGCTCGACGAGCGAGTCGATGGGGTCGAGGCCGGCGTTCTCCGCGAGCGTGCGCGGGATGACCTCGAGGGCGTCCGCGAACGCCTCGACGGCGAGCTGCTCGCGGCCGCCGACGGAGTCGGCGTAGTCCCGCAGGGCGAGCGAGAGCTCGACTTCGGGTGCGCCACCGCCAGCGAGAACCTTGCCGTCCTCGAGGGTCGTCCGGACCACGCCAAGCGAGTCCTCGATGGCGCGGTCGACCTCGTCGATGACGTGCTCGGTGCCGCCCCGGAGGATCAGCGTGACGGCCTTGGCGTCGTCGACGTCCTCGACGAAGATGCGCTGGTCGCCCGCGATCTCCTTCTGTGCGACGCTACCGGCGAAGCCGAGGTCGTCCTCGGTGAGGTCGTCGACGCTGGTGACCGGCGTCGCGCCGGTCGCGCGGGCCAGCTGGCTCTGGTCGCTGGATTTGACGCGACGGACAGCGATAATGCCCTCCTGGGCCAGGTAGTGCTGGGCCATGTCGTCGATGCCGCCGTCGACGAAGACGACGTCCGCGCCGGCGTCGGCGACCTTCTGGGCCATCTCCTGGAGCTGCTTTTCTTCCTGCTCGAGGAACTGCTCGAGCTGGTCGGGGTCGGTGACGTTGACCTCGGCGTCGATCTCGGTCTCCTTGATCTCGAGGTCGCCGTCGACAATCGCGACGTTGGCGTCCTCGGCGAAGTACGGCATGTTCTCGGAGACCCGTTCCTTGTCGACGATAACGCCCTCGACGAGCTCGGAGTTCTCGATCGAGCCGCCGACGACCTTCTCGACTTTGATGTTGTCAGTGTCGACCTCGTCGTCGTCCGCGACGGACTGAACGGCGCTGACGACGAGTTCGGCGAGCAGGTCGCGGGCGCTCTCGGCGCCCTTGCCCGTCATCGCCGTGGCGGCGATCTGGTGGAGGATCTCCTCGTCGTCCTCGTCGACGTCGATCGCGATCTCCTCGAGGGCCTCCGTGGCCTCCTCGGCGGCCTGGCGGTACCCCTGGGCGAGGGTGGTGGCGTGGATGTCCTGGTCGAGGAGGTCCTCGGCCTGGGTGAGGAGTTCGCCGGCGACGACGACGGCGCTCGTGGTGCCGTCCCCGACCTCGTCCTCCTGGGTCTCGGCGACTTCGACGATCATGTCCGCCGCCGGGTGGTCGATCTCCATCTCCGAGAGCAGCGTCACGCCGTCGTTCGTGACGATGACGTTACCCGAGGAGTCGACGAGCATCTTGTCCATCCCTTTCGGACCGAGCGTGGTCCGTACCGACTCGGCGACGGCCTTGCCGGCCTGGACGTTCATCGACTGGGCGTCCTTGCCGGACGTTCGCTGGCTGTCCTCCGAGAGTACGATAAGGGGCTGGTTGCCCATCTGCTGTTGTGCCATAGTCACCCGATGGATTGATTGCTATTCTATATAAAAGTTCCGCTATAGGATGACACAACCCCTCACACAGCGCTTCAGTACAGGGATTGGAAGCGGCCCTTCGTTCCACTATTTATATGCAGCGAGCACGACAAAACGAGCTTCCCGATCGAAACGCGAGCGATCAGGATTCGCTACCGGGGTAGCGGTGGTACTGCATTCCCTGGTGTTTCATCTCGTTGTGACGCTCCTCGAGGAACGAGTACACCGTTCCGTGGGGCGCCCCGTCGAGCAGCATCTCGGCGGCGGTGCGGACGGCGTCGACCTCCGGCGGGGTGCCGATCGCCCCGAGCGTCGAGCCGTAGATGACGACGTCGGCGCCGGAAAGCTCCTCCATGAGTTCGCGGGTACGGCCGTCCTCGCCGATGAGGCGGCCCTTCTTGCGTTTCATGTCGTTTTTGTTGCGTGCGGCGGCGTCGATGTCGACGATGTCGAGTTGCATCATGTCGTCCTCGAGCAGCTGCAGCGCCTCCTCGGGCGGAAAGCCGCGACCGATCGCGCGAACGATTTCAGGTCCCTTGAGTCCGCGAACGGGATCGCCGACGGTTTCGACGGCGACGGAGCCGTTCTCCGAGTCGATGTCCAGGCGGACCTCCGCTGCCGCCTCGATCTCGCGCATCGTCTCGCCGCCCTCGCCGATGAGGACACCGATGCGGTCCTGCGGAATCTTCACGTGCTTCATGCCCTCCAGTATTCGCTCAGCGACGTTAAGACCTTGGTCCGCTATCGACGGTGCAACGACGATACTCCGTTTCGGCGTACCCCGCAGCATGGCGAACGAACCGCGGTACGAGATCGCCGTTTCGGACGACAGATCGCTCGAGGGAACCGATCCTCCTCGGCCTCTCGAGCTTCGGGCTTGCGGGGCTCACCGCTGCGAATCAGCCGGTCACACAGCTCGAGTTCCGGGAGCGACGACTCGAGGAAGCCGATTTCGAACCGCTTCGCCGCGGCGTCCTCGACGGCGTTCCGGCCGGGTTCACCACCCGAAGCCTGGACGTCGAACTGCCGCCCCACGGGACGCCCGTCACGCCGATCCACCCGCCGGAACCGGAGTTCGACGCCGCCGTTCGGTTCCTGAAGTTCCTCCGCGAGGGTACGCATCTCGAGGTCGACGACCGACAGCTCCGCGAGCGATCGGAGTCGATGAGCCGCGACTACGACGAGCTCACGGATCGCATCGAGACGCTCGAGTCGGAGAGAGAGAGAGCTCGGAGAAACGCCAGTTGACGAGGGATCGAATGTTCATGTGACGGTTCTCGAGCCGAGAGGATGACTACTGGCGTCGGGAGCGTGCGATCGACTCCCCGATTGCCGGAAGCGCGAGCATCGAACCCACCCCGACGATGACGGCCACGGCGACCGACAGCGGCGGGACCCCGACGGCGACCGCAACCGCGACGCCGCCGTAGGATGCGACGGCGAGGGCGGTGTTGTAGTGGACGAACCGAAGGGCGATCAGCGCCGGAGAGAACGTGAGCCAGCCGAGCGTCTCCGTTCCCAGCGGCCGGACCCACCCTCCACGAACGAGCGTCCCGACCAGCACCATCGTCAGCCAGGCGACGATTGCGGCCGCCGTCACCCCGTAGCTCGCCGTCGAATCGGTCATCCCGACGAGCAGCAGTACTGGAAGTCCGATGATCGAAACCTCACCGAAGATCGACGTCAGATCGTGAAGGAAGCAGCCGAACCGGCTCTTCTCCAGGGAGGCTATCGTTCCGTACCCGTACCACGACTGACGCTTTCGCGTGTAGGCGGGACGGGTCCGCCGGCCTGGAGTCCGATCGCGCCGATCTCTGCTCATACTGGTGCTAACGGTCACCACCGATAAATAGCCGGTGACTCCGCGCCGGTTATGGGTCGTCGGACGGCTCGACGACCGACCGGAACCGAACCGACTCCGAGAGCGTGTCGACAATCGCGACCGTTCGGTGCTCGTCGGGAACCGTCGGGAAGTGGGCACCGGGGTTGAGAAGCGTCGTGTCGCCTACTTCGGTGCGTTCTCGCCGGTGATGGTGGCCGTAGCAGACGAAGTCGTACTCCTCGGCTGCGGCGAGCGCTTCGACCTCCGCCTTCGACTCCCCGTGGAGCACCGCAACGGAGAGTCCGTCGAACTCGAGGTCGGCGAACCGACCGTGGAGCTCGCTTCCCTCGCCGAGGGCGTCGAACGTCGCCTCGAGACCCGAGATTTCGCCGTCGTTGTTCCCGAGCACGCCGTGGAGTTCGAGTCCCTCGAACGCCGAGAGCAGGGGCGGGGCGACGAAGTCGCCACAGTGGATGGCAACCTCGACGCCTTCCTCCTCGAAAACGTCGGCTGCGCGCTCGGCCGCCGCGACGTTGTCGTGCGTATCGGAGACGATCCCGATGTCCATATGCCATTGCGTGCGGCCGAGCCACTAAGCCGTTCGGGGAACCGGTACTCGGGCCATGATAGGGGAAATCGAGACGATTACAAGCGGAGTGACGTCGGAACGCCGGCGGACTCGAGCGCCCGCCGTCGCTCGAGTTCCGACAGCCGGTAGGGCTCGAGTTCGCCCGCGAGCGAGCCGAGCGAATCCCGCCGACGCCGGTGTTCGATCAGGAAATCGGTAATCCGATCGATCGCGATCTCCTTCAGCTCGCCGCTGAGCAGGTTCCCCGATCGGTACTCGCTGGCGATGCGCTCGAGTTCGGCGTCGTCGTCCTCGAAGAAGAACCGCAAATACTGAAATGGGACGTCGACCGACGGGTCGCCGCCCTTCTCGCGGTGAGCCTCGAGAGTCGCTCGCCCACCCGTGTAGGCGTAGGTGCGGATCGTCTCGGCGACGGTCTCCGGATCGTCGGTGAGTTCGATCGACGCCGCCTCGCTCGAGGAGCTCATTTTTCCCGGCCCCTCGAGGCTCGGCAGGAAGCGCCCGAGTATGGCGCCCGGCTTCTCGACGGGTAATGCCTCCTTCGCTGCAACATCGCGGCAGACGCGGACGTGCGGGTCCTGGTCGACGGCGATCGAAACGATAGTGGGCTGGCGCCCCGCAACCAGCTGGGGAAGGAGAAGGTGAGTCGCCTGCACAGCGGGGTAGAACTGCAGTCCAACGGTGTCCTGCTCGCCGTAGACGGCCTCGACGGTGGCGGGCGTGAGATGCTTCGCGAGGCGAACGGCGATCGGATAGATCACGTCCGCGTCGGCGGTGTCGACGACGATCCGGGTCTTTTCGGGATCGAAACCGACGGCGAGCACGTCTCGCAGGTTCTCGCGGGTGTGCTCGCCGATCGAGTCGAACGATTGCTCCTTCGCAAGGAACTTCTCGTCGTCGGAGAGGGGAACGTAGACCGTCGCGCCCGTCTTCTCTTGGAACCGCTTCGCGAGATACAGCGGCAGAACGTGACCAAGGTGCATCGGACCAGAGGGGCCGCGGCCCGTGACCAAGGCGTGCGGATCGCCCGCCTCGACAGCCTCGAGGTAGCGGTCGACGTCGCGGCCGGCATAGAACGTCCGTCTGCGGATCGCGGGATGGTCGGGGAGGCGATCGATGTGTGCATCGGTGAGGGGATCGGCACCGAAACGCTCGAGCAGTTTCTCGTAGTCGACGTCGCCGGAGACGGCGTAGGGCGTAACGGTGAACCCGTCGGCGTCGGCGGTCGTGTCGTCGGTGTCGGTAGTCGTATGATCGGTGCAGTCGGTCGAATTGGTCGTGTTCGGCATGCTGTATGGAGTTGACGTCGATGGCTGGCGAGCGAGACGTGAAGCAGAACGAGCAAAGGGAGCCACCGTCGCCGCGACCGCGGGTTAGGCCGCGTCGTCCGCAGCGACGACACTGTTCGCTCTCGAGCGGGCGTGCCAGCGCCAGACGAGAGCGACCGTCATTAGTCGATTAACGCAAATAGGTAATAAAGAAGGTTTCGGCCCGACCGTCAGTCTCGAGACGGATCCGGCTCCGGACTCGTGACGAACTCGAGGAGTTCGTCGGGATCGGTCTCGACGCCCTGCCGAGAGAAGAAGTTCGCGACGTTCTCGCAGTCCCGTTGGAGAAAGCTCCGACTGTTGGGGTGGTGGACGGTAACGGCCTGCCCGAGGTCGATAACGACGAGCTGTCCCTCGTGGAAGACGACGTTGTACTCGCTCAGGTCGCCGTGGACGATTCCGGCAGAGTAGAGCCGGCGCATGTACTCGCGCATGACGCCGTAGGCGGTTTCTGGGTTCTCGATGTGGACCTCGCCGAGGCGTTTCGCGCGGCCGTCCTCGTTGCCGATGTACTCCATCACGAGGACGTTTCGCTCGGTCGCGAGCGGTTCGGGCACCCGGACGCCGGCCTTCTTCGCCCGCCGGAGGTTCGCCAACTCCTTTTTCGTCCAGGCGAGAACGACGTCTTTCTTCTTGCCACCCAGCCCCTCGAAGCGCGGGTCGCCCTCGAGGTAGTCTCGCATCTGGCGGAAGTTCGAGGCGTTGATGCGGTAGACCTTGACGGCGACCTCGCGGTCGTCGCCCAGCGCGTGGTAGACGTTCGCTTCCTTGCCCGTCGACAGCGGCCCCCCGAAGGCCTCGACGTAGCCGTCCTGGACCAGCTTGTACAGCGCCGCCAGCGTCGCGTCGTCGAACACCGACTGTTCGACTTTGAACTGGTCGGCGTCCTTGATCCGCTCTTCGAACTGTTCGAACTCCCGATCGCGCTTGCGGGCGATCCGGTCGGCCTCGGTATCCGAGACGTCGATCTCCTCCCACTCGTCCCCTGGTGTGTCGACCTCCTCGAGGTCGACCAGCCCGTACTCCGATCCCTGTTCCATCTGTCGGCGACTACGGCGTCGGTGCGGGTAAAGACTGGGTATCGAGGGATCGTCGTCCGAATCCGGTTCCCGCCTCGAGCCGATCGCGACGAACGGCCGATCGGTACGGCTCTACGCTTTTCCCCTCGCGAAGCGTACCGGTCTCCATGAATCGACTCTCCGAGCGTCTGCCGGCGGCGAGGGGCGACCGATGAGCGGACACGACGTCACGCTCGAGTGGCCCGACGGCCGGAACGAAACGGTGGCGGTCGGTCCACAGGAGACGGTACTCGAGGCGGCCCTGCGCGAGGGGATCCGGCTCCCTTACGACTGCCGGAAGGGGACCTGTACGGCCTGCGTGGGGCGGGTGCTCTCCGTCGAAGGGAACCGAGACGAGAGCGACGAGCAGCCCGACGCCGCGAGCGCCGTCGACTACCGGCGCCCGCCGCGGGCGCTCGAGGAATCCGATCGGGCCGACGGCTACGCGCTGCTGTGTATCGCCCACCCCCATGCCGACTGTCGGATCGAGGTCGGTCCGATGGTCCGAAGCCAGCTCGGCGACAGCCCCTGGGGGTAGTTCGATCGGTCGCGGGCAGCTTTATCCCTACGTTCGTGGTATGCCCCATCATGAGTGATGCTGACACTCCTACCGACGCCGAACCGGACCACGACCACGAGCACCACGATCACGAGGGACCGGGGTACGCGACCCCGCAGGCCGCCCTCGAGGAGGGTGAGCGCGAGGAGGTCGCCTACGTGATGAGCCTCTACACCGGGACCGATATCGACGAACCCGACTTCGTCGCCGTCGTCGACCTCGATCCCGACTCCGAGACCTACTGCGAGATCGTCGATCGGCTCGAGATGCCCGAGAAGGGTGACGAGCTCCACCACTTCGGGTGGAACGCCTGCTCGTCGTCGTGTCACGTCGAGGGGCTCGAGCGACGACACCTGATCGTCCCCGGTCAGCGCTCCTCGCGCATCCACGTCGTCGACACGAAGGATCGACGCAACCCCGAGCTGGTCGAGGTGATCGAGCCCGAGGAGGTCTTCGAGTACGACCTCTCGGCGCCCCACACCGTCCACTGCGTGCCCGACGGGAAAATCATCATTAGCATGCTCGGCGACGCCGACGGCGAGCTACCGGGCGGCTTTCTCGAACTGAACGACGACTTCGAGATCGAGGGCCGCTGGGAGCCGCCGGGCGAGATCGAGATGAACTACGACTACTGGTACCAGCCCCGGCAGAACGTAATGGTCTCGACGGAGTGGGCCGCGCCGGAGACGTACTACCCGGGGTTCGACCTCGAGGACGTCGAGGACGGGAAGTACGGCCGACGACTCCACTTCTGGGATTGGGAGAACGGGACCGTCGAGCAGACGATCGATCTGGGCGAAGAGGGTCAGATCCCACTGGAGGTCCGCTTTCTCCACACGCCCGAGTCAACCCACGGCTTCGTCGGGGCGGCGCTGTCGTCGAACATCTTCCACTTCTGGTACGACACCGAGGCCGGCGAGTACCGCGCCGAGAAGGCGATCGACTTCGAGGCCCGCGAGCACGAGGACTGGGAGATGCCCGTCCCGCCGCTGACGACGGACATCCTGATCTCGATGGACGACCGTTACCTGTTCGGCTCGAACTGGCTCCACGGCGAGCTGTGGATGTACGACATCTCGGATCCGTCGACCCCGCGGCGGGCCGACTCGTTGTCGGTTGGAGGGACCTTCGGCGACGTCCAAGAAGTACAGGGGCGCGAGTTGGCGGCCGGCACGCAGATGATCCAGCTCAGCCTCGACGGCGAGCGGCTCTACTGGACCACCTCGCTGTTCTCCACGTGGGACGACCAGTTCTACCCCGAGGAGGCCGAGAAGGGGTCGGTGATGCTGAAGGCCGACGTCGACCCCCGGAACGGCACCCTCGAGCTCGACGAGGACTTCCTGGTCGACTGGGGCGAGTGCCCGAAGGGGCCGGCCCGCGCCCACGAGATCCGCTGGCCCGACGGCGACTGCACCAGCGACGTCTGGCAGTGACGGAGACGTACGCGGTCACCGTCGAACGACCCGACGGCTCCAGCCGGACCGTCGCGGTCCGGGCCACCGAGACGGTCCTCGAGGCGAGCGAGCGGACCGAGCGGACGGTTCCCTTTGGCTGTCGAACCGGGGCCTGTGGAACCTGCGCGGGACGTCTACTCGAGGTCGGCGAAGCGGGAGACGACAGGGATGCCGACGCGACCGACGGATCGGCAAAGGTCGCGGACGCCTTCGAGTACCGCCGCGAACCGCGAGCGTTGAAACCACGCCACCGTGAGGCGGGGTACGTCCTGTTGTGTATCGCCCTCCCGCGGGCTGACTGTCGGGTTGCCGTCGGCTCGAGGGCTCGGCGCGACCTCGTCGACAACCCCTGGAAGTAGCGGGACTCGCCTCGCTCGAGTGCGCTCTGCGAACGACGTCAGTAACGTTAACGGAGCCGCGGCGTAACCCTCGAGCAACGAATGTCCCTCGCAGACGAGAACGCCGACGAACAGAACCCGTACCTCCGGGATCCGCCGACCGACTTCGCACCGATCGAGGACCTCACGGAGGACGAAGCGAAACGGCAGGTCCAGCTGCTCCGCGAGGCCGTCCGCGAGCACGACCGCCGCTACTACGTCGAGAACGATCCCGTCGTTGCGGACCGAACGTACGACGCGCTGTTCGCGAGACTGCAGGAGCTCGAGGACGCCTTCGACCTCGCCACCCCCGACAGCCCGACCAGAAGCGTTGGCGGCGAGCCGATCGACGAGTTCGAGACGGTCGAACACGTCACGCCGATGCTCTCGATCGAGCAAAGCGGCGAGCCGGAGGACGTGCGGGACTTCGACGATCGTGTCCGACGGGCGGTCGGCGAGGTCGACTACGTCTGCGAGCCCAAGTTCGACGGCGTCTCGATGGAGTTCGTCTACGAGGACGGCCGCCTCGAGCGGGCGGTCACCCGCGGCGACGGCCGCGAGGGCGACGACGTGACGGCGAACGCCCGCACGATCGGTTCGGTCCCCCAGAAACTGCACGGCGACCATCCCGACTTCCTCGCCGTACGCGGCGAGGTCTACATGCCCAAGGACGCCTTCCAGGAGCACAACCGCGAACGGATCGAGCGCGGCGAGGAACCCTTCGCCAACCCGCGGAACGCCACCGCGGGGACGATCCGTCAGCTCGATCCCTCGGTGGTCGCCGATCGACCCCTCGAGGTCTTCTACTTCGACGTGCTCGAGGCCAGCGATCTCGCAGAGAGCCACCGGGAGGAGCTCGAACGCTTCCCCGAGTGGGGGCTGCGAGTAACCGAGCACGTCGAGGTCGTCGACGACATCGACGAGGCGATCGACTACCGGGATCGCATGCTCGAGGCCCGCGACGACCTCGACTACGAGATCGACGGCACCGTCATCAAGGTCGACGACCGCGAGGCCCGCGAGGAGCTCGGGCGGACGGCTCGCCACGACCGTTACGCCTTCGCCTACAAGTTCCCGGCCCGCGCGGAGGTGACGCCGATCGCCGACGTCGCCGTCCAGATCGGACGGACGGGGCGGGTAACCCCCGTCGCGCTGCTCGAACCCGTCGACGTCGGCGGCGTCACCGTCTCGCGGGCGAGCCTGCACAATCCCGAGGAGATCGCCGAAAAGAACGTCAACGTCGGCGACACGGTTCGCGTGCAACGGGCGGGTGACGTCATCCCCTACGTCGAGGAGGTCGTCGAGAAGGAAAGCGAGGGCCACTACGAGCTGCCCGACCACTGTCCCGTCTGTGACAGCGCCATCGAGCGCGACGGGCCGATGGCCTTCTGTACGGGCGGCCTCGCCTGCGACGCTCAACTGCGTCGGTCGATCGAGTACTACGCCAGCGACGACGGGCTCGACCTCGAGGGACTGGGCGAGAAGAGCGTCCGCCAGCTCGTCGACGCCGGCCTGCTCGAGTCCGTCGCGGATCTCTACGAGCTCGAGCGCGAGGAGCTCACCGCGCTCGAGGGATGGGGTGAGCAAAGCGCCGAGAACCTGCTCGCGGAGATCGAGGCCGGCCGCGAGCCCCCGCTCGCGGAGTTCCTATCGGCGCTGGGCATCCCCCACGTCGGGCCGACCACCGCCCGGGAGCTGGCCCGCGAGTTCGGGAGCTTCGCTGCGGTTCGAGAGGCCGCCGAGGACGACCCCGAGTCGCTCGAGGGCGTCGACGACGTCGGGGAGACCGTCGCCGAACAGATCCACGACTTCTTCGCGAGCGAGGCCAACGCGGCGGCGGTCGATGCCGTCCTCGAGCACGTCTCCCCGCAGGAGTCGGAACTGGAGTCCGGTGGTGACGAGCTCGAGGGGCTGACGTTCGTCTTTACCGGTTCGCTCGAGGATCTGACCCGGGACGAGGCTCAGGAGACCGTCGAGGCCAACGGTGCGAACGCGACGGGCAGCGTCTCGGGCAACACGGATTACCTCGTTATCGGCGACAGTCCGGGGCAGACGAAGCTCGACGACGCCGAAGGGGAGGAGGTGCCCGTCCTCAATGAGGACGAGTTCCGGGAGCTACTCGCGGAGCGGGGGATCGGACTCGAGTAGCGTTACCAGTAGAGAGTGGCTTGGTTTTGTTATTCGGAGCTTCGTGTGAAGCTCGCGTTCCATGCAAGTAGGTAACGGCGCAGCAATCGATTCATTCGATACCTGTCAAGAGAAGCCTGCTGAATATAGAGGATACAGTCAGCACGCCGTTCTTGATAGACAGTGGATGAGGATGACTCCACAGATGACATATATAACAGTTCTTGGAGGTACCTGAGGGAGCAGTTCGTGGTTCAAACCCGA
>PWMF01000020.1 GCA_003559215.1 Natrialbaceae archaeon
CACGGCATCGCGCAGGACCAACTTGAACGCGGAGGTAAACGCTACGTCTGCCTCCAAATTGTCTTGGATGGTATCGCCGGTACCAACCAATTCGCGCAGGGCTGCACGTAACGAGTCAGTGCGACTTATCGAAAACCCTTGCTGCGTCGTGGCTGTACCGCTAACGAGGTCGCGTAGGGCGGTCTGGTACGCAGGTAGTCCAGTGCTGCCTGCCTCAAGCAAGTCCATGGCCGTGTCGCTGATACCTATACGACTCAGTAAATTCGCACGAATCGTATCCAGCCGGTCAAGGCTGATCGAAGCTACACGCTCCGTCTGTGCCCCGACAACCTCTTGCAGGATGATCGAGTCGAAGAACGTGGTGTCGGTCAGAAGCTCAGCCAGATCGAGCAGATCACCTTGCAGTGTAAGCTGTTCGCTCACCCGTGCACGGATCGTATCAATACGCGATACGGCAAACGCCGCTGCACGAGCCGTCTGTGCCTGCATCCGGTCAATCAAGTTCAGCGCTGCGCTGACAGACGTTACCTGCTCAGCCTCGATGGCTTCCCAGACCTCGGCGGGAATTGCCGAAGTGAACTGATCTAGCGCGTTAGCGAAATCCGTACGAGTTGTCGTAATCTTGTTGCTGATCTGAATCTGAGCAAACAGCGCATCCAGCAGGATCAGCGCGTCCTCATAAGTAAGCTCACCCTCAACTTCAATCTCTTCGTCCACGAGTTCCGTCAGGAAAGCACGTAGCGTTGGCGTAGCCTGTAGCGCCTCAACCAGTTGAATCGTGTACTGACCAAAGCGCAAGTCCCGTGCCGTAGCGCGTTCGAGTACATTCAGCGCAGCAACAAGCTGAACTGCGTCATTGGTTTCAGCGGCTTCAGCAAGAGTCAGAACAAACGCAGGGCGCTGACGAACAAGCGCGTTGACCGTGTCTGTAAGCGACACAGTCTGCGTCCAAAACGTCTTGCGCAGATCAAGTGCGTGTAGGCGATCACGCGGCTCTACAGCAAGTGCGTGTGCTTTTTGTAAACTCGCTTCTAACTCGTCGCTGTACTCTGTGTCTATACGGATTACAGGGCATAACTCGTCGTATACGCCCGTATCTAAATCTTCAGCACTTACTGAATCAATAGTACAAGCAACACGAGGAAACCCGACACCAGCATTATATAAAGCGGTGCGTTGCGCAGGACTAAGTGTGCCTGAAAAGAAAGCGACATCTGCAACATAGATATTACCTTCTCGCCACGAACTAGTAGGAGACGGCCCAATACTCTTGCTAGTAGCAGTCCCTAGCATAAGCGTAGGAACGTAATTAGGGTCACCGCCGTCAAAACCTTCTTGGTTGTTTACATATAGTCTTACACCATCACCTACAGCTACGTTGACTATAATAAGGACTTCACTACCAGCAGCGTCTGGCACCGCATCAAATTCAGTTGTGCCAAAAAAGGTCCACGCATTAAAATTTGTAGATACCCCATCGTCGTAATACAACTGAACCCAGTACTCGTCCCAGTTAAAGTCAGTATCCATCATCAACTGGAAATTATCAAACTCCAATATGGCAGACGCCATAGACTGCACTGGGTCAGTCAACCTTACTCTTACTGCGAATGACCAATCACCGGTAACATCTGCTCCCCCCGTCAGATCTAAACCTGTGCCATCGTCATCAAAAAACAATCGTGGTAGGCCATCTATTACACTGTGTGTAATAGTACCAGTATTGTTTTTAGTGGCAGTAATGCCCCCCGCCACATCGTCATAGCTACCGTCAATAAAAGGAAAATAATGTAATAGCGTAGCCATGCTTAGTCCTCAGGAGGCCTTGTTTCTTCAGGGTACAGCCAGCCAACATACGCAATTTGCTGGTCTTTACAGGTGACAAGCTTTTCTGACCCTCTAACAATTTCAAGCAACACTTCACCGTCTTCGCCGTAAGGCAACGGGTGAGTAATCGCCGGAACTTCCACTAAATCTGGACGAAACCCAGTCAAAACACTATGTGCTTCAAAAGGATTATGCTCATCGGCACCTGTTAGTACGGCTCCGCTCACAGTCAAAATGCACTTATTTCTTTGTGAGCCATATGAAGTAAACGACAAATTAGCACTAGGGTCAGCAGGTGAAACAAACTGCCCAGACGCCCCGCGTTGTCCTACAGCAATAAGCCAGCCTATACCGCTAACCGGAAAAATGGGTAGTCTGGGAAAAGCAATGAATATACCTGCATCTGAAAATATTTCAAATTTTGTAATGCCTAAGTTATACGGTAAAAACAAAGGTGCAGGACTCTGGTATATTAGCTGGCCGGGAGGCCACCCATCACCTTGATAACTAAATATAGGCGAATAATCAGGTATAGCATAATCCACTCCGCTGTTAGCAATTACGTCTTCGCTAGCACTGTCAACTATATAATAGCTTTCTTTTGACGAGCTAGCCGTTCTTGTTAGCGCCCTGTACCCACAGCAGGGCGCAAACTCTAAACATTCAAAATGATTTCTAAGCTCGCGTTTTTTTGTGCTACTAGACGAAGACTGCATGTCAACACTTAGGATAAAATCGTCTTCTTCTGTGTTACGCCCCTCGAATACACTACCTGCGTCTAAATCTAGTTTGCGGCGGTAAAACTCTACATACCTGTCACTAGTTGAAGTGCTAGTAGTTCCTATTTCTTGGCGAAATAGTGGCGCCCCAATGGTAGACCGGCCCCACAGTCTAGTAGTCGTCCCTCCTTCACCTAAACAAATATTACGCCAGCCGGAAGTATTACATACACTAAGCGCGTTATACTCAGATGGATCTGCTGGATCTAAGCCATTCCACGTAGCAAATTGGCAACCTTGGCCGTCTAGCCGATCCCCCCAGACCATTTTCCAAGCAGACCCAGACCTATCTACTAGATTATTATCGACAAGCTCAAGACCGGGACGGTTTTCATTTGTAGAAGTATGATCTTCCAACGTAACAAATACATTATCAAGCGTCCTATTAGGACCGCCTATAATGGTAAACCCTTCTCTACGTGTTATAACCGTTCCTCGCTCATAAAAAGTATCGGCCTGCCAATTACGCACACGTATATAACGGTACCCAACATGCCCTTTTTCGTCATCAGGGTCGGGCGGACTATAGTTCAATTCGTTTAGTGTCTGTGTTTCTGTAGTGCTCCCAGACGTACCTACCTTAGTATATATTTCGTAAACGTCATCACCAACAAAATACATATACAAGCATGTATCAAATACTCCGTTAGACGTACGACTTCTCTGCGTAGGATAAACTGTTTCATCAGGAGCTTGATCTACGTACTTAACACGCATTAAATCAGCGTCAGTAAAATTACCCGCTAATTCATCTATATCTGGAGGAAATGAAATATCTGGGTCTGGGTCTTGATACACCAAAGCAAGCTCTGTTAACTGACCAGAATGCGAATCAGATACTGTGCCACCCCCATTGTAAGTATCTAGCCTAGAAAAGAAAATGAAATCTTCTGGGTCTTCTATGATTTTTTGTATATCCAGTATAACAAAATCATAATGTAGGCCGACACGAGCAACATCCCCCCGCTGATGCAACCCAATTATTGCCTTACCACCGTCTGGTGTTAGCGACAACACAGAAAAATCTACCCAAAAAGTACTGCTGTATGGGTGAGAAGTAGAAGCTATGTTTGTCTGATCCAATACAGCTTCAAACTCAATAGGCTCTAGATAATTTTCGTCGTTACCATCAAATGGCTCGTTGTTAAGCTTCAAAAACTCAATCTTAAATTCAGCCTTATTTATTGAACCGGCACCGGGGCGTCTCAATGTAGCAGACAAACTAATTAAGCGCGGCGCACCGGGGCCATTCCAAGGCCAACCGAGCAATTCGTCTCTACGGCCAACACGAAATTTTCTAGGGGGGCAATTTACTACACTAAATCCGTCTATAAAAGTACCTGACGCATAGTACCCTAATGTATTAGTTTGTACACCGCCGCCAGTTAGCAGCATCTTACAGGAATCATAATCTCCGTGAGTAAACGCTTGGCGAATAAACGGCTCCCCAATCATATCCATAACAAACGTACCACCAGTAGGAGGTAACGGATGATTAGGATGCACATTAAATTCTGAAGACCCTAAACCGGGGTAAGTTAACCACTGCTGCTCTTCGTCTTCTGGGTCATACAGTGGATGAAGCTCAGAAAATTGGCCCGGAAAATACCCATCTTCTCCGGGGTTTCCTATAGAGCCTTCTAGCGGATCGCAATACTGGTTTGCATCCTGTAATGCACGTAATAGCCCACGAAATTCAATGTTATCTCTTTCGTCTATATCCTCAGGCACCCAGATATCAATTACAGGTACATGCGTATTGTATTGGACGCGTACACTTACTCCGTTGGGCAGGCTCACCCTACGCTGAATCTGCTCAGTAGGTTTAGGCGTGTACGTTTTGGATACATGCGACTGCGAGGCTAACCCGCGCGAACTGTCGTAAGCTTCTACGTGGATGCCCATCTGCTCGCCAAGCAGGGTGCGAGCGAGTCCTACATACGCAGCCCCCGCTCCTTGGGGGCCGTGTATGCGAATCCTACATGGGCCGGTGTATCGGCTCATTAGGTCACAGCGGTAATCGTCAGCCCGTAACCGATATCAAGGATTTC
>PWMF01000099.1 GCA_003559215.1 Natrialbaceae archaeon
AATATAGAGGATACAGTCAGCACGCCGTTCTTGATAGACAGTGGATGAGGATGACTCCACAGATGACATATATAACAGTTCTTGGAGGTACCTGAGGGAGCAGTTCGTGGTTCAAACCCGAAAACCGGGTGGCACCGCTTACTCTTGCCGTCTCGCGTTCAGTCCGACGACGCCGCGTCCTCCGGCGGTTCACTCGAGTCGCCGCGCTTGACGTACTCTGAGACGCCGATTAGGGCGATTGCCCAGAGAATCACTGCGATTGCGCTGACGGTGCCGAGGCTCGAACCCTGTTCGGCGCCGGGGAAGGCGAGCGAACTGACGGCGAAGAGGAGCGCCAGTACGCCGGCGGCGTAGAGCGGAATCCGCCATCCAGTCGGCTTCAATGCACCGAGTAGGCCGAACAGACCGATCGAGACCAGTCCGAACAGCATGAACTCGTAGTGGCCGAAGGCGACGTGTTCGTCGGCCAACGTGGTGTGGTTCACGAACTCGGTGATGGCGAGCGCCGCGAATCCGATTGCGCCGACGCCCGCGATGGCGAGTACGCGGCGGTCGACTCCTTCGGGGCGGGCCAGGAGTTCGCTGCGGGCAGGGTGCAACAGGGAGATCAGCACGACCGGAACGAGGAACACTAGTACCTCACCGGCGGCCGCCAGTCCCGACGCGATCGCAGTGAGTGCGAACGCAGCGACGACGAACGCGAGTGCCGCCTGTAACGCCCCCACACGCTTGGTTGGCCGAAACAACTGCACGGCGACCATCGCCACGAATACCGCCAGGGTGCCGCCGATCATGACGTGATGGACGCGGTGGCCGGGAAAGGCGTACCCGCCGAGCCACGCGGTGACGACCATCGCCATCGTCTCTCTCAGGGCGAACACGAGGAACGCCACGAACGCGACCGTCAGAAGGTAAAACGCGGGTTTTCGAACCCGAGATGCCCCGTAGCCCGCTCCGCTTCGAATCTGGTGGCCGACGTGGGCGGCCCTCGAGGACGTGCTCATCGGCGAACCTCGAGGGAAGTAGTCAGAAGTGGTACAGTTTGGCTGTGGACAACTCTCGATTGCATGAGTGTGGATAAATAGACGCTGTACAAGATAATGAACAAATCCGACGATTTTGTGTATTTTTTCGAAAATCAGACGATAATCCTCTCGGAAATAAATTCAAGGAATCGAACTGGTTAGCGATGTCGTCGATCAGTTCCGTTTTGTCACTGATCGCTGCTGAAATCAGTGTGCTCGGCTCGCTCGCGGTCGCCGACGCGTTCCGTTCCTGTACGGTAACTTGGGGGCAAGCACGGAGCGCTCACAGCGTCGCAAATCGAGTCGAACCCCGTGCAACATTCGCGCTGTGTATTCAGCAGGGCCTTGCCAACGACACTGATAGCTGATAGAAGTTACAGCGTTACGTTCGCCGACCGATGTAACGATTCGACCAGTTCAGATCCGTGACCCAGCCGAACAAAGAAACGGAGTACCAACGTCAGTTACGCCTCCGCAGGGAGCCGTTCCGCGATCGAGCAGACCGCCTCGAGTCCCTGCACCTCTCCTTCGACCTCGGGCAGCGTCACGACCTCGAGGTCGGGAAACGTCTCCCGGATCTCGGCCACGCGCTCGGTGTGTCGCTCGTAGCGCGACCGACAGCGCGAACAGTCGTCCTCGGGATCGTCGAAGACGCGGTTCACGACGAGTCGATCGACCCGGACTCCCGCCTCCCGGAGCTTCTCGACGAGGCGCTCGGACTCGGCGATCGCCATCCCCTCGGGTGTGAGGACGACCCGAAACTCCGTTCGCTCGGCGTCGAGCAGCAGCTCCCGGGCGCGCTCGAGGCGGTCCCGGAACGCCTCGAGGTCGGCCCCGTCGTCGCTCCCCCCGAACATCGACATCGGGCCCAGCACCGCCGAACGGGCGGCGGTGCCGATCCGCCGGGCCTGCCCGCGAAGCGAACCCAGCGTCTCGAGAACCGGACCCGCGACCGCGGGCGTATCGAACAGCCGCAGCGTGTGACCCGTCGGCGCGGTGTCGAAGACGACGACGTCCCACTCGCCGGAATCGGCGTACTCCACCAGAAGGTCGAGCGCGGCGATCTCGTCGCCGCCGGCGGGCGTCCCCGCGGCGAAGATCCGCTCGACCTCCTCGTCGTCGAGCCGTATTCCGGCGCTTCGAAGATCCGAAGCGAGCGCCCGCGCGAGCTCCTCGTAGCGCTCCTTTCGCGTCTCGAGATCGATCTCGGCGGCCCAGACGTCGGCGCTGTCCTCGAGTTCGGCCTCGCCCTCGGAGTCGGTCTCGAGGGCTGGTTCGGTCCCCCGCTCGAGTTTGCGGGGCTCGGGACCGAGGTCGGCCTCGAAGGAGTCCGACAGCGAGTGCGCGGGATCCGTCGAGACGACGAGCGTCTTCCGCCCGCCGTCGGCCAACCGGGTCGCCGTCGCGGCCGCGCAGGTCGTCTTGCCGACGCCGCCCTTGCCGCCGTAAAAGATACAGTCGGTCATTCGAACTCGAATACCGGAGACGCGACCCTAAGTCTCCCGTCAAGCAGCCGAGACAGTCTCGATAGCGAAGAGGTTCTGCCGGCGATCGAAGCGACCGCCCCTCAGAGGTCGACCCGGTCGAACCGGTAGAGCGCGACCACGATCGGAACGACGATCCAGAACACGAGGATCAGGAGCGCGAACCAGTCCTGCAGGAAGAACGGAAGCTCCCCGCCGAACATCTCCTCGTTGAGCTGGGCCTGGAGCTCGATCATGTCGGTGTCCGTGACGAGCGTCAGCGTTCGGCCGTAGGCCTCCCCGGGGTCGAGGTTCACGACGAAGTACACCCAGTCGGGGAGCCGCTCGAGTTCGACCTCCTGGCCCTGCATTTCGGTCGTGTAGCTGATGGTCTCGAAGAGCGGAACCCCTCGATCGGCCAGCAACGACGCGACCGACGTCAGCGCGTTCCAGACGACGTAGAAAAGAATGAAAACCCCGAACATCGCCGCGCCGGCAATCGTCGTCGACCGGGTCAGCGAGGACAGGGAGACGGCGATGCTCGTGTAGGCGATCCCGTAGACGATCGAGACCGCGAGCAGGCCGACGTAGTCGCCGACGTCGAACCCGCCGAGCAGGACGGCGACGACGGCCGCCGCGAGGGCGAACCCGATGGTAAGCGACAGCGACAGAACCGCCGAGCGTCCGATGAGTTTCCCGAGCAGCACGTCCTTGCGCGAGTGGGGCAGAGAGAGGAGGATCTTGATGCTGCCCGACTCCCGCTCCCCGGCGATGGCCTTCCAGCCCAGGATCAGCGCGATCAGCGGGATGATCAGCCGCGTGATCTCGCTGACGAAGCCGACGAGCACGTCCGTCGTCGCACCCTGTGCGGCGAGGTCCTCCCCGAAGTACGAGACGACGCCCGTCGTCGCGACCAGCAGCGTGAAGAAAAAGAGACTCAGTCCCCAGAACAGCCACGAACGGACCGAGTCCTGGAAGTCCTTCTTGGCGACAGCCCGGACGCTCTCGAGGTTGATCGAACTCGAGGGCGACGTTCGATCGCCGTCGGCCGTCTCGGCTCCCGTCGCGGGTTCGGAGCTCATCGGGCGCCCACCTCCGTCGTATAGGACTGGAAGACCTCCTCGAGCGACGCCTCGGAGGTCGAGAAGTCCCGAATCTCGAGGCCCTGGTTCTCGAGTTCCGAGAGCACGTCCGTCTTCGAGCCGTCGACCCGGACCGCGAGCGTCGGCGGCGCCTCGCTCTCGACGGTCGCTTCGGAGACGTCGGACAGCGAGCGAACCGCCTCGATAGCGTCGTCGTCGATCCGGTCGACGGTAACCCGCAGCACCGTTCCGTCGCTGACCGACTCCCGCAGGCCCGCGACGGAGTCGACGGCGACCATCTCGCCCTCGCGGAGGATGCCGACGCGGTCGCAGACGGCCTCGACCTGCTCCATGATATGACTAGAGAAGAAGATCGTCGCGCCGCGCTCGCTCTCCTGACGGACGATCTCGCGCATCTCGCGGGCGCCGTTGGGATCCAGTCCCGTGGAGGGCTCGTCCAGAATCAGCAGTTCGGGCTCGCCGACGAGTGCCATCGCGAGCATGAGCCGCTGGGCCATCCCCTTCGAGTAGCCGCCGGCCTTCTTGTCGATCGCGTCGGCGAGATCGACCCGCTCGAGCAGCCGTTCGGGGTCGTCGTCGACGCCTTTCGAGTCCATCGCGAACTCGAGGTGTTGCCGGGCAGTGAGTCGTTCGTAGGTCCGATACCCCTCGGGGAGAACCCCGGTCCGCGATCGGATCTCGCGGCTGTAGGTCTGTGCGTCGAGCCCGAGCACCTCGACTCGCCCCGCCGTTGGGCGGACGAAATCCAGGAGGACGTTGATCGTCGTCGACTTGCCGGCCCCGTTCGGACCGAGGAAGCCGAACACCTCACCCTCCTCGACCTCGAAGGAGAGATCGTCGAGTGCGAGGGTCTGACCGTACGTCTTGGTCAGCCCGTCGACCGTGATAGCGGGCATAGTTGGTGGCCGAGTGAAGACACCGTTTCCCGATAAGGATTGCCACTCGACGTAATATTCCTCCCCGGTTCCGTGAAAATGCCGAATCAGATCGGCTCGTCGGGATCGTAGTTCGACGCCGTCCGATCGACTTCCGTCGCGTACCGGTCGCGGGTTCCCTCGTCCGCGACGGCCTCGAGCTGGTCGGGCGAGAGCTCCTTCGCGGCCGTCACCCCCGACGCGGCCGACGCAGCCAGCTCCCGGCGGTAGACTGATTCGCCGTCGGGCGTCGCGTATGTCAGCGTCACCAGTCCCTTGTCGTCGTACTCGCGCTCGACCAGCCAGCAGCGGATCTCCTCGCTCATACTCCGACGTGGACGGTCCATCACCGAGAATGTACCGCGTCCGCTTCGACGGTCGACTCGAGCCGACCGAAAGTCGGAGCGAGCGATGAGCCCGCCGTCCGTCGACCGCGAGGAGTCAGGCTGAAACCCCTCGCCGCCCTAGGCCCGCCGATGAACGCCGAGGGGGTTCGCGAGCGCGCGACGTCGTTGCCGCGGGAGCCGGGCGTCTACCAGTTCCGGGCCGACGGGACGACGCTGTACGTCGGGAAGGCGGTCGATCTCCGAAGCCGGGTTCGCTCCTACGCCGACCCGCGAAGCGCCCGTATCCGACGGATGGTCGACCGCGCAGACGGGATCGAGATCGCGGTCACCGACACCGAGACCCAGGCCCTGCTGCTCGAGGCGAACCTGATCAAGCGCCACCAGCCGCGGTACAACGTCCGGCTGAAGGACGACAAGTCCTACCCGATGGTTCAGCTCACGGACCACGAAGCTCCGCGAATCGAGATCACGCGTGACCCCAACGAGTCGGCGACGGTCTTCGGCCCGTACACCAACAAACGCCAGGTCGAGACCGTGGTGAAGGCCCTGCGGGAGACCTACGGGGTCAGGGGGTGTTCGGACCACAAGTACTCCGGCCGGGATCGACCCTGTCTCGACTACGAGATGGGGCTCTGTACCGCCCCCTGCACCCGGGAGATCGAGCTCGAGAGCTACGACGAGGACGTCACCGCCGTCGAGCGCTTCCTCGAGGGAGAAACCGGGATCCTCGCGGATCCGCTGCGCCGGGAGATGGGGGCCGCCGCACAGGACCAGAACTTCGAACGGGCGGCGAACCTCAGAGATCGCCTCGAGACCGTCGAGGCGTTCCACGGCGAGGGCGGCGAGGCCGTTCAGTCGGCCGGCGACGAGCGGGCCGTCGACGTCCTCGGCGTCGCCATCGAGGGCGGGGACGCCACGGTCGCCCGCCTGCGCGCCGAGAACGGAAAGCTGGTCGATCGGGATCGACACACGATGGAAGCTCCCGGCACTGAACCCGGCGACGGGATCGCTGCCGACTCCGGAGGCGTCCCTGCCGTCCTCGCGGCCTTCCTCGTCCAATACTACGCCGAACGGGACCTCCCCGACGCCCTCCTGTTGCCCGAGCGCCACGGGGACGAGGAGGTCACGGCCTGGCTCGAGGCCGAGGGCGTCTCGGTTCGCGTCCCCGGCGCGGGCCGCGAAGCGAAGCTCGTCGACCTCGCGCTCAAGAACGCCCGGCGCAACGTCGGCGGGCGCGACGAGTGTGCCATGCTCGCCGACGCCCTCGAGATCGATTCGGCGGGCCGAATCGAGGGCTTTGACGTGAGCCACGCCCAGGGGAAGGCCGCGGTCGGCAGCGACGTCACCTTCGTCGACGGCAGCGCCGAGAAGGCCGACTACCGCCGGAAGAAGCTCACCGACGAGAACGACGACTACGCGAACATGAAGGCGTTGCTCGAGTGGCGCGCTCTGCGGGCCGTCGAGGGTCGCGATGATCGGCCCGACCCCGACCTGCTGCTGATCGACGGCGGGGAGGGACAGCTCGAGGCGGCTCGGGACGCGCTCGAGGCGGTCGGTTGGGACGTCCCCGTCGTGGCGCTCGCGAAGGCCGAAGAACGGGTCGTGACGCCCGACCGGTCCCTGTCGTGGCCGGACGACGCCCCCCACCTCCACCTCCTCCAGCGGGTTCGCGACGAGGCCCACCGCTTCGCGGTCCAGTACCACCAGACGATCCGGGACGACGTCTCGACGGTGCTGGATGACGTTCCCGGGATCGGCCCCGAGACGCGAAAGCGGCTGCTCGGCCGCTTCGGTAGCGTCGAGAACGTTCGCGAGGCCAGTCCGGAGGACCTCCAGAGCGTCTCCGGAGTCGGCGAGAAGACGGCAGAGACGATCAAATCACGGCTGTAGCGGCGGCGTCAGTAGCGGATCGCGGCATCGAGGATTCCGGCGGTCTGCCCGAGACCGACCGCGGCGAGCCCCGCGACCGCGATCGGATCGGTGGCTGCGATGATACCGACCGCGTACGCGACCGCGCCGAGACCGCAGGCCGCGGCACCGCCGAGGTAGACCCACGCACCGCTCGGGACGCGACGCCCGGTATCGACGAAGCCGACGGCCGGAAGGAGCATCCAGCCGAACAGCGCAATCGCCTGAAGGGGGTCGGCAACCGGCTCGAGCAGGAATCCCGCCGTTCCACACAGCGTCACCAGCAGGCCGACGGCGATAAGACGCCACCAGACGAGCAGCGTTCCGCGCCGCATATCTGATCGGCCGGTCACGGCGAACACGGCCAACAGCGCACTCATAACCACGTGTGCGATGAACAGCGTCCGAACGGCGACGATGCCGAGGTGCGCTGCGACGACGAACGTCCAGGCGAGCGGTACCAACACCGGCGGTCCGAGTTCGCGGGCGCGACGGAGCACGGTGGAGACTCGTTCCCCGTCCGTATGAACCGTCGGACATCGAGCGTCGGACCGGGGGGCGTCGATCCCGACGACCGGCGGTCGGTCTGGTCGAGAGACAGGGCTTTGAGCTTCGAACCCGAGTGGTACTACGTGTCCAACGACGACTCGATCGACGACCTGCTCGACGAACTCGACAGCCACGGCGACCTCGAGGCAGCGGAACAGCTGCTGTCGATCCGAATGGAAAAACGGCGGTACGGAAAGCCGGTGACGATCGTCGAGGGGTTCGACCTGCCGGAAGCCGAGGTCAAGTCGATCGCCTCCGACCTCAAATCCTCGGTGGGAACCGGCGGAACCGTCGACGAGGGGCGGATCGAGCTCCAGGGCGACCACCGCGATCGAGCGCCCGAACTCCTTCGCGAACACGGATTCGACGTCGAAACGTAACCGGGGTTGCACCGGTACAACTCGAGTTGCGAGTACAGCTTTGGTCCTCGCTACCGTAGCGCGCGGCATGGAGATCAGACCGGCGACAGCCGACGACCGCGAATCGCTTCGCGAACTCGCCCGCGAGACCTGGCACGACACCTACGACGAGCTCTCGAGCGACGTTATCGACGAGACGATCGACGACTGGTACGGCGACGAGGAACTCGAGCGAGCGCTCTCGGAGCCCGGAACGGCGGTACTCGTCGCCGAGGCCGACGGCGAGATCGCCGGGTTCGCTCACGGCGTCGTGCAGGGCGAGGAGGGCGACGTCCTGCGGATGTACGTCCACCCCGATCACCAGCGCGAAGGGATCGGCACGGCGCTCCACGAGCGGCTCCGCGAGGATCTCGAGGACTTCAACATGAGCTGGATGCGAGCGATCGACCTCGCCTCGAACGAGGGCGGCCGGACGTTCTACGAGGAGCTCGGCTTCGAACAGACCGGCGAGGGCGAGGTCGAGATCGGCGGCGAGTCCCAACGGGAAGTGGTGTACACGCTCGAGCTGTAGCGGCATCGGTCGCTTAAAAGGGTGCTTGCATGCTCACCGGACGGATGGAAGTAGCCGGTCGGCATGAGGGTGTGAAGAACTCGCACAATGAGCACGAAAGCGCCCACCGAAGCGGATATCCTTCGCCCGATCAAGAACACGACGACGACGTACTTCCTCCTGTTCGGCGTCGCCGGCCTGGCGCTGCTCGCCTTTCTGATCGGTTGGGGTTACCAGCTCGCCGAGGGACTGATCGTCACCGGGCTCTCGGACTGGGGTACCGGCGGCGGGGTCACGTGGGGCGTCTACATCGGCGCGTTCATCTGGTGGGTCGGGATCGCTCACGGCGGAATCATCCTCTCGGCGGCCGTCCGACTGCTGGGGATGGATCGGTACATGCCGGTCGCTCGGCTGGCCGAGCTCCTGACGATCGCGGGGCTCTCCGCGGCGGGCTTTTTCATCCTCGTTCACATGGGCCGTCCCGACCGAATGGTCACGAGCGTGCTCGGTCACTACCACATCACCGTCCACGCGTCGCCGCTGGTGTGGGACGTGACCGTCATTACGGCCTACTTCGTGCTGACGGCGACGTATCTCGGACTCACGCTCAGATACGACGTCACCCGGCTTCGCGACCAGCTGCCGAACCACTTCGAACCGATCTACAAGGGGTTGACGATCGGCTACAGCGAGCAGGAAGACGAGATCGTTCAGCGGATGGTCTGGTGGCTCGCGCTTGCGATCATCATCATGGCGCCGCTGTTGCTCCACGGGGGCGTGATCCCGTGGCTGTTCGCGGTGTTGCCGACGTACCCGGTCTGGTTCGGCAGCGTGCAGGGGCCGCAGTTTCTCACCATCGCGCTGACGTCGGCGATCAGCGGCGTGATCCTACTGTCGTTCGCCTTCCGCCGAGCCTACGACTGGGATCACATCATCACCGACGACGTCTTCCGCGGACTCCTGCTGTGGCTCGGATTCTTCTGTCTGCTCTTCCTCTGGCTGCAGCTCCAGCAGAACGTTACCGGACTGTTCCAGGCGCCAATCGATCTCGACGTCGCCGCGACGGCGCGGCTCGCCCACCCGATCTACCTCCTCTCGATGGGACTGGTCTTCGGCGTCCTCACGTACATCTTCGCACAGACGATCCGACCGGCGCTGTTCTCCAAGGGACGGGCAATCGCCGCGGCCCTGCTCGTGCTGTTCGCGACGCTGATCGAGAAAGTACTGTTCGTCGTCGAGGGCTTCTTTCACCCCAGCTTCGAGATCTACGGGGCGACGCCGGGAACGTACTTCCCGAGCCTTATCGAATTCTCCTCGATCACGGGGACGATCGGGATGGTCGTTCTCTTCTTCTTGGGCGTCGCGAAGGTCGTCCCGGTCGTCGAACTCCACGCGATCGAACACCTCCGGGGTGATCACGGAGCCCACGGCGAGCACACCGACCGCCCGAATCGAACGGACCGCGCGGACCACGCCGAACACGAGTGACCAGCGACCGAAACAGCGGACGAAACCGGTACGGCAGACCGGCTCAGAACTCCTCGGCCGGCGGCGCGATCCCCTCGTCGTCCTCGCTCTCGAGGGCGAACTCCTCGCGAACCTCGCGGATACGGTCCCGGATGTCGGCCGCCAGTTCGAACTCGAGGTTTCCTGCCGCCTCTTCCATCCGATCCTCGAGCTCCGCGATGTAGCGGGCCGCCTCCTCATCGTCCCCGAGTTCGCGACCCGAGACTTCGGTCGTGTCGGTCTTGCTCCCCGGCAGGTTCGTCTCACCGACCGCCTTGTCGATCGTCGTCGGCTCGAGGCCGTGTTCCTCGTTGTACTCCTGTTGGATCTCGCGACGCCGTCGGGTCTCTTCGATGGCCGACTCCATCGCGTTCGAGGGATCGTCGGCGTAGAGGACGACTTCGCCGTTGACGTTTCGCGCGGCCCGGCCCATCGTCTGGACGAGCGTCGTCTCCGAGCGCAGGAACCCCTCCTGGTCGGCGTCCAGGATACCTACGAGCGAGACCTCGGGGATGTCCAGGCCCTCCCGCAGAAGGTTGATCCCGACGAGGACGTCGATCTCCCCAAGGCGGAGCGAGCGAATGATCTCGTGGCGCTCCAAGGTGTCGGTCTCGTCGTGCATGTAGGCGACGTCGACGCCGGACTCCTCTAAGTACTCGGTTAGATCCTCGGCCATCCGCTTCGTGAGCGTCGTCACCAGCGTTCGCTCGTCGCGTTCGATGCGTTCGTCGATGCGGTCCATCAGGTCGTCGATCTGCCCGCTGGCGGGCGAGACCTCGATCTCGGGATCGACGAGGTGGGTCGGTCGAACGATCTGTTCGACGATCTGATCACTCTGCTCGCGCTCGTAGTCGCCCGGCGTCGCCGACACGTACAGCGTCTGGTCGGTCTTCTCCTCGAACTCCTCGAACGTGAGCGGGCGGTTGTCGTAGGCGGTGGGGAGCCGGAACCCGTTCTCGACCAGCGAGTCCTTCCGGGACTTGTCGCCGGCGTACTGCCCCCGGATCTGGGGCAGGGTCTGGTGGGACTCGTCGACCACCGTCAGGAAGTCCTCGGGGAAGTAATCCAGCAGCGTGTAGGGTGCTTCCCCCGACTCGCGATCCGAGAGGTAGACCGAGTAGTTCTCGATGCCCGAGCAGTACCCCGTCTCCTGCATCATTTCGAGGTCGAACGTCGTTCGCTCCTCGATGCGCTGGGCGGCGAGCATGTCACCCTGGCGCTCGAAGTACGAGATCCGGCTGTCGAGATCGTCCCGGATCTCGTCCATCGCGCGCTCGAGTTTCGTCTCCGGGATCGAGTAGTGTTCCGCCGGGTGGACGAGCACGGCCTGCTGTTCGCCCTGGGTCGTCCCCTCGAGGGGGTCGACTTTGACCATGCGGTCGATCTCGTCGCCCCACAGCTCCACGCGGACGGCGTAGCGGCCGTACATCGGGTAGATCTCGATCGTGTCGCCCCGGACCCGGAACGTGCCCTGCGTGAAGTCGACGTCGTTGCGTTCGTAGTTCAGGTCGACGAGCCGCGCCAGCAGTTCGTCGCGGCCGGTCTCCTCGCCGACCTCGAGTCGCATCGACATATCGATGTAGTTTCGGGGGTCACCGAGGCCGTAGATCGCCGACACCGAGGCGACGACGATGACGTCCTCGCGAGTCAAAAGCGAGCGCGTCGCCGAGTGGCGCAGGCGGTCGATCTCGTCGTTGATCGAGGCGTCCTTGTCGATGTAGGTGTCGGTCTGCTCGACGTAGGCCTCGGGCTGATAGTAGTCGTAGTAGGAGACGAAGTACTCGACGGCGTTGTTCGGAAAGAGACTCCGGAACTCCTCGTAGAGCTGTGCCGCCAGCGTCTTGTTGTGGGCGATCACGAGGGTGGGCTTCTGGATCTCCTCGATCGTCCAAGAGACGGTGTTGGTCTTGCCCGATCCCGTCACACCGAGCAGCGTCTGTTTGTCCGCATCCGACCGAAACCCCTCGGCGAGCTCTTCGATCGCCTCGGGCTGGTCGCCTGCGGGGTCGAACGGCGCGTCCACCTCGAACGGCTGGGCGGCCTCGGGACGGTCCGGCTGGAGGGGACCTCGAGAGTCACTCATCATCCGAATCAGGGACTCGAGACACTTGACGCGCTCGCATGCAACGCGCGGGCGCCCGTGAGCCTCGACCGATCCGCGAGGACCCGAAAGGCTATATCGCGAACGTGTAGAGGCGGTGATATGCCATCCAGACGAACCGTGCTCGCGATGGGGGCGGCGGCCGGACTGGCCGTCGTCGCGGGCTGTCTCTCGAGCGAGCACTCGTTCGGCACGCTCGAGACCGATTCGGACACCTGGCGGCTCTCGCGGTACGACCCGCAGAACACGGGTCACAACGCCGACGCGACCGTTCCCGACGACCCCGAGGAACGCTGGCGAGTGGAACTCGAGTCGCCGGGTCGCGACGTTGATGGACTCGCCGTCGGCGAGGACGTCGTCGTCGCGGGCAGCGAGGAGGAGACGAGTCGGAGTCTCGTCGCGCTCGAACGGGACGATGGGAACGTTCGGTGGGAAAACGAGGACGCCGATGTCGCCGCGCTCGCGCTCGGCGACGAAACCGTGTACACGACGGCAGACGACGGGTACGTCGCCGCCTACGATCGCGAAACCGGCGAGCGGAGCTGGGAGACTGCCGGAGCGAGCGGATCGACGATCCACGGTGTGTGGCTCCACTTCGACGGTGAGACGCTCTACCGCGGGGATGAAGGGCGTCTCACCGCGTACGACGCCGAGGACGGCGACGAACGCTGGCGCCTCTCGGGGTACGGCGCGAGGGGACAGTCGACTGGGAGCTCGAGACCGAGTGGGAGCAACCGATCCTGGCTGCCGCCGGAGAGACGCTTCTCGTCGGAGGTGACGTCGACGACGCCGATCTCGTCGCGATCGATCCGACGGGCGGCGAGCGCCGATGGGAGCGTGATCCCCAGGGAGACAGCATCCAGGTCGCCAGCGCGGCGGCGCTCGCGCCGGTCGACGGCGCGCTGTTCGTGGGGACCGGCCACAGCCACGTCGTCGCCTACGACTGAGGAGACTGAGTCGAAGAGAACGGAAAGGCTCGAACCGCTCAACACGGAGCCGTCGGTCGGCCCCGTCTTCTACTGGTCAACTAGCACTGGTGATCCGGCGCCGCCTTCTTCCCGTTGGCCGCATCCTTGCCGTTCGCTGCCTCCTTCTCGTCGACGCCGTTCTTGCCGTCGGCCGGCTCCTTCTCCTTGGCCGCGTCGTCGTTGCCGACCTCGTCTTTACCCTTCCCATCAGCCTCTTTGCCGTTCTCTTTCTCGTCGACGTCCTTCTCGTCGTCCCCGTCCTTCGGGGCTTCGTCCTCGTCGTGTGGCGCCTCGTCCTCGTCGTGTGGCGCTTCGTCCTCGTCGTGTGGCGCCTCGTCCTCGTAATCGTCTTCCGGCTCTTCCTCCTCCGCGTCAGCCTCCGGTCCGTCGACGACGAGTTCGACGGTGAACTCGCGGTCGGCGAACTCCTCGGGGGGCTCGAGGTAGCCGATCGCGTACCCCGTCGTGATCGACTCCGCCTCGAGTTCGACGTCGAACGACGCCACTTCCTCCTCCTCGCCTGCCGGGCGGACGGAAAGGGCGTACGCACCGGCGGGAACGGCGAGGTACTCCGAGACGTCCTCGAACTCGACGCCCTCGACCAGCGGCTCCTCGTCGGCGTAGATGTCGACGGCGGGCGCGTCGGGCGAGAAGTGTGCCACGCGGGCGAATGCCGCGTCGGCCTCGGCGTCCTCGGGAAGCGGTTCGGCGTCGACCAGGATCTCCGGGCGGAACGTCTCGGCCTCGAGTTCGCCGATCGCCGCGATCGTGGCGAATCCCTCGGCGACGTCGACCTCATCTTCGAAGACGACGGCCTCGGGGTCGCCGGCCGCCGTGATCGCGACGGTGTAGGTTCCGGGCTCGAGTTCCAGGTACGGCGAGACCGCGCCGTAGGGAACGTCCGCGAGTACCTGTTCGTCGTCGACGAGAACGTCGACGTTCGGTGCATCCGGCGAGAAGTGAGCCACGCGAACCGCGGCGGAAACGGCGGCCGGTTCGTCGGCTGCGTCGTCGTCGGTCGGTCGCTCGTCGTCCTCGTGCTCGCCTTTCGCGAAGACGGCACCGCTCGTGATACTCAATCCGCCCGCTACAGCCATCGCTTTCAGCGTCGTGCGTCGTGATACGGACATATGCAACCGTGACCGGGGGGCAAGACGCCAAAAAGCCGTCAGTCAGTACTCAAGACTCTCATCCGGTTACCGCCAGTAACAGTCGGGTACGATCTCCCTACGGAGAGAAACCCTCTCGTACACGGTCAACGATCACCGCTCCGAACCGGAAGACGACGACCCGCCCTTGATAGCGGGGCTGATGTCTGGCCAACCGTTATGAGTCGGACCGTCATGAGTTCGGGTATGGCTCAGGAACTGACGAAGGTCCGCGACGATCTCGAGAAGGCAGCCAAGACGGCCGACGACGACGACCTCCGCGAGGATATCCGCGAGCACGTTGACGCGTTCGAGGATTACGCGATCGGCGACCACGAGCCGGATCACGCACTCATGGACGAACACCTGAACGGACTGCGACAGCTCAGCGAGAGCGCCGAGGACGATACGAAAGGCCACCTCGACAGCGCCCTCGAGACCGCCGAAGAGTATCGGGAAGGTATCGAGCAGGCCTGAACCACTTTTCTCGCAGCGTTCGAGTGACGTCGATGTCGGTGCCGGCCCGAACGAGCAGGTTCTCGAACCCGTAGTGCTTGGCCTGGACGAGGACGACGCGCTCGCTCTCGTCGACGGTCTCGAGTGCCGTCTCGGGCACGGCAGTCGCCGCCGGCTCGCCGTCGAAACCGGCCGTTTCCATCCACTGGTCGAACCGAGAGACGAACCCCCGTCTCCGCGAACCGCCGTCCCGACCCCCGTCCGTGAGAGGTGTCACGTTCCTCGAGAAGCTGTACGACTGGTCGCCGGCCCGGTCCTCACCCAGCGTCTCGGGGACGACCCAAGTGGCGTCAGCCGGATCGTCAGTGCTCGTTTCGGTGCAATCGCTCGGAACGGCCCGGCGCAGTTGAGCACGCAGTCGACGTCCGCGAGGGCCTCGTCGACGACGTCCGGATCCTCGAGCGAAAACCGTCGACCTGGCTGCTCGAGGTCGGCGATCAGACTACCGACGTATCCGTGCGAGCCATAGATTAGGAGCGATCCTATACACACGGACCTCCGACGGCAGAATTAAACGGCCAGCCAGCAAGTGACACTGCGGTCCGTCCGCGAGTCGCCGATCACTCGAGCCGATCGAGGACCGCTTCCTTTTTGTAGGAAAGCGACAGCGAACGCGACCGACCACGACCCTCGATATCGGCGTAGTCAGCGTCGATCAATCCGAGTTGATCGAGTTTGTTGACGATCTCGGAGTATCGAGTGTACCCCAGTCCCGTCTCCTCGTGGAAGGTCTCGTACACCTCTCCGGCCTGCCCACCGTCGTTAGTGGCGATAACTTCGAGCAGCGCTCGCTCGGTGTCCGACAGTCCGGAAAGGCTCCGGGAGAGATTGATGTACTTCGACTTCTCGTAGGCCGCTTCGACGTCCTCCATCTCGACGGTGCGGCTCCCCCGCATTTCGGCGTTGAGTCCCGCACGACGCAGGAGGTCGATTCCGACCCGGAGGTCGCCGCTCTCGGCCGTTCGGTCGGCGACGCGCTCGACGGTGGACCGCGAGATGACGCCGTCGCGGAACCCCTTCCGGATCCGTTCGTCCAGGATGTCGACGATTTCGGGCTGGTCGTACACCGGGAAGTAGACCTCCTCGGGCCGGAACACGCTTTGTACCCGCGAATCGAGTTCGTCGATGACCTCGAGCGTGGGGTCGGAAGAAACGACGATGACGCCGATCTTCGCACCGGGGTACTCCTCATGAGCGCGAAGCAGGGAGTACAGCGTATCTGACGCCTCGTTCTCGTAGAAGAGATAGTTGACGTCGTCGAGTGCAACGACCAGAACGCGGTCGTCCTCGACGAGCTTTTCGGCGATCTGGCCGAACAGCTTCTTGAACGAGATTCCCGACGACGGCGGTTCGTAGTCGAAGGTGCCCTCGAACAGCCGCGAGAACACCGAGTACCGCGTCGAGTTGACCTGACAGTTGACTCGAATCGTCCGCACGTCACTGGTCTGCGTTCCGACCTCGTCGAACAGTTTCTGGACCGCCGTCGTCTTTCCCGTTCCGGGCGGTCCCCGAACCATGACGTTCAGCGGCCGGGAGCCGCGAACCGCCGGTCGCAACGCGTACGTGAGGTTCTGTGTTTGCGTGTCGCGGTGTTTGAACGTCTCGGGAACGTAGTCGATCTCGAAGACGTGTTCGTCTCTGAACACGGACTCGTCCCACGACAACATCCCCTCCTCGGGGTCGTCTGCCATTACTTTCACCACGCTGTCGTAGTTACTTAGTTGTTTGCGAGGCAGGCTCCGCGTCCGGAACGGTATCCGCGAGCACGCGCATTCGATCGCCTACTCCACGTCTCATGCTTTCAGTGGTCGACGCGGGAGGTGAAAACGTAGCGGTTCATTTAACGGCCGTATAATGAAGCGTCATACACCGCAAGTTTCCCCCAATGGGATCAGGTATCTCGTCGTGGCACACGCGAGATCAGATCGAACGTCGGCGGGATCTTTCTCTCGAGGCGTACAGCCACGACGCGAAGCGAGCGGCGTCGATCGGCCAAGCTGGCCGGTTGGACCACGTCGGTCGCGATCAGCGGCGTTGTGAGACGCCCCTTCGTCGGTCACGAGAAACGTATCGGAAGAGAAAACGTACCGCACGGCGTACACCACCAGTATGAGCCACTCGGGTCCACAGAACGCGCGATCGGTCTCGACCGGCGCCCAGCTCTTACTGATCGTTGCCGGGATCGGGTTTCTTGTCGCCGGGATCGCGCTCGCCGCGAGCGGATCGGGGATCGACGACGCGATCACCGGAGTGGACGACGACGAGATCGAAGGGGAAACCGACCCGGACGAACCGAACGGCGAAAGCGAGGGCGACGATACTGACGCCGAAGACGAGGGCGGTGACGAGGGAGGCGAAAGCGGCGACGACGGCGGAGACAGTGATGAAGGCGATACGGACGACGCCCCAGCTGACGACGCTGCCGACGACACCCCGTCTGACGACGCTGCCGACGATGCTGGAGCCGACGACGACACGGCCGACGACACCGGAGCCGACGATGTCCCAGCTGACGACGATGCCAGTGCAGACGACGAACCGCCGTTCGACGACGACGTATTCGGTGACGATGCTGATGACGATGACGACGCTGCCGACGACGACGATGCTGCCGATGACGACGATGCTGCCGACGACGACGATGCTGCCGATGACGACGATGCTGCCGACGACGACGATG
>PWMF01000017.1 GCA_003559215.1 Natrialbaceae archaeon
CCGGGCCGCCGATGTCTTCCATGTGGAAGAACACGTCGTCGTCCGCGTCCTCAGTCTCGATGAATCCGTAGCCGCCAGTGTCGTTGAAGAAATCAACGGTTCCTTTCGCCATTGCTTTTGAGTGGAGGCGCGCGGAACAGATAAACCCTTTGACTCTGGCCAGGTGACGAATTTCTGTGTCTCGGGCCACTTGAGGCCGGTATTACCAATAAAATGTGCTACTCAGTCACAGACTGTCGCCGCCCTCGAGTCGGTGGACCGTAATCGAGACGAAGTAGACAAGCATGAACAGGAGAAAGCCGACGACGAGACCGATCAGTTCCCGTGCGCCGACGCCACCTGGGTTGAGCACGGCGAGAACGGCCAGGCCGACGACGAACACGAGGGTTGTGAACGCGCCGATCGCGTAGTAGAAGCCGGTATCCGACTCGAGCAGTGTCCGCATACCTGTTTATTTCGGGGTAGGCGAGAAAACGATACCGATCAGTACAGTAGACTCCGCGTCGCTCCCTCGTACTCGTCGGGGATTCGATCCGCGATCACCTCCGGGCGGGTCTCGCCGTCGTGGTTGACCAGGTACGCGCGGCCATACTCGTCGCCGTAGACGCCCTGGAAGTCGTAGACGAAGCCGTAGACGGCGACGTCGTCGGGGACGTCCGCTGACTCCCGGAGGAACTGCGCCTGGTGGTCGACGTTGTACTCGACGAGCTGGTTGATCACCCGTTCCTCGTCGGCGTTGGCGTCGACGAGGTCGCTCTCGAGTCCCTCCTTGACGACCGGGACGAGCAGGTCGACCCACTTTCCGACACCCTGTGGTCCGGGCCGGTCGCCACCGGTGGCGACCTGGTAGGCGGCCGTGACGGCGCCGCAGCCGGTGTGGCCGACGACCGTCGCGACCTCGGTGCCCGCGTGGTGGATCGGGTACAGGACGCCGCCGTCGACGATCCGCTCGCCGTCGTCGACGTCCCAGACCTGGTTCCCGATGTTGCTCGGCGTGAAGACGGCTCCCGGCCGGTCGATGCTCCACATCCGTTCCTGTGGTACTCGCGAATCGGAACAACACACCGTGACGACGTCCGGATGTTGGCCCGCTTGTACGCCCTCGAAGTAGTCGTCGGCCAGTTCCTCAACGTGGCTCCCGTTGCCGGTGAGTAGCTTCGTCAGTACGTTGTCCGCGCTCATACGGTGACACGCACGGACCGCGATAAAAACGGTTGCTCTTCCGGTCGAACTCGCACCCCCGCGCTCGAGTCGGGTTCCGGGAGCCGAATACTGACTTCCCCCCGGGGCCTTGACGACGTATGGCAGAAACCAGACAGTGGCGGCTGGCGAGTCGCCCGTCCGGCGAACCGACCCGCGAGAACTTCGAGCTCGTCTCCGTCGCCCGACCCGCACCCGAATCGGGCGAGGTGCTCGTTCGAACCCTCTACCAGTCGGTCGACCCCTACATGCGCGGGCGGATGCGCGACGCCGAGTCCTACGCTGAGCCGTGGGACGTCAGCGACCCCATGCGAGCGGGGGTCGTCGGCGAGATCATCGAGTCCAACTACGAGGGACTCGAACCGGGCGATATCGTGGCGGGCGAGCTGCTGTGGGCCGAACACGCGGTCGCCGATGGGGACGAACTCCGCCAGGTCGATCCCGATCACGGGCCGATCTCGACCGCGCTGGGCGTCCTCGGGATGCCCGGCGTGACGGCGTACTTCGGGACGACCGACGTGGCCGAGCCGAAACCGGGCGACACGGTCGTCGTCTCGGCCGCGGCCGGCGCGGTCGGTTCGGTCGTCGGACAGCTCGCCCGACTGAGCGGCGCTCGAGTGGTCGGAACCGCCGGCAGCGACAAGAAAACTGCCTGGCTCACCGACGAACTCGGGTTCGACGCCGCGATCAACTACGAGACGACCGACGACCTGCCCGGCGCGGTGGCCGAAGCCTGTCCCGACGGCGTCGATGTCTACTTCGACAACGTCGGCGGTCCGATCACCGACGCCGTCTGGCCGCTGTTGAACGTTCGCTCGCGGGTCGCCGTCTGCGGACAGATCGCGCTGTACAACGCGACGGAGATCCCGACCGGGCCTCGAAAGCTCGGTAAACTCATCGAGTCCCGCGCCCGCGTGGAGGGCCTTCTCGTCTACGACTACGAGAACCGCTGGGGCGAGGCGCTGTCGCGGCTCTCGCGCTTTATCGCCGACGACGAGCTCCGCTACCGCGAGGACGTCGTCGAGGGGTTCGAGAACGCGCCCGACGCCTTCATGGGGCTGTTCGAGGGTGAGAACATCGGCAAGCAGCTGGTACAGGTCGCCGAGTACGACGGCTAAGAGAGGCTGCCGGCCGGCGATCGATCGCGGTTCAGTCCGTCAGCCCGTAGCCGATCTTGAACAGGTAGACGTCGATCGCGATGACGCCGATAGTGAGCAGCGTGAGTACGCCCAGCGAGGCGTACGGCGCGAACTCGGCGTAGGCCGCCGGCGCGATCTCGAGCATGTCGGAGTAGCCCAACAATCCGTACCGGACGCTGTCGACCATGTAGACCATCGGGTTCAGCAGGGAGACGGTCTGCCAGGTCGCCGGGAGCATCGTCAGCGAGTAGAAGACGGCCCCGAAGAACACCAGCGGCCGCAGGATGAACTGGTTCATCACAGTGAGGTCGTCGAAGTCCCGAGCGACGAGCCCGCCGATGATCCCGAAGCCGGCAAACAGCGCGGCGATGACGACCATCGTCGCCACCAGGAAGAGGCCGTTCTCGATCGAGATCGGGACGAACAGTCGGCCGATGACGGCGATGATGACGCCGACGGTCAGCCCCCGAACCGCGCTGGCGCCGACGTAGGCGACGACCATCTCGACGTACGACAGCGGCGAGGTCAGCGTCTCGTGGATGTACTCGTTCCACCGGCCGTGAAAGATCGAGAAGGAGGCGTTCTCGAAGGCGTTCGAGATCGTTCCGAGGACGACGAGTCCGGGAACGAGAAAGAGGATGTAGCCGATCCCCGCGACGGGTTCGTCGATCCGACCGCCGAGAATGATTCCGAAGACGGCGAAGTAGAGCACGTTCGTGATCGCCGGCGGCATGAACGTGTTCTTGGGCCGACGGATGAACCGGAGTAGCTCGCGCTGAAAGAGCGCTCGGAAGCCGACCGAGAGCATCAGGCGATCCCCTCTTGCTCGCGCGCCGGCGTCCCTTCACTCTCGTCCTCCGCCGTCCCGTTATCCTTCGCTCCCTCGTTCGCCGGCGCGTCGGACCGGGTCGTCGTCCGGTCGTCCTGTCTCGTCAGGTCGACGAAGATCTCCTCGAGGGAGGTCCGGGTGATCTCGAGGTCGGCGATCTCGTGGCCCGCCGCCTCGAGGTCGTTCAACAGCTGCGGCGCGGTCGAGCCGCCGTCGTCGACCCGGACCTCGAGACGGTCGCCCTCGAGGGTCGTCTCGTGAGCGTAACCGCCGACCGACGGGGTGACCGACGGTGCGTCCTCGAGACGGACCGAGATCGTGTCCGTCCCTCGCGTCTTGAGGTCGTCCGGCGTCGCGACGGTCACCTTTCGGCCCTCGTTCATGATCGCCACGCGGTCACAGAGGCGTTCGGCCTCTTCGATGTAGTGGGTCGTCAGCAGGACCGTCGTCCCCTCCTCGTTGAGTTCGGTCACCAGCTCCCAGAGGTCGTGGCGCAGCTGGACGTCGACGCCGGCGGTCGGTTCGTCGAGTATCAGGAGGTCGGGCTCGGTGACGAGCGCTCGAGCGAGCAGCAGCCGGCGCTTCATCCCTCCGGAGAGCCAGTCGAAGCGCTCGTTTCGCTTGTCGTAGATCCCGACCCGCTTGAGCACCTCGTCGGCCCGCTCCCCGGCTTCGTCCTCGGGGATCCCGTGGTAGCCGGCCTTGTGCATCAGGACCTCGCGGATGGGAAAGAAGCGGTCGACGTTGAACTCTTGTGGGGCGAGCCCGATCGCGTCCCGGGCCTGCCGGTAGTCGTCCTCGACGTCGTGGCCGAAGACGCGGGCGTCGCCGCCCGTCTTGCGGACGAGGCCGACCAGCGTGTTGATGAACGTCGTCTTCCCGGCCCCGTTCGGGCCGAGCAGTCCAAAGAACTCCCCTTCCTCGACGGTGAGCGAAAGCTCCTGTAGCGCGCGCAGGTCGCCGTACTCCTTCACGAGGTCCGTCGTCTCGATGGCCGGTGGCATCGCTGAACCCTCGGCCACGCCCGCGGTTAAGAATGTTGAATCCGGCACCCGAGACATCGCTCAGTCGCTGGCTCGGGGCTGGCTCGAGGGGTTGACGCTGCCGCTCTTTTGTACGATATCGAAGGCCGTCATCACGTCGGATCGCGAGATCAGGCCGACCAGGTCGCCGTCGGTCCGCGGGACCGGGTCGCCGAACGCGCCCTCGGAACCCCACTCGTCCCGGTCTTCGACGACGAGGAGCCGCCCAATGCCGTGTTCTCGCATCCGTTCGATGGCCGTCATCGCGTCCGAATCGGGCTCGATCGTCTTCAGGTCCGTCGTCATCACCTCCGAGACCGTGTACGCGTCGCGCTCGACGGGTTTGATGTCGCGGGCGTCCGACAGCGTCACCAGCCCCACGAGCCGTTCACCGCCGAACCCGTCGGTCTCGACGACCGGGTAGCCGGTGTGTCGCTCGGTGAACATCCGCTGGATCAGCTCCGCGACCGACGTGTCCGGCTCGACGGTGTGGAGGTCGCCCGCGGTCGTCATGATGTCTCGAACCGTGACGTCCTGGAACGCGGCCTTCATCGTTACCTGCTGAGCCTCGCTCGAGGCGGCGATGTAGACGAAGAAGGCGACGCCGATGAGGATGATGTTGAACGCGAACAGCCCGAACAGCCCCATCGCGATCGCGAACAGCTTCCCGATGCTCGCAGCCTGCTGGGTCGCTCGCGCGTAGGATCGTCCGCGAGCAAGCAGCGCGCGAAGGATCCGTCCGCCGTCCATCGGGAACGCGGGGATCATGTTGAAGATCGCGAGCGCGACGTTGAGCACGGCGAGGTAGCCGAGTACGAACCGCGCGCCGCCGAACGCCTCGGGAGTGAGGACGAAGAGCACGTACGACGCGACGCCGACGAGTACGGAGACGATCGGTCCGGCGATGGCGATGTTGAACTCCTGGCGCCAGTCCTCGGGCATCTCCGAGAGCGCGGCGATGCCGCCGAACAGCCAGAGCGTGATCGAGTCGATCGGAAAGCCGTATCGCTGGGCCGTCAGCGAGTGACCGAGTTCGTGGAGCACGACGCCGACGAACAGTCCGATCGCGGCGGCGAAACCGAGAATCCACGGGAGTACACCTCCGGTCACGTACCCTACGTCGATACCTGCGCCGAGAAACTCGTTGAGAATGTCGGCGACGGGTTCGATCTGTGCGCCGATGAGGTACGCAAACAGCGGGAGCACCAGCAAGAACGTCAGATCGAGCTTGATCGGAATCCCGAACAGGGACCCGATCCGAAAACTCTTCATCATACGGCATGATTCCGGTGGCAGATGCTTAAACACGCCGCCGTCCTGGTGAGGCGACGAGTTCCGATCGACCCGAACGCGGCCGGAGCTTCGCGCCGCCCGACGTCCTTGGTTCGATAATAATACACCTTATACAAAACTCCGACACGGATTGATAACGGTCGTTAATGAACGAAAAGTGATTGATGGCCGACTGTATCCAACGACGGAAAGCGGTCACCGACGAGTGTTTACCGACGGTAACCGCTTCAGCACTCTCTCCTCTATTCCGAAAGCCACCTGCTGAGAGTAGACGAAACACTCGATGCAGTCCTCTATCCGGGTGTTATCTATTGACATGAATTGGTTATATTGGTATTAGGCTGGTTATATCCATTCAACTATATTGCTCGGCTGCACCATAGACTTATATGGAACCTCGATGTGGATCGTACTACGATGATGGAACAGCAACTCACCACCACGCAACTCGAGCCGCTCCCGACCGAAATCGACTCTCCGCAGGCGAAACTCGTCTACCTCTACCTCGAGGCCAGCGGCGGGGCGACGGCGTCGGATCTGAACGAAGTCCTGGCGATGAAGAAGATCGGCGTCCTCTCGGTGCTGAACTGCCTCACCCAGGAAGGACTCGTCGAGAAGAACGGCGCCGAGTACGTTCCTTGCAACTGAACGGCGATTTTTGACGTGCTGTCGGTCAACTCGCCGAGTAGTTCCGCCTGAACCCGCCGCTGGCGCGGACGTAGCGGTTCGAAGGCTTTATCCCCACGGTAGGCTTCCGTTTTCGTAAGTAACCACAACCATGTCGGACAAACCCGCCTCAATGTACCGGGAGATCAGTAAGCCGGCCTACACGCGCCGCGAGTACATTACTGGAATCCCCGGATCGAAGATCGCACAGCACAAGATGGGTAACGTCAGCGCTGGTCCCGAGGACTACCCCGTCCAGATCAGCCTCATCACCGAGGAAGAGGTCCAGATCCGCCACGGAAGCCTCGAGGCCTCGCGCCTATCGGCCAACCGCCACATGCTGAAAAACGCCGGGGAGAACAACTACAAGATGATCCTCCGGAAGTTCCCCCACCACGTCATCCGGGAGAACAAACAGGCGACGGGTGCGGGTGCGGACCGTGTCTCCGACGGGATGCGCCAGTCGTTCGGGAAGATCGTCGGCACCGCCGCGCGTATCGACGCCGGCGAGCGCATCTTCACCGTCTGGTGTGACTTAGACGACGCCGAGCACGCCAAGGAGGCGTTCCGCCGCGCGTACAACAAGATCTCGCCGCCGTGCCGTATCGTCGTCGAGAAGGGCGAAGAGCAGCTGGTCTCGTAACCCGACCTTTTACTCTGGGACGGCGTCGCCGTTCCGTCGCCACACGGCCCAGTGCAAACGCCGCTCTCACAGATGATACTGGACCCATTCGTCGCGGTTCTGGGTTCGTGACCGTTCTAACCGACTGTTCGCGCTCGAGGAACCTGTATCGTCGATCGTAAATCGAGGATAGCGAGTCCTCCAGTCCGGGTACGCAGATTTTTGCGTCTCTACTCCCGACTCTCGAGCATGATCGATCTCGCGGTCGCGAACGCCGAGGAGACGTTCGATCGGATGCGAGAACCCCTGGACGAGCGCGGCATCCGCGCCCATCACGTCCCCGTGAGCGAGCGGATCGTCCCTCTGGGGGCGGACGCGCCGTGGTCACCCGGCGAATACGACGTGGGGTTCGTCTACCCCGGTCGGCCGATGGAGGGTGGCGTCGCCGACGCGCTGCTCGAGGTCCCCTGGCTCAACGACCGCGAGGCGATCCTCACCTCCCGGAACAAGGCGGAGGTGCTCGCTCGCCTCGAGCGCGCCGACCTGCCCGTACCGCGGTCGGTGTACGTCTCCAACGACGTCGCGGAGAGCGAACTGATCGAGGCGTTCGACCGCCTCGAGCCGCCGGTCGTGGTGAAACCTAACTCAACTACTCGGGGAGTCGGAGTCGCGAAGGCCCACGACCTCGATTCCTTCCTGGGGATCTGTGACTACCTCTCGCTGGTCCACGACTACCGGGCGACCGGGGACCGGTCCTTCCTGGTCCAGGAGTACCTCCCCGACGCCACCGACTACCGGGTAATGATCCTCGAGGGCGAGTACGTCGGCGCCGTCGAGCGCCGACTCCCCGACGACGCGGTCCGCGAGGGTCAGTGGAAACACAACGTCCATCGCGGCGCGAAGGCACGAGGGGTCGATCTCCCGGCGGAGTGGCGCCGACTGGCTGAATCGGTCGCCGACGTCCTCGCAATCCCGTTTCTCGGGGTGGACTTGCTCGAGACCGACGATCGGATAGTGATCAACGAGACGAACGCCCGGCCGACCATCGACGAGGCGACGAAGTACGAACCGTCGTTTTACGACCGTTTAGCGGGCGTAATTTCGGATTGTGTGAGCGAAGCGACGACTGTTTAACGGCCGGACGCGCTCCGTTTCGACGACTTACCCGAGACTGATCCGATGCAACGATCGAAAGTCGGCCTCGGTAGTCGAGATTGATCGCGTAACGATTGGATCGGTTAATACGGAACTCCGGAATTGGCTGAGAGTGAGCCACGACGGCTCGAGAACGAACATGACTCAAGATAACGACAGCACGCGTCGCGGTGTTCTTCGACTCGCTGGAACGGCAGGTATCGGTCTCGTCGGACTCTCCGGCGCGGCTTCGGCAGGTGGAAAGAAGAACGGCAACGGCGGACACAACGGGAAAAACGGCAAGGGCAAGAACGGCAACGGACGCAGAGGCGACAAGGGCAAAAACGGCAAGGACAAGAACGGCAACGGCCGCAGAGGCGACAAGGGCAAAAACGGCAAGGACAAGAACGGCAACGGCCGCAGAGGCGACAAGGACAAAAACGGCAAGAACAAGAACGGCAACGGACGCAGAGGCGACAAGGGCAAAAACGGCAAGGACAAGAACGGCAACGGCCGCAGAGGCGACAAGGACAAAAACGGCAAGGGCCGCAGGGACGACCGGGAACGGAAACACGGCCACGGCGGAAAGCGCGACCGACACGGAAAACACGGCGCTCCGGACCCCGTGACCGACACGCAGGGATTCATCAAGCACACGATGAACAAAGCGATGGGCCGCACCGGCAAACACCGACGGCGCTCCAAGAAGTAGCGACTTCGCCATTTCGACCAGCGGTTCCTTTTCGATCGGAGCGGTCCGTCCGGAGCTAAAAATCGGTGCCGACCGCGACTCGACTCCGCGCTTGGTTACTCGAGGCTGATTCCCGAGGAGTGTTCGGCCGACTCGAAGACGACCTCGAGGACGCCGTTGTTGTACGTCGCCGAGGCGCTGTGTTCGTTGACCCGCTGGGGGAGCGAGACGCGCTCGTCGTACTGGCGGTGGTCGCTCTGGGCCGAAATCGTGAGCGTCTTGCCGTCGCACTCCAGATCGATGTTGTCCTTCTCGACGCCCGGAAGGTCGGCGACGACGCGGATCTCGTCATCGGTCTCGTGGATGTCAACGTGGGTGTCCATCCCGAATCCGCTATCGACGGCGCTCGAGGAGTCGAAATCGACGTCGGCACCGCTCATCATTTCGTTCATCATCCGCTCGATTTCCCGAAAGAGATCGTCGAAGGGTTCGTCGCGGTCGTCTCGTCGCATAGCTGGTGGTAAGGAAGGGACGGGCAAAAGCTTTCCCCGACGACTCAGTCGGCGGTCTGTCGATCGACGGCGCGTTCCTCGGAGTTGTCCAGTCGGCTGAGGCCGATCCCCAGCGTCTCGTTCGTCAGCGCCCGGCTCTCGGGACCGTTGAGCAGTCCCGTAACCGAGCGGATCGCGTCGATATTCTCGGGGACGACGTCGGACTCCTGGTGGATCGCCTGCATACAGTAGAGGTCCCGTCCCTCGAGCGTGATCGACTCCTCCCAGATGCAGTTCTCCCAGATGTCGCCGCGGGGACGGCCGGCGTCGAGCGCGAGGTCCTTGAGCGTGCCGGCGCCGTCGATACCGGCGTAGTCGGGGATCATGAGCAGCCGGTTCTCCTCGCGGAGGCGGTCGCGGATCTCCGCGACGTCGTCGGGGGCTTCCTCGAGAGTGATGTTGACTGCGTGAACGTGCATCATCGTCGTCGGAACCTTGAGCCCGATGGTGTCGATATCGAGCTCGGGGAAAACGGTCTGGACGTCCGGGCCGTGGTGGGAGGGGATGGAGACGGGATCCGGCAGGGCGTCGTTGATCGGGCCGCGGCCGGTCTGGCTCGGATCGCCACCGCGTCGGACGAGCGTCGTCCGAACCTTTTCGATACCGTAGCTCTCGTGGATCGGCGAGACGAGCCGCGAGAGACCGGTCGTGTTACAGGAGACGACGCGAACGTAGTCGGCGTCGGTCGCCTCGTCGTAGTTCGCGCGGGCGTTGAAACTGACCTCCGCGATGGTCGCGTCCTCGCCGCCCTGGAAGAGTGCGGGGGTGTCGTGGCGCTCGTACAGCGGGCGATTCTGCGCACCGATTCCGGACGGCGTTGCGTCGACGACGATGTCGCTGTCCGCGACGAGGTCGTCCACGGTGCCGGCGAGGTCGATGCCAGCCTCGTGGAACCCATCGGTACGGTCCTCGTCGACCGCATAGAGCGGGTACTCCGCCTCGGCCGCCCCGAGTGCAACGTAGTCGGGACTGACCTTGGCGACGCCGGCGACCTCCATGTCTGGCTGGGTTCGCACGGCGTCTGCGACGCGCTTTCCGATGGTTCCATAACCGTTGATTCCGACCCGGAGCATACGCGTCGACATCCACCGCCGACCGGCATAACTGTTTTGCAAGAATCTGATAGATGTTAACTCGAAATTGAGTTGTCTAGGGCAGATCGGCAGAAGAACACGTGCTAACGTGTATACACGCCAAATTATCAAGAAGGGAGAATTTCTATGATATGTGGTACCACAACGAGTTCACCTCGCCGAACGATAGATCGAAAACCTCTCTTATCGTTAATCAACGTTTTGCGAGGGGTAAGTGATTTAATCGTGGACCGCGTAGTACTCAGATATGAGTGAACATTCGTACACGGAGAACGAGTTCGAGGGCACACTCCGTATCGGCCTCAACGGGTTCGGGCGGATCGGACGAAACGTCCTCCGTGCGTCGCTGTCGTACGACGACGTCGAGATCGTCGGAATCAACGACGTCATGGACAACGACGATATGCGCTACCTGCTGGAGTACGACTCGGTTCACGGCCGCCTCGAGGACGTCACCCTCGAGGACGACACCCTCACCGTCGAGGGTCAGGAGATCCGGCTCTGTTCCGAGCGCGATCCGACCCAGCTCCCCTGGGACGAACTCGACGTCGACGTCGCGTTCGAGGCGACCGGGATCTTCCGTACGCACGACGAGGCCGCCCAGCATCTCGAAGCCGGCGCCGAGAAGGTGCTGATCTCCGCCCCGCCGAAGGGCGAAAAGGAGGTCCAGACGATCGTCTACGGCGTCAACCACGACGAGTACGACGGCGAGGACGTGCTCTCGAACGCCTCCTGTACGACGAACTCGGTCGCGCCGGTCGTGAAGGTGCTCGACGACGAGTTCGGCATCGAATCCGGGCTGCTGACGACGGTTCACGCCTACACCGGCACTCAAAATCTGGTCGACGGCCCGCTCGACAAGCGCCGTCGCGGCCGTTCCGCCGCCGAGAACATCATCCCGACCTCCACCGGCGCTGCCATCGCCACCACCGAAGTACTGCCCCAGCTCGAGGGCAAACTCGACGGGATGGCGATGCGCGTTCCCGTTCCGAACGGGTCGATCACCGACCTCACCGTCGACCTCGAGGAGGACGTCACCGAGGAGGAGCTCGCCGACGCGATCCGATCGGCAGCCGACGACGAACTCGCCGGCGTACTCGGCTACACCGACGAGGAGATCGTCTCCCGGGATATCGTCGGGCTCCCGTTCTCCTCGTACGTCGACCTCGAGTCGACGATGGCGCTCGAGGACGGCCTCGTCAAGGTGTTGACCTGGTACGACAACGAGTACGGGTTCTCGAACCGGATGCTTGACCTCGCGACGTACGTCGCCGCCGAGGCCAAAGTCGACGAGGCCGACGAGGCCGTCGCCCGCTGAGCAACTGCCACTTTAACCTTTAAGCGCGTTCGACACGCCCTCTCCGTATGTTCAAGACGATCGACGACCTCGAGCCAGAGCAGCGACTGCTGGTCCGTCTCGACCTCAACGCACCCGTCGAGGACGGCGCCGTTCAGGACAACCGACGATTCGCGCGCCACGCCGAGACGCTCCAGGAACTGCTCGAGGACGGCCACTCCGTCGCGGCGCTCGCCCATCAGGGCCGACCCGGCCGCGACACGTTCGTCTCGCTCGACCAACACGCGGATATCCTCGCGGATCATCTCGACCGGGACGTCGCGTTCGTCGCCGACACTTTCGGCGAGGACGCCCTCGCGGCGATCGACGGCCTCGAGGGCGGCGACGTACTCGTCCTCGAGAACGCCCGAATGTGCGACGAGGAGTTGCCCGAGGAAGAGCCGGACGTCAAAGCCGACACCGAGTTCGTCCAAACGCTCGCCCCGGAGTTCGACGCCTACGTCAACGACGCCTACTCGGCGGCCCACCGCTCCCACGCCTCGTTGGTCGGCTTCCCGCGCGTGATGGACGCATACGCGGGCCGGGTGATGGAGACGGAGTACACCGCAAACTCCGCGATCCAGGAGCGGGAGTTCGACGGTCCCGTCACGATGGCGCTCGGTGGCACCAAGGCGGAAGATCTGATCCCCGTTATCGAGAGCGTTGAGGACGTCGACCGGTTCTGTCTCGGCGGTATCGTCGGCGAACTCTTCTTGCGCGCAGCGGGCCACGACGTCGGCTACGACGTCGACGGCACCGACTTCTTCGACGATCAGTGGGACGACCAGCGCGAGACGATCGAACGCATCCTCTCCGAGTACGAGGACTCGCTGTACCTCGCGACGGACCTCGCCTACGAGGGCGAGAACGACGAGCGCGCCGAGACCGACGTGGAGGGTCTCGAGAAGGAGACCTCCTATCTCGACGTCGGCTCCGACACCGCAGAAACGTACGCCGATCTCGTCCGCGAATCCGAGGCCGTCTTCGTCAAGGGCGCGCTGGGCGTCTTCGAGGACGAGCGCTTCGCCGACGGCACCGTGACGGTGCTCGAGGCGATCGCTGAAACGGACTGCTTCTCGGTCGTCGGCGGTGGCGACACCTCCCGCGCTATCGAGATGTACGGCCTCGAGGAGGACGACTTCGGTCACGTCTCGATCGCCGGCGGCGCCTACGTCCGCGCGCTCACTGGCGAGCCCCTGGTCGCGGTCGAGGCCCTCGAGGACGCGAACGAGTAGCGTCCTGGTCTAACCGATAGCAAGACCTTTCGGCTCGCTGCTTCCAGTATCTGGTATGTCCGATCTCCGTGCAGCCGCCGAGACGGCCGTCCGACAGTGTCTCGCACTCGAGTCCCACGAGAGCTGTGCCGTCGTCACCGACGACGAGCGCGAACCGATCGGCGAGGCGATCTACGAGGTCGCAAGCGAAATGTCCGACGACGCCGTCATCGTCCGCTACCCGCCGGGCGAGACCCACGGCGGCGAACCGCCGGAACCGGTCGCGTCGGCGATGGCCGGCGCCGACGTCGTCCTCGCGCCGACCACCAAGAGCCTGAGCCACACCCGCGCCCGCGGTGAAGCCAACGAGGCCGGCGCCCGCGTCGCCACGCTGCCGGGAATCACCGAGGAAGTGTTTACGACGGGGCTGGACGCCGACTACGAGGCGATCGCCGACCACTCCGCCGACGTCCTCGAGCAGGTCGAAGACGCCGAGGAGATCCGCGTCACGGCGCCCGCGGGGACCGACATCACGTTCGGGGTCGGGGATCGGGAGTTCCTCTCGGATACGGGGATCGTCCACGAGTCCGGCGAGATGTCGAACCTGCCCGCGGGTGAGGTGTTCGTCAGCCCCGAGACCGCCGACGGGACGTTCGTCGTCGACGGGACGATGCGACCCCACGGGCTGCTCGAGGACGGCCAGGAGCTTCGCTTCGAGGTCGAGGACGGACTCGTCACCGAGATTTCCGACGACGAGATCCGCGAAACGGTCGAGATCGCCGCGGAGGAGGTCGGCGACGCGGCCTACAACCTCGCGGAACTCGGTATTGGCACGAACGTCGCGGTCACCGACCTCGTCGGCTCCGTCCTGCTGGACGAGAAGGCCGGCGGGACGGTCCATATCGCGATCGGCGACGATGCGGGCATCGGCGGCGACGTCGACGCGCCGATCCACCTCGACGGGATCGTCCGGGAGCCGACGGTGTGGGCGGATGGGGAGGTCGTAGACCTCCCGACGGCGAACGGCGACGAGCCGTGAGCGGGCGTGGAAGTGAAACTTCCACGTAGCGAGTGAGCGGCGCCAGCCGCGAACGCGGGGAGGTCGTAGACCTCCCGACGGGCGAGCGGTGAAGCCGCGAGCAGGCACCGAGATCGAGCTTCCCGGAGCGAGGGAGGACCGCACCGTTCTCGAGCAGGGACGCCGAATCGGAGCGGGCGCGACCCCGACGTGCCGGTACCGATCGGCGACGGTGCGAGCCAGTAACGGGCCCACACGCGGTCCAATCGCCTTTTACGGCCGTGGCGTCTACGGCGTGTTATGAACGACGTTCCAGACCGGATCCCGACGCCCTGTCCGTCGTGCTCGCCGGACCTCGAGACGGTCCACGAAGTACTGACGGAGGGCGGTGGGGCGCTTACGGTTCGTTGCAGCGAATGCGGTCACGTCCACAAGGTACAGCCCGATCCCGAACGCGAAGTCACCCTCGACGTCGTCGTCTCCCAGGAGGACGAGTCGTTCACCGCGAACGTCACCGCGCCCGAAGACGAGACCGTCGAGGTCGGCGACGAGTTCATCCTCGAGACCGACGAGGTGCTCTCGACGGTCCGCGTCACGAGCGTCGAACTCGACGGTCACCGCCGCGTCGAGGAGGCCGACGCCGACGAGGTCGAGACCGTCTGGACCCGCGAGGTCGACAACGTGGCAGTCAACGTCACCGTGCATCCACAGGACGGCTCCCGGGACGACAGCCGGAGCATCACCGTCTACGTCCCCGGCGACTACGAGTTCGAGGTCGGCTCGATCGAGGAGTTCGGCGACGACGAGTTCGAGATCGACGCCTTCGTCGTTCGGAAGGATGCCTCGGAGTACGACCGCGATCGCTACGATATGGAGGGCGACACGGGCGTCGCGAAGGACCTCAAGCGGGTCTACGCCTACGACGAACAGACCAGCGCCTGGTCGGCCTGGTAGTCGACTCGATTCATCTCTCGAGACGTAACCGATAGCGGACTCGTCCGGGCTACGGAACCGGCACGCAGTTGCGTCCCACAGGCTATTGCTCGCGAGCCCGTAGGTCCCGTTATGTTCGATCGGTTCAGCTCCGACGACGGAGGCGACCGGACGGACGACTACGAACGCGCCCGCGAACGGATGGTTCGGACGCTATCCGATCGGGTCGACGACGACCGGGTCCTCGAGGCCCTCAGGTCGGTCCCACGCCACAAGTTCGTCCCGCCGGATCGTCGCGGCGACGCCTATCAGGACCACCCGCTGCCGATCGGCGACGGCCAGACGATCAGCGCGCCCCACATGGTCGCGATCATGGCTGATCGGCTCGAGCTCGAGCCCGGCGAGGACGTCCTCGAGATCGGCACCGGCTGTGGCTACCACGCCGCCGTCACGGCGGAACTCGTCGGTGCCGAGGGCGTCTACAGCGTCGAGTACGGCGAGGAGCTCGCTGAGCAGGCACGGGAGCGCCTCGCCGAGACGGGGTACGGCGACGTCTCGATTCGCGTCGGCGACGGCCGCGAGGGATGGGCTGAACGCGCGCCGTACGACGCCGCGTATTTCACCTGCGCGACGCCAGAGCTGCCCGACCCCGTCGTCGAACAGGTCCGGACCGGTGGTCGGCTACTCGCCCCGATCGGGACCGGGTTCCAGACGCTCGTCATGGCCGAGAAGCGCGAAAACGGGGGCCTCGAACGAAGCGAACACGGCGGCGTTCGGTTCGTTCGAATGCGAGGAGAGTAGTCCGTCGTTGCGCGGGCGGGCGCGTAGTTGATAATGCTTCGTCCGCTACCCCGAGTATGGACTCTGCGGTACTCCGAGAGGACATGGTCGACGGCCTCGAGTCCCCCTCCAAGGGGGTCCTCACCGACGAGGCTGTCGCCATCGCCATGCGGGACGTTCCCCGCCACGAGTTCCTCCAGGACGACCGAGCTGCTTACGCCGACCGCGAGTACGAGGTCCTCGAGACCCGCGTCCTCGCGCCGAGCACGGTCGCCCGCCTGTTCGAGGCGCTCACCCTCGAGGAGGGCGACGACGTGTTGATCGTCGGCGCCGGCGTCGGCTACACGGCGGCCGTCGCGGCCGAGATCGTCGGCGAGCAGCGAGTCCACGCCGTCGACATCTCACGACGGTTGGTCGCCGAGGCGCGATCCAACCTCGAGCGGGCGGAATACGAGGGCGTCCTCGTCGACCGCCGCGACGGTGCGGGCGGACTCCCGGAGTACGCTCCCTTCGATCGGATCCTGCTCGAGGCGGCCGCGGTCGATCCGCCGCGACCGCTGCTGGCCCAGCTCGCCGACGGCGGCCGACTCGTCCTCCCCCGGGGTACCCAACCCCAGCGCCTCGCGGCCGTCGACGCCGACGGATCGAGCGAACGGTTCGAGGCAGTCTCGTTCGATCCGCTGCTGCTCGAGGGAGAACAGTCCGGTGCCGTCGAGCGCAACCGAACCGATCGTGAGGACGTAGAGTACGCTCGCCAACGGGCGGAGTCGCGAACGGGCTGGGAGCAGGAGTGGATCGAGTGGGACGACCGATTGCGCTGATTGGCTACAGATCTGATACCCGCTATCGGTTGGCTGATCCTGGAAGCCGGTCCTCGAGGCGACACTTCTCTGCGCGGTTGACGCTCGGATGGGCGATTTCCGGTTCGGTTACTCGAAGATACGTACTCTTTGCACCAGCATCCTCCGACGGAACCCAGTAGAGTTGCTCGGTGTCACGGCATCTGACTGCGAACGCGTCGATCTTGTCTTCGTAATCGGTTCGAACGACTTCGCCGTTCGACGTCGTCTTGCTCGTCGTTTTGAACCGAACGACGTCGTCCTCGATCCAGCCAGTTTTATATTGGACTCGCTTGAGGGCCGTTCCCGTATCGAGAACGAGGTCGTAGCTCTCGTTGTCCCCGAACGGCACCGAGACGGTGTAGCCCTCGGCGATCAGCGCAGCCATGATCTTGGCCTCTGTTTCGTCTCCGACCTGTTTGGTGTTCATCGTTACCTCCTCGTGTACCCGTTGTCGTACAAAAACTCGAGCCTGATGGGGGTTCTTCTCCCGACTTTTTCACGGCTGGTGCCTGAGATTACGCTATTGTCTCGAATTCAGGAACCGAAGAATAGCTACCACATTATTTGCTTGTGAACTAACATCGACAAAAAGGGGCTGGAGCGGGATTTGAACCACGGTTGCAGTGGCGCTGCTTCCCAATCCAAGTCCCTTCGTTGCGCTTTTTCGCTCACGGATGACGAGCATACGCTACGCGGTGCTCCCAGCGTTGCTCGCGAAAGAAGCGCCCGGAGCGGGATTTGAACCCGCGTCACAACCGTGACAGGGTTGTATGATGGGCCACTACACCATCCGGGCAGACAAGTCGCAAGAAAGCGCCCGGAGCGGGATTTGAACCCGCGTCACGACCGTGACAGGGTCGTATGATGGGCCACTACACCATCCGGGCTTGCTTGCGGCGCCTTGCGACGCATTTCTCAGTTTCCCGGTGAGAGTATTAAGGCTTTCCAATCGTGAAACGTGTGGTAGGACGAACCGGGACACGACGATTCGCGATGATGGGGGTCGCCTCTCCCCCCACAAGGAATATAACCGGGAACGGGCTACGTACGAACGTGACAGATAGTTCCGGTCAAGTTTGCCAGGCCGGATAGCCGTGCTTTTGGGCCGAGTTAGTAACCGTTAAATGCGTCCCGCGGTTATGTGCCTGTAGTATCTCGTGACAGCAGCTTCTCTCCCGATAGCCCGCACCAACACATGGTAGACGTAAGCCAACACGAACTCGTTCCGGAACACACCGTTCTCGAGGAGGACGTCCTCGAGGAGGTCCTTTCGGAGTACGACATCGACCGCACAGACCTGCCGAAAATCAAGCGCAACGACTCCGCTCTCCCGGACGAGGCGGAAGTCGGCGACGTCATCAAGATCGTTCGGAACTCACGCACAACCGACCAAGCCGTCGTATACCGACTTGTGGTGAAATAAATGGCAATGGAACTCGACCGATCGAAACGACGAGACATCTCGCGCGAATACTTCTCGAAGGAACGGCTCGCCGAACACCACTACCGATCGTTCAACGCCTTCCTCAACCGGGGGATGCAGGAGGTCGTCGACGAGAAGGAGACGATCGACACGGACATCGGCGACAAGGAGGGCGAGGAGCCGGTCCACGTCGAACTCGGCGACGTCCGCGTCGTCACGCCCCGCGTTCGGGAGGCCGACGGTTCCGAGGAGCTGCTGTATCCCCAGGAGGCCCGACTCCGGAACATCACCTACTCCGCGCCCGTCTTCATGGAGATGTCGATCGTCAAGGGCGAGGAGGGCGACCAGCGGGTCGTCGACTCGACGGAGACCAAGATCGGCCGGATGCCGATCATGGTCGGCTCCGATAAGTGTAACATCGCCGGCTTCAGCGACGAGGAGCTGATCGAGATCGGCGAAGACCCTGCCGACCCCGGCGGCTACTTCATCGTCAACGGCTCCGAGCGCGTACTGATGACCAGCGAGGACCTCGCGCCGAACAAAATCCTCGCGGAGTACGACACCAAGTACGGTGACGAGATCCAGGTCGCCAAGACCTTCTCGCAGCGCCGTGGCTACCGCGCGCTCGTGCTCTGTGAGCGGACCCGGAACGGCCTGCTCGAGGTCTCGTTCCCCTCGGTTTCGGGCTCGATCAACTTCGTCACGCTCGTTCGAGCACTGGGGCTCGAGAGCGACGAGGAGATCGTTCACAAGGTCTCGAACGACCCCGAGGTCGTCAAGTACATGCTCGAGAACCTCGAGGAAGCGGAGGTCCAGACCGAGGAGGAGGCGATCGAAGAGCTCGGAAAGCGCGTCGCCTCCGGCCAGGGGAAGAACTACCAGCTCAAGCGGGCCAACTACGTCATCGACCGCTACCTCCTGCCGCACCTCCACGAGGAGGGCGTCGACGAGGAAGACGTCCGGATCAACAAGGCCCACTATCTCTGTCGGATGGCCGAGGCCTGCTTCGAGCTCGCGCTCGGCCGCCGCGAGGCCGACGACAAGGACCACTACGCGAACAAGCGACTGAAGGTCAGTGGCGACCTGATGCGGGACCTGTTCCGGACCGCGCTGAACAAGCTGGCCCGGGACGTGAAGTACCAGCTCGAGCGCGCCAACATGCGTAACCGAAACCTCTCGGTGAACACCGTCGTTCGATCCGACGTGCTAACCGAACGCCTCGAGCACCCGATCGCGACGGGGAACTGGGTTGGCGGTCGCTCGGGCGTGAGCCAGCTGGTCGACCGCACCGACTTCATGGGTGTGCTCAGTCACCTGCGACGGCTGCGCAGTCCGCTTAGCCGCTCGCAGCCCCACTTCGAGGCGCGGGACCTGCACGCGACCCAGTGGGGTCGCATCTGTCCCTCCGAGACGCCCGAGGGACCGAACTGTGGGCTGGTGAAGAACTTCGCGCAGGCGATGGAGCTCTCCCAGAACATCGAGGACGAACAGGAACTCAAACGCGAACTCGCCTCGATGGGCGTCGAGGGGATCCCCGGTCTCGAGGGTATCGAGCGATCGACCGCAGACGACTGATCAACAATGAGCAGCCAACAACGAGAAGCGAAAGTCTACGTCAACGGGTCGCTGGTGGGGACTCATCCCGATCCGCACGAACTGGCCGAACAGATCCGTGAAGCGCGACGCATCGGCGACGTCAGCGAGATGGTCAACGTCTCCGTCAAGGATCGCACCCGCGAAGTGATCGTCAACGCCGACGCGGGTCGTGCGCGCCGACCGCTACTGGTGGTCGAGGACGGCGAACCCCGCATCTCCGAGCAGGAACTCGAGGCGCTGCAGGACGGTGATCTCGAGTTCGAGGATCTCGTCGAGCACGGCTACATCGAGTTCATCGACGCCGAGGAGGAGGAGGACATCTACGTCGCCGTCGACGAGGACGACCTGAACGCGGACCACACCCATCTCGAGATCGACCCGCAGCTGATCTTCGGGATCGGCGCGGGGATGATCCCCTACCCCGAGCACAACGCCTCGCCGCGCATTACGATGGGTGCGGGGATGATCAAGCAGTCGCTCGGCCTGCCGAGCGCGAACTACCGGATCCGGCCGGACACGCGCCAGCACCTGCTGCACTACCCGCAGCTCTCGATGGTCAAGACCCAGACGACCGAGCAGATCGGCTTCGACGAGCGACCAGCCGCCCAGAACTTCGTCGTCGCCGTGATGAGCTACGAGGGGTTCAACATCGAGGACGCGCTGGTCATGAACAAGGCCAGCGTCGAGCGCGCGCTCGCTCGTTCGCACTTCTTCCGAACGTACGAGGGCGAGGAGCGACGCTACCCGGGTGGTCAGGAGGACCGCTTCGAGATTCCGAGCCAGGATGTCCGCGGCGCTCGCGGCGAGGAAGCGTATACGCACCTCGACGAAGACGGGCTGGTCAACCCCGAGACGACGGTCGACGAGAACTCCGTCCTCCTGGGGAAGACGAGCCCACCGCGGTTCCTCGAGGAGCCCGACGACATGGGCGGTCTCTCGCCCCAGAAGCGCCGCGAAACGTCGGTAACGATGCGTTCCGGAGAGAGCGGCGTCGTCGACACGGTCACGCTGATGGAGGGCGAGGACGGCTCGAAGCTCTCGAAGGTCTCCGTACGCGACGAGCGGATCCCCGAGCTCGGGGACAAGTTCGCGAGCCGCCACGGCCAGAAGGGGGTCGTCGGCCACCTCGCACCCCAGGAGGACATGCCGTTTACTGAGGAGGGCGTCGTGCCCGACCTCGTCCTGAACCCTCACGCCCTGCCGTCGCGGATGACGGTCGGTCACATCCTCGAGATGATCGGTGGGAAACTCGGCGCCATGGAGGGGCGTCGCGTCGACGGGACGCCGTTCCTCGGCGAGGACGAGGACGAACTCCGTGAGGGACTCGAGGAGAACGGGTTCGACTCCGCCGGCAAGGAGACGATGTACTCCGGAATCTCCGGCGAGAAGATCGAGGCCGAGATCTTCGTCGGAATCATCTTCTACCAGAAGCTCTACCACATGGTCTCGAACAAGCTCCACGCCCGCTCGCGCGGACCCGTGCAGGTGCTGACCCGCCAGCCGACCGAGGGTCGCGCCCGGGAGGGTGGTCTCCGTATCGGGGAGATGGAGCGAGACGTTTTCATCGGCCACGGCGCCGCGATGACGTTGAAGGAGCGACTGCTCGACGAGTCCGACCGCGAGTTCATCCACATCTGTGGACAGTGCGGAATGAGCGCGGTCGAAAACGTCGAACAGCGCCGCGTGTACTGTCCGAACTGCGACGAGGAGACGGACATCCACGAGATCGAGATGAGCTACGCGTTCAAGCTCCTCTTAGACGAGATGAAGGCTCTGGGTATCGCGCCGCGACTGGAACTGGAGGACGCCGTCTAACCCACCATGCAAAACAGCACACCAAAAGATATCGGATCGATCAACTTCGGGCTCATGGAGCCCGAGGAGTACCGCGAGATGAGCGCGACGAAGATCATCACGGCCGACACCTACGACGACGACGGCTTCCCCATCGACATGGGGCTGATGGATCCCCGACTCGGCGTCATCGACCCCGGGCTCGAGTGCAAGACCTGCGGGAAGCACTCGGGATCGTGTAACGGTCACTTCGGTCACATCGAACTGGCCGCCCCCGTCATCCACGTCGGCTTCACGAAGCTCATTCGTCGGCTCCTGCGAGGGACCTGCCGCGAGTGTTCACGACTTCTGCTGACCGAGGACGAGCGAGGGGAGTTCTACGATCAGATCGACGAGTCACGAAAGCTCGGCCGCGATCTGAACGATGTCACGAAGGCGGCCATCCGGCAGGCTCGCAAAAAGGATCGTTGCCCGCACTGCGGAGAGGTTCAGTACGACATCGACCACGAGAAGCCCACGACCTACTACGAGGTCCAGCAGGTCCTGACCAGCGAGTACTCCCAGCGCATCGCCGGCGCGATGCAGGGCGACGAGGAGGCGGGCGTCGAGCGGACGACGCCCGACGAACTCGCCGAGAAGACCGAAATCGACATCGGCCGGATCAACGAGATCCTGTCCGGTTCGTTCCGTCCGCGCGAGAGTCAGCGCAAGGCCATTGAGAAGGCCCTGGACATCGACCTCACCGAGGAGGACACGAACAAGCTGATGCCCAGCGACATCCGGGACTGGTTCGAGGCCATCCCGGACGAGGACATGGAAGTACTCGGCATCAACCCGGAGCGCTCCCGTCCCGAGTGGATGATCCTGACTGTCCTCCCCGTACCGCCCGTAACCGCGCGGCCGTCGATCACCCTCGACAACGGCCAGCGTAGCGAGGACGACCTCACCCACAAGCTGGTCGACATCATCCGGATCAACCAGCGGTTCATGGAGAACCGCGAGGCCGGTGCGCCCCAGCTGATCATCGAGGACCTCTGGGAGCTGCTCCAGTACCACGTCACCACGTTCATGGACAACGAGATCTCGGGGACGCCGCCGGCCCGTCACCGTTCCGGCCGTCCGCTCAAGACCCTCTCCCAGCGGCTGAAGGGCAAGGAGGGTCGGTTCCGGGGCTCGCTGTCCGGGAAGCGCGTGAATTTCTCGGCCCGAACCGTTATCTCGCCGGACCCGACGCTTTCCCTGAACGAGGTCGGCGTCCCCGACCGCGTGGCAAGCGAGATGACCCAGACGATGAACGTCACCGAGCGCAACGTCGAGGAGGCCCGCCGGTACGTCTCGAACGGCCCCGAGGCCCACCCCGGTGCGAACTACGTTCGGCGTCCAGACGGCCGACGACTGAAGGTGACCGAGAAGAACTGTGAACAGCTCGCAGAGAAGGTCGACGCCGGCTGGGAAGTGAACCGCCACCTCGTCGACGGCGACATCATCATCTTCAACCGACAGCCGTCGCTGCACCGGATGTCTATCATGGCCCACGAGGTCGTGGTCATGCCGTACAAGACGTTCCGGCTCAACACCGTCGTCTGTCCGCCGTACAACGCCGACTTCGACGGCGACGAGATGAACATGCACGCACTGCAAAACGAGGAAGCCCGCGCGGAGGCGCGCGTCCTCATGCGGGTCCAGGAGCAGATCCTCTCCCCGCGCTTCGGCGAGAACATCATCGGGGCGATTCAGGACCACATCAGCGGGATGTACCTCCTGACTCACGACAACCCCCGGTTCAACGAGACCCAGGCGCTGGACCTACTGCGTGCGACCCGGATTGACGAACTGCCCGAACCCAGCGGCATCGACGACGAGGGCGAGCCGTTCTGGACCGGGTACGACGTCTTCTCGGAGCTGTTGCCCGACGATCTGAGCCTCGAGTTCACCGGCACCATCGGCGACGACGTCGTCGTCGAGGACGGCCAGCTGCTCGAGGGAACGATCGCCGAGGACGAGGTCGGCGAGTTCGGCGGCGAGATCGTCGACACGATCACGAAGGTCTACGGAAACACCCGCGCTCGGATCTTCATCAACGAGGTCTCGACGCTCGCGATGCGGGCGATCATGCACTTCGGGTTCTCGATCGGGATCGACGACGAGACGATTCCGGAGGAAGCACAGGCCCGGATCGACGAGACCATCGAGGACGCCAACGACCGCGTCGAGGAGCTCATCGAGGCCTACGAGCGCGGCGAACTCGAGAGCCTGCCCGGCCGGACGATCGACGAGACCCTCGAGATGAAGATCATGCAGACGCTCTCGCGTGCGCGTGACAACGCCGGAAACATCGCCGACGAACACTTCACCGACGAGAACCCGGCCGTCGTCATGGCCGAATCCGGTGCCCGGGGATCGATGCTTAACCTGACTCAGATGGCTGGCTGCGTCGGCCAGCAGGCGGTTCGGGGCGAGCGGATCAACCGCGGCTACGAGGACCGCACCCTGAGCCACTACAAGCCCAACGACCTCTCCGCGGAGGCACACGGCTTCGTCGAGAACTCCTACACCAGCGGGCTGACTCCACGGGAGTTCTTCTTCCACGCGATGGGGGGCCGCGAGGGGCTGGTCGACACCGCCGTCCGTACCTCGAAGTCCGGCTACCTCCAGCGCCGGCTGATCAACGCCCTCTCCGAACTCGAGGCGCAGTACGACGGTACCGTCCGGGACACCTCGGATACCATCGTCCAGTTCGAGTTCGGTGAGGACGGCACGTCGCCGGTCAAGGTCTCCTCCGGCGACGACAACGACATCGACGTCGAGCGGATCGCCGACCGGGTGGTGGACTCCGAGTTCGAATCCGACGCGGAGCGCCAGGAGTTCCTCGGCATCAAGACCGAGCCGACGAACCTCTCGGAGTACGCCGACGACCGACTCGTCGAAGGAACGGAGGTGACCTCCGATGACTGAGGTCGACTACGCCGTCGACGACGACACCGTCGCCGTCGTCGAGGACACCGACCTTCCTCGTCGGCTCAAGGACAAGGTTTACGCGACCCTCGAGGGCCGCGCCGAGGCCACCGTCGAGGACGCCGACGAGCTCGCGAAAGCGGTCGAAGCGCGCTACCTCGATACGCGCGTCGACCCACTCGATCCCGTTGGCACCGTCAGCGCACAGTCGATCGGCGAACCCGGAACGCAGCTGACGATGAACACGTTCCACTACGCGGGCGTCGCGGAGATCGACGTCACGCAGGGACTTCCACGGCTGATCGAACTGGTCGACGCCCGGAAGACCCCGGATACGCCGATGATGACGATCCACCTCGAGGACGAGTACGCCACCGAGCGCGAGAAGGCCCACGAGGTCGTCTGGAAGATCGAGGCCACGAAGATCCTCGCGCTGGGTGACGTCTCGACGAACGTCGCCGACATGCGGGTTCAGATATCGCTCAACGAGGACACCCTCCAGGAGCGGATGATCACCCCCGAGGAGGTCGCCGAGATCATCCAGGACAACCTCGGCGTGAAGGCGATCCAGCAGGGAACCCAGATCGAGTTCGGCCCCGAGGAGCCGTCCTACCGCGATCTCCTCCAGCTGGTCGAGGAGCTCCGCGAGATCACGTTCAAGGGGATCGAAGACATCTCACGGGTCGTCATCCGGCGGGAGGAACTCGACGACGGCAACGAGGAGTTCGTCCTCTACACAGAGGGCTCGGCCTTCGGCGACGCCCTCGAGATCGAGGGCGTCGACGCCTCCCGATCGACGTGTAACAACATCCACGAGATCCACCGCAACCTCGGGATCGAGGCCGCCCGCGAGGCGATCATCGAGGAGACGAACAACACGCTTGCCGAGCAGGGCCTCGACGACGTGAACGTTCGTCACCTGATGCTGGTCGCGGACATGATGACGAACCGTGGCGAGATCGAGTCGATCGGTCGTCACGGGATCTCGGGTTCGAAGGACTCCGTCCTCGCCCGTGCGGCGTTCGAGGTGACGGTCAACCACCTGCTCAACGCTGCGATCCACGGCGAAGTCGACGACCTCGACGGAGTTACGGAGAACGTCATTGTCGGCAAGCCGATCAAGCTCGGTACCGGTGACGTCGATCTCCGGATGGGGTCGACGAGCTCCGGCGGCGGTGGCCAGGCGGACTGATCGATGGCGGTAACTCTCGACGACGACGCCCGACAGTATCTCGCTCGCTTCGAGGACGTCACGGACGTGTCCGGACAGGACTGTCTCGTCGACGAAGGCGACGGCGAGAAGCGGTTGATCGTCGTCGTTGAAAGCGGTCGGATGGGCGATGCGATCGGCCCCGGCGGCCGGACCGTCCGTCGCTTCGAGGAGGAGATCGGTAGTTCGGTCCGACTCGTCGAAGACGCCGACGACTCCGAGACGTTCGTCGCGAATACGCTCGCTCCGGCGGCGGTCTACAACGTCACGATCAGCGAGAACGATGACACCGTCGCCTACGTCGAAGTCGCCAACGAGGACCGAGGCGTTGCGATCGGTACCGACGGCCGCACGATCGACGTCGCTCGACGACTCGCCGACAGACACTTCGACATCGACGACGTCCAGCTGCTCTAGTTCCGACCCTGCGAGAGGTTTTCTCGAGCGCTGAAACGCCCTCAGATTCCTTCGTTACCCCTGATCGAGCGTTCTCGCGGCGTAATCCCGTCTCCAAACAGGGACGCTTAAGTGTCTCCGACCGATAGCGACGAGCATGGCAAACGGCAAGTACGCCGCGCGCAAGCTCAAGAAGGACCGCCAGAACCAGCGGTGGTCCGACTCGGACTACGCGCGCCGCGCCCGTGGACTTCGCGAGAAGTCCGACCCCCTCGAGGGGGCCCCACAGGCTCGAGGTATCGTACTCGAAAAGGTCGGCATCGAAGCGAAACAGCCCAACTCGGCGATCCGAAAGTGCGTTCGTGTCCAGCTGATCAAGAACGGCAAGCAGGTCACCGCGTTCTGTCCCGGTGACGGTGCGATCTCGTTCATCGACGAGCACGACGAAGTGACCATCGCCGGTATCGGCGGGGCGAAGGGTCGTGCGATGGGTGACCTTTCGGGCGTCAACTACAAGGTCGAGAAGGTCAACGGCGTCTCGCTCATCGAACTGGTTCGCGGAAACGCTGAAAAGCCGGTGCGATAACGATGGCTGCAGAAGACCAACCCGACCCTGACGCACCCGCTGGCGACGCGGACGTCTCCGCGAAGCTGTTCGGAACGTGGGAGATGGGCGAGATCGAGTACGCCGACCCATCGACCGAACGCTACATTCAGGTGACGCCGGTCGCTCACACCGCCGGCCGTCACGCCAGCAAGCAGTTCAAGAAGTCCCAGATCTCGATCGTCGAGCGGTTCATCAACCGGCTGATGCAGACCGAGGACAACACGGGCAAGAAACAGCAGTCGCTGAACTTCGTCCGCGACGCGTTCGAACTCATCCACGAGCGCACCGAGGAGAACCCGGTACAGGTGCTCGTGACGGCTGTCGAGAACGCCGCGCCACGCGAGGAGACGGTTCGACTGAAGTACGGCGGGATTTCGGTGCCGAAGGCGGTCGACGTCGCACCGCAGCGTCGCGTCGACCAGGCGTTGATGATGCTCGCAGAGGGCGTCTACAAGGATTCGTTCAAGACCTCTACATCGGTTCCGGAAGCGATCGCAAACCAACTCGTCGGTGCGGCGAACTACGACGTGCAGACGTACGCGATCAGTCAGAAAGAGGAGAAGGAACGCGTGGCGGCTGCCGCGCGCTAAGGCGATTTATTTTTCTTGAGTTTCAAAGGCCGAGTCACTAGCTGTTGCTCCCGCCGAACAGGCCGATATCTTTGAATTTAACATCATTTGCCATTTTGATTTTATCGTCTAGAAGGATCGCTGCCTCGCCCATATCTGTGATTTTTGCGAAATCCGACTTTGATACCGTTATTGGTCCGACTTCTTTGGGTAAGAGGTGATACGCATCTGTCGAACTGAGATACGGTTGATACGTGCTACCGATTTGCAATCTCTCCTTTGCATACGCCTTCAGCCGTAGGTGGTACTGACGTTCACTCTGGGTAAGGGAGAGTCGCACTGGTAGACCAATCTTCGACTGCGAGACTGTTGTCGTACCCTTACCGAGTATCTGGTAACTTCCTCCAACCCTGTTTTTCGCTCGTACCATGTTTGCGGCAGCGTAAAGGGGAAATCCTTGGTTCAACAATTGTGCTATCGTACTCCCGATTCGAATAGCATCCGCATTATTGATGTCGTTGAGCGTTGCGATTCCTCCGACACTTCCCGCTTCGAGAAGCGCCAATCCCTGCTCATACGATCGACAGGAGTTGAGTAAGAACGCTTTCGCGCCTACACTATCGAGGGACCAGGCGTCTAGATACCCGTCGGCACATCTGAATCCATTCTCCTCCGTATGACCAATATAATGTACAAAATCGCTCGTCTGTTCGAGAACTTCTGCTAGTTCCCTTACCGTAAGGTCGTGGTGTAATTCGATATCGAACGAAAGACCTTCTCTGTTTCCGTACGTACTGTACAGAGCCGCTAGTTCTTCGTTCATTCCCGGGTCGTTGCATACCACCTGGATCTCGATTGGCGTCGATCTAAGCGTTCTATTGATGTCATTATAAAACGCTGATAGTGGTGTTTTAGCCATTATCTTTGGAAGCGTTCCATCATCCCAACACTGTTCTATGGTCGTGTTCTGTAATGCTTTCGAACAGGAAGATGTGTGCGTTCTATCCTTTGTCCCTTGGTAAGCTCTGTTCTCGTTGAGATTGCAATCACATTCGCGCTGCCGGTTTCTGGTTCTAACGGCTGTGAGATCGTTAGCAAGGAACGGAAGATAGAAAACACTCTCTTCGACTGGATCCAGTATCGATCTTCTCCAATCGGGAATATAGGGTTCTATTTTTTCGAAGGGCACGGAAACATACGTCTGAAGCCGTTTGGAAGGCGATTGATCGTACGCTTTCTCCAGATCGAACTCCAAAACGGAGTCGAGTTCGTCTCGTTCTTCGAGAGTAGTCGACGAGGGCCCAGCCACCCGGACAAGGCAATCAAGGAATATCGTCTTTTGTAATAACTGCTCTACAAGTGATTCGAAGCCTGGCTCTCCAGTTAGTTGAACCGAGTAGTTTGACTCAGCAAAAAGACGTGGTGAAGAGCCCGGTTCGACTTTCGCTCCAAGATAATACGCGAGTGGTGCGACTACGTATACCGAACCGAGGTCTCGAGGCACTTCGATACGAATGCCTGTTTCCGGTGGTTCGAGCCGTGGAGGAATATCCAATTCCTGACCGATTTCTAACGTTGGGGGATGGCCACGAAGTGTCGGATACGAACGTTCTGGCTTTATGGTTTTGAGCGCTGAACCAAACGCTGACACAGCCTGCATAACGTCCGATGGATCCGTTGTCGTCGTGATCGATCCTGCTGGCTGTGTGTGATACGATCGCGCACCGAGAACGACCCTTGAAGAGCCATTGAGGTCTATACATGTTCGATTCTTTTCGGAGTAGATTTTGACACTGCTTTCGACGCCCGCATACAATTTTATTGAATTGGATATATCGAGAGCATACTCGCCCTCTGGAAGTTCCATTTTGTCAGTTGGGTCCGATTCCATTATCATTTGTCCGGCCGTGTCATAAACATATACAGGATTTTTTGTTGGAAGAGTAAGATTCCTCGCAGTTATTTCAATTGCGCTTCCCACTGGATACGGTATCGATGTCTCTTCAACCCTCTTGGGGTCTACCGACTCGTCCGTCGCGAGCAGATACCGTTTCCGCTCGATCGGATCGATAACTCTTATTCCGTCTTGCGTTGGTTCGAATATCGGATTCATTGGCGTTAGAGAGTGCAGATTTCGGCAGTTACCTTGTTGTATATCCAACACGCCATTATGTATTATGTATCCTACACGCGACCCTTATTTATATTGATTTGACTTTTTAGAACTTCAAAATACAGAATGGATCTATGATTTCTCTGTAAGTTATATTAAAATAAATTCATTATGCCCCGGCACAATGGTCTATGTGTACCATGACGGACCTGACCCACTACCTGAAGAAGCACCCACGAATGATCGGCGTCCTGTTCACGATGCTACTGGCCATTTCACAGGTCGGTACTGTGGCAGCAAACAATGGTTCCTATACGGGGCCATAACCACTACAACGACTCGACTAGTACACTGTCGCTCCAATAAACGTTCTTGCCAATTACTACAGGGAACTTCCCCTGGTTAAGAAAATCCTCAAACTGAGGTTTTTCGATAGGTATTTTCTCTGTTTCTCCAGGAACTACGTAATATTCATCAATAGGCTCAAGGTAAGGGGTGCACATAGTGCCTATTTCCGCTTGTACTGAGTCGTACATTTTCACACTGACTAATAACCTGTCTCCTTCTTTTTCTACTATACAGACGTTTGGGACTACAAGATCTGATTGTGCGATTGTTGTCTTTCCGTCTCCAACTATGTGATATTGGCTCCCGACCAAACTTTCTTTCTGCGCTATGTCGAGAGCTCCATATAGTGGGAAGCCTTGGTTTAGCAGTTGTGCAATAGCCTTCCCCACCCTTACTGCGCCACTGTTGACAACGTTACCAAGCGTTACAATTCCTCCAATACTTCCCGATTCAATCAAATGCAGCCCTTGTGCATGCGATTGACAGGCATTCAAAAAGAATGCTTTGATATTCGACTCTTTTATATCTGAACCGTTAAGCTTCCCATCAGTACACTGATAACCTTCTTTATCAATGTGGCCAATATAATGTAAAAAGTCACTTTTTGATGTTAATGTCCCTTTTAGTTCTGACTGCGATGTATTACAATGAATGGTGACATCAAAGGGCAGTTCATTTCGATTGCCATATACTTTGTCGACAAAATCTGATTCTTGAGTCATATTCTCATCATTACATATTACCTGAATGTCGATTGGATCCTCTTGTGGAGACCGTCCAATATTATTTTGAAATGCTGACAGAGGGACTGTACTTACGATGTCTCTTTCAGAAGACTCTCCCCAAGACTGTCGGATTAGTGGAGAGGCGGATGGGTTATCATCAGTTTTATTTGCCTGAGTGCGGGGTACTGAGTCCGTATCTGGAATGTCATCGCCTCGAGTGAAGGCTGAGATAACATCAGTCTCTTTCGACTCAAATGTTACTTCTTCAATACCCCTGTCATTTGTCTTTATGGGTGACAATCCGTTAGCAATGTATGGAAGGAATTCGACTGTTTCGTGTTTCAAAGGGACCTGTGTCTCAAACTGCCAATTTGAGATTAGCGGCTTTAATTTAGAATGTGGAACACTAAGATAGAGTTGTACTTGCTTGCTTATTGGCTGTTCGTGTATGGTTTCTGTGCTCTGCTCAAAAATTCCTTCAATTTCCGACCTTTTTCGATGCGGAAGTGGTGTCGTTCCTTCAGTTCTCACTACGGTGTCCAGAAAGAATATTTGCTTGAGAACTCGTTCGGCAGTCGTCTCAAGATCTTGGTTTTCGTCGAGTGCATACGTAAATCCTGTACCGGTCGTTAAACGCGCTTTCGAACCAGAAATTATCTCTGCTCCGAGATAATATGCTAGGGAAGAGACAATGAATATCTGACGAAGCTTTGGCTGCACTTCAATTTGAATGTCTGTTTCTGGAATCTCTAGACCATCGGGAATAGACATTTCGTCTTTTAGCTCAACAGCAGGAGGATGTCCGCGTAAGGTGGGATACGAGCGCTCTGCAGTCGTCGTCTTCAGTACCGACCCGAACGTCGAGATAGCCTTCATCATGTCCGTCGGCTCTGCTGTCGTCGTAACCGTTTGTGCAGGGCGAGTGTGATATGACCGTGCCCCAAGTGTTACTGATGTGGGTCCATCCAATGTGACGTGCGTCTGTTCTGGGTCTGAATATATCTGAATAGAACTATTAATTTTCGAATATATTTTTAGCGATCCAGAGAGATCAAGCGTGTATTCCCCCTCAGGCAAGAACGTCTGCTCTTCCGGTTTCACCTCGGCGACCATCGCCCCAGTCTCGTCACGGACGTAGACGTAGTGAGTCGTCGGAAGCGTGAGCGTATCGGTCGTGATCCGAACCGCCGAATCGACTGGATACTGAATCTCGTCGGTATCGACGGGCTCGAGCGACACCGGGCCGTGGGTCGTCAACCGATACCGATGTCGTTCGATCCGATCGATAATTTCGAGTCCGTCGTCCGTCGGCTCGAACGTCGGTTTCATCCCAAAACCTGCCCCGCCGTTCCGCCTCGAGCACCGGCCATCGAGTACAGTGCGTCTCCAGCCGACATACTCTCGTTACAGCTGTCGCATCGAGATCCAGCCCGAGCACAGCGATTCGCCCTTGAGCGACCACCGCTCCTGACAGACGCCGTTGTGCGTCCGAAGGTCGACGACGACGTCGAAAAGCGGCGTGAGAACCGACACGACCTCGTTCTCTCGGTCGACCGGGAGCCGGTAGTGGATCATGCCGTCGGATCTTCCCACTCGCCCGTTAGTGAGGTGGATAAACCGGAACACGCGTTCAGTGCCGTACGTCTCGAGCAGGGGGAGCAGCGAGTCGACCCCGATCCGAAGCTCGGAGGGCTCGAGCCCGTCCGCGGCGGTTTCGAACGACTCGATCGCGCTCGAGATCTCGATCCCGAGGTCGGCGAGCGTCTCGGTGGTCGTTACGGGAACGTCGATCGACGGCGCCGATTCGTGGCCGCTCGAGGCGGCGCTGGCGCTTCGGACGTCGATCTCGTGCCGGACGATCCGGTGGCTGTCCGAGGGCGTTTCGTCGACGAGCGACTCGATCGGTGCGCTCTCGCCGGTCGTCGAAACCAAAATCCGTCGTCGCGGACGGTCCGTGGCGTGCCCGAGCAGTCGGCGACAGGTCTCGGCCTGCTGGCTCGCTCGAGTCGACCCGACGACGAGGACGCTCGCTCCGCGGCGTTTCAGCCGGGATAGTTCCTCGATAAACGCGTCGTCCGGCCCACGGGTATCTGTCTCGGAGAGCATTGCCAGTATGTTCCATACTAATGAGGTGTAAAACATTAAACGTTCGGGTAGCTGACGACGGCGGAGTTAGGCCTCACTCGTCGAGTGGCCCTCGCCGACGTACGCTCGCGTCGCGTCGACGAGGACCTGTCGGTAGCTGCTCGAGTCCGGATCCCTGGTCAGCTCCCGGAACCGACGCTTGAACGCTTGAAACGGCACGTCGGGGGCATCCACCGCGGCGACATGAGCGAGATCGTACAGGCGGTGGTCCGACTCGACGAGATCGTGTCGTTCCGCAAGCGCCAGGGCAAACGCCGCGTTGACGGCCGTGATTTCGGGATCGGCGCTCGCCGAGAGCCTCGTTCGGCCGGCTCGCGGCGTGCTCCGGGGCCGGTCGACGACCGCCGCCGCCAGGCTCGACTCGAGAAACGAGAGGAGCTTTTCGCCGGGGCCGACCGAGAGCGTGATGTCGTCGGCATAGATGTCTTTCATATGATTCGCGATCTGGTAGCAGTGGGAGAGCTTGCGCCGCTCGACGCTCTTCCCGGCCAGTGCGAGGTACAGCACCTCCTCGGTCGACTGGGTATGGGAGGGGTGGCTCTGCTCGTATCTGGCCATGTGGGCGAACTCGTGGAGGGCGAGCTCTCGAGCCATCGCGCTCGAGGCGGCCTGTCGGGAGATGTTCAGGATGTGTCGGTCGTCGTAGTGGCCGGCCCAAGTGCGAACGTCGGGGTCATCACGCAGTTCGACGTCGACCGGAAGCGAGAGGTCGTACTCGGTCTCGAACAGGTCGCGGGCACCGAGAAAAGGGGCTGTCGGGCCCGAGCCGTTCACGCGAATATCCATGTGTAGCCGTATCACGGGCCGTGACTGTATGGCTCTTACGCCCGTCGCCGATCCCCGCCACGGTCCCCTGTCGAACGGGAGATTGCTGTGTGCTATTCACTCACGTAAATTAGTCTTTCGTCGCTCCAGAGCGGGATACGCGCCGAATTCTGCCGACGACGAAACACTACCCTTTTGACCCCGCTACCGGTATTGGGAGATATATGGGCCGACGCAAGAAGATCGTTCAAGAGTGTGAACGGCTGATGGACGAACCGGAGAACATCCGGAACATCGCCATCGCCGCTCACGTCGATCACGGAAAAACGACCCTCTCCGACAACCTTCTCGCTGGTGCCGGCATGATCTCCGACGAGACCGCCGGTGAGCAGCTCGCGATGGACACCGAAGAGGACGAGCAGGAACGTGGGATCACCATCGACGCGGCGAACGTCTCGATGACCCACGAGTACGAGGGGACGAACCACCTCATCAACCTCATCGACACGCCGGGCCACGTCGACTTCGGTGGCGACGTCACCCGAGCAATGCGTGCCGTCGACGGTGCGCTGGTCGTCGTCGACGCCGTCGAGGGCGCTATGCCCCAGACCGAGACGGTTCTGCGCCAGGCGCTGCGCGAGGGCGTCAAGCCAACCCTCTTTATCAACAAGGTCGACCGACTCATCTCCGAGCTTCAGGAAGGCCCCGAGGAGATGCAGCGCCGACTCGTCTCGGTCATCAACGACGTCAACGAGCTCATCCGCGGGATGACCGAGGAGATGGACGACATCGACGACTGGACCGTTTCCGTCGAGGACGGCACGGTCGGCTTCGGCTCCGCGCTGTACAAGTGGGGCGTTTCGATGCCGTCGATGCAGCGAACCGGAATGGACTTCGGCGACATCATGGAGCTCGAGCGCTCGGACAAGCGCCAGGAGCTCCACGAGCGCACGCCGCTGTCGGACGTCGTGCTCGACATGGTCTGTGAGCACTTCCCGAACCCGGTCGACGCCCAGCCCCGTCGTATCCCGCGTATCTGGCGCGGCGACGACGAGACCGAGCTCGCCGAAGGGATGCGTCTCGTCGACGAGACCGGCGAGGTCGTCTTCATGGTCACCGACATCGGGATGGACCCCCACGCCGGCGAGATCGCCTCTGGCCGTGTTTTCTCGGGCACCCTCGAGAAGGGCCAGGAGCTGTACGTCTCCGGTACCGCGGGCAAGAACCGCGTCCAGTCCGTCGGGATCTACATGGGCGGCGAGCGCGAGGAAGTCGAAAACGTTCCGGCGGGGAACATCGCAGCCGTCACCGGTCTCAAGGACGCTATCGCGGGCTCGACCGTCTCGAGCGTCGAGATGACGCCCTTCGAGTCGATCGAACACATCTCCGAGCCGGTCATTACGAAGTCCGTCGAGGCGAAAAGTATGGACGACCTGCCAAAGCTGATCGAAACCCTTCGGCAGGTCTCCAAAGAGGACCCGACGATCCAGATCGAGATCAACGAGGAGACCGGCGAGCACCTGATCTCCGGACAGGGAGAACTCCATCTCGAAGTAATCACCCAGCGTATCGAAAAGAACCAGGGTATTCCGGTCAACACCGGTGAGCCGATCGTCGTCTACCGCGAGCAGCCCCAGCAAGCGAGCGACGAGATCGAAGGCATCTCACCGAACCGTCACAACCGCTTCTACGTCTCCATCGAGCCGATGTCGGACGAACTCGTCGAGGCGATCCAGCTCGGCGAGGCGTCGATGGATATGCCCGAACAGGAGCGCCGTGAAGCCCTGCAGGACGCCGGCATGGAGAAAGACGACTCCCAGGAAGTCGAGCACATCCACGGGACGAACATCCTCATCGACGACACGAAGGGTATCCAGCACCTGAACGAGACGATGGAACTCGTGATCGAGGGATTCGAGGACGCCCTCAACAACGGCCCGCTCGCAAACGAGCCGGTTCAGGGGACGCTCATCCGGCTGCACGACGCCAGGCTCCACGAGGACACTATCCACCGCGGTCCAGCACAGGTCATCCCGGCAACTCGAAACGCGCTCCACAAGGCGCTGATCGACGGGAAGATCAAGCTGCTCGAGCCGATGCAGGACGCCCGTATCGACGTGCCAAACGACCACATGGGTGCCGCGTCCGGCGAGATCCAGGGTCGTCGTGGCCGCGTCGACGACATGTACCAGGAAGGCGATCTGATGGTCGTCGAGGGTATCGCACCCGTCGGCGAGATGATCGGCTTCGCGAGCGACATCCGCTCCGCAACCGAGGGCCGAGCGTCGTGGAACACGGAGAACGCCGGCTTCGAGGTCATGTCCGACTCGCTCCAGCGCGAGAAGATCATGGAGATCCGCGAGCGCAAGGGCATGAAGCTCGAACTGCCCGAGATCATCGACTACATCTAAGGCCGATTCGGTTCGCACGAGGTGCGAACCGCTCGTATCTCTCTCTGTGCGTTTCTTCCGCTCTTTTCGACCCTGACTTTCGCTACCGCTTCTCGACTCCTCTACCGCCCGGCCGGACTCGAGACGGTCGCCCTCTTCTTCTCGCTCGTTTCGGAATCCCTGTCAGTGAAGGTTTTAACCCTAACAATCAACCATGTGACATGGGGCGACTTCGGGCCACCTTCCGCCGGATCGATATCAGACGTCGAGACCTCGTTTCGCCCGCGCTCGGCGCTCCACTGGTCGTGCTTCTGATACGTCAGACGAGTTCGATCGAGTGACTCTGGATCGGGACCGGCGGAGCGGTGGTGTTCCTCTGTGGCTGGCTCTTTGCGTTCTCGAGGGGCGGCCTCGCTGCGTGGGGTTGGTTTACCCACCTGTCACCGTCCGGCCGCGGACTCGTGATCTGTGGCTGGGCCGTCCTCGTCGTCGCGGCCGGTATCGCGCTCTCGCCGCCCGCATCGGTCTGGCGGAGTTTCATCGTGGGTCTGTCCGTGACAATGGGTGTCGTAATCGTGCTCGCGTCCCTCGTCAAATGAGCGACTCAGCCGGTGAACGCGACACGGGAGTAGTCGAAATCGATCGGGAAGCAGGTTGGAGGGCGGTGAAACGGGGCTTACCGCGGTTCGAGTGCTCTCACTCCCGCTCGCCCGCGCCGAGCGCGCTCTCGCCGACCTTCTCGTGGCCCTCGATGATTTCCTGGCCGTCCATGTAGGGGCGCAGCGCCTCGGGGATGGTCACCGTGCCGTCCTCGTTCTGGTGGTATTCGAGGATGGCCACCATCACGCGGGGCAGTGCGAGTCCCGAGGCGTTGAGCGTGTGGAGGTACTCGGCCGACTCGTGGCGCTCGGGTCGATAGCGCAGGCCGGCGCGGCGGGCCTGGAAGTCCTCGAAGTTCGAGGCGCTCGAGACCTCGAGCCAGCGTCCGCCCTCCTCGGGGCCGTCGTCCATGTCGTCGCCGGGCGCCCAGACCTCGATGTCGTACGTTTTTGCCGAGGCGAAGGTCAGATCGCCGGTACAGAGTTCGAGGATGCGGTAGGGAAGCTCGAGCTGTCGCAGGACCTCTTCGGCCTCGTCGAGCAGCGACTCGAGGCGGTCGTAGCTGTCCTCGGGCTCGACGAAGTTGACGAGTTCGACCTTGTTGAACTGGTGGACGCGAACGATGCCACGGGTTTCGGTGCCGTGCTCGCCGGCCTCCCGCCGGAAGTTCGGCGTGTACGCCTGATGTTTGAGCGGGAGGTCGTCCGTGAGCAGGATCTCGTCGGCGTACATATTCGTGACCGGGACCTCGGCGGTCGGGCAGAGCCAGAGGTCGTCGTCCTCGTAAGCTTCCTCGTTGCTCCCGCCCAGTCGGTAGGCGTCGTCGGCGAACTTCGGCAGCTGGCCGGTGCCCCGCATCGACTCGCTTTTGACCGGCACCGGCGGGAAGAGGTCGACGTACCCCTGCTCGCGGTGGATATCCATCATGAACTGGATCAGGGCGTGCTCTAAGCGGGCGCCGTCACCCTTGAGGAAGTAAAAGCCCGACCCGGTGGTCTTGGCGCCGCGTTCCTCGTCGATGATGTCGAGATCCTCGCCGAGTTCGTAGTGGGGAGTGACGGTGTCGGCGTCGACGCGCAGGTCGTCGAACCCCCACCGGCGATCCTCGACGTTGTGCCGTTCGTCGAGCCCCAGCGGCACGCTCTCGTCGGGGATCTGGGGAATCTCGAGCATCCGTTCACGGAGTTCGTTGCCGAGTTCGTTCGCTTCTTCCTCGACGTCCTCGATCTCGGCTTTGAGCTCCTTCGACTCCTCGATCGCCTCGTCTTTCTCGTCCTGTTTGCCCTTCGCGACCAGCGAGCCGATCCGCTCGGTCACCTGGTTGCGCTCGTGGCGCAGCTCGTCGCCGCGGGCTTTCAGTTCGCGCCAGCGCTCGTCGATCTCGATCAGCTCGTCGAGGTCGATGTCGGCGCCTCGGTTGTCGAGCGCGTCGCGGACGGCTTCGGGGTCCTCACGCAGGAGGCTCCGGTCGATCATTGGTCGTGGGTTCTCCGTGCCGGTCCAAAACCGTGTCGGAAGGCGTCGTTTCGCGAACCCGTGACTCCGTGGCGGGAAACGTTTTTTTGACGCGGGTGGGTGGGTTAGGACATGGATCCGTTCGAGGACGAGCCGTCGCCGGTGTCGATCGAGTACGAGCCCGTTAGCGTCAAGGACGTGCTCGTCGAGATGAAAGATACCGCGGAGTTACTGATAGATCTCTCCTACTCCGCTGTCCTCCACCGCAACGAGGACCTCGCGCGGGAGGTGCTCCGCCTCGAGCGTCAGATGGACGTCCTCGAGATGCGCGCCCGGATGGGGCTGTTGATGGCCTCGCGAAACCCCTCCGACGCCGAACAGCTCGCGCCGGTGCTGGGGATCGTCGCCGCAACGGGGACGATCAGCGACGCGGCCGGCGATATCGCGAAGATCGTCTTAGAGGAGATGGGACTGCCCGAAGCGATGCGCGCGGCGCTACCCGAGGCGGCCGGCGTGTTGGTCCGGGGCGTCGTCGACGCGAACTCCTCGTACGCGGGTCGGACGCTCGACGATATCGACCTCGAGTCGGAGACTGGCGTGCGCGCGATCGCGCTCCGGCGTGGGGAGGACTGGCTGCTCAACCCCGGGCCAACGACGACGATCACGGCCGACGACGTCGCCTTCCTCCGCGGCCCGGATGCGGCGATCGAGGAGGTCTACGAGTCCCTGACGGGAGCGCCTTACGAGGTACCCACCGTCGAGACGTCGGACATCGACGACCTGGAGCGGGCCGTGGACACGATCATCCACATGAAGAACCTCTCGGAGCTGGCGATCGATCTGGCCTACAGCAGCGTGCTGTTCGACAGCGAAGCACTCGCCGAGGAGGTTCGGAACCTCGAGGTCGAGGTCGATGCGATGCAGTCCCGGTTCGAGGCCTGGACGCTCCGAGCGGCGGCCGACGCCCCCGACCCGGTCGCGCTGCGGGGGCTCATTCGGCTTGGCACCAGCACGGAGGTTATCAGCGACGCCGCGATCGATCTCAGCGAGGGGGTGTTCCGCGATATCGAGGTTCACCCCGTCGTCGGCATGGCCGTCGAGGAGAGCGACGAGATCATCACCCGGATCGAAGTCGAGTCGGAGAGCGATCTCGACGGGACGAGGATCGACGCCGGCGTCCCGGAGACGGAACCGACGATGTCGGCGATCGCCATCCGTCGTCCCGAGGAGGGATGGCTGCTAGTTGGAGACGTCGACGCGGAGATCAACGGCGGCGACGTGCTCATCGCGAAGGGAACCCGGACGGCCGCCGAGGCGTTCGAGGAGCTCTCCCGAGGGCCGGAGTAGTCGTTCGACGGTACTCCCCGAGTTAGCCGGCGTACGTGAGCAACACCGTGACGAGCTCGAGATACAGCAGTACGCCGAGCACGACGACGATGACCGCCAGCGTCAGCGGCACGGTCGCGTGTCGTCGTTCCCGCGTTCGGAACGCGCGGACGAGCCAGCTCATCGGCCCGCCCGCCCCGCTCCGGATGCGTTTCGGGAGGCGTCTCGTGGGGTGCGTTCGTCGCGAGTCAATTCGACTGTCATGTACACAATCCCCACACCGGGGCACTTGAAACTCAGTCAGACGTCCGACGGACGGACGGCACACGCCGTTTGCTCTCGCCGAATTCGTCCGATCCGGCGGTCGGTCCGAGAACGGTAAGGGAGCTCAGAAGCCGAGCACCAGCGCCGAGACGCCGATGAAGATGACCATTCCGAAGACGTCGACGACGTTCGTGACGACCGGGATCGTCGTGTCGTCGGGATCGACGCCCAACCGGTAGGAGGCGTAGGTCGTCGCGAAGCTGAACAGGACCGCGATGACGGCGACCGACATCCCGCTGACCAGCGAGATCGTCAGCAGCGTTGTGAGCGGGAGCGTCGAGCCGATGAGTCCGCCGAGCAGGTAGGCGCCGAACGCTAGCGCGGTGAAGATCGTCGCCGCGAGCGCGATGACGGCGCCGACGTTCGCCCACAGCTCCCGATCCCGTGGGTCGAACTCGGTCGTCCCGAGGTGGAGCCGCGTCGAGAGCCGCGAGCTCAGGATCGCGCCGAGGTTGCCGCCCATGTCGACCATCGTCGGTACCATGATCGCGAGGATACCGTACTGCTCGAGCATCTCCTCCGCTTCCTCGAGGGTGATCCCCGCCCAGAGGACGATCACGCAGAGGACGATCAGCAGCGGGAACATGTTGCCGACGATGCTGCGGACCTCCCAGCTTCCGAGCGAGCCTTGGGGGACGACCATCAGACGAGCACCTCCACGAGGCCGATCGCGAACAGCATGAACAGCATGCCGAAGATGTCACCCAGCGTCGTCACGATCGGGCCGACGAGGTTGTCGGGGTCGTAGCCGTATTTGAAGCCCGCGAAGATCAGCGCGAGCAGCCCGAAGATAAGCACGACAGACGTGAGGACGCCGGCGATCAGCATGATGCCCACGAGCTCGTACAGCGCGGCGACCTCCCAGCCCAGAAGCAACAGAGCCAGCCAGGTGATGATGCCGATCACGAGCGAGATCCCGATTCCGTTGATAAAGGAGGCCGTGACGGCGTTGACGAGCCGCTGGTCGTATTCGAATTTCGGTTCGATTAACCCCTGGTGGAGCCCGCTCGAGATCCGCCCGCCCAGCGCGCCGTAGACGTTGCCACGCGTGGCGAGGAAGACCGGGATCATCACGAGCAGCCCGGGGAACCGTTCGACGCTCTCGACCATCCCCTCGAGTACGAGCCCGGCGAACAGGCCGCCGCCGAGGGCGATCAGTAGGATGGGCAGCGCCTCGCGGTAGATCGACCAGAACTCCTCCCGTACGCTCATAACAGTATCTTTCGCAGTCGACTGTTAAACGTATCGGGAAGGAATAGCAAGCCGCCGCAGGGTTCAACCACTACCGATCACGTCGGTAACTACGGCAAGACCGTGTGAACGTCGTGTGTGTCCGGATCTCGTGGGAATATATTTCAAACTTAGCCCTAGACCGAAACCACTTTTAGTATCGTCTAATGGTCGAACAGCGTATGCTGAACACCAACCACAGCAATCCGTTCGGCGCCGAGACGACGATCAACGACACCGTCCGCGAACGTGGTCGCACGCTCGAGGAGCTGGTGGTCGACCTGCTCGAGGGCGAGTTCGCAGGCGTACTTCGGTCGCACGTCCGGGGTGAGGTGTATGGAGGACGCTGAGCACACTCGCACCGCCGACGGCGGTACCGAGTTCCACGCCGACCGCATCGCCGACGTCACGGAAGCCGATTTTGTTGCGGTCACCCAGGAGACGTTCGTCGGGCACGCGATCGAACAGTTCCGCGATTTCGAACCCGTTTCCGACGAAACCACCGTTTACTACCTGTACGTCACCGACAATTCGGGTCGGCTCGTCGGCGTCATGTCCCTTCGGGAGTTGCTCAACGCCCCCGAAGACGACGTCATCGAGGCCCACATGCACACCGACCTCGTTACGATCGATGCGGACGCCGACCCAGAGTACGCAGCTGACGAGGTCGCAGAGCGGGACTTTCCTGCCTTGCCGGTCATCGACGACGATGGCGTGCTCGTCGGCGTCCTCCGCACCGAGGACATGATCGAGGTCGCCGAGGAGGAGGCGACCGAGGACATCATGAAGAGTGCGGGCTTTTCGTTTACCGACGTCGAGACCGCGCGTTCGAGCGCGATCCTCGAATCGTCGATTCCAAAGATTCTCAAACTGCGGCTGCCGTGGCTCATTGTCGCCCTCGCGGGCGGTCTGATGGCCGGCGGCGTGATCGAGGCCTACGAGGACACCCTCGAGGCCGTCGTCGCGCTCGCTTTCTTCGTTCCAGTCATCATGGACATGGGCGGCAACGTCGGCACCCAGGCGTCGACGATTTTCGTTCGCGGGCTCGCACTCGGTCACATCGACGACCGGAACGCGATGCGACACTTCGCTCGTGAGGGGCTCATCGGGCTACTGATCGGGCTGATCATCGGCACTATTGGTGCCGGTGCTGCCTACGTCTGGCAGATCAACGAGCCGTACGCCACCGAGCTCGCGATGGTCGTCTTTGCCGGCCTCGTTTCGGTCTGCGTGGTCGCCTCGGTCGTCGGCTACGTCATCCCGTGGATCATGAACAAGCTCGGGTTCGACCCCGCGGCGGCGTCGGACCCGCTGATCACGACGGTCAAGGACGTCACCGCGCTCCTGATCTACTTCGGGCTCGCGGCGGTGCTGCTGGCCGAGCTGCTCTGAACGCGGACCGTCTGCGTTCTTTTGCCGTCGGTTCCATTTTTGTAGTCCGAACCGAATAGTCCCGGTATGATCCAGCACGTTCTTGTTCCGGTCGACGGCTCCCGTCCGTCCCGTGCCGCCCTCGAGTACGCCAGCGAGCAGTTCTCCGACGCCGAGCTAACCCTGCTGTACGTCGTCGACCCGATGACCGACTACAGCCGCCAGCGCGCGTATCCGGGCTACACGGCCGAGGACGAGTACAAGTCCGAGCGCGAGAAGGGCGAGGCGGTCCTCGAGTCTCTCGTGGAGACGCTGCCGGACGACGTCACGGCCGAGACGACCGTCGAAGCCGGTGATCCGGCCCGGACCATCGTCCGGTACGCCGACGACCACGGCGTCGACGGGATCGTCGTCGGTAGCCACGGACGCGAAGGGGTCGCGAGGTACCTCCTGGGAAGCGTGGCCGAAACGGTCGTTCGGCGCGCGGCCGTCCCGGTCACGGTCATCAACGATCGCGAGGTCTAGAGCACGGAAACGAGGACCCAGGCGACCCCGATCGCCGCGAGCGAGAGCGCGAGGTTTCCGGCCGCGTTCACGATTGCGAGTTTGCGGTCTCCGCGCTCGTAGAGCTGGACCGTCTCGACGGAGAACGACGAGAACGTCGTGAACGAACCACAGATACCGATCCCGACCAGCTGGATGACCGGCTCGCTCGCGCCCGCGAACGTCGCCGCGCCGAAGACGAAACTTCCGACGACGTTGACGATCAGTGTCGGCCACGGATACCGCTCGTCGGAGAGTTGCTCGTAGACGGCGTAGCGCGACAGCGCGCCGATCGCTCCGCCGACGCCGACGAGGTGGGCGGCCTCGAACTCGAGCGCGCCGTCCTCGAGGACGGGCTCGAGAACGAGGACGACGGCGAGGACCGACGCCGGCGACTCAACCGCGATCATGCCGTCTCACCCCCGGCTGCCGCCGGCCGCCAGTCGCCGACCTTGCGAGCGAGCTCTCGCCCCGCGAGCACGCCGGTGAAGCCGAGTCCGTAGTTGGCGACGACGATGCCGACGAGCAGCCACGGCTCGGCGGCGATGGCGGTCTGAACCGCGAACGTGCTGTAGGTCGTCAGCGAGGAGAGAAAGCCGGTCGTAAACACCAACCTGGCCTTTCGGTCGACGACGCCGGTGTACTGGGCCTCGTAGACGACGAAGCCCAGCAGGAAACTTCCGACGACGTTGACGAGCAGGACGGCGAGGACGTCCGAGAGCATTCCGAGGACGAAAAACCGGAGGTTCGCGCCGGCGAAGCCGCCGATCGCTATCAATGCGAGCGTCTCGAGCCGGACGAGCGGATGGTCTCTCATGGCTGACTGATCGATAGGGACCGTCAGCCGGGCGTTCGGTCGTCCGTACGCGGACACCGGGAGGCTGCGGAGGCGGGACACGGCTGCAGACAGCACGCGGCCGCGAACGTGAACGAATCGCCGGCGGTTGCGTCGGGCGGGCCCCATCGCCCGGATACGGGACCGTTCTCACACCACCCAAATGAGAATTGCGGAAAGCGGGGGTATCCTCGAGAAGGAAAAGACCCAAGTTTAGACTGTCTCTAAACGACGTATGGTCGACGAGGCGGGTCGCGACGGGTTCACGCGTGCGTCGTGGGCGAACGTCCTCGGCAACGCCGTCAAGATCGTCGTGGAGGGCGCCGTTGGACTGGCTTTCGGCAGCGTCGCGCTCGTGGCCGACGCGGCCCACTCGATCGCCGACCTCGTCGCGAGTCTCGTCGTCCTCGTCTGGGGCCGGAGTTCATTCGACGAACCCGACGACACCCACCCCCACGGCCACGAGCGCATCGAGCCGCTGACGGCGCTGTTCGTTGGTGCGGTTATCGCCCTACTCGGGCTGAATTTGCTGTACGAGTCCGCACATGGGGTCGTCCACGGCGTCGACGTCGTTTTCCACCCGCTGTTGCTCGGCGCGCTCGCGTTCGCGATCGTCGACATGTACCTGGTTTACCGCTACACCGAGTACATCAACGAGGCGATCGGCTCGACCGCCCTCGGGGCGCTCGCGACGGACTGTCTCAACGACATCTACACCTCCTTCGCCGCGGTCGTCGGCGTTATCGGCGTCCTGCTCGGCTTCCCGCTGCTCGATCCGATCGCGGGCGGGCTCGTTAGCCTGCTCGTCATCTACCAGGGCGTCGATATCGGTCGCGAGAACGTCGGCTACCTCGTCGGTGCCTCACCGGGACCGACGAAGCGAGCGGAGGTAACCGAAATTCTCCGGGACCACCCCGCAGTAGAGGGGATTCACGATCTCACCGTCTTCTACGACGGCCCCGTCCTCGAGGTCGAGGTTCACGTCGAGGTTGACGGCGACATGCCGTTCCGGCAGGCCCACGACATCGAGTCGGAGCTGGTCGCCAGCCTCAGAGGGATTGAGGACGTCGGCGACGCCCACGTCCACCTCGATCCCTCGGGGATCGGAGAGTGGAAGGACCGGCGCGACCGGTAGCCTGGCCGGGACGCCAGCTTTTATTTTATCTCCCGACGGCCTATCGGTATGGAAATAGGTGACGTCCGTCAGGTTACGGCCGGCGACTGTTCGGACCTCTACTACGTCGATACGGGAATGTACGAGACGAGCGGGTACGGTGCCGTCTACGTCGTAGACGACGAACGGCCGGCGATCGTCGACACGGGGATCGGAACGAACTACGAGCGAATCCTCGAGGCCCTCGAGGAGATCGGCATCGCGCCCGAGGAGCTCGAGGTGATCGCGGTAACACATATCCACCTCGACCACGCCGGGGGCGCGGGCTACCTCGCGGCGGCCTGTCCGAACGCCGACGTGTACGTCCACCCGATCGGCACGTCCCATCTGGCGGATCCCTCGAAGCTGGTCGCGGGGACGAAGGCCGCAGTCGGCGACCAGTGGCAGTACTACGTCGAGCCGAAGCCGATCCCCGAGGATCGGATCGTCGAGATCGAAGACGGCGACGCCATCGATCTCGGCACTCACGAGCTCCGGGTCCACGAGATGCCCGGCCACGCTCCCCACCAGGTCGTCTTCGAGGACCCCGTCAACGACGCGGTCTTCACGGCCGACGCCGCGGGAATCTGGGTACCCGAGCGCGAGGAAATCAGAGAGACCTCGCCGCCGTCCAACTTCCACCTCGAGCGCTGTCTCGAGGACGTCGAGACCCTCCAGGAGATCGACCCCGACGTCCTCTGTTACGCCCACTTCGGCCCGCGCTACGTCGGCGACGACGCCGAGAGGGCTCTCGAGGAGTACGCGAGCGTCCTCGAGGAGTGGGTTCAGGATGTCGAGGAGAAACGCGCGGAACTCGAGGACGACGAGGCGCTCGTCGATCACTTCGCCTCCCGGTCGGATCTGGGCGACGCATGGGGGGAGCACAAGGCCGGCGCCGAGGCCGGCATGAACGTTCGCGGCGTCGTCGGCTACCTGGACCACCGGGACTGACAGCCAGGACCGCCCGATTGCCCGTTTTCGACACGATCACCGTTGCAGCTCACGAATAAACGCGGTGACAGATGCATTCAGTTTCATCACGTTTTATCGCTCGGGAGGTACTGTCTCACGTGTATGCACTGGCGGGACGCCGAACGAGAGTACGAGGACGAGGTCATCGGTGAAACGACGCTCGGCCGGATGTTCGACGACGCCGTCGAGCGCCACCCGAACCGACCGGCACAGCGGTACAAGGGCGGGATCTACGACCGATCGCTGACCGAGTCGATCCTCGAGCCCGCGAACCCGGGCGAGTTCCGGGCGATCTCCTACACCCAGATGCGAAACGTCGTCCGCAACCTCGCGGCGGGATTTCGCGACCTCGGCGTCGAGCAGGGTGATCGCGTCGGCATCTTTGCCGACACCCGCATGGAGTGGGCCCAGACCGACTTCGCGCTGCTCTCCGCGGGCGCGGTTATCACGACCGTCTACGAGAGTTCCTCCGCCAAGCAGGTCCGGTACCTGCTCGACGATCCCGACGCCACCGCCGTCGTCGTCGAGAACGAACGTCTGGTCGAGCGCGTCCTCGAGGTCGAGGACGATCTCGACCTCGAGTTTATCATCTCGATGGATCACCTCGAGGGGTACGACGACCGCGACGACGTCCTGTCCCTCGCGGCGGTTCACGACCGCGGCGAGGACGTCTTCGATCTCGAGCGCTACGAGGAGTGGCTCGACGCACCCGAGATGGATGACCTGGCAAGTCTCATCTACACGAGCGGGACGACGGGCCAGCCCAAGGGCGTCCAGCTCACCCACCGGAACTTCCGGTCGAACGTCAACCAGATCCGCAAGCGGTACGGGCCGCGCCCCGACAAGGACGACGAGCTACCGGTCATCGACGAGACGGTTCAGTCCGTCTCGTATCTTCCGCTGGCACACGTCTTCGAGCGCACGTCGGGACACTTCCTGTTGTTCGCCAGCGGCGCCTGCGTCGCCTACGCGGAAAGCACCGACACGCTCAAGGAGGATTTCGGTACGGTACAGCCGAACACGGCGACCAGCGTTCCCCGCGTCTACGAGAAGATCTACGACACGATTCGCGAGCAGGCCGGCGAGTCCGGGGCGAAAAAGCGGATCTTCGAGTGGGCGACCGACGTCGGCGTCGAGTACCAGGAGACCGACGATCCGGGCGCCGTCCTCAGCGCGAAGCAGTCGCTGGCCGACAAGCTGGTCTTCTCGAACGTCCGGGAGGCGCTGGGCGGCGAGATCGAGCTCCTGATCAGCGGCGGCGGGAGCCTCTCGAAGGAGCTCTGTACGCTGTATCACGCGATGGGACTGCCGATCTACGAGGGGTACGGGCTCACCGAGACCGCTCCCGTCGTCTCGGTCAACCCGCCCGAGGCGCCCGAGATCGGAACCATCGGCCCCCCGCTTCCCGGCGTCGATGTCCGGGTCGACGAGTCGCTCGTCGAGGGAGAAACGTTCGACGATCCCGGCGAGGTCGGCGAACTGCTCGTCAGCGGACCGAACGTCACCCAGGGATACTGGAACAAGCCGGGCGCGACGACGGAGTCGTTCCTCGAGGACGACGACGGCACCCGCTGGTTCCGCACCGGCGACATCGTCCACCTTCGTCCCGACGACTACATCGAATTCCGGGACCGGGTGAAGCAGATTCTGGTCCTTTCGACCGGGAAAAACGTCGCGCCCGGCCCGATCGAGGACGCGTTCGCGGCCAGCGAGGTCGTTGAGCAGTGTATGGTCGTCGGCGACGGCGAGAAGTTCGTCGGCGCCCTGCTCGTTCCCAACGCGGACCACGTCCGCGAGTGGGCCGACGAGGAAGGGATCGACCTCCCCGAGGATCCGCAAGCGATGTGCGACGACGAGCGCGTCCGGGAGTACGTCGGCGAGACGGTCGCCGAGGTCAATGAGGACTTCGAGAAACACGAGACGATCAAACGGTTCGAACTCGTCCCGCGGGAGTTCACCGAGGAGAACGACATGTTGACACCGACGATGAAAAAGAAACGCCGGGTCATTCTCGACCGGTTCGATGACCGGATCGAGCGGATCTACGAGGCGGACCGCGAGGACCGGATCGATCCGGTTTCTTCTTGAGCGGCTGACAGTGCTTGCAGAAGGAATAGTACCTCTCGGTGATATCAGTACGCTGAATGCTCCTGGGCGGATCCGACGAGCTAAACACGGGGGAGCTCCGAACCTCCGACCCAGAGGACGCGTATCGAGAGACAATCAGCGGGCGGTCACTACGAGAGTCACATGGATCTAAACCGGCGCGAGTTCAGTACGGCTGCGGGGGTATCACTTTCGGCTATCCTGGCGGGCTGTAGCGCCATCGAGGACGACGAGGACGACGAGTCGAGCAACGAGTCAGCCAGGGACGGCGACGGACCGGAGGAGTGGGACGACGCCGATGACGAGTCGGACGACGGGGACGACGAAGCCGACGAGGCTGAGGACGAACAGGATCAGTACGAGGACCAGTCGATCGCCGGAGAAGTCATTTTCTCCGGCGCCGCCAGCGATACCCTCGAGGCCCTGCGCCATACCTTCACCTGGGCGGACGACCCGCCGGGCGACCAGTGTAACGTCCACGCCGAACTCGAGAACGTCGGCGACGAGGAGCTCACCGTCGACATGGAGGCGCGGGTCTACGACGAGGACGGCGCCGAACTCGCGAGCATCCACTTCGCCGACGAGCAAAGCCCCGAACCGGGCGAGAGTGCCGTTTACTCGTTCCCGCTGAGCAACTGCGAGGGAACGGCGTCGTACGTACTCGAGATCGGGGATCTGGACGAGGAGTCCTACGAGCCGGAGGAAGAGGAGGACGACGATGTTGCCGAGCCGGACGATGACGGTGATGACGAACCGGTCGATGACGACGATGAGCCGGCGGACGATGACGACGAACCAGTCGATGATGACGAGCCGGCGGACGATGACGACGAACTGGTCGATGATGACGAGCCGGCGGACGATGACGACGAACCGGTCGATGACGACGATGAGCCGGCTGACGATGACGACGACGACGAGCCGGCTGACGATGACGACGACGACGAGCCGGCTGACGATGACGACGACGACGAGCCGGCTGACGATGACGACGAACCAGTCGATGATGACGACGAGCCGACGGACGACGATGATGAGCCGGTCGACGACGATGAGGACGTAGATGACGAAGACGCTGACGAGGAGGATGGTTCGGGAAATGACGACGACGCGGACGATGATGATGACGTAGATGACGAAGACGAAGATGAGGAGGACGGTTCGGGAAATGGTGACGACGCGGACGATGATGATGACGTAGATGACGAAGACGCTGACGAGGAGGACGGTTCGGGAAATGGTGACGACGCGGACGGCGACGAGGACGAAGACGCTGACGAGGAGGATGGTTCGGGAAATGACGACGACGCGGACGATGATGAGGACGTAGATGACGAAGACGAAGATGAGGAGGACGGTTCGGGAAATGGTGACGATGAGGGTGAGGGAAGTGATACCGACGCGACCGACGACCATGAAGGAAGTGAGGAAAATAACGCGGAGGATGACGAAGACAGCGGGGGCGGAAACACCGAAGACGGCGAGTAAAGCAGTCTTCTGGCACAGTCAGGGAGAATTTTGACACGGAACTGCTCGAGTACTGACGTACTCCTCTGTACGAGCTCTCACCCCCGATTATAGAATGTCGCCCGAGAACACTTATCGGGTGGTTGATTGCAATAGGTGTGGCCAATACTCTTCAGCTGTGCGAATATGCAACTTTGACCCATTATATACTCAAGTCGAATATCTGACCCGAGCTGGTACTATAATTCCAACCACTAGTACACAAGAATTATGTTTCCCTCGAGTATGAATAGGATATGGTCCCATACGGAACCTCGCTCGGCGTGACCGCCGAAACCCTTCACCTCGGAACGACGATCAGATACCACTACCGCGACGGCAGCGCGCTCGCGACCGTCGTCGAACGGACGTCCGAACGGGTGACCTTCGTCGGCGAGGACTGCGACGGCACGTTCACCCACG
>PWMF01000221.1 GCA_003559215.1 Natrialbaceae archaeon
CTAACCGGTCTCTCGCTTTTCGCGCGGGACCTGGAACGGTGGGTGGGCCGACGCCGCGACGACCGCCGACTCGGCGAGCAGTACGTTCCGGCCGAGCAGCCGTCGGCCGCCCGTGGCGACTGACGAGCCGACTCCGTAGTTCGCCCGCGGAATCACTTCGAGAAAAGACTCGTATGCACCGGCGCGAACGAGTCGTCGACGCTTTCGGTCTCGGGGTTCGTGTCCGTGATCGTCCGTCCGGAGAGCCCGCTCTCGAGCAGTTCCGACAGCGGTGGCCCGACCTTCTCGGGTTCGACGAGGAAGGCGTCGTGGCCGTGGTCGGAGTCGACGACGTGGTGGGCGACGTCGACGTCGGCCTCGCGGGCGGCCTCGGCGACGATCTCGGCCTGCTCGACGGTGAAGTGCCAGTCGCCGGTAAAGGAGAGGAGCAGCAGCTCGCCCTCGAACGCCGCAAGCGCGTCGGCGTCGGACTCGTAGCCGGCGGAGAGGTCGAAGTCGTCCATCGCGCGGGTCAGGTAGAGGTAGCTGTTCGCGTCGAACCGGTCGGTGAACTTGTCGGCCTGGTAGTCGAGGTAGGACTCGACCTCGCGGTAGGGGAAGAAGGCGGCCGCGGGATCCGGCGGGGTCTCGTGGACCGTCTCGCGGCCCGCCGACCGCCGACCGAACTTCCGGGCCATCGAGGACTTCGAGAGATACATGATGTGGCCGATCTGGCGGGCGCGGGCCAGCCCTTCCTCGGGCTCGGGGCCGCCGTAGTAGTGGCCGCCGTTCCAGTTGGGATCGCCCGTGATCGCCCGGCGGGCGACGGTGTCGAGCGCGAGACACTGGGCGTCGAGCCTGGCTGCCGTCGCGACCCCCGCGGCCCGGTCGACGTCGTCGGGGTAGCGTCGGAGCCAGTCCAAGACGTTCATCCCCCCGACGCTGCCGCCGACCACGGCGCGGAGTCGCCCCACACCGAGTTCGTCGAGCAGCCGCCGCTGAGCGCGGGTCCAGTCCCCGATCGTCACCGGGGGAAAGTCGGTACCGTACGGGTCCCCGGTTTCGGGGTTCGTGCTCGAGGGACCCGTCGTCCCGTAACACGAGCCCGGCGCGTTCGCACAGACGACGTAGTACTCGGTGGTGTCGATCGCCTTCCCCGGGCCGACGACGTCGCCCCACCAGGCTCGAGCCTGGCCCGCGGTCCCATCGCCGGCGTCGGGGCGACGGGCGACGTGGGCGCTGCCGGTCAGGGCGTGGCAGATCAGCACCGCATTGTCGCCGGTGAACTCGCCGTAGGTCTCGTAGGCGACCTCGAGGCTCGGGATCGTCTCCCCCGAGAGGAACTGGAACTCCCCGAGGTCAATCGTCTCCTTCGTCGTCACGGGTTATCCCTCGCGAGCCGCGCGTGTAGCTTCGTCGATCGCTCCCTCGAGGTCGGCGAGGATGTCCGCGGGGTCTTCGATCCCGACGGACATCCGGACGAGGTCCGGCGTGACGCCGGCTTCCTCCTGTTCTTCCGGGGTGAGCTGACCGTGCGTCGTGCTCGCGGGATGGATCACCAGCGTCTTGGCGTCGCCGATGTTCGCGAGAAACTGGGCGACCTCGACGTTCTCGCAGAAGGTCTTCCCGGCCTCGTACCCGCCGCGCTCACCCGCCCCCTCGAGCCCGAACGCGATCATCCCGCCGTAATCCGAGAGGTACTGGGAGGCGTTGTCGTGGGTCCGATGGGACTCGAGTCCCGGATAGGTGACCCAGGCGACGTCCTCGTGTTCGGCCAGGTAGTCGGCGACGATGGCGGCGTTCTCGCAGTGTTTCTCGACGCGCACGGGGAGACTCTCGAGGCCCTGCAGGGTCTGCCAGGCGTCGAACGGCGACTGCTGGTTGCCCAGGCTCCGCAGCGAGCGGTATCGCGCAGCCGCGGCGAAGGGCGCCTCGGGGAAGTCCCGCGAGAAGTCGACGTCGTGGTAGGCGGCGTTCTGGCCGGCGATCTCGTCGTAGCCGTGCTCGCCCCAGGGGAAGGAGCCGCCGTCGACGAGGATCCCGCCGACCGTCGTGCCCGAGCCGTGGAGCCACTTCGTCGTCGACTCCCAGACGACATCGGCGCCGTGTTCGAGCGGGCGACACAGCGCCGGCGTCGCGAACGTGTTGTCCACCACGAGCGGGACGCCGTTGTCGTGGGCGATCTCGGCGACGCACTCGAAGTCGGGCGTCACCAGCGAGGGGTTGCCGACGGTCTCGACGTGGACGAACGCGGTGTCCTCGTCGATCGCCTCCTCGTAGACCTCGTACTCGAGCGTCGAGACGAACCTGGTCTCGATGTCCCGTCGAGTGGCGGTCTTCGAGAAGTAGGCCGTCGTTCCGCCGTAGGTGTCCGTCGAACAGACCACGTTGTCGCCCGCCTCGGCGAGGATCAACACCGCCGAGTCGAGGGCGGCCATCCCGCTGCCGGTCGCGACCGCGCCCGCGCCCCCCTCGAGGGAAGCCAGGCGATCCTCGAGCACGCGTACTGTGGGGTTGGCGATCCGCGAGTAGATGTACCCCTCACCCTCAAGGGCGTACAGCTCCGCGGCGGCGTCGGCGTCGTCGAAGACGTAGGAGGTCGTCTGGTAGAGCGGCGGTGCCATCGCGCCCGTCGCTGGATCCGGCGACTGTCCGGCGTGGACGCTGCGGGTTCCGAATCGCGGCTCGGACCGGGCGCTGCGCCCGTCGCTCTCGTCGTCACTCATGTTTAGTACGCATACTTCTCCACGTTCATATGCGTCCCAGTAACGGCAAAAACCGCAGGCCCGAAGCGGACCGGACGAACGGCTTCATAGGCGACGAGTGCGAACCAGGGGCCGTGCACTCGAGTGACCGCGACCGGATCCTCCTCGCGGCGGTCGTCTTCGCGGTGCTGTTCTCGCAGCTGTTGCTCTACCCCGGCGTCGCGACGCTCGTCGAGACGCTGGGCGCCGAGGCGACGGCCTCGCCGTTCGCCGAAACTGCGCTGGACGCGAGCATGTGGTTTCTGGTGAGCGAGTTCGCCGCCTACGTCGCCTTCGTCGGCGTCTGGGGGCTCGCGAGCGACGCGATGGGCCGTCGCCGCCCCCTCATCGTCTCCGGGGCGCTGGCCGGCGCGGTCGGCTACGCCGCCCTCGCCGCCGCACCCCTCCTCGGAGGCGTCCCGTTCGAGGGCGTACTCGTCCTGCGGCTCTTCCAGGGGGCGATGACGATCGGCGCGTTCTCGCTGACGATGACGATGCTGATGGACCTCGAGGGCGGCCACGGCCGGAACATGGGCGCGGCGGGGATCGCGATCGGGCTCGGGGCCGCCCTCGGCGCTCCCGTCGGCGGACAGCTGACGGAACTCCATCCCCTCGCGCCGCTGATCGTCGCGTCCGCCCTGCTGGTCTGTGTCGGCGTACTGGTCTCGTTCGCCCCCGACAGAACCGGCGGCGGTCGACGGTCCGCTCGAGTCCTCCTCGAGGGAGTTCGACGGCGGCCGACACTGACGATCCCATACGCGTTCGGGTTCGTCGATCGGCTGACGGCCGGCTTCTTCGCGCTGGTCGGGACGCTGTACTTCCAAGATGCGTTTGGGCTGGATCCCGGCGCGACCGGGCTCATGCTCGCGTGCTTTTTCGCTCCCTTCGCCCTGCTGCAGTATCCGATGGGCGTGCTCTCGGACCGGATCGGGCGAACGATCCCGATCGTCGTCGGCTCGCTGTGTTACGGCGTCGGCATCCTCGCGGTCGGCGCCGCCCCGTCGGTCGCGACCGCCGCCGCCGCGATGGTCGCCGTCGGCGTCCTCGGCGCGCTGGTCTCGCCGGCGACGATGGCACTGGTCACCGACATCGCTCGCGAGCGCGAGCGCGGCGTTGCGATGGCCGGCTTCAACCTCGCCGGAAGCCTCGGCTTTCTCGGCGGATTCCTGATCGGCGGGACCGTCGCCGGCAGCTACGGCTATGGTTCAGCGTTTCTCGCCGTCGGCGGCCTCGAAATTCTGATTGCGCTCATCGCCGTTCCCATCTTTTTGCGGCTGTCGGTCGATCGCAGTGAGCGGTTTCGTGCGAGCGACGGCGGTGACGGCTGATCGACACCTCCGATTTCGAGGGTGAATCGGTCCGACCGATATTACCGAAATCCGTGGTATGAGACCTCATGGCGACGCTCGGATGGAGGGTTGCAATTTTTATGTACTCGGTCCCAACCCATCGGTGATGACACGAGATAACGGCATTTCGCGACGGACCGCGATGAAGGTCACGGGTGCTGCGGCTGCGACGACGCTTGTTGCAGGCTGTGGTGGCAACGGCGACGACGACGAGAACGGCGACGACGACGACGACGAGAACGGCGCCAACGGCGACGGTGTCGAGATCGAGCCCGGCGAGCGTATCGTCTTTTACGGCGACTCCGCCGGCTGGGAAGGCGAGGAGCCCGAAGACATCGACGGCGAGGAGAACCCCACGCTGATCCTCCAGGAAGGCGAGGAGTACGAGATCGGCTGGGAAGAGGGCGACGGCACCCAGCACAACATCGAGATCGTCGACGAGGACGACGACGTCGTCGACGACCTCTCGACCGACAACGCCGAGGAAGGTGGCGACGACCAGTTCCTCGAGTTCGAGGCCAGCGACGAGATGGCCGAGTACGTCTGCCGTCCCCACGACAACGCGATGCGCGGCGCCCTCGAGATCGAGGAAGGCGAGAACGGCGCTGACGACGAGAACGGCGACGACGAGGAGAACGGCGCCGACGACGAGAACGGTGCCGATGACGAGAACGGCGCTGATGACGAGAACGGTGCCGACGACGAGAACGGTGCCGACGACGAGAACGGCGCTGACGACGAGAACGGCGCTGACGACGAGAACGGTGCCGACGACGAGAACGGCGCTGACGACGAGAACGGTGCCGACGACGAGAACGGCGACGACGAGCTCGTCGGCGACGACGAAGACGAGTAACCCACTCGCCTCGCGCAACGATTTATCCATTTTTGCAACGTCCGCAACGACGGAGCGATAGCTCCCTCGAGCGACCGCGCTACGGTCCAAACGTCGGGGTCGTCGGTCGCGCTCGGTGCTCGAGCAACGACTGGATCGCGGTCGTTTGTTTCGCTTCCAAACCTTTCTGACCACTGTCAAGGACGCCCGCCGGCACACCCGCCGGATCGACCTCGTCCCCCGACTCGAGGCCGCCGGCGTTCGTGCCGGAAATTCGTTCCGTATTAGTTACTAACATACACCGTTCTTCCCGTGTTCCTGGTTAGCAATTCTCCCCGGATTCGGCACGTAGCACCACTCTACACCCGAATATCAAAATACAAATCCCCCCGGGACGTTTCGTGATAAAATGACTTCACAGCGAGATATCTTCCTCTTCGTTGCGCTCGCGGTCGCCTGGGGGACCGCCTTCGGCGCGGTCGAGGTCGGCCTGGAGACACTGCCGCCGATCCTCTTCGCCGCGCTCCGACTCGACGGCGCGGTCCTCTTGTTCGTCGCGGCCATCGCCGCGCTCGGCTACGAGTGGCGACCGCGAACCAGAGCAGACTGGGTCACGATTATCGTTTCGGGCGGTCTGATCGTCGGCGGCCACTACGGGCTCATGTTTCTCGGACAGTCGTACGTCTCGAGCGCGGTCGCGGCGATCGTGCTCAGCCTGACGCCGATCGTGACGCCCCCGCTCGCGCTGGCGCTGTTGCCCCGCGAGCGGATCCGAGCGCCGGCGGTCGTCGGACTCGGACTCGGACTGGCCGGCGTCGTCATGATCGCCCTGTCGGGCGGCTCGCTCGACGGACAGGTCGTCGGCGTTGCCCTCCTGTTCGGCTCGTCGCTCGTGTTCGCGATCGGTTCGGTGCTGACCGAACGTACTCGAGGGACGCTGCCGCTGCTCCCGCTCCAGACGTGGGCGATGGCCGTCGGCGCCGCCATGCTCCACGCGCTGAGCGTCGCCCACCCGGGCGAGAGCGCCGCCGGACTCCGAGCCGCGCTGACGGCCGAGACGACCGCGGCACTCGCGTACCTCGCGATCGTCTCCACCGCGGGCGGCTTCCTGGCGTACTTCGTCCTGCTCGAGCGCGTCGGCGCGAGCGAACTCAGCCTCGTCAACTACGCCTCGCCCGTCATCGCGGCGATCGTCGGCTGGGCGCTGCTCGGCGAGACGATCACGCTCGCGACGGTCGGCGGGTTCGCGTTGATCATCGCTGGGTTCGCGCTGTGCAAGATCGGCGCGCTCTGGAAGCTCGGCGCGCCCGTGGTCGGCTACGGCCCGACCCGACCCGCGGCCGCGGCAGCCAGAGCCGGCGACATCGTCGTCGACGGCAACGTCTACGTAGCCGGTACCGACAGCTACGCCGGCCGGGCGCAGTCGGCTGACTGAGCGGCGGCGCTCGACCGTTCAGCACACGACAAGTCGTCTGCCACGGGCCGAACGGAGCGCTCGTCGGTTCGAACCTCGGAACGGCCGCGTTCCTCCCGGCCTCCGGACTGGTCTCGCTGGTGTTCCTCCACGCGAAACTCGACCACGTCCTCGAGACGATCGGCAATGATGGAACCGCGGTAGCGTCGAAGACGAACTGCTCGAACTGTGGCACCCGGGTCGCGGTCGACGCCGACCGCTGTGAGTACTGCGAGGGCTCGTCGACAGACGACACTGCCACTGCCGACGCCGATCGGAACCGAGCCGACGGTCTTGTAGACGACGAGACGCCGGACTACGGCTGGGTCGGCAAGTGAGACGATGTGTCAGTAGCGTCGCCGAAGCGACGACCGCTCCGTTCGGTCCGGACCACGACGATCCCTCCGGTCCTGTGGCATTCACAACGGTACAGCGCGGAAGCCCACGGCTTTAGCCGCGGGTAGATGACAACTACCATACCGCCTCGCGACGCAGTGGACCGTACTCAGGTGGTTACGTGACCGAAAAACGCGAATACGGAGACGACTATCCCGACAAGACGCTGTACATTCCCGGCCCGACCGAGGTGCGCGAGGACGTCATCGAGGCGATGTGCGAGCCGATGTTCGGCCACCGGATGGACCGAATGACCGACCTCTATACGACCGTCGTCGAGGACACGAAGGAGTTCCTCGGCACCGACAACGACGTCGTCGTTCTGACAGCCTCCGGCACCGAGTTCTGGGAGGCCTCGACGCTCAACCTCGTCGACGAGAACATCCTCGTCGCGACCTGCGGGAGCTTCAGCGAGCGCCACGCCAACGTCGCCGAGCGCCTCGGAAAGAACGTCGACCGACTCGAGTACGAGTGGGGACGGGCGGTCAAACCCGAGGACATCCGCGAGGCCTTGGAGACGAGCGAGACCGACTACGACGTCGTCGCCTGCGTGATGAACGAGTCCTCGACCGGGGTTCGGAACCCGATCGAGGAGATCGGCGACGTCGTCGCCGAGTACCCCGACACCTACTTTGTCGTCGACGCGGTGTCGTCGCTGGGCGGCGACTACGTCGACATCGACGAACACAACGTCGACGTCATCTTCGCGTCCTCCCAGAAGGCGTTCGCGATGCCGCCCGGACTGGCGATCTGTGCCGTCAGCGACGACGCTTACGAGCGCGAACTGGAGAAAGATTCCGCCTCCTGGTACGGCGGCTTCCAGCGAACGATCGACTACTACGACCGGAAGGGCCAGACCCACTCCACGCCCGCGATCCCGATCATGCTCGCCTACCGAAAGCAGATGAAACACATGCTCGAGGAGGGCCACGAGGCTCGAAGCGAGCGACACCGCGAGATGGCCGAGTACACCCGCGAGTGGGCCCGCGAACACTTCGGAATGTTCCCCGAGGAGGGCTACGAGTCACAGACGGTGAGCTGTATCGAAAATACGCAGGGGATCGACGTCGCCGAAACCATCGACGCCGTCAGCGAGGAGTACGACATGGCTTTCTCGAACGGCTACGGCTCGCAGCTCGGCGAGAAAACGTTCCGCATCGGCCACATGGGCGAACACGACGTCGAGAGCATCGAGGCGCTGACCGACGCCATCGAAGACGTCGCCGACCTCTGAGACGGGCTCCCGTACGTCAGTTCCGAAGACCCCGAGCCGTTCCGCGGTCGCTTCGGTACACGGTTACAGGAGACCGTCTGAACCGCCGGTCGCTCGTCGACGATACGCCACGACCGATCGACCCTTTGGATCCACGACCTCGTTTTCCGCGCTCGTTTCGACTCGGGACGACGGGCTCGACTCGAGTCCTCGAGCGACCGCTCCGTTCGTCCGGTTTGGATCGACCGAAACGGAGGTACCACATGATCGTTCCGGCAAGATGTGTAACTATTGCGAGATGCAGACACGGACTACCATGGTACACGTTACATAGCTCTACAGCCCATCACGGTGCGAAATATTGGGTGTCTCGTGGTAGCACTTGACTAAAAATACCAATAGGGTGAAAGGTTATATGCGTCGAGCGCGTACTTCGAACCGAAACCACTCATGACGCGATACTTCCACCCCCAGTCGGCCGAATCGACTCGAGAACGAACCGCGAGGTCGGGTTCGATCGGCGGCGGGTTCCTCTTCGTCCTCGCGGCGATGGGGCTGCTCGTCGCGATCAGCTACCCACTGACCGTCGCCGCCGCCGTCGGCGCCGTCGCGGCCGCGGCGCTGGTCTTTCGACTCGGAGCCCCGGCGCTGGCCCGCGAGCTTCACGGCCGGATGACCGAACTCGAGGTTCCCGGCATCGGCACCGTCCGAATCCGCGTCGACGCGCGATAACGCCTCTGTTTTGCGACTGCAGGTCCCGAAGAACGCGAACGAAACGACGCCGTCGCTACGACGCTCGAGCGGAACGCAAACGAAGCGTAAAAACCGAAACTACTGAATGTGGCCTTCGCGCCGGAGCTGGTCGGCCTCGCTCTTCTCGTAGCGCCAGGTGATGTCAGCCTTCTCGTCCTGCCAGTCCCAGGGCTCGACGAGGACGACGTCGTCCTCACGGATCCAGATGCGCTTTTGCATCTTTCCGGGGATGCGTGCGGTCCGTTCGGTTCCATCGGCACACCGTACCTTGACGCGGTTCGCCCCGAGCATGTTGGTAACGGTCGCGAACACCTCGTCCTCGTCGGGCATCCGAAGGTCGTTCCGACCGCCGTCACCGTCGTCGCTCATATCGCGGGCTTCGCGTTCGATCGGTTTAATCCTTTATCGATTTCCCGGCCGAATTGCCCCGACTCCCGGTCTGTACCCGTGACGAACCACGTCGCTTATCTCTCTGCCCTGACCAGTCCAGCGTATGCTGAGGCATCTCGGTCCGCTCGGAATCGCCGGTATCGCGCTCTTGCTGGTCGGAATAGCGGTTATCGCGTACGAGAGTTTGCTGGTCGCCGCCGGGCTGGCGTTCGTCCTCCTCGGGCTCGGTCTCGTCGTCAAGGCGCTCGTCTCGAGCGTGTTTCGGCAGTTCGGTATGATGTGAACGACCGGTTCGTCGACCCCACCTCGAGCCCGAAACGCGGTCACACTTCGTTGTCACCCGCGCGGTGTTCGCTGATGAGCTGATCGACCATCTCCGCCTTTCGATCGCGAGTCCGCTCTTCGGCGCGGTCGTGCCAGTCGTCGATCACGGCCTCGACGTCGTCCTCCCGGGCAACCGCAAGTTCGTCGACCTCCTGCATCGCGACGTCGTCGGCCGGACCGACCGGGATCTCGTGGTCGAAGAGGATCTCGTCGGCCACGTCGGACAGCCCGCCCTCCTTCAGCACGACCCGCGGTTCGAACCCCGCGAGTAGCTCCGCCGTCGAGCGACCCGCGCCGCTGGCATCCCGGAGGTGGACGACGTCGCCGGCGGCGATGCCGTACTGCTCGTCCGCCTCGCGGATCGCCCCCTTGGTGAACTTCTCGACGACCTTGACGGGGACGAGCCCCTCCTTTTCCGCGGAGACGTCGCTGAAGTTCGAGTGATCGAGCTTCCAGAGGGCTTTCATCCGTTCGACCTTCCCCTTGAGAGTCTCGACCTCCTCGCGGGCCTCGTCGCGCTCGCGCTCGAGCCGGTCGGCCTTGCGGTCGAGCCTCGAGACCTCTCGATCCCTGCGAACCTCCTTTCGCTCCTGGCGGCGGGCGCCGCTGAGACTGTTCTCGAGCTCGTGGATGCGTTCGTCTTTCTCCTCGAGCCGATCCTCGAGGGTTCCGACGTGGGACTGAAGCCGTTCGACCCGTTTCTTCAGGTCCTTGATCTTCCGTTCCTCCTCGGTCAGCTCGCGGGGCTCGTGCTCGGTCGACTCCTCCTCGCCGTCATCGTCCTCGGTTAGATCGGTTAGGACGGCCTCGACGCTCTCCTCGCCGGCGACGACCCGCGCCGTGACCTCGCCACGGTCGATCCCCGGCGGGATCCGCTCGGCGATGCGCTCGAACTGATCCTCGTGGGCGTCGACGGCGAACAGCGCGGCCGCCATTGCGTCGCGCTGGTGGTCGTCGTCGTATGGGTGCTCGCGGGTCCGGTGTTGTTTCTCGTCGATCGGTAGATCACTGTCGGGAACCCAGCCCGCGGCGTCGAAGCTCCGGCGGAACTTCTCGACCGTCTCGGGCATCGGCGTCACGTCCGCGGCCACGATGATCGGTCGACCCCGTTCGACGATCCACTCGATCACGTCCGCGGTGTCGCTCGTGCGCGAACTCCAGATGTCTAACACCTCGCCCTCGAGCGAGACGATCGCGGCCGCGGTCGTCGTTCCCGGATCGATGCCGACGACGACGTGGTCCCGTCGCTTGGCCAGCGGGCGGAACTCGATCCCGTCGCGGCGCTCGCGTTCGATCTCGACCCGGACGTCGCCCGCGCGGTTCCGTGAGACGGGGATATCCTGCGGGCGGGCCTCGACGGTGAAAACGGCGTTTGCAAAGCCGCCGTAGGCTTCTCGCACGTCGCGGTCGTACTCGAGGTTCGCGTCCTCGAGTTCGGACTCGACCTCGCGGGCCCGTTTCCGGACCGAGCCGTGGATGCGTCGGGTGTATCGGTCCTCGCTCCAGCCGCCGCTGCCGGTCGAGCGACCCCGAGAGACCTTGACCGTCGTCGTATCGGTAAAGGCCGAGACTTCGTGACCGACGTTGTGCGCCGCCAGCCGAGCCGCGGCCTCGGCCTCCTTCATCGGCTGCTTGCCGTAGGGGATCCCGTGGCGTTTCGCGATGCGAGAGAGCGGCTCGGGCTGTTCGGCGCCGGTCACCTGAACGAGCTTCGTTCCGGCGGGCAGCGACCCCAGGAAGTGGATCAGCTGGTCCTTGTCCGCCGCGAGCTCGTACATGTTGTCCGTGGCGACGATAGCCGGCTCCTCGTCGTCGATCAGCCGCCTGAGTTTCCGGTGCGTCACGACGTCCCGGCTGACGTCCTCACCGTCGTAGACGACCAGCGCGTACGATGGCGCGTCCCCGCGCACGTCGCCGCTTTGAACGTCGACGCCGAAGACGACCGCGTCGAGCGCACTCGTTCGCGTGCTCACGGCGGGCCATAGGGTCGACCCGGGTATAAATCCGACGCGGCGATCGGGTTCTCAGGAGCGTCCGGGTTCCGGAGCGTCCGGAGTCCCTCGAGGACGATCGGGGACGGCGCGCTCGTAGAGGCGGGTTCCGACCGCTCGAACGGGCGATACTCCCAGTCCCCACGCGATCGGTGTCAATAGCCGAAACCGCCCGAGCAGCCGACGGAACGCCTCGTACCCCTCGGAAACCTCGCCGTCGTGCGACAGGAACAGCGCCGCCTCGCGCTCGTCGGCGTCGCGGTCGACCAGCTCGGCGGGGGCGTCGGATCGCGGAACGAACCGAACCGAGTCGGTGACGTCGAGGTGGACCAGCGGAACGAGCGCACGGGTGCAGGCACGGCAACGATCGTCGTACACCACCGTCGCCTCGTCGTCCGCGTCGACCGCGAGTCGCCGGTAGGCGACGTCCCAGGCGGCAAACAGCGAGAGGACGAGGATCATGTCGATGAAGTAGAGGCCCAGCGTGAGGATCACCGAGACGTGAAAGCCGATGATTCCGAGGATCGGAAGCGTCACCGAGACTCCGAGAGCAACGGCAGCGAGCAGCGACACCTGGACCAGCGCGGTCCCGACGAAGCCGGCCCACGCGAACCACTCGTGTTCGACGATCGGGACGCCGGCGGGGCGTTCGATACCGGTCATCTCGCCATAAAAGAGGATATCCCGCTGGAGTTCGGCGCCCGAGAGCCAGATCTCGAGGGGCCCGTTCAGCGCCTTCCCCCAGGCCGAGCCGACGTAGACGATCCCGACCGCGAGCAGCCCCCACTTGAGGGCGCGCGTCCTGTAAGCTCGGTTCGTCTCACCGGTCAGGACGGCGTTCAGTTCCTCGAGCGAGCGGTCGCTCGTCCTGCGGAACGCATCGACCGACAGCCGGTCGTCCTCGGCGAACAGCGCGAACATGAGGATCAGATACGCACAGACGAACAGCGACTCGACGGTGCCGGCCAGATAGATCGTCGCCTTGACCGACAGCATGTGCATCAACAGAAGACTCGCCAGTCCGCCGGTCCAGCGGGTTCGATAGCCGACGACGAAAAGCACCAACAATCCGGCGACGACCCACTGCTGATAGGGCAACAGCGCAAAAAAGAAGTCCTGGTGGAGGAAGCCGATCGTCTCGTCGACGTGGAAGTCGGGCCACTCTCCGTAAGCCGCCCACTCGAGCGAGAGCACGCGCCAGATGACGTACGTCCCCAGCAGCACGCGGACGACGGCAAGGTTGAGCGGCGATCCGCGGACGTCGTCGGCGACGTAGTTGATGAACGCGCTCATCGTCTCTCCTCGTGTTCGGTGACGGTTCCGTCGGTCGGATCGATCGTCACTCGGGGTCGCTCCTCGTTCGTCTCGACTGCCGTGTTGTCGTCGCTGTAGACTACCGTGCGCTCGTAGATTCGGATCGCCTCGAACGGCTCGTGCTCCTCGAGCTCCGTGGCGGTCCACGCCCGGTCGTCAACGTACCGCGGCGGCTGGAGTCGGTCGGTTACCGACCGATCGCCGGACTCGACCATCTGACGGTGCTCCCTGGCGTTCTCGAGGTAGAACTCACCCATCTCGAGGCGCTGTTCGTCGGTGTACTCGTCGGCCATCTGTCCGGCGACCGTCGACGTTCGGGTACCCGTCGTCGGCGGCGTCGCGCGGTCGTCGAACCGGAGCTCCTCGCCCGACGCGTCGACGACTCGGACCTCGTAGTAGGTCTCTTCCTCCGCGGACGGCTGGGCGAACTTGTGCATATCGACGACCGGGAGCAGCGGCATTCCGACTAGCGTGACGACCAGCAGCGTCGCGAAGAAGCCCGCGAGCCAGACCTTCCGGGCGTACCGACGGCTGGCAAACGCGAGGACGCCGAGCGTCCCCAGAAAGAACAGCACGTACACGGCAGGGAAGAGGACGGTCGTGATATCAGATAGACTATCCAACAAGAGAGATCGGTGATTAGTTCTATCAGAAACAAATATATAGCTTTTCTGGACGCTAACGGCCTGGATCGTGAATCTTAGACTGAAAGAAAATAACGAGAGTGCAGCAGCGGTAGGTATTTGCACGTGACGTCCATCGACCAGTTCGATGGAGTACACGACGCTCGGCTCGACCGGCATGACAGTGAGCAAGATCTGTCTCGGTTGTATGAGCTTCGGCAGCGGTCAGGACTGGATGTTGGACGAGGAGGAAGGGCGCGAACTCGTCGAGCGAGCGATCGACCTGGGGATCAACTTCTTCGACACGGCGAACGTCTACTCGGCAGGCGAGAGCGAGGCGATTCTCGGCGGCGTGCTGGCCGACTACGACCGCGACGAGTTCGTCGTCGCCTCGAAGGTTCGGTTTCCGGGTGCGAACGACCACCCTAACGCCGAGGGGCTCTCGCGGAAGACGATCGAACAGGAGCTCGAGGCCTCGCTCGATCGCCTGGGGATGGACACGCTCGATCTCTACCAGATCCACCGCTGGGATTACGAGACCCCGATCGAGACGACGATGTGGACCTTAGACGACGCGGTTCGGCGCGGGCAGGTTCGCCACCTCGGAGCCTCCTCGATGTGGGCCCACCAGTTCCTCGAGGCCCGCCGGGTGAGCGAACGGGAGGGGCTCGCGCCGTTCGAGACGATGCAGAACCTCTACCACCTGGCCTACCGCGAGGAGGAACGCGAGATGTTCCCCGTCTGTGACGCCTACGATGTCGGGACGATGCCCTGGAGCCCGCTCGGTGCGGGCTATCTCGCCCGCCCCCACGAAGAGTTTCGGTCGACCACCCGGGCCGATCACGAGGTCGAGAACGCCGGCGTCCCCTACCACGAGTTCCCGGCAAGCGAGGAGATCAACGAGCGGGTAGGGGAGCTCGCCGACGACCACGGCGTCACGATGGCTCAGATCGCGCTGGCCTGGCAGTTCGAGAACGAGAACACGACCGCGCCGATCGTCGGCACCTCGAGCGTCGAGCACTTAGAGCAGGCCGTCGAGGCGCTCGAGATCTCGCTGTCGGAGTCGGACCGCGAGTACCTCGAGGAGCCGTACGAACCGGTTCCGGTGTACGGCCACGACTGAGTCGACGCCCACGGTGGCACCCCGGCCGGCGCGGTCAACGGAACGGCTCGTCCGGTCCGTAGTCCGCGACGAGTCGTTCCGCTTGCACCTCTTCTACGTACGCGAGAAAGTTATCGAACAGTCGCTTTGCCTCACAGGCGGCGTCGTAGTTTCCGGCATGGATCCCCTCGAGCACCGCGTCGATACGCTGCTCCGAGAGCTGGTCCGACTTCCCTGCGGTGACCGATTCGGCCGTTTGCATGTCGTACTCCGGATGAAACTGCACGGCGAAGACGCGGCCCTTCCGGAAGCCGTGGATGCCGTACTTGTTTTTGGCGAACACTGTCGCACCCGGCGGCTTCTCGCAGACGTGATCGGAGTGAGTGGTAAAGACGGTCATTGTTTCGTCGATCCCCTCGAGAAGGCGGTTCTCCCCGTCCTGTTCGACCGTTCGGTACCCGATTTCGTACTCACCCATGGCTTTGACGCGGCCGCCCATCACGTCCGCGAGGAGCTGGTGACCGTAACAGACGCCGAGCGCCGGCAGCCCGGCCCGGATCGCATCGCCGGTCCAGGTCTTCAGCCGGCCGATCCACTCCCGATCCCAGTAGACCGACGCTCTCGAACCGGTGACGACGAACCCGTCGTAGCGGAAGTCCTCGGGAAACTCGCCGGACGGGCAGTGAAACTCCGTCAGCTCGGCGTCGAGCTCCCGTCGGAAGTTTCGTCGCGTATCAGTCGCCTCGTGAGCCGCGTTCAACAGTGCGAGTCGTATCTCTCCCATCCGTTCTCACCGAGAATTGGACCGATACGAGTTCTCGTCGATGTTGTTCGAATGCTCTCGCCCACCGATCGGTGTCGAACGAGCGCCTCGAGACAGATCCGGCTCGAGGCGTTCCGCGTACTGGGTGCGAAGCGCCCGCGCCTCGGAGCTCGTCGGCTCCGCCGTCGCGAGGAGTTCGTGGGAGAGCGGGTCGTACGCCGCCACGTCGAATCCCATTCGTTCCAGATACGATCGTACCGTGCCCGACGACAGTCCGTCCCGGATGGCGGCGTCGACGTACGATTTCAGCGCCTCGAACTCCGGAAGAACGATCGAATCGTCCGTTACGCGGCCGGTCTCTCCTTCGATGCGGACGTCGACATGGGTAGCGTGCTCGACGATACCGGCGATTTCGTCGGCGAGTCGAACGACCTGGCTCGGAAGGGCGGTGTCAGGTGAACGCCACTCGACGGTCGAGAACCGATCGCGAAGCTTGATCGGCGTCCAGGCCGTCCCCTCCGGCTCGAAGTATGACTCGACGATGTGCCGGTCGAGGCCGGAGATCACGGCCTCGGTCAGGAACTCCTCGTAGCAGCGGTCGACGCGCCTCGCCCACGCTTCCCTGTGGGGAACGTACGGCCACAGCTCCCCCTGGTGGGGGAGAGCGGCGTAGGCCAGCCGGCGGTACAGCTGCGATCTCGCGCCGGCAGCCAGCTTCGTCCTGCCGAAGTACGGCGAGGAGTTGACCAGCGCCAGCGCGGGATCGAGTGCGACGAGGGCGTTCAGCTTGTCGATCTCGCGTCCAGGTTGCTGTTCGATATGAATGTGCGTTCCGGCGCAGTGTCGAACGTACTCGAAGTTCTCACCAAGGACACGGTCCTGAATCCTCGTGCGCTCGTTCGGACGGTCCTCGATCGAACCGAAGTGTATCGGAGTGCCAAGCGGGACGAGTCGCTTCCCTCGGTCCTCGGCCCGGCGAAGAACGCGACCCAACCGGCCGAACAGCTCGTCGCGGAGTTCGTCCGTCGACTCACACGGCGTCGTCTTGATCTCGAGCAACGGCGCGACGAACTCCCGTTCGACGCCCGGAGACGCCTCGAGGAGGTCTCCAGGCTCAGTCAGTCGACCGCGCTCGTCGATTACCCAGTACTCGACTTCGACGCTCCGTCGAACCGGTTCGCCGTCGTTCGCGGAGGATGCGGTTTCGGTATCGAATGGGGCAGCCATCTCTCAACTCCGGAAGACGCGTGTCGTTCGATCGCCGCGTCGCGTCGGTTGCTGCGGGATCCAGGCGGTCGGATCCGGGACGATCGCACCGTTCGCTCCGCCTCTCGGCCGGCGGCAAATCGGCGGGCCGGCACCGCAGCCCGAACTCCTGTGCGTACTGTTCACATGGTCGAGAGCGAATCCCACGTAATAACCGTTGTGTACATACAGTGAATATTCACCTTATATATTCCCAGACCGTCCACTCTTTCCGGCCAGATATCATCTTCACCACTCTTCGGAGGTCAAAATCAGCACCATCCACAGCGACCGAAGCCAGCTCGGGGCGGTCCGGGGACGGCCGTCCCTCAGGAGGTCGTCTCGACGGTCCAACCGGGATCCCGTCCCGTGCGCTCGATCCGATCGGATCGACAGGCCGGGCAGTAGTCGGGCGTCGAGGGTTCGCTTCGGGGAACGTAGACCGCGCCGCTGCACTCCACGCAGGCGTCGGGAACGACCGATACGCAGTCCGCACAGACGTTGAAGTCGTCGACCGTGAGTCCGCGCAGGGGTTCGAGTTGTTTGTCCAGGAGGTACTCGTCGATGATCGCCTGACAGTTCTGACACGGTTGCATATCGATACCTCTGTCACTGTGTGACAGCACCACAAAGTCTTGTCGGCCGACCGCAGTACGGAACGGTCTCCCGTCGGTTGGACTCGCTCAGGCGTCCGGGTACTCGAGCTCGACGGTCGCCCCGTCGTCAGGAACGAATACCTCGCCCGCGAAGACCTCGCGGGCCTCCTCGAGATGGGCCGAGATGTCGCCGGCGTACCGGGAGGAAAGGTGCATCAGCGCCAGACGTGTCGCGCCGGCCCGGTTGGCGATTTCGGCGGCCTGACGGGCCGTCGAGTGGGCGGTGTCGGCGGCGCGGTCGGCACGGTCGTCGGCGAACGTCGCGTCGTGGATCAACAGGTCGGGTTCGTCGGCGACTTCGATCGTCGCGGCCGTCGGCCGGGTGTCGCCGGTGTAGACGATCGCGCGACCGGGCCGGGGGTCGCCGACGACCTGCTCCGGATCGACGACGGTCCCGTCCTCGAGTTCGACCGATTCGCCCTCGTGGAGCCGCGAGAACTTCGGGCCGACGGGAACGCCGAGTTCCTCGGCGCGCTCGCGGTCGAACCGCCCCTTGCGGTCGTCCTCGACGAGCGCGTAGCCGATCGATCGAGTGTCGTGGTCGGTTTCGAACGCTCGAACCTCGAACTCGTCGGCGCGGTAGGCGACGTCACCGCCCCCGACCTCGTCGATTCGCACGGGAAACGAGGGGCGGTTGCCGAGCGCGTGAACCAGCGACTCGAGCTCGCGTCGGGTGCCTCGAGGGCCGTGGATCGCCAGGGCGTCCTCGCGGTCGTTGAAGTCCATCGTCTGGAGCAGGCCGGGAATCCCGAGGACGTGGTCGCCGTGGAGGTGTGTGACGAAGATGTGGGTGATCGAAAACCCCGTGCCGAAGCGCATCATCTGGCGCTGGGTCCCCTCGCCGGCGTCGAACAGCAGCCCCTCGCCCTCGCGGGCGACGAAGATCCCGCTCGGATTCCGCTCGGTCGTCGGAACGGCCCCGCCGGTCCCCAGAAACGTCACGCGCAGTGGCATCACTGCGTGTTCGACGCGCTGAGACTAAACCGCCTTCGGATCCGACGGGCGAACGAGGATCGGCCACGCCGTTCCGGCCCCGACGAACGGACTATGCGTTTTACGTCCCTGCAGCCCCAACGTGTCGAGCAACACCATCCCCAAATGAGTTCGAGACCGACGTTCGGAACTGTCAAACGTGTTACCGCCATTCTGATCGCGATCGCGGTGGTCCTCGCGGCGGGTATCGTCGTCGGTCAAGCCCCGGTCATCTTCGGCGTCGACGACGATCCGGCGGCGTCGATTACCTTCGAGGACCAGGAGAGCGACGGCGTGAGCGTCGTCGTCGACGAGGTTACCCTCTCGGACGGCGGCTTCGTCGTCATCACCGACGGGAACGAGGAGCCACTCGCCGTTTCTTCGTACCTCGAGGACGGAACGCACGAAAACGTCACCGTCGAGAGCGAGGAGAACGAGACCGATCTCGTCGGCCAGCTGACCGCGACGGTCCACCAGGACACGACCGGTGACGAGACGTTTACTCACTACGAGACCGACGGCGAGGAGGACCAGCCCTACCTCGAGGACGGCTACCCGGTTAGCGACACCGCGTCGGTGACCCCGGACGACGACGAGGCGGTCTCGGACTCGTTCGTCGTCGAGTCGATGACCGCACCCGAGTCGGCGACGACCAACGAGACGATCGCGGTCGTCGCGGAGGTCAGGAACCCGACGGAGTTCGGCCAGCAACAGGTCGTCGAGTTCCGGCTGAACGGAACCGTCCTCGAGCGGCAGATCCTCGAGCTCGACGGCGGCGAGGACCGCGAGATCAGTTTCGAAGTCGATCTGAGCGGAACGCCACCGGGCACCCAGCCGATCGGCGTCTACACCGACGACGACGGCGAAGTCGGCGAGATCGACCTCGAGTTCCACGCCGATCCGTCCGTGACGGTCGTCGAGGCCGATACCGAGGAGGTGACCGTCGACGTCGCCACGCCCGAGGACGGGTTCGTCGCGATCGAGGACGACGACGAGGTGCTCGGAACCAGCGACGAACTCGAGGCCGGCGAACACGAGAACGTCAGCGTTGCGTTCGACGAGGACGTCAGCGTCGACGAGGACGACGAACTCACGGCCGTCGTCTACGAGGGCGACCCCGAAGACGTCGACGCCGCGGAGCCCGTCGAGCACGAGGACGAACCCGTCGAGGAGACGTTCACTATCGCCGACGTCGGGACCGCCGACGAGGACGAAGACGAGGAAAACGGTAACGACGACGAAAGCGAGGACGAGTAACGCGAACTCGACCGACCGATTCTTACCGCCCTCTCCCCTACCGACGAGCGATGGACGCGCCGCTGTGGACTGACACCCACGCCCCGGAGCTGGCCGAGTTGCCACAGGACGACGCTCGCGAGTACCTCGAGCGAGCCGTCGAGGAGCCGCTGAACCTCGTCCTGCAGGGACCGCCCGGTAGCGGCAAGACCGCGGCGGCACGGGCGCTCGCACGGGAAGCGCACGACGACCCCGACAACGATCTGGTCGAGATCAACGTCGCCGACTTCTTCGGCCGGACCAAAACCGAGATCAAGAACGACCCCCGGTTCGCATCCTTTCTGACCGGACGGTCGTCGATGTCCAAACGCGACATGATCAACCGCGTGCTCAAGGAGTCGGCCAGCTACGCCCCCGTGACCGGCGAGTACAAGACGATCCTGCTGGACAACGCCGAGGACGTCCGCGAGGACTTCCAGCAGGCGCTGCGCCGGATCATGGAGCAACACCACCGGACAACCCAGTTTATTATCGCGACCCGCCAGCCGACGAAGCTTATTCCCCCGATCCGCTCGCGGTGTTTCCCCGTCTCCGTGCGGACACCGACCAGCGAGGAGACCGTCGCGGTCCTCGAGCGGATCGTCGAGGCGGAAGGGGTCGACTACGAGTTGGAGGGCCTCGAGTTCGTCGCCGGCTACGCGAACGGCAACCTCCGGCAGGCGATCCTCGCGGCTCAGACCACCGTCGAGGACGCGGGCGAGCTGACGATGAGCGCGGCCTACGAGACGATCGGCGAGGTCGGCCTCGAGGACGAAGTCGAGGGGATGCTCGACGACGCCGAACGCGGCGAGTTTACGGATGCGCGGAAGACCTTGGACGACCTCCTTGTCGACGAGGGGCTGGACGGCCAGGAGGTGCTGGATCTCGTCCTCGGGGTGGCGCGCAAACGGTACCAGGGGGAGAAGCTCGCCCGAACCCACCGGCTGGCAGCCGACGTGGAGTTCGAGATGCACGAGGGCTCGAGCGATCGAATCCACGTCTCGCACCTGCTCGCCGAACTCGGACGGGACGCCTGATCAGTCGGCCTCTCGGTTTCCCGCCTGGCGCTCGAGTTCGGCCATCGAACCCGGTTTGAGAACGTACGGGAGTCCGATGAGCAGGCAGATCGCTCCCGCGACGAACGGATTCCGTCGTCCCGTTGTCCCCCAGTATCCGGAGGCGGACAGTCCGATTATTCCAACGCCAACGGCCGAAACGACGACGCCGAACTCGCGGTCCAGCCACCGACCGTCGGGCGCGAGCGCGGCCAGCATCCCGACAACGATCACGAGACAGGCGAGCAGTGCCAGCCCAGAGAGCGCGTTTCGGTCGCGCCAACGCGTCTTCGAGACGTACAGGTAGCCAAGCAGGAGACACAGGACGGCGATTCCGCCGACTCCCTGCAGCGCCGCTCGAGTCGACGCCGAGTCCTCGAGCGTCCGGTAGGTCATTCCGACGACGATCACCGCGACCAGCCCGTAGCACAGGAGCCGAAACCAGTGGGGCCACGGCGGGGCCGGCGTTCCGCGATCCATACGGACCGACCCGGCGTAGCCGTCAAAGATATATCAGGATCGTCCCGTTTCGGTCGGGTTTATCCACCCCGTCGCGTACCCTCGAACATGCCAACGCTGCTCGACACGCACATCGAGAACCGATTCCGCGTCCAGCCGAACCACGCGAACAACAACAACACGCTCCACGGCGGGAACCTGATGAAGTGGCTCGACGAGATCGGCGCGATGTCGGCGATGCGCTTCGCCGGCGAAACCTGCGTCACCGCGCGCGTGAACGAACTCGACTTCGAGCGGCCGATCAGGATCGGCGACATCGCGCTGGTCGAGGCCTACGTCTACGATGCAGGCCGCTCGAGCGTCCACGTCGCCCTTCGAGCCTGGCGCGAGGAGCCTCGCACCGGCGAGGCCGAGAAGACGACCGAATCCTCCTTTACGTTCGTCGCAATTGACGGGGACGGGAAACCGCAGCCAGTACCGGAGCTGACCGTCGAGAGCGAGGAGGGGAAGCAGTTGCGCGAGCGGGCGCTCGGCGACGAGCCGTAGGCGACTCTCGCGTTCCGGCAGCCGGTTCGTTTCGAGCGGCTGAACCCCCGTACTCGGGGCGCTCTACGTGGCTTACCGATGTGCGCGAAGGAACGCCTCGAGCGTCGGCTCGACGCCCGCGGGCGTCTCGTACTCGACGACGTCGACGGCGTCGTTGCCCCGTACCATCGCTGACAGCTCGTGCTCGCTCTCGGGGCGGTACAGCCCGAGGACGGGTTTCTCCCACGCGACCGCTCGACCGAGTTCGTACCCGACGCCGAGACTTGGCGTCGTCACCTCCGCGACGACGACGTCGGCCCGCCGGAGCCAGGCGACGTCCTGGTCGTGGATGTCGCCGTCGGACAGTCCCGCCTCCCGTTCCTTGGCCTCGACGTCCTCGGTGCCCACGTGTTCGGTGAGGACTGTCCCGTGTTGCTCGAGGAGGCCAATGAGGTCGGCGTACAGATCGACGTCGTCCCGTCCGCCACGGATGGAGCCGCTGAAGAAGATATTCATACGGAGCCGTGGCGCCACCGGATCTTAACAGTCCCTTATTCTGGCTCATCGGAGTCCGAGACGGGTTCGAATCGGTTTCGAACGACCGTCACTCGAGCACCAGCACGTACCGCGTCAGCGACCGGTGGACTCGACGCTCGAACGCCGCCTCGAGCTCCCAACCGGCTTCGCGAGCCTCGGCGGCCCACGACCGATCCGCGACGACGACGGCTCGGGAGGCGACCCGGCGGGCCTCCGCGAGCGCGCCCGAGACGAGGTCCTCGAGGCGGTGAGTCTCGATCTTCGACTGGCGGCCGTACGGTGCGTCGAAGACGACGCCGTCGACCGCGTCGTCGGCGATCGGCAGTCGAGTCGCGTCGCCGCGACCGACGTGCCACGCGCCTCGAGAACCGCCGGTCGGCGAGGACGCCTCGGGATCGAGGAAGTGCTCGAGATTGGTCCGCGCGCCCGCGACCATCTTGGCCTGCGCGTCCGTGCCGACGACGTCGGCGCCGACGAGGCCGGCCTCGACGAGGACGCCGCCGGTTCCACACATCGGATCGAGGATCGTCGCGCCGGGTCCCGCCCCAGCAACGTTCGCGACGGCGCGGGCCAGCAGCGGATCCATGCTGCCGGGCTGGAAAAAGGGCTTGTCGGTCGGCGCGCGCGCGCCGAAGTCGCGGACGCTCTCGGCCGCAAGCCACCCGAGCGCGCAGACCGAGACGTCCTCCCCGGGCGACTCGATGCGTTCGTCGCCAGCACTCGAGAGCAGGTCGCCGTGGCCGTCGTCGCGCTCGAGTCGCCCCTCGGAGAAGGCCGCTCGCAGGACGTGATCGGGGTCGTCGAGGTCGACCTCGAACCCGCGGTCGACCAGCACCTGGCCGAGTTCGCGCTCCGCGCGGTCGGTCGCGACGCCGCTCGAGCCGTGGACGTCGGTCGCACGCACCGCGAGGGTGCCCGATCGGTCGAGCGGCGCAACCTCGAGCAGGGCGCGCGCACCGGCGAGGTCGGCGTCGGTCCGCCCCAGAAGGTCGCTCGCGCGGTGAGTGTAGGCGAGTCCGCGGACTCGTTCGGGAACGATGGCGTTCGCGACGGCGAGTCCGGGCGCGATCCGGCGGGCGTCGGTCGCGGCGCTGCTCGCTTCGCGGGCTGCGAACGCGTCGTCCTCGCCGCCAAGCTCGAGGAAGTACACGTCCGATCATCGCTCGGGCTCGAGTATCAGGGTACCGTTTTCGTCGATCGGCGCTCGAGAACTCGTCGCACGATCTTCGTCGAGCGCCCTCGAGACGGCCGAACGATGCCGATCTCGGTTTCGAACCGATCGATATAAACCGGACATATCAGGTGCCGGTACCAACCTTTATAAACCTTAAATACGTCTTTTTAAGCGACTTATGACGGATCCGAAGGACACCATCAACATCGAAAACGTGGTGGCGTCGACCGGCATCGGACAGGAGCTCGATCTGCAGAGCGTGGCGATGGACCTCGAGGGGGCCGACTACGACCCCGAGCAGTTCCCCGGCCTCGTCTACCGCACGCAGAATCCCAAGTCCGCCGCCCTGATCTTCCGCTCGGGGAAGATCGTCTGTACCGGTGCGAAAAGCACCGACGACGTCCACGAGAGTCTCCGCATCGTCTTCGACAAGCTCCGGGAGCTCCAGATCCAGGTCAACGAGGACCCCGAGATCGTCGTCCAGAACATCGTGACGAGCGCGGACCTCGGACGTAACCTCAACCTGAACGCGATCGCGATCGGGCTGGGGCTGGAGAACATCGAGTACGAGCCCGAGCAGTTCCCCGGTCTCGTCTACCGGCTCGACGAGCCCGAGGTCGTCGCCTTGCTGTTCGGCTCCGGAAAGCTCGTCATCACCGGTGGGAAGAAGCCCAAGGACGCCGAACACGCCGTCGACAAGATCGTTTCGCGCCTCGAGGACCTCGGCCTCCTCGAGTAACGCGTTCCGAAACCGATTCTCGCGAGCGACAGTCCCGCCAGAGAACCGTTCGTACTGACCGTTCACTACGACGTCGCCGAAGGCCGCCCGTTCTATCCGGCGACCGACCCAACCCACCCGTCGATCGCCGTGAATGGGCCGGTAATCCCGGTTTAACTCCCACATATCCACGAACGACGGGTTCGATCCGACCGTTCGCGCGAGTTGAAGACCGTTCATTCCGCTTCGGATCGCGGAGATTGATCTGAACCGGCGCTGACGGTTCGAAACGACCGACCGCGTTTATTCGGGATCCCTGAGTCTCTACCGACGATGACGATCCATCCGGACCGAACGGCCGTCTCCGAGGGGCTTAGTGGCGAAACCGTCCGCCTCCGCGCCATCTCCCGGGGAGAGTTCGGTCGCGTGTTGTCGAACGATCGTCGGCGCGAGGTGCTCAGGTATCTGCTCGCCTCCGACGAACCGATCACGGTCCAGCGTCTCGTCGGCTGGCTGGCCGACACCGAGGACGAGACGACCGCCCTGACGACGATCCACGAACTGCGCCAGCGAGTCCACGTCGCGCTGTGTCGCACCCACCTCCCGCTGCTCGAGCGCTACGGGATCGTCGAGTACGACCGCGAGCGCGGCCTGGTCTCGCCCGCAGCGAACCTCTCCGAGTTCGAATCGCTGCTCGAGGAGGTCGACCTCGAGCGCCCCTGGTGACTTTCGGTTCACAAACGGTACGAACGGGAGATCACGGCTGGACTGAACGCGAGAAAGCGAAGAAGGCGTAAACGCCCTGTCGACACGTGGCCTCGTACCTCGACGGACGCCTGCGGTGACTCCGCGGGGCACAACGCTGGACGGCTTCTTCTGAGTGTACCACCGACGATCACAGAGTCGTTCCGCTTATCGCGACTACTCCACGAGCCGTTCGATCTCCGTGACGAGAATGTCGCTCGCGCCGGCCTGCTTGACGTCGGTGATCGTCTCGAAGACGTCCCGCTCGTCGACGACGGCGTGGACCGCGAGCATGCCGTTGCCGTTGTCGTCGGCGATGTCCATGATCGTCGGCCCGCCGAGGCCGGGGATCACCTCGCGGACGTCCTCGAGCCGGGCCTCGGGGACGTTCATCATCAGGTAGCGTTTCCCTTCGGCGTGTTTGACCGACGACAGCGCCGTCCGCACCTCCCCGACCTTCGGATCGTCGACGACGTCCTCGCGGGCGAACAGCCGCACGGAACTCGAGAGCACCTCCTCGACGATCGCCAGACGGTTCATTTTTAGAGTCGTCCCGGTGCTCGTGATGTCGACGATGGCGTCGGCCATCTCGACGTGCGGGGTGAGTTCGGTCGCGCCCGAGACCTCGACGATATCGGGCTCGACACCAGTGTCGGCGAAGAAGTCGCGGGTGATGTTGGGGAACTCGGTGGCGACGGTCTTGCCCGCCAGATCCGCGACGCTCTCGATCTCGCCGTCCTCCGGGGCGGCGAGGACGAGCCGACAGCGCCCGAACTCGAGGTCGAGCAGTTCGGCGACGTTCTCGACGCGGGCCTCTCGAACCTGGTCGTAGCCCGTGATCCCCATCTCGGCCGCGCCGTCGGCGACGTACTCCGGGATGTCGGCCGCGCGGGCGAACAGCACCGAGACGTCGGGATCGACGGTGTCGGCGTACAGTTTTCGGTCGGCACCGTTCTCGAGGTGCAGCCCCGCCCGTTCGAGGAGGTCGATCGTCGGCTCGTGCAGGCGGCCCTTGTTGGGAACGGCGATTCGCATTGCCGAACCGTTCGGCGTCGGCGGGGAACTGTCTTTCCATCCCGGCGACGCGGGCGGCGGCGCCGCTGTCGAGAAGCGACACTGCCGAGAGCGAGAACCGTGAGAACGACGACCTCCCGTCGTAGCTTCAGTTTGTGACCAGAGCCAGTTAAAGGAGGCTCCACCCACCCCGAGTCTCGACGGCGCTCAGAGCGAGAGATCGACCCGGCGCAACAGCTGTGCGTTGATCGCGACGATCACCGTGCTGGCGGACATCAGGATCGCGCCGACCGCCGGCGAGAGCAGGATACCGATCGGCGCCAGCACGCCGGCCGCCAGCGGCAGCGCGAATACGTTGTACCCCGCTGCCCAGGCGATGTTCTCCTGCATTTTTCGGTAGCTCTTCCGGCTCAGGCGCACGAGCCGGGCGACGTCGCGGGGATCGTTCTCGACGAGGACCACGTCGGCCGACTCGACGGCGACGTCGGTTCCCGAGCCGATGGCGATGCCGACGTCGGCGCGGATGAGCGCGGGCGCGTCGTTGACCCCGTCACCGACCATCGCGACGAGCTTGTTCTGGTTCTGGAGTTCGACGATCTTCTCGTCTTTGTCCTCGGGCAGGACTTCCGCGAAGACGGTGTCGATGCCCAGTTCCTCGGCGACGCTGTGGGCGACCTCGGCGTCGTCGCCCGTCAGCATCGCCACCTCGGCGTCCATCCCCTGTAGCGCGTCGATCGCCTCGTAGCTCTCTTCCCGGATCACGTCGGCCAGCGCGAGCGCGCCGACGACCGAGTCGTCGCACAGCACGTAGACGACCCCGTGGCCCTGTTCGCCGGCCTTGTCGACGAATCGCTCGAGTTCGGTCCCGGGCTCGATCCCGAGATGACGCAGCAGGTTCGGGCCACCGACGGAGACAGTGCGGCCGTCCCGGTCGCCCGTTTCGTTCCTGTCTGCGGTGCTACCGGGACCGTCCACTGTTGCGGCCGGAACCGCGTCCCGTTCGATCGTCGCGCGAACGCCCCGTCCCTCGAGGGCCTCGAAGCTGCGAACGTCTGGCACCGTGAGATTGCGCTCCTCGGCTTCCTCGCGAACGGCCTGTGCGATCACGTGCTCCGAATCGCCCTCTGCGGCAGCCGCGAACGTCAGCACGTCGTCCTCGGTCCAGCCCTCGACCGCCTCGAGGGCGACGACCCCCTGCTCGCCCTCGGTGAGCGTGCCGGTCTTGTCGAAGACGATGGTATCGAGCTCGCGGGCCTGCTCCATGGCGATCCGATCCCGCACGAGCATCCCGTTCCGGGCGGCCATCGAGGTGTTGATCGCGACGACCAGTGGGACCGCGAGCCCGAGCGCGTGCGGGCAGGCGATGACGAGTACCGTCACCACGCGTTCAACGACCGGCAAGCCGAAGCCGACGGCGATCGTCCAGCCGACGGCGGTGACCATGGCGACGCCAAGCGCCGCGTAGAAGAGCCAGCCCGCGGCCCTGTCGGCGAGCACCTGGGTTCGCGAGCGGCTCTCCTGGGCCTCCTCGACGAGACGCATGATTCCTGACAGCGTCGTCTCCTCGCCGGTCGCCGAGACCCGAACCCGCAGGCTTCCGTCGCGGTTGGTCGTCCCGCCGATCACCTCGTCGCCCGGCTCCTTCTTCACCGGCGTCGACTCCCCGGTGACCATCGCCTCGTTGACGTTCGACTCCCCGTCCTCGACGATGCCGTCGGCGGGAACGTTCGCGCCCGGTCGGACGAGCACGAGGTCGCCCTCCTCGAGGTTGTCGATCGGAACCGCCTCGGTTTCGCCCTCCTCGGTGATCCGCTCCGCGGTGTCGGGCATCAGCTCGGCCAACTCGTCGAGCGCACCCGAGGCGCGCCTCACCGAGCGCATCTCGATCCAGTGGCCCAGCAGGAAGATGACGATCAGCGTCACGAGCTCCCAGAAGAACGGTTCGCCGATCCCGAAGGCGACCGCCGCGACGCTGTAACCGAACGCGACTGTGATCGCCAGCGAGATGAGCAGCATCATCCCGGGTTCGCGGTTGCGCGCCTCGACCGCACCCATCCGCAAGAACGGAACGCCCCCGTAGGCGAAGACGACTACGCCGAGGACGGGGCCGACGAACTCGCTACCCGGGAACGTCACCGCAGTATAGCCGAACCACTCCTGGAGCATCGGGCTGTAGTACAGTACCGGCAGGGAGAGCACGAGACAGACGAAAAACCGCTTCCGGAACATGTCCTCGTGGCCCGAGTGGTCGACGTGCGCGCCGTGATCGCGGTCCTCATCGTGATCGTGGTGATCGCGTTCGTCGCGGGGTTCGGCCGACTCCTCGTCGGGCTCCGGCATATCGCGGTAGCAGTCACACACCCGGCAACACGAGCAGTAGCTGTCCGTCGGCTTCTCCCGACGAGCGGACTCGGTCTCCGGGCGGCTGCCGTCGGCTTGACCGCCGAGCGGATCATCGGAGGACATCGGCTGCTAGTTCTCGTCGGGTCAACATAATCCTCACACGCAGATCTCGACACTGGCGGGGCATCCGTCGGTGGTCGTCGGGAGCGGAAACGTAGTAGGTGAGCGATACCGTACCGTTACCCGTGGATCGAACGACACGCGACGCCGTCGTCGCTGCGCTGATTGCCGGGATCCTCCTACTCGGCGTCGGGGCCACCTGGCAGGCGTATCGACAGGCTCAGACACACGGTGAAATGATGGGCCACGCTGCGGTTCACGGGCCGAACCCGGGCTGGTATCTGCTCAGCGCGATCCTCGCCGCGAGCGTCGTCGGCGGTGCGTATTGGATCGTCCGCGAGGAGCGGGCGGCGAAACCGGACCGGCGGAGCGCATCTCGAGGGACTGAGGCCGAGGTCGAGGCCGGGCCATCGATCGCGGCCGACGAGTCGCCACCCGACGCACGGGATACTCCGGGCGACCGAACGGACGAGCCGGCGGCTCGGGCGTCCCCTCACGTTCTGGCCGTCCTGCCGGAGGACGAACGCCGCGTCCTCGAACCCGTCGTCGACTCCCCTGGAATCACCCAGATCGCGCTCCGTGATCGCGCGGAGTTCTCCAAGAGCAAGGTCAGCCAGACCGTCACCGATCTCGAAAAACGCGGCTTACTCTACCGCGAGCGACAAGGGCGGACGTACCGCATCTACCCGAGCGACGAACTGATTGACGACATGGACGGCGGACGGTGACCGTTTTCCGGCGACTCGGGTCGCTTCGGTGCAACAATTGGGTCGACAGTATCGAAACAGCCGCGCAGGGGCCGAACGAACGGCCTCCTCGATAAGAAACGATTAGATCGGCGTACGAACGATCTCGAACGATCTCCGTCGCGGGTTCACACCCAGTTCTACAACCGTTCCCCGCCCGTTCGATCGACTGAGGAAAAGACCAATGACGACACCCCTACTCCGACTCGTGGCCGCCACGATCGTGATTGTCGCGTTGCTCGGCGGCGTCGCGGTCGTAAGCGCGGACGCGGGTCCGACCGACGCCCTCGACCGGATGCACAGCGACGGCGAACATCACGCTGACCACGATCAACCCGAACATCACGCTGACCACGATCACCCCGAACATCACGGAATGCACCACCAGGCGGGCGGTCACTGCTAACCCCGGTCGCGACGGGCTTCCGTCGTGACGACCGAGCCGACCACCGCCCGTCGGCTTTGGTTAGAAATGTTTTTCCGGACCATAGATTTATATTCGAACTTCTAAATCCGAATTATTCCAGCTATATGAGACACAACCCGCTTCAACGTAGAGTACGTATCATCGACCATGAGTACCAGACGAGCGCACCTCGAGATCACCGGGATGTCCTGTTCGACGTGTTCGGGGAGCGTCGAGGATGCGGTGGGCGATCTCGAGGGGGTCGCGTCGGTGAGCGCGAACTACGCCACCGACGAGGGAACCGTGGAGTACGACCCCGCGGAGACGTCGCTTGCCGAGATCTACGACGCGATCGCGGCGGGGGGATACGAGGCGGCCTCGGAGACGGAGACGATCACCGTCGTGGGGATGTCGTGTTCGACGTGTTCGGGGACCGTCGAGGACGCGGTCACCGACCTGGCGGGGGTCGTCCGCGCGGACGTGAACTTCGCCTCGGACGAGGCTCGCGTCGAGTACAACCCCGACGACGTCTCGATCGGCGAGATCGCCGACGCGATCGAGGCGGCGGGCTACGATCCCGTCCGCGACGAGATCGAAGAGACCCAAGGCGCGAGCCAGCGCGAGCGCGCCGTCGAGACGGAGCTTCGCCGCCAGCGCAAACTGGTGATCGGCGGCGGCCTGCTGACGCTGCCGTTCGTCCCGATGATGTTCGAGATGCTGTTCGGGCTCGCGGGCGTCGCTTCGCCGATCCCCGCCGCGATCGCGCACCCGCCCGGCTGGCTCGAGTTCGTCCTCGCGACGGTCCTGATGGGGACCCTCGGCAAGGAGTTCGTCGTCGGCGCCTGGCGAGCGTTCTCGAACAACCGGCGGGCGAACATGGACACGCTCGTCGCCGTCGGCACCTCGGCGGGCTACGTCTACAGTACGGCCGTCCTGCTGGGGGTCGTCACGGGCGGGCTCTACTTCGAGGCCGTCGCCTTCATCCTGTGGTTCATCACGCTGGGGAACTGGCTCGAGGTGCGCTCGAAAGCGCGGGCGGGCAGCGCACTCCGGGAACTGCTCGAGATGGAGGCCGACGAGGCAACGGTCGTAGAAGGCGGCGAAGAGCGACAAGTGCCCCTCGAGGACGTCGGGCCGGGCGACGTGATGAAGGTCCGACCGGGCGAGAGGATCCCCACCGACGGCGTCGTCGTGGAGGGACAGAGCGCGGTCGACGAGTCGATGCTAACCGGGGAGTCCGTTCCCGTCGAGAAGGGAGAGGGCGACGAGGTCGTCGGCTCGACGATCAACGAGAACGGCGTCTTGCTGGTCGAGGCGACGAAGGTCGGCTCGGAGACGGCGATCCAGCAGATCGTCGAGCGAGTCAAGGAGGCCCAGTCGCGCCAGCCCGAGATCCAACGGCTGGTCGACACGGTCAGCGCCTACTTCGTCCCCGCGGTGATCGTCAACGCCGTCCTCTGGTCGATCCTCTGGTTCCTCTTCCCGGAGACGCTGTACGGCGCCTCGGCCGCGCTCGGCTCGTGGATCCCCGTTCTCGAGCCGGTCGGCGGCGGTCCCGTCGTCGGCGGGGTGCCCGTCCTCGAGTTCTCGGTGGTCGTGCTGGCCTCGGCGCTGCTGATCGCCTGTCCCTGTGCGCTGGGACTCGCGACGCCGGCGGCGACGATGGTCGGCTCGACGCTCTCCGCCAAGAACGGCGTCCTGTTCAAGGGCGGCGACGTCCTCGAGCAGGTTCGGGGGATCGATACGGTCGTCTTCGACAAGACGGGGACGCTAACCCACGGCGAGATGACCCTGACGGACGTCGAACTCGTCGGCGAGCGGACGACGGCGGACGGCGGCGAGGACGCCGTCCCGGACGGTGGCACGCTGACGGGATTCGGACGCGAGGAGGACGCCGCGTCGTTCGTCCTCGGCGCGGCCGCGACCGCCGAGTCCGGCTCCGAACACCCGATCGCCCGGGCGATCGTCGACGGCGCCGCCGAGCGCGGCGTCGAGGTCGGCGAGGTCAGCGAGTTCGAGAACGTCCCGGGTCACGGGATCCGGGCGGAAACCGATCGCGGGAGCGTCCTGATCGGTCGTCGAAAGCTGCTTGAGGAGGCCGGCATCGATACCGAACCCGCGGAGGAAGCCCTGACGCAACTCGAGCGCGAGGGGAAGACGGCGATGCCGGTCGCGGTAGACGGCCGACTGGCGGGTGTTCTCGCCGTCGCCGACGAGGTTCGCGAGAGCGCGAAGGAAACCGTCGCGGCGCTGCGCGAGCGCGGGACCGAGGTCGTGATGCTCACTGGCGACAACGAGCGCACTGCGGCGGCGGTCGCTCGAGAGGTCGGAATCGATCCCGACAACGTTCGCGCGGAGGTGTTGCCCGAAGACAAGGCAGATCACGTCGAAGCGCTTCAGAACGACGGATCGCGGGTGATGATGGTCGGCGACGGCGTCAACGACGCGCCCGCGCTCACGACCGCGCAAGTCGGCGTCGCCATCGGATCGGGAACCGACGTGGCCATCGAGAGCGCCGACGTCACCCTGATGCGCGACGATCCCGCCGACGTGCTGAAGGCGGTTCGGATCTCCGAGGCGACGATCTCGAAGGTCCGCCAGAACCTGTTCTGGGCGTTCGTCTACAACGCGACGCTGATCCCGGTCGCCTCGCTGGGACTGCTCAACCCCGCGCTGGCGGGACTGGCGATGGCCGCCTCGAGTGTCAGTGTCATGAGCAACAGCCTCGCGTTCGCGAAGTACGATCCCCACGAGGACTACCGGCTCGCCGTGACGAAACCGCTCGCGTGGCTCCGCGGGAACTGACGGCGGGCGCGCGTCGGCTCCGTCGCTACGCGATTCGGGGGGACAGTCGGGACGTTGAGGCGAAAAACGGTTCGGAGACGGTTCTAGAACGACACCGCGTCCGGAGCGTACGGGCTGCCGACCGGCGTCGGGTCGCGATCGCTGTATCCGACGCGACCGACTGCCTTGTCGCTCACCGCGGAGTAGACGGCGAACCGGGCTTCCTCCGGATTCTCGAAGGTCTCGGACTCGAGACGAGCGAGTACCTCGCTGACCGTCTCGGTCCCGTTGGGGAGTTCGAGGGTGCGGTCGCCGTGTTCTGCGATCAGTTCCTCGGTGGTCGCGGGGTACTCGTAGTCGTCGATGACTTCGCCGGTGCCGTTGAGCAGCATTACACCGCTATCTGCGTGAACGATGATTATAAACATTTTCCATAATCGATCTCTAGGGCTACCGTACTCCTTAAAGACCTAGAGGCGACGGGGCGTTTTCGCCGACACAACAGTGGGCTTACGGCTGCGGGACGGCTCGAATAGGGCATGCCCTACGCGGATCTCCACGTCCACACGACCCGTTCGGACGGCGCGCTCGAGTTGGCCGAGGTTCCCGACGCCGCGCGCCGAGCGGGCGTGGACGTCGTCGCGCTGACCGACCACGACCGCCTGCAACCGTTCGACGAACCTGCGATCGAACGCGACGGCGTCCGACTCGTTCACGGGATCGAACTCCGGGTCGAGACCGACGCCGGCCAGCGCGTCGACCTGCTGGGGTACGGAACCGAACCGACCGCGGACCTCGAGGCGACGACCGAACGCATCCAGCGGAACCGGATCGAACGCGGGCGAGCGATCGTCGACCGCGTCGAGGACCGCCTCGACGTCGATCTCGGCGTCATCGTCGACGATGGGTTCGGCCGGCCCCACGTCGCACGGGCGATCGACGCCCATCCCGACACAGCGTACGATTACGAGGGCGCGTTCGATCACCTCATCGGCAACGACGGCCCCTGTTTCGTCCCCAGGGAACTCCCGTCGTTCGAGCACGGTCGACAGGTACTGTCCGAGGCGGGCCGGCTGGTCTCGCTCGCACACCCGTTCAGGTACCCCGATCCCGAGGCCGCCCTCGAGCTGACAAGCGAGCTCAATGCTGTCGAGCGCTACTACCCCTACGGCCGCGAGACCGACCCCGAACCGATCGATCACGCTATCGAACGACACGGACTGTTCGCGACGGGCGGGACCGACGCCCACGAGCGCGAACTCGGTGTCGCCGGGCTCTCCGAGACGGAGTACCGACGGCTCGGGCTCGAAACTTGACGTGGTGAACGCCGCCGAGAACGGAGCCTTCAATGTCCCCTGGCTCGTACGAACGGGTATGAACTGCCACTACTGCGACCGCGAAGCGGCCTTCGCAGCCGAATCCGACGGACTCAAGGTCGGGCTCTGCGAGGAGCACTTCCGCGAGCGGTTGCAGGAGCTCGCCGAAGCCGACGGCCTCGAGACGCTCAAAGAGCAGGTCGACGTCGACCGCGCCGAGTGATCAGGCCGTTCGGCCGGCGTCGACGTCGATAGCGTCGACGGGGCAGACGTCGACACAGAGCATACAATCGATACACTGCGCTTCGTGAGTCGGTTCAGCTTTCTTTTCGCTTTCGGGGTGACCAGGAGTGTCGACCCACTCGAAGACGTCAACGGGGCAGTCCTCGAGGCAGGCGCCGTCCGCGATACAGAGGTCGTAGTCGACCGCAACGTGCGTTCCGCGAATCCCGAGCGTCTCCGGTTCGTCTACCGGTCCCCAAACGGCAACGCCGTTTTCTTCCCCGACCTTCTCCCGGTTCTCGTGGAACTGTGGATCTATGGCCATTGCTAACAGGTAAAAATCGCCGCCAGGACTTAAAAGTATGTGCCGTATTCCGGTCGACAGCGGCGAAACGTCGCGACGCGGGCCGTCGGCCGATGGCGGCTCAATCCTCTCGGTTCCGGAACGCGCGACGGTCGTCTAGAAGCTCGCGGATCCAGACGGCCACGCCGTGATCGTGACCGTACGTCCAGATCGCCGTCTGCTGGATGACGTCGGGGAGTCCGCCCTCCTTGATTGCCGCCGCGACGACCGACTCGTGGTCGACGAGCAAGAGCTGTCCGGGCCACTCCGAGTAGACGGCGTTGGTCGTCTCGAGATCGGGGGCGACGACGACGATCGCGTCCGGGACGGCCTCCTCGAAGGACGCCCTGTCGTCCTCCGTGGGAACTTCGATGACGACCTCGACGCCGCGGTCGGTCACGTCTCGTAGCTCCGCGAGGATCGCGTCGTCGACCACCTCGTCCGCCGCGACAACGTGGTGGACCGACTCCTCGGCGTTCTCGATGAAGGAAACGATCCGATCGGTAACGTGTTCGGTCTCGGAGATCGACCAGACGCCCGCGTCCTCGATCGATTCGGGCTGTTCGATCTGCTCGAGGGCGTTCTCCGCGGTGTTTATCCGGGAGTCGTAGTTCTCGCGGATCCGTCGACACGCCGTCTCGACCTCGACCGCCCGATACTCGCGGGGGTCGGACTGCTGGACGTCGACGAGCCCCTTCCGGTCGAGCCGTTCGATCGTATCGTACACACGAGACCGGGGAACGTCCGAAACCTGGCTGATCTCCTTCGCCGTCCCGGTCGTGAGCTTCGTCAGAGCGACGAAACACCGCGCTTCGTACTCGGTGAGCCCGAGTTCTGACAGCGCGGTGACCGCCTCCTCGGTTTTGGACATACGTGGACACGGGCGCGGGTAGCTAAAAGTCGGACGCTCTCGCGGCGGCGTTCAGCCCAGCGGATCGAACTCCGTTCCGCCGCACGGACAGCCGCCGGTGCTGCCGATCGGGTTGATCTGACCCGACGACGACAGCCAGACCGCCAGCGCGCGCCCGCATTCGACACAGCGTGCCGCTCCCTTTTGTCGGCCGGTTTCGGTCACGGACGAGAGTTCGTTCGACACCGTATAGCTCGTTTGTGATCTCAGGAGTGACACGCGTACTGTTACTCCGGCGGTGACAACACGCCGGCGGTAGCGGTACGGATAGAACGGTAGAACCGTACGTCGGTTCCGCGTCACCGACGGGAGTACCAACGCAAGTTCGACACGCTCGACGGGAATTGGATAAGCGACTTACATGTGCAGGCCGTTTTGCGAAACTTCCAATTGAGAGAGATATCGTATGACGCAAGCAGAATTTTTCGCGTGGTGTTTTCATGATTGATACAATTACCGATCCGGTCGTTGCAACGATGATCGGCTACTTCGCGGTAACCCTGGCCGTCGGACTCTGGTACGGACGGGGTGCCGGCGAGGGGTACGTCGAGTTTACTCTGGCCGGCCGGAACCTGAGTCTGCCCGTCTACATGATGACCTACTTCGCGACGTTCGCGGGCGGCGGTCTCACGATGGGAATCGCCCAGGAAGCGTTCATCGAGGGGATCAGCGCCCAGTGGTACGCGATGACCCAGGGGCTGGCCTGGATGACGATGACGCTGTTTATCGGCTTCATCTACTCGTTCGAGGTCGTCAGCGTCCCCGAGTTGCTGGGGCGAGTATACGGCGAGTACACGAAGTACTTCGCCGGGCTGTTCACCGTCGTCGGCCAGGTCGCGCTGACGACAGGACAGACGATCGGGATGGCGTCGGTGCTCGCGGTCACCACCGGGCTCGATCTGACGACGGCGTTCTGGGTGAGCGTCGCGGTCTTCGTCGGTCTTACCGCCTACGGTGGAATGAACACGGTCGCGTACACGGACACGCTCCACGGGATCGTCATCATCTTCGGGATGGTCGTCGCGATCCCCCTCGCGGTGACCAACGCCGGCGGCGTCGGAACGATCACCGCCGGCGTTCCGGAGGGACACACGAACTGGATCGGCGTCGGAATCGTTCAGATCGGCACCTGGTATCTGATGTATATCACCGTCGCCGGAGCACAACAGCAGATGCTCCAGCGCACCTGGTCCGCCCGCAACAAGAAGGTCGCGATGTTCGGGACCTTCCTGGCCGGGACGGTCATTACCGGCTACGGTATCCTCACCGCCGCAGCCGGCATGATCGCCAACGCGCAGGGCGCCGACATCGAGTCCGAGATGGCGTTCGCCTGGACGATCATTAACATGCTTCCGGACGTCTTTGCCGGCCTGTTGCTGGCCGCGGCCGTCTCCTCGGTCATCACCGGCGCGGACTCGTTCCTGCTGGCCGGCTCGACGAGTTTTGTCAACGACCTCTACATCCCGTTCCGGGGCGGACGCGAGAACCTCACCGACGCTCACCTCGTCCTCGTCACGCGGCTGACGATCATCGGCTTCGGCGTCGGCGCCGCGCTGATCGCCCTCAGCGGCATCGAAATCATCGTCATCAACACCCTCGGAATGGGGATCATGTCGGTTCTGTTCGCGGGACTGGTGATGATGTTGTGGGATCGCACCGTCCGGGAATCCGGGCTCCCCGCCTTCATCGTCGGCGGAGTCGTCTTCGTCATCTGGGAGTTCGGTCTCGGCTCGCCCGAACTGTTCGGCGAGGGGCAGGTCGAGCCCGCCGTCCCCGCGACGGCCGCGGCGATAATCACTATCGTCGTCGTGAGCCTGCTGTACGACGGGGAAACCTTCAGCAACCAGGAGGTCCGGGAGCTGGCGAGTCGGGACATGGACCGACTCACTACCAAGGACGTCCGCCCGGCGGAGGACGACGACTGAGCCGACGAGAGGAGGCGATCGGAAACCGATCCGTACGGGGCGGGTTCGCATCCGTGGCCGATCGACTACCGAAACGCTGCCGGCGAGCGCACCGCTTTTTGCCGTCCCGTCGGTAGAACCGGTATGGATCTCACCCACCGTCCCCGGCGACTTCGCCAGGACCGGGTCCGCGGGCTCGTCAGTGAGACGACCCTCGAGCCCGCCGACTTCATCGCCCCGGTGTTCGTCGACGCGACGACCGACGAGCGCCGCCCGATCGAGACGATGCCCGGCCACGAGCGGGTGCCGATCGACGAGGCGGTCGCCCGCGTCGAGGAGGTGCTCGAGACCGGCGTCGAGGCCGTCATGCTCTTTGGCATCCCCGAATCGAAGGATTCCGAAGGGAGCCGCGCCTGGGCCGAGGACGGCGTCGTCCAGGAGGCGACCCGCCGGATCGCGACCGAGACCGACGCCTACGTCATCACGGACGTCTGTCTCTGCGAGTACACCGACCACGGCCACTGCGGCCCGCTCGAGGAGGAACTGCGCGGCGAGGACGGCTCACACGAACACGGTCCGGAGTGCGACCCGATCCAAACCGTCGACAACGATGCGACGCTCGAGGCGCTGGATCGGATCGCCGTCTCCCACGCGGAGGCGGGCGCGGACATGATCGCGCCCAGCGGGATGATGGACGGGATGGTCGCCGCCATCCGCGCGGGCCTCGACCGCGAGGGGTTCGAGCACGTTCCGATCATGAGCTACGCCGCGAAGTACGAGAGCGCCTTCTACGGACCGTTCCGCGACGCGGCCGACGGCGCGCCCGCCTTCGGCGATCGCCGCCACTACCAGATGGATCCCGCGAACGCGCGCGAGGCGATGCGAGAGGTCCGGCTGGACGCCCAGCAGGGGGCGGACGTCCTGATGGTCAAACCCGCTCTGCCCTATCTCGACATCGTCAGTGACCTTCGCCGGGAGTTCGACCACCCCATCGCGGCGTACAACGTCTCCGGCGAGTACGCGATGCTTCACGCCGCAAGCGAGAAGGGGTGGCTCGACCTCGAGGCCGTCGCGCACGAATCGCTGCTCTCGATCAAACGCGCGGGTGCAGACCTGATCCTGACCTACTTCGCCGAGGACGTTGCGGAGCGACTCTCCGACCGACGGTAGTCGGAAGCCGAACGATCGATTCGGCACGGCGGTCTCGAACGTGGATCGACCGGCCGAAGCGCCGAGCGCCGCTCGAGTCGGCCGGAGAGCGGTTTCGGACGAACGTCCAGCGGCCGGCCGACAGAAGCGGTATCGCGGCAATATCTTCCGCGCGGGCTCGAACCGGCGCCAGGAATGGAGAAATTTACCTCGAGCGTCGATGATCTCACGCGAACGTTGTTCGCAATCGGCGTATCGGCGATCGAGACCGCGGTCGTGATCGGTTTTAAACGCCCTTATACAGACCCCATTGCCTATGAATAGCTACGTACGTCACGAATACACAACCATACGTGACCGATCGTCAACGCTAAGCCTTATACTATTCACTTCCATCAGCCGTAGACGTGAATTGGAATACATACACGGAAGAAAGTGGATGGGACATGGACAACCGTTTGGAGATGTTGGATAGAAAGCCGACGGCGGAGGTGAGCGACTCGTGATCGAGCCGACCCTGCTCGAGGTCTCGACGGCCGACATCGAACAGCTCGCGACGGGGATGAATCTGATGTGGGCGCTGACTGTCACCTTCCTGATCTTCTTCATGCACGCCGGCTTCGCGATGCTCGAGGCGGGACAGGTCCGCTCGAAGAACGTCGCGAACCAGCTGACGAAGAACATGCTGACTTGGGCGGTCGGCATCTTCGTCTTCTTCGTGATCGGGATGGGGATCTCGAACAACGTCGGCGCCGCCCTCGGCGGCGGGGATTCCAGTCCGTTGACGATGTTCGGCGAGGGATCGTTCGACTGGGCGATGTGGCTGTTCAGCGCGGTGTTCGCGATGACTGCGGCCACGATCGTCTCCGGGGCCGTCGCCGGCCGCGCGAAGCTCCGGGCGTACATCACGTACACGTTCCTGCTCGCGGCGGTCATCTACCCGGTCGTCGCGGCGATGGTCTGGTACGCGCCCGGCGGGGAACCGATCCTCGCGAGCTTCGGCTTTGCTGACTTCGCGGGCGGGATGGTCGTCCACGGCGTCGGCGGCGTCGCCGGGCTCACCGCCGCCTGGATCCTCGGTTCTCGGATGGACAAGTACAACGACGACGGCAGCGTCAACATCATCCCTGGCCACTCGATGACGTTCGCCGTGTTGGGAACCCTGATCCTCTGTTTCGGCTGGTTCGGCTTCAACGTCGGGACGGCCGCGACGGTCGTTGACGTCGACGCCGGCGCGGCCGCCGGCGAGGTCGTCGGGTTGGCCGACTTCGAGTACGTCGGCAGCATCGCGATGGTCACCGCCCTCGGGATGGGACTGGGCGCGCTCGGCGCGTCGACGATCTCGCTGGCGATGAACGGCAAGGTCGACACGCTGTACGTCGCCAACGGGATGCTCGCCGGGCTCGTCGGCGTCACGGGTCCGACCGATCTCATCACGCCGATGGGGGCGATCGCGATCGGCTTCCTCGCCGGCGCGCAGCTCCCGATCGTCTTCAAGCTCGTCGACGAACGGCTCAAGATCGACGACGTCTGTGCGGTGTTCCCGGTCCACGGGACCGCGGGAATGCTGGGACTGATTATCTACCCGCTGTGGTCGATCGAGGGAACCGCGATCGGCGGCGGCGTCGTCGCCGGCGGAATCCTGTCGATCGAGGCGAGCGCGTTCGCCCCCCAGATCGTCGGCGTCGTCGCGATCACGGTCTGGACCGTGGCCGCGACCGCCGCCGTCTGGGGCGCGTTCAAGGCAGTGGGACAGGCTCGCGTCACGCCCGAACACGAGCGCGACGGGCTCGACGTCACCGAACACGGCGTCGACACCTACCCCGAGTTCGGCGGCCCCGACGTCGCGACGGACGGCGGAAGCGTCGAGGACAAGCGCGTTCGGACCGACGGCGGTGAGCCAAACAGCGAGGAGCTCCGTTCCGACGGCGGGAAACCGAACGACGGTGAGATCAAGATGGTCACCGCGATCGTCCGTCCGGATCGTCTCGGCGCGATCAAGCAGTCCCTGGCCGAATCCGGCGCACCGTCGCTGACGGTGACGAACGTCTCGGGGCGTGGCTCCCAGCCCGCCAAGAAGGGCCAGTGGCGCGGCGAGGAGTACACCGTCGACCTCCACCAGAAGGTCAAGATCGAGTGCGTCGTCGCCGACATTCCCGCCGAGACCGTCGTCGACGCGATCTGCGAGGGCGCGAACACCGGCGAACCGGGCGACGGGAAGGTCTTCGTCACCCCCGTCGAGCGCGCGGTCCAGATCCGGACCGGAAAGACCGGAACCGACGCGGTCTAATCGGGATCGAAACGAGCGTCGCAGTTTTTTTCGGTTGACTCGAGTTCGAGAGCGTAAGCTCTCTCGAGCCGACGAGCAAACCTCGGTACTACTTTGCCGTCCCGCTCGTAAGGCTCGCCCATGACCGACGACCACTCTCGCGACCTGTACGACCGGGCGCTGTCGGTGATGCCCGGTGGCGTCAACTCGGCGGTTCGCGCGGCGATCGAGCCCTACCCATTCTTCGTCCAGAAGGGCGACGGCGGCCACGTCATCGACGCGGACGGCAACCGCTACATCGACTGGGTGATGGGCCTGGGCCCGCTGCTTCTGGGTCACGACCTGCCCGAACCCGTTCGCGCGAGCATCCAGCGAAAGGCCAGCGAGGGGCCGATGTACGGCACCCCGACCGAAATCGAGGTCGACCTGGCAGAGTTCGTCGTTCGCCACGTCCCCAGCGTCGAGAAGATCCGATTCGTCAACTCCGGCACCGAGGCGACGACCTCCGCCGTCCGACTGGCCCGGGGGTATACGGGTCGGAACAAGATCGTCGTCATGCAGGGTGGGTACCACGGCGCCCAAGAGTCGACGCTGGTCGAGGGCGACGCCGACGACCCCGCCCCCTCCTCTGCGGGCGTTCCGCAGTCGTTCGCCGAACACACCCTTCCCGTTCCGTTCAACGACGAGGACGCGATCCGCGAGGTCTTCGAGGAGCACGGCGACGACATCGCGGCCGTCATGACCGAGCCCATTCTCGGCAACTACGGCATCGTCTACCCCGAAGACGGCTACCACGAGTTCCTCCGCGAAATCACCGACGAACACGGCTCGTTGCTGATCTTCGACGAGGTCATTACTGGCTTCCGCGTCGGCGGTCTCGGCTGCGCCCAGAGCGAGTTCGGCGTCACGCCCGACCTGACCACGTTCGGCAAGATCGTCGGTGGCGGCTTTCCTGTCGGCGCGATCGGCGGCCGAGCGGAGATCCTCGAGCACCTGGCTCCCTCGGGCCCGGTGTTCCAGGCCGGCACCTTCTCGGGCCACCCCGTCACGATGGCCGCGGGCCTCGAGACCCTGCAGTTCGCCGCCGAGAACGACGTCTACGGACATGTCAACGGGCTCGGCGAGCAGCTTCGGAGCGGGCTGACGGAGATCCTCGCCGATCAGGCGCCGAGTTACACCGTCACCGGTACCGACAGTATGTTCAAGGTGATCTTCACCCGCGACGGACCGGGCGCGAACTCGCTCGAAGAGCAGTGCTCGAGCGGCTGTCGACAGCGACCGGCCTGCCCGCGCTACGACACCTGTCCGAAGAACGCGACCGACGTGAAAAACGCCGAGACCGACCGCTGGCGGCGGATATTCTGGGGCCAGATGAAAGAGCAGGGCGTGTTCCTCTCGCAGAACCAGTTCGAGTGCCAGTTCGTCAGCTACGGCCACACCGAGGAGGACGTCGAGGAGACCCTCGAAGCGTACAAGGAGGCGCTGTAGTCGCGACGGTGATGTCGGAGCTTCGGCAGCGGACCGACGGACGAACGCCGGCCGACTCGAGCGCCGCGAGCGGCTGATGGATCTCGAGTTCGCCCCGAACGCCACCGAACTCGACTGGGCCCGCGTCGCGGAGCGGCTGCTCTATCTGTTCCCGCCGGTGATCGGCGTCGGGGTCATCGGGGTGCTCCGGGAGGCCGATCTCGGGGTCCCGTTGCTTCAGCGGGGACTGGTCCTGTTCGGTACGTTCGGGTACACGCTCCTGACGATCGGGTTGGCCGGAGCGCTCCTTCTGGACGCCCGGCGGGTCCGTCGGCAGCCGCTGGCGAGCGGCGAGTGGCGGCCGAACCCGTGGCTCAACGCGGCCTTCGCGCTGCTGTGGGCGCCGATCGCGGGCGTCGTCTACCTCTTTCGACGCCACCGTCGCTTCGGGACCCCGCCGGGCTGGTCGGAGTGGTGGATCGTCGTCGCGGTCTCGTTCGGAACGACGGTGATCGGACTTGTCGCGGCGGTCGTCGCCGTCGTCCTCGCGTTTCCGGGGCCGTTACTGACCGTGATCGGGCTCTCCGGGGCGATCGCGTTCGGGGCGTTTCCGATCGCGATCCACCAGGATGCGGCCTACGTCTGTACCCGGAGTACTACCTGGCGGCCGAACCCCGGGCTCTACCTCGGACTCGCCTTCCTGACGCTGTTCGTAGCGCCGTTACAGCCGATCCTCGCCGGCTACTACCTCCTGCGACGTCACCGGACCCTCGGAACCCTGTAGCCGACGTTAGTCCGACGCAGTGACGATCTCCGGCCGATAGCTCGCGACTTCCTCCATGACGGCCCGTCGGTCCTCCTCGTCGACGTCGAACGACGCCAGCGTCTCGTCGAGGTGGGTCGCGATGGCGTCGAACTCGGTCGGCGTGATCCCCATCCCCTCGTGGGCCGCCTCCATCTCCGCGCCCGAGTACTCGACGGGTCCCCCCGTCACGGAGCTGATGAACTGCGTCTGGTGGGCCCGCTGTTTCTGCATGTCGACGTCCTCGAAGTAGTACGCGACTCGCTCGTCCTCGAGCACTCGATCGTAGAACTCATCGACGACCGACGCGATCGCGTCTCGGCCGCCGAGACGGTCGTAGAGTGTATCTGTCACGGAGAGGAGTAGTTAGCACTCGGTAATAAAGTCGGCCCCGAACATGTCGTCGACCCCGCGGCGGGGAACGGATCGATCGGCCTCGGTTCGAAAGCGCGGCCGACAAGCGTGCGCTTTTCATACCTCAGGCGACGAGTACCGCCCATGAGAACGCGCGGGACGCTGCGACTGGCGACGCGGGGGTCGGACCTGGCCCGGCGACAGGCCGCCCTCGTACAGGAGGCCCTCGAGGAGCGACGGTACGAGGTCGAGCTCGTCACCGTCGAGACGACGGGCGACCAGATACGGGACGAACTGATTCACCGACTGGGGAAAACGGGGGCGTTCGTCCGCGAACTCGACGAGCGGGTCCTCGAGGGGGAGGTCGACGGCGCGATCCACTCGATGAAGGACATGCCGACCGACCAGCCCGACGAACTCGTGACGGCGGCGGTTCCCGAGCGTGGACGGCCGGGCGACGTCCTCGTCACCCCCGACGGGGCGACGCTGGGGGAGCTACCCGACGGGGCGACCGTCGGCACCTCGAGTCTCCGCCGTCGCGCACAGCTGCTATCGGAACGACCGGACCTCGAGGTCGAGCCGCTGCGAGGGAACGTCGACACGCGCCTCGAGAAGCTCCTTGCACCGTCGCTGCAGGCCGAACACCAGGAGCGCAGCGAGTCCGACAAGGAACGCAAGGGAAACGTCGGGGACGAGGACTTCGAGCCCGAGTACGATCGAACCGTCGACGAGTGGTTCGACGAGCTCTCCGAGCTCGAGAAGCAGGCGCTGGGTCGGGAGGTCGAGACGGAGTACGATGCGATCGTGCTCGCCGAGGCCGGCCTCGAGCGCAGCGGTCTCGACCACTCCGTTGACTACCGACAGCTGTCGCCGACGACGTTCGTCCCCGCCCCGGGACAGGGGGCCTTGGCCGTCACCGCGGTCGACGGCGAGACCGCAGACGATCTCCAGACGCTGCTCGACCATCCCCGGAGTCGCGTCGAGACGACCGCCGAGCGCACCGTGCTCGCGGAACTGGGCGGGGGCTGTATCGCGCCGATCGGCGTCTATGCCGTCCTCCAGGGCGAGTACGTCCGCACCACGGTCACGGTGTTCGATCGTGACGGCGAGGAGTCCGTTACAGCGAGCCGGGACCTGCCCGTCGAGCACCACGCCGAGGCGGCCCGCGAGTTCGCCGCCGACCTCGCCGACCGCGGAGCCGCGGAACTGATCGAAGCCGCCAGCGAGGAGGCCGACCCCGCCTCGGAGGAGCCAGAGGGGAACTGATGAGCGACGCTGCCACAGCGCCGGAGCCCGGCACCGTCTACCTCGTCGGCAGCGGGCCCGGCGATCCCGAACTGCTGACCGTGAAGGCGAAGCGACTGCTCGAGCGTGCAGACGTCGTCCTCCACGACAGGCTGCCCGGCCCCGAGATCCTCGAGGGGCTGTCGGCCGAACGCTGCGAGGACGTCGGCAAGCGAGGCGGCGGCGAACGCACGCCCCAGCCCGAGATCAACGAGCGACTGGTCGAACTCGCCCGCGAGGGGAACTCGATCGTCCGTCTGAAGGGCGGCGACTCGTTCGTCTTCGGCCGTGGCGGCGAAGAGGCGGAGTACCTCGCAGATCACGGCGTTCCGTTCGAGATCGTCCCCGGCGTCACCTCGGCCACCGCCGCCCCCGCCGTCGCCGGGATCCCCGTCACCCACCGCGAGCACACATCCTCGATCTCGATCGTCACGGGTCACGAAGACCCGACGAAGCCCGAGTCGGCCGTCGACTGGGAGGCCCTGGCCGACGTCGGCGGTACCATCGTCGTCCTGATGGGCGTCAAACGACTCCCCGACTACACCGACGCGCTGCTCGAAGCCGGTGCGGCTCCGGAAACGCCGGTCGCGCTCGTCGAGCGCGCCACCTGGTCGAACCAGCAGGTCGCGACGGGAACCCTCGAGACGATCGTCGACGCCCGCGACGAGGTCGGCATCAATCCGCCCGCGGTGACCGTCATCGGCGAGGTCGCCGCGACCAGGGCGAACGTCCTCGAGTTCCTCGCCAACGAAACGGCGAGCGAGGCGACAGCGACGGATGGGGAGGTGTAACCGAATGCGAGAGCTCTCGGTCGCGGTGTTCCGACCCGACGACGAGCGCCTCGCGGACGCGGTCGAGCTGATCGACTCGCTCGGCGCGACGCCGGTACCGGACCCGATGCTGTCGATCGAAGCGACCGACGCCACCCCACGGGAGGACGCCGACTACGTCGTCCTAACGAGTAAGACCGGCGCCGAACTCGTCGCCGACTCGGGCTGGAAGCCCGGCGGCGCGACCGTCTGCGCTATTGGCCCGAAGACGGCCGACGCCGTCCGCGAGGCGGGATACGAGGTCGACATCGTCCCCGACGAGTACACCTCGAGCGGCCTGGTCGCAACCCTCTCCGATCGGATCGACGGCGCCAGGATCGAGGTCGCTCGCAGCGACCACGGTAGCCCCGTCCTGCTCGACGGGTTCGAGGCCGCCGGCGCGTACGTCCACGAGACAATCCTCTACCGGCTCGTTCGACCCGAGGGAAGCGGCGCGTCGGCCGAGCGGGCCGCCGACGGCGAGCTCGACGCGGCCTGCTTCACCTCCTCGCTGACCGTCGACCACTTCCTCGAGGCTGCCGCAGATCGGGGTCTGCACGAGGAGGCGCTCGCGGGACTCGAGGAGGCCACCGTCGGCGTCATCGGCGAGCCGACCCGGGAGACGGCCGCCGGACGCGGGATCGACGTCGACGTCGTCGCGAGCGAGGCGACCTTCGACGCCTTAGCCTGCGAGACGGTCGAGGCCGCGGCGCCGACGTATCGGGACTGATCGAGACGCGGCCGGCTCCTGTCGAGCGAGTCGAGCGAGGGCGACGGCACGGGCTCGAGGGGGCACTTCGACCCGCCGAAAGGCCGTGAGAAGGAGTCTCAACTGGCCGTCGCAAGGACGGACCATAATCTCTCCGAGCGACTAGCGCGTGTCGAATGACAGTAGAACGATCTCGCAAACTCGACCTCGACCCGCCGGGAACGGTCGGGCTTCGAGTCGCGTTTTTCGTCCTCTGGGGGATCGACATGGTCGCCGCCACGCTCTTCTTTCTCGTTCCCTACGCGACCGAACTCAATCCCGTCACCGTGATGTTCTACGAACTGCTCGGCCTCCCGGGCGTCGCCGTCGCCGCGGTCTGCTACGCCGCGATCGTCGTCGCGATCGGACACTTCCTCTCGGACCCGGTCGACCGTCGGTTCATCGGCGGGATGGTCGCCGTCTATCTCGTCCTCGTAACGAACAACGTCATCCTGCTTCTCTCGGGGAGCTCGCCGATCGCCGCCTAACGGTTCGGCCGGGACCGGAGCTTTATCCCGTATGCCGACCCACAATCGACCGATGAGCCGATGACCGGACCGGTTCCCGAACTCGACGACCGAGCGATCGCGTGCGCACGACACCTCCGTGACCGCGATCGGGTGCTGCTCGCCTCACACATCGACGCCGACGGACTAACCAGCGCCGCGATCGCCGCGCAGGCGCTCGAGCGCGCGGGGATTCCGTTCGAGACCGTCTTCGAGAACCAGCTCGACGAGGCGGCGATCGCCGATATCGCCGCGACCGACTACGACACCGTGTTGTTCACGGACTTCGGCAGCGGCCAGCTCGATATCATCGGCGAGCACGAGGACGCGGGCGCTTTCACGCCGGTCATCGCCGACCATCACCAGCCCGCCGACCGCGAGACCGAGTACCACCTCAACCCGCTACTGTTCGGGATCGACGGCGCCTCGGAGCTATCGGGTGCGGGAGCGAGCTACGTCCTCGCGCGGGCGCTGGCCGAGATCACGGCGGAAACCGACGACGACAGCGGACCGATCGCAGCGGCGGATGGAGGTTCCGCGACCGCACGCGCCGACAACCGCGACCTCGCCGCCCTCACAGTGGTCGGCGCCGTCGGGGACATGCAGGCCTCCGGCGGCGAGCTCCACGGCGCGAACGCAGAGATCGTCGCCGAGGGCGTCGAGGCCGGCGTCGTCGAGACCGGCACGGACCTCGCGCTGTACGGCAAACAGACCCGCCCGTTACCGAAATTGCTCGAGTACGCGACCGACGTCCGCATCCCCGGGATCTCGAACGACCAGCGGGGGGCGCTCTCGTTTCTCGACGGGCTCGACCTCGAGTTGCAGTCCGAGGGCGAGTGGCGCTGCTGGGCCGAGCTGACCGGCGAGGAGAAACAGACCGTCGCCAGCGCGCTCGTCAAGCGGGCCGTCGAGCGGGGCGTCCCCGCGCCGAAGATCGACCAGCTGGTTGGCACCAGCTACGTGCTCAGCGAGGAGCCGATCGGCACGGAGCTGCGGGACGCCAGCGAGTTCTCGACGCTGCTGAACGCGACCGCCCGGTACGAGCGAGCCGACGTCGGTCTCGGCGTCTGTCTGGGCGATCGGGAGGGCGCACTCGAACGCGCCCGCAAGCTCCTGCGTAACCACCGCCGAAACCTCTCGGAGGGGATCGACCTCGTCACCGAGGAAGGCGTCACCCACGAGGAACACGTCCAGTGGTTCCACGCCGAGGATCGCATCCGCGAGACGATCGTCGGCATCGTCGCCGGGATGGCGATGGGCAACGACGGCGTCAGCCGATCGAAGCCGATTCTCGCGTTCGCGGAGAAGAGCGCGGACGGAGACGGCGGAGCCGAGACCGAAGTCGAGGAAATCAAGGTCTCGGCCCGCGGCACCCACAGTCTCGTCCGAAAGGGACTGGACCTCTCGCAGGTGATGGGCGAGGCCTCGCGGGCGGTCGGCGGCGACGGTGGGGGTCACGACGTCGCCGCCGGCGCCACCGTTCCGGCCGGAGCGGAAGCGGAGTTCGTCGAACAGGCCGACGCGATCGTCGGCGACCAACTCTCCTGACGGAGGCTGCTCGAGGCTCAGCTCGAGCGGTCCATCGACGCCGGAACCGTCGGCACCAGCGGCGCACGCGAGGTCAACAGGTACGTCGACTTCCGGACCGCCCCCTTGGCGTACTGGATCGTGCTCTTGTAGACCGGCGTCCGCTTACCTCGGATCTGGGTTCGCCCCTCGAGGATGGCGTCGATGAGGTCGTCGCCGTCGATCTCGGCTTTAGTCGGGTTGGTGGCGTCGGGCGTGACGAGGATCTCCGTGTAGGCGCGGCCGACGTTCGGCAGGTAGTGGGCGTCGCTGGCGCCGATCTCGGGGTACTCCCGCCGTCTGGCGAATGTCCGAGCGCGACGGTTGCGGTAGCCGGTAAACAGCATCGAGTTGTAGACCTCGATCGCGTCCGCATCCCGGATGTGGCGCTTGCGAACGCCGTGACGGCTGCGCTGGAAGGGATGAGGGACGATGGCAACACCGCCGAGATCGCGAACCGTCTCGACAGTCTTCATGAACGGCTGGCCCGGATCGGGTCGCTCCTCGACGCCGATCGCCAGTAGGTGGCCGTGTCGCGTCGATACCTCAACGCCTGGGATTCCGACGAGGCCGTACTCCGGCGCGATCTCAGCGGCCCGGAGCGACTCGCCGATCTCGTCGTGGTCGGTGATGACGACTCCGTCGAGTCCGATATCCGCCGCGTGCTCGAGAACGAGTTCGATCGGTTCGTGACCGTCGTAGGAGTCGTCCGAGTGAACGTGAAAGTCGATGGCGAAAGGGATCTGAGCTGTCATGAGACCTCTCGAGTAGCGTCCGTTGTACACGGTAGTTCGGTCGGTCGCATAAGCGCTCCGCCACGCCTCGCCGGCAGATTCTATATCGTAATATGCAATTTATTGGCTCCGTCCGGGACCGACTGCCTCACCACGAGAGACCGATAGCGACGAACTCGCTTCTGACGCCGAGCGCTCGCAAAAACTGCAGCGGCCGTACCTCGACACAGCCGGTCAGTAAGCGGTTGTTACGGCGAGCGAACCCGAGTCCGGGCTGTCAGCGGGAACCGTCCGGAATCGCGTCGCCGAGCGAGACGCCGTTCAGAACGTTCCGAATCTCGAGTGGATCAGTCCGATTCTCGAGGCGATCGTGCAGTCGGGACATACACTCGAGCAGTCCCTCGACGGCCGCCCGCCGGGTCGGCACACGGCCGATGCGCTCGGTGATCGCCCGATCGTCGAGTGCGTACTGGTACTGCAGTTCCCAGCAGTGGCTCAGTCCGAGTCCAGGGTGGAAGCTGTCGGCGGTCGTCCGGTCCGCGATGAGTTCGATCGGCGGCCGAGCGTGACGGTACGCGAGATAGCCACGGCAGCACTCGACCGGCCCCCATCCCGGCGGAAGCGCTTCCGGAGGGACGGGGTGTTGATCGGATGACATCGTGGCTCGCTATCCCGGTGAGAGGGATGGTGGTGCCGCCTGCGTGTGCGTGGGTCGTATGTAGGAACCCCGTACCATGTCAGAGTTGTTACTAGTGTCGTGTTACTATGTGTCAAGCTGCCGATCGTCCGACTTTTGTCCTCGCTCGCGTTCGTAGACGGTATGGCAGAGTTCGACCCCGAGAAGTTCGAGGACAAGTACGCCAACTACTTTCCCGAACTCCAGCAGGCATACAAGAACGCGTTCAACCGAATGAACGACCGCTACGACTCCGAACTGGTCCACGCGATCGACCAGCAGGTCTTAAACGAAAGTGAACCCTTCTACGAGGGTAGCGCGGAGCGAAGCTCCGCGGACGATTCGAGCGGGCAAAGCCCGCGAGAACATGACGGCGAGTTCCGCGTCGAACTTCCCGACGACCCTTACGACAGGGTGACGGGCGTGTTAGTCGAGGAGGAGCGCTTCGAAGAGATACTCGAGATCCACGTCGAGGAAATCGAGCGCGAACTCGAGCGGGTCTTCGAGTTCGACTGAACGAAGCGACGGAAGGTTTAGGGAGGTTCGCCCCCAACGGCGAGACATGAGTACCGAAACTCAGGACGGAGACGACCTCGAGGACCGCGTTTCGAACTTCCTGCGACGGAACTTCCCACAGATCCAGATGCACGGCGGCTCGGCGGCGATTCAGGACCTCGACCGCGAGTCCGGCGAGGTCACCATCGCGCTGGGTGGCGCCTGCAGCGGCTGTGGCATCTCGCCGATGACGATCCAGGCGATCAAGAGCCGAATGGTCAAGGAGATCCCCGAGATCGAGAAGGTCAACGCCCACACCGGCATGGACGGCGGCGAAGACATGGGCGGCGGCATGGAGCCGTCGTTCCCCGGCGAAACCGTCGACGACGGTGAGTCCGACGAAGGACCCGAGGCACCGTTCTAAGGCGTCGTTTCCGATCCGTTCTCGTGTTTCTCTCGAATCGAGAGCTGCCGGACTCTACCGCAGGTTGCGTCCCTGTTCCCACGCCCGCACGAGCGCCGCGAGCGTGCGGTTCGTCGGAACCTCGAGCCCGCGTTCGGCCGCTCGCTCGAGGATGTAGCCGTTGATCGCGTCGATCTCGGTTCGGCGTTCCGCGAGGACGTCCTGGCGCATCGAAGAGGTGTTGGCCGCCGTTTCCTCGGCCACTCGCTCCGTTGCCGCGAGCGCCTCGCGATTCGAGAGTTCGACACCCTCGGCCCGGGCGACGCGAGCCGTCTCGCGAGCCGCCCCGCGAGCGAGGTCCGCGGCGGGGTCCTCGAGAACCGCCGCGTTCTCGGTCGCGGTCAGCGCCGTCACCGGGTTGATCGCAGCGTTGACCGCGAGCTTCTCCCACAGTCGACGGGGCATCGACTCGGAGACCGTGGTCTCGAGACCTGCCGAACGGAGAGCCTCGCCGACTCGGTCGGCGACCGTCGATCGCCCCCCGCAACGGTCGCCCAAAACGACATCGCCGACGCCCGTGCACTCGACGACGCCCGGTTCCCGTAGGATCGCGCCGTAGGAGGCCGTTCCGGCGAGTACGGGTTCGTCTAGCACGTCGGCGAGTATCGCCTCGCTTCCCATCCCGTTCTGGAGGGAGAGAACAGCGTCGAACCGTCCCGACGCAAGCGTGTCGGCAGCCCGTCTCGTATCGTAGGATTTGACCGTGACGACAGCGAGATCAGCCGCAAGCGCGGTCCCGTCGGTCGTCGCCCGCGGCGCGACGGTCGCCTCGAGGGCACCCTCGACGCGGAGTCCGTTTCGTCGAACGGCTGTAACGTGGTCGTCGCGCCCGACGAGCGTTACCTCGTGTTCGCGCGCGAGAAGGCCGCCGACGAGGCTCCCGAGACTGCCGGCGCCGAATATGACGATCTCCATCGCTCGACGGTGGTCTCGGAGCGGTGAAAACGGTTGCCGTTAGTCCTCGGTCCAGTAGTACAGGTCCTCTCGATCGGCGCCACAGGACGGACAGCTTTCGGGGAGCTCCGAGTCGAGCCGTCCCATCTCGCCACACTCCCAGCAGCGCCACATTAGCTCCGCCTCGCCGAACTCCTTTCCCGATCGGACGTGCTCGACGCTCATCCCCTCGAGCCCCTCTCGAGCCGTGACGTAGAATCCGTCCTCGTCGAACCCCCGGATGCGCCCGACCTGGGTTCCGTCTTCGGTGTAGATCCTCGTTCCGAACCCGAGACGGGGAGTATCCTGTTCTTCAGTCATACCCATCCCCGACGCTCCGGACGAATATAAAGGACGTACGGTCTTCGGACGGACTGAGTGTCCCGTTCTCGAGAGCGTCCGGGTCCCGTTGCAACGACGATCGGCGCACCAATAAACCGTTTACGGCGATATCAATTCGGAGTGGGACGCTCGAACCGTCGAAGGAGAGAGCCACCAGGGAGCGTTCCTCGTTCGGGATCGCCCTTCGACGACTTGACCCCTGACGTCGGCCACCATATCGGCCACGTCGATGTTATCACGCGCTCTGTCGAAGGATTCGGCGTTCGGGCCGTCCGCGTACAGCGTCACGTCGACGCCCGTGTGATCGTGGAAGGCACGGTCGATCAGCAGCTCCCTGTCGAACAGGTCTCGAAGCGCGGGAACCCCGGCGTACAGCGGCCCGAGACCGATCGCCCGATAGCTCTCGGCGTCGGCGTGGTTTCGATCCACGCTCTCGAGTTCGATCCCAGCGACCTCCGAGATGACTCTCCGGAGATCCGTACGTCCTCGACCCCCTCGTCGATCGTCGACACGATCCCTACGGTGACGCTGGTCTCGAGCGGTAGATCATCTCGGAGTTGACGTCGTAGATCCCGTCCCGGCCGGGCGAGAAACCGCGACACCCGTGGTCGGCACCATCGAGACAGCCCGCGGGATCACATGAAGTCCTCGATTCCGGACTGCTTGTTCTTGTCGTTCTCGAAGATGCTCTCGAGCGATTTCTCGAGCACCTCGAGGCGCTGTTTCGTGTAGTCCCGGCAGTCGTACTCGTCGGCAACCTGGATCGCGGTCTGCATGTACTTGTTGACCGACCCCTGGTGGACCGTGAGGTTCACCCGGCCGCCACACTCCCGACAGTCCCCGGTCAGGGGCATCCGGCGGAACTTCTCGCCGCAGTCCAGACAGCGGGTCTCCTGGCGAGAAAAGGCCCGCAGGTTGCCGATCAGGTCCGGCAGGAAGTGGTACTCGATCACCCGCTCGGCGACGTCGGTCTCGTCGACGGCCCGGAGCTTCCGGGAGAGCTCGAGCTGGGCGTCCATCTTCTCCATCATCGAGCCGAGGGTCTTGTACGCCGACAGGTCGGGCCCCATCGCGATGTCCGTGACGTCGTGGGTGTGTTCGAAACCGGTGTACTCGCCGTCGGTACCGAGGGTGTCCTCGCCGATCCGAATATCGACCTCGCCGGGGTCGGCTTGCTCGAGGGTCGCCTCGTAGAACTCGTGAGGGTACTGCGAGACGATGTCCATGTTGTGAGCCTCGTCGTCGATCTCGGAAGGATCGATCCTCGAGGACATGACCAGGGGTGCGTCCATCTTTCCCCCGCGCTGATTTGGCAAGAAGCTTTCACTAAAGTTCAACAACCCGTCCATGAGGAGCATTACGCAGTCCTCGTCTCCGTCGCACTGCTTTTGCGAGGTGTTGTTCGCGACCAGCGAGTGTGTTTCCGCAACGGTGAGGCAGTAGACCGAATCGACAGATGACTCGACGTACTCGACTTCGGAGATCGACTCGACGAGGTACGATCCCGCTCCGCCGTCGAAAACCCGTCGTCCGCGCGGAACGATCCCGTCGACGTGTGACTGCAAGCGGTCGTCCTTTCGAGAGAGGTGAAACCCGACGACCTCGGCGAAGCGACTCGCGTCCTCGGACCAGATGTCGAGAACGTACGTCGGAGCGGTCATCGACGGGTTGTCGGCCGCGTAGAAGTCGGGAAACTTCTCGCGGAGGGGAACCGGTTCGGTGATCGTGACCCGGCCGCAGATGCCGAGTCGGTGCAGCAACGCGAGCAAGTCCTCTTTGAGTTCGCGACTGACCGTCGTCGCCGAAACCAGCAGCGCGTTCGCATCGACGCCGCCGTCGCCGCTGAAGTAGCCGCGAAGGTAGGCGGCGACGACCTCGTCGGACGCATCGAAGATCGGCTGCGGGACGCGTTTCGTCTCAGCGAAGCGTCCCGCTCCGAGGACCGATTCGAAGAAAACCCGAAGAAGCCGTCCAGAAACGGTGACTTTCGCCTCGTTTTCGCGGTACGGTTCAACGCCGAACTCCTCCCGTAGTACGTCGACGTAAAACTCGCGAGCCTCGGCTTCAGTTCCGCAGATCGTCGTCTGGTGAATCGTACCCTTCGGCGTCTCCTGTTCCCGCGCAAACCCTTCCGCAGCGTAGTACCCTAGCAGGGTTCCGACCCGCTCGTCGAGTTCGATCAACCGGTCGATCTCGGTTTGATCCCGCCGCATCCCGAGACTGACGTCGTCCGGAACGAACTCGAGCAACGCCTCGCGGGAATCGAACAGGTCGAGAAGCAACGCCGCGGGGAAGCTTTCCCGGTACAGGTAGTTGCTGAGCGTCTTTTTGCTCAGCTCGAAGTGCTCGGCCGTGCTCGTGAGCGGATAGAACTCTCCGTCCCACTCCGCACCGAGTCGATCCTCGAAGAGGTCGTACAGTCGATCCTTCTCCAGTCCCTTGATCATCAGCCGGGACGAGTCGACGGCGTTGGCTTCGAGAAACGCCTCGAGAAGGTCGAATACGTGGGGATCGTCGGTCCCGTCGACGATATCGAGACCCTCGGGAACGACGGCGTAATCCTCTGTTGTCAGGTTGCCAGCCCGTTTCGATCGTAGCTCGCCGCTCTCGGAGACGTGAACCTCGTGGTCCGGCGTGAGCGTGATCTCGCGACCACTGCGCGTCTCGAGTCTGACGAGGTGGTCCGGTGCAGGGTGTTTCGAGACGGCTTCGACGGGTTGTCGCGTGAGTTCGCCGGACTCATCGAGTGACGGAACCGTTACGTCGCCGTCCAGTTCCTGGACGAGGGTCCCGAAGTCGTCCGTCTCAGGGTCGTTCAATCGCTCTTCGACGAGCGTCTCGATCGGTTCGTGGCGCCAGTCGTCGGTTTCGTCGTGATACCAGACCTTCGTTTCAGGGTGGAAACAGTTGCGGCGCTTTGCGGCGTGAAAGTACGGATGAGCGTATCCGACCGCCGCGCTCGTGAAACCGATCACTCTTCCGACAGTTGCGGCGCTCGTGTGCGGCGCCATCCCGAACACCAGCTCGCCGACCAGATCCTGGCGATCCTCGAGCTCGTAGAACGGCTCGAGCCCGTAGTACTGCTCGAGCAGGTCGTCGATGAAGTCGGTGGTCTGCATCATGTGTTCGGCAGCGCCGTCCGAGAGGACGATATCCTGCACCTTCAGCTCGACCAACTGATCCTCGTGAACGAGGGGGTCGCCGTGGATGTCCTCCTCGTAACCGAGCGCCTGGAGCTGGCCGACGTCGACGTCGAGTTCGTTCGCCCGCACGGACGTGACGGGGAGGTCGGTCATGTCGTAGCGAACGGTGCCGTCCTTGAACGACGAGACGTCATGTTTGGCCCGCAACACGCCCTTCTCGATCGGCTCGGGTACCTTCGTCGCCGACGTGAGCCCCTTCACGCCCTTGAGGATCTCGAAGGCGTTCTCGCGCTCGCCGACCGATTGGAGGGCGTCGCGGAACTCCTCGTTGATATCGATCTCTCGGTGCTCGACGCAAGTCGCCTCGACCTCGCAGTGGCCACACTCGACGCGACCGGCTTCGTCGGGTTCGATCTGGGTCTCGCAGTCGGGACAGCGGTAGTCGGGCGTCGTCCGTTCGTTGCAGTCCGGACACCGATTCTTGAACGTCTCCGTCCCGCAGTTCTCACAGCGCTGGCGACCGATCTCGAGTTCGACGACGCCGGGGGTATCCGACATCGTCTCTGCGTGTTTGGCCGCGTCCGCGACGTTGCGCTGGGCGCCTCCCGCCTCGCCGATCGGGAACAGCGTATGGACCGGCGGGCTCAGGTCCCGCCGTTCTGACTTCTCCGGACGCCCCATCCGGTTGCCGACCCGTGTCGGCGCGCGCTCTCGCACTTCGAAGGGCGCAATCTCGTTGACCGCCTCGATAGCGTTGTCACCCGCTTCGTCGTGTCCCCACGTGCGGGCGCGCTCGGAGAGGTCCCCGTCGCTCCAGGTGCGCTCGAGTTCGATCGTCGGAGCGTTGGAGCCGGGGCCATCGGTCGGGTCGACCTGCTGTTCCGATGCCCCATCGGTCGCCGTTCGCCGAATCTCACAGCCGACCGTCCGGGCGAACGGCCGCCAGTTGTCGATCTCGATCCGGTCCTCGTCGGGGCGCTGACGGTGTTCGACGATGATCGCCTCGAGCGCCTCGCTGAGGGCCTCGTCGTGTGCGAGAACGAGCGTTCCGTCGCCCGCGTCGCGGGTTTCGACCCGCCCGTCCGCGACCGCATCAGCGAGCGCACGGAACTCCTCGACGGTGAGGTCGTGCCAGAGATAGGTGTACTGGGGATGAAGCGGGGCGTCGTACGTCGTGGCCCACTCGAGAGCCCGATCGGGGTCGGGGTTCTCGAGGTCGATCCGAGGGTCGTCCTCGAGGGCCTGAACGTCCGCGCCCGCGGCCTCGAGGTCCTGGATCCACCACTCGAAGACGTAGGAGGCCGGCGAGAGCGGGTGGTTGTTCTCGACGAACTCGCCGTAGTTGACCAGGTACTCCCCGGCGTCGAGGATCCTCTCGACGCCGTTTCTGATCTCGAGGGCTTCCTGGGGGTCGTCGATCCGGCGGACGTCGCCGTTGGCCAGTTTGACCGTCGGCCCGTCGATCGTGTCGACGGGAACGATTCCGTGGGCCTTGCCGGGTCGCTCGGTCTTGATCTGGGTCCCGGTCGCGAGGAAGTCGTCGAGGAGGTGCATCGTCGCGGGATGGATCCCGCCGGTCGCGAAGCCGTGGTTGCGGGCACGGCCGTACCGGAGCCGGAAGCCGCCCGCGGCGCTGGGATGCGAGAAGACGGGACGGCCGGCGATCAGATCGCGGAGAAACTTCTGGGATGGCTTCGCTCGGACGGGTCCCTCGGGTTCGGCCGGCTCCGTCTCGCGCTCGTCGTCGCCGTCGGACTCCTCGTCCGGTTCGTTGCTCTCGTCTTCTGCCGCATCGGCCGTGTCGTCGGCGTAGTTGCCGTCGATGAGGTCCTGCAGCCAGGGCCAGTCGATCTCGTCGAGACTCGAGGTGTAGCGCTGGATCTTCGGGGCCTTCAGCGCGATCCCCTCGGCCAGCACGAGACACATCCCGCCGCGGGCGTTGTTGGTGTCGACGCGTTCCAGATCGCGAAAGCCCGAGACCTCCTCGTCGCCGGTGGCCTCCCCATCGAGCATGATCGGGAGGTGTTTTGCGATGAACTTCGTCTCCTTGTCCTTCGGGGTGTACTGCAGCCCCGTCTCCTTGTCGTAGAGGCCGATCTCCTCGGCGTAGCGCTCGACCTCCTCTTGGCGCGCGTCGTACTGTTCGATTCCGACGAGCGCGCGCGTGTAGTCGGCGACAAGTACCGAGAGGGCCTGTGCGGTCCCGCCAGCCGAACGGATCGGTCCCGCGTAGTAGACGTTGACGAACTCGGTGCCGTCGTCGTTCGTGAGCAGTTCGACCTTGTCGATCCCCTCGATGGGGGCAGCGACGACTCCTTCCGTGAGCAGGGCGACCGCCGTGCGAACCGCTCCCTCGACTTTGCCGGCTTTCGTCTCGTAGTCGCCAACCCGCCCCTCCGCGAAATCCTCCGCGAGTACTAGTGCAGCCTCCTCGCGGCTCATCTCGCCCTCGAGCTCGCGGACGCGCTCGGCGACGCCGTCGATCCCGAGGATGTTCTCGACGCGGTCGGCCATGTCCTTGGCGACCGGGATCTCGACCTCGGGTTTCGGATCGCCACCGCGTTCCTTGGCGCGTTCGGCGACGTCGAACGCCTCGTCGAGCTGGGACTCGAGGCGCTCGAAGTAGCGTTCGTCTTCCTCGCGCATCTCAGAGCCGGGAGCCGAGTTCGGTCGTCTCGTCGTACCCGCCCTCGAGGCTAGCCGCGTGCTCGTCCCTGATCTCGACGGCTCGATAGTTCATACGACACTACTGTGTCGGCCGGGAGAAAAAGCGCACCGGTCACGGCCGACTCCATCGGTGTCGAGCGCGCCTCGTTCGCTCGGAGGAGGAAATCGGCCTACCAGCGACACCACACATATAAAATTACAAAGAATTATATATGTATGAACGGAGTGCATGGACACAAGAGCCCTACAGTGTACAAAAATGTCTCCGCAGGCGGTACTCTTTCACCATAAACCAAAACATATATAGTTTGTCCCTACGGCCATTACTGTGAGAATGGCAAACAACCAGCAGGTATGGACCCGACGGCACATGCTCGCCTCGGGTGCTGCGGTTTCCGCAGCGGCTGTTGCAGGGTGCATCGGTGGGAACGGTGACGACGACGAGAACGGCAACGGTAACGGTGACGACGAGGTCGCCGATATCAGCGAGTACCAACACGACGGGGAAGAGCCCGACGACGACGATCGAAGCGACTCGCTGGAGTTCCTCCAGCCGGCCGACCGCGACGAAGACTTCGACCCTGTCGTCACGTTCGACTCCTACAGTATGCAGGTCGTCAACCTCGTGTTCGACGGCCTCTACGAGTGGGACGACGGCCTCGGACTCGAGCCGAAGATCGCCGACGGGATGCCCGAGGAGGAAGACGACGGCGAGACCTACTTCATCGATATCCAGGAGGGGATCGAGTTCCACAACGGCGACGAGGTCACCGCAAGCGACGTCGCCCACTCCTTTACCGCACCGGTCGAGGAAGAAACCGAGAACGCGGCGACCTATGCGATGATCGAATCCGCGGAGGCGATCGACGATCACTCGCTCGAGGTCAACCTCGAACACCCCTACGGTCCGTTCACGCTGTCGACGATCGCGGTACCGGTCGTTCCGGAAGACGTCCGGACGGAGGATACCGACGCGTTCAACACGGATCCGATCGGTTCGGGTCCGTTCCAGTTCGCGGACTTCCAGGAAGGGGAGTACGTCGAACTCGAGCGGTGGGACGACTACTGGGACGAACCCCAGCCGTACATCCAGGAGATCCGGTTCGAGGCAACTCCCGACGACGCAAACCGCGTCGCACAGGTCCTCGCCGGCGACACCGACGTCATCGACACCGTGCCCGCGACGGAGTGGGACGAGGTCGAGGGCGCGGACGGCGTCCGGATCCACGGCACGCGCAGTCCGTCGTACATGTACCTGGCGTTCAACTGCAACGAGGGCGAGACGACCGATCCCGACGTACGCCGCGCTGTCGGCCACTCGTTCTCGATGCAGGAGTTCGTCAACGAGCGCCTCGGCCCCGCGGCCGATCCGCTATCGAGCCCCATCCCCCAGATCACCAACGAAGAAGGTGAGTGGGACTTCCCCGTCGACGAGTGGCAGGAACAGATGCCCGAGTACGACCCCGACCAGGCCCAAGAGCTGCTCGAGGAGGCCGGCGTTCCCGACGACTGGGAACCGCGCATCATCGCGCCCGAGGGAGGACCCCGCGAGGCGCTGGCCGAGCGGATCGGTTCGCGGCTCAGCGAGATCGGCTACGGCGCCGACGTCCAGGGAATGTCGTTCGCGACGCTCGTCGACACGTACCCCACCGGCAACGCCGACGACTACGAGATGTACCTGCTGGGCTGGACCGGCGGTCCGGACCCGGACGTCTACTACTACAACCTCTTCCACGAGAGCCAGGAGGGCGTCGGCCAGGGTCACTTCTACGAAGGTCAGGGAGAGTTCCACGACAACATCCTGAGCGCCCGCGAAAGCGCCGACCAGGAGGAGCGACGTGATCTCTACACCGATGTGACCGAGGAGATCATCGAGTACATGCCGGTGCTGCCGGCCTACTCCGAGCACAACACGATGGCGGCCCGCGAGGAGGTCCAGGACCTCCAGGCACACCCGTCGGTGAGCTACAACCCACGTATCGTCTCTGACTACCAGAACACCTGGATCGACGAGTAGCGTCACCAGGTACCGAATTCGGTTCCTCAACGCGTAACCGGCACCATACGGAAGGAATTAAATAATACAAATAATAATCCGACTACAGTCCAATATATGGGACTCCTTCGCTACACGACCTATCGATTCATTCAGGCAATCCCGGTCCTGATTGGCGTCTCTATCCTTACGTTCGCTCTCGCTAACCTGACCCCCGGCGATCCGGTCAGGCTCATGCTACAGGGACAGGAAGCCGATCAGGAGACGATCGAGCGAATCGAGGCACAGTACGGGCTCGACCAACCGATACACGAGCGGTATCTCACCTACATGGGCGGGCTCGTACAGGGAGATATGGGCCACAGCTTCCACCGGAACGCGTCCGTCGCGGATCTGATCACCAGTCGGATCGGTCCGACCCTGCTGCTCGTGCTCTCGGCGTACGCGTTCGCGCTCGCCACGTCGATCCCCCTCGGTATTATCGCTGCCAAGCGACGCAACGACCCCTTCGATCACGCCTCGCGTATCGTTGCGCTGTTCGGCGTGAGCACGCCGTCGTTCTGGATCGGGATCATGCTGATCCTGATCTTCGCAGTCCAGCTCGGCTGGCTGCCCTCCAGTGGCCTCGTCTATCCGTGGTGGTCGCCGGAGACCTACGGACACAGCGGGTACGGCGAACACATCTATCAGGTGATACGCCATCTGCTGTTGCCGATGATCGCACTCGGAACGCTCCAGATGGCCACCCTGATGCGGGTCGAGCGCACCCAGATGATCGAGTCCCTGCAGGGGGAGTACGTCAAGCTCGCTCGAGCCTACGGCGTTCCCGAACGGACTATCATGCGGAAACACGCGTTCCAGGTCGCTCAGCTGCCGATCATTACGATCGTCGGACTCAACCTCTCGACGGCGCTGGGTGGATCGGTCCTCATCGAGTTCGTCTTCGACATCAACGGGCTCGGACGGCTGTTCTACGAAGCGATCATACAACTCGACTACCAGCTTATTATGGGTATTACGATGATCATCGCGACGATGTTCGTTATCGGTGTCGTCATCACCGACATCGCGTACGCGTACATCGATCCACGCGTCACGTACGGGGAGAGTGAATAATCATGGCGGTAGGTGAATCACAGGTCGGAAGCGGCTCCGAATCGGGTGGCACGGAAGTCGAGCCCGACACCGGGTGGCGAAACACTGCCAGGAAAATAAAGCGCGACACGACCGCCCGCTGGGGGATGTACGTTATCGGGTTCGTCCTCGCTATCACGGCCTACACGCTCGTCGACGGTAACCTCTCCCGACTCACGTTCGGTTCGATGTCGGACTTTACGTTCGCCGAGGCGCTCCCGTTCTTCGAACACCCCGAGCGGCTGCCGGCACCGGGTGAGGCCGAGACGAACCAGCCGCCTGCGTTCCACGCGGACGGCTCGCTCTCGCACCCGCTGGGTACCGACCCGAACGGACGGGACTACTTTACACGGATCGTCTACGGGGCCCAGGTGTCGGTCACCGTCGGCATCGCCGCGACGTTTCTCGGACTGGTCGGTGGCACGACCGTCGGGGCCGTCGCCGGCTACTACGGCGGCTGGGTCGACGACGCGCTGATGCGCGCCGTCGAGACGGTGTACGCGATTCCACCGCTGATCCTCATCATCGTCTTTACCGTCTTCGTCAGCGGCGGCAGCCCCGACGTCCAGTTCGCGATCATCGGCGTCGGACTCGCGTTCGTGCCGGTGTTTGCCCGGATCATCCGCAGCGAGGTGTTGTCCGTCCGCGAGATGGATTACATCGAAGCCGCGCGTGCGGCCGGGGTAAAGGACCGAAACATCATCCTCCGGCACGTCATCCCGAACAGCTTCGCGCCGGTGATGGTCTACGCTACCCTGCAGATCGGCGTGACGATCCTCATCGTCGCCGGTCTCTCGTTCCTCGGGTTCGGGGCACAACCCCCGACGCCGGACTGGGGCGAGATGCTCAACACCTCTCACGGGTACATGCACTCGAACGTCTGGCTGTCGATCTGGCCGGGACTGGCGATCATGATCACGATTATGGGATTCAATCTCTTCGGAGACGGCCTCCAGGACGCTCTCGACCCACGACTTGAGGACTAACAATGAGTTCCGAACCACTACTTCGCGTCGAAAATCTCAAAACGCAGTTCTTCACGAACGCTGGTACAGTGCGGGCAGTCGACGGAATCTCCTTCGAGGTTCACGAGGGCGAAATCGTCGGCCTCGTCGGGGAGAGCGGCGCCGGAAAGAGCGTCGCCTCGATGAGCCTGCTGCGGCTCGTCGAACACCCCGGCGAGATCGTCGCCGGTGAGATCACCTACAAGGGCGAGACGCTCTTTGGACTCGAGGAGGGTCCCGACGGCGAGCTCCGCGAGCGCGAGGACATGCTCTCGAACAAGGCGGTACGCGACCGGATCCGTGGCAACGAGATCGCCGTCATCTTCCAGGATCCGATGGAGTCGCTCAACCCCGTGTTCACCGTCGGCGGGCAAATCCGGGAATTCATCGAGCTCAACCGCGACCTTTCGGGCGCGGAAGCCAAGGAGGAAGCGATTCAGATGCTCCGGGAGGTCGGCATCCCCGACCCCGAGGAGCGCTACGAGGAGTATCCCCACCAGTTCTCGGGCGGGATGCGCCAGCGCGTGCTGATCGCGATGGCGCTGGCCTGCGAGCCGAGTCTCATCATCGCCGACGAGCCGACGACGGCGCTTGACGTCACCGTCGAGGGACAGATCATCGATCTCGTCGACGACCTCCAGGAGAAGTACAACACGAGTTTCGTCTGGGTCACCCACGACATGGGCGTCGTCGCGGAGATCGCCGACCGGGTCAACGTCATGTACCTCGGGGAGATCATCGAGCAGGCGCCCGTCGACGAGCTGTTCTACGACACCAAACATCCCTACACGCAGGCGCTGTTGAAATCGATGCCCCGGCCCGATCGCACGGTCGAAGAGCTCGATCCGATCGAGGGCGTGATGCCGGAAGCGATCTCGCCGCCGTCGGGCTGTCGGTTCCACCCGCGCTGTCCCGAAGCCAGGGAGGTCTGTCAGCGCGTCCATCCCGAACCAAAGGAGGTTACACGAGCCGACGGCCACCCGCACAACGCGGCCTGTGTCAAACACGATGTCTTCGACGTCGGCTACGACGAGAGCCCGCCGCTCGAGGAGGAGCCTCAGCTGACCGCCGAGGCGCCGGGAGGTGAGAACAGTGAGTAGTCCGGCCGACTCGGGGACGGCGGGCGAGCCCGGTCACGGCGAGCCGCTAGTCCGGGTTCGAAACCTGAAAAAGTACTTCAGCCAGGATTCGGGCCTCCTGAGTGGAGTCTCGTTCGACTCGAGTCAGTTCCCGCCGATCGAACTCGGCCAGCAGCAGGTCAAGGCCGTCGACGACGTGAACTTCGAGATCCGACGGGGCGAAACCCTGGGACTCGTCGGCGAGTCCGGCTGCGGAAAGAGTACGCTCGGTCGAACGCTGCTGCGGCTGCTCAAGCCGACCGAGGGAACGATCGACTTCAAAGGCGAGGACCTGGCGGAGCTGACCGGCGAGGAGCTCAGACAGAAGCGCTCGGAGATCCAGATGATCTTTCAGGATCCCCAGGCCTCGCTCGACCCGCGGATGAAGGTCGGCAAGATCGTCGAGGAGCCGATGCGAGCTCACGGGATGTTCGACGGCGAGGGCCGCGAGCAGCGGGCGAAGGAGCTGCTCGAGAAGGTCGGGCTCGACCCCCACCACTACAACCGCTACCCCCACGCGTTCTCCGGCGGGCAACGCCAGCGGGTCAACCTCGCGCGGGCGCTGTCGGTCGATCCGGAGTTCATCGTCTGCGACGAGCCCGTCTCGGCGCTCGACGTCTCGATCCAGGCGCAGGTGCTGAATACGATGGAGGAACTCCAGGAGGAGTTCGGGCTGACCTACCTCTTTATCGCCCACGACCTCTCGGTTATCCGTCACATCTCCGACCGGGTCGCGGTGATGTATCTGGGCAACATCGTCGAGCTCGCCGACAAGGAGGAGCTGTTCGAGAACCCCCAACACCCCTACACGAGGGCGCTGTTGGACTCGATTCCCGTCCCCGATCCCCGCGAACGTGACGCTCGCGGCGTCCTCGAGGGCGAGGTTCCCAGCCCGGTCAACCCACCGTCGGGCTGTCGGTTCCGCACCCGGTGTCCGCGCCTGATCGCCCCCGACGAGTACGAATGGACCGACGAAGAGTGGGCCCACACCCGGGCGTTCATGCGAGCGGTCAAGCGCCGAACGTTCGAGCCGATGCCGGCCGACGAACTCCGCCAGGAGTTCTTCGGCGGCGACCTCCCTCGCGGCGAACCCGGCGAGATCGTCGCGGAGGCGATCGACCTCGTCGAGACCGAGCCTGACGCCGACTCCGAGGACATCGCCGGGGACCACGACGAGTGGGCGGAGGCCCGCGAGCTGTTGCTCGACTCGTTCGCCCGCCAGAGCATCTGTGCGACCGAGGACCCGGCTTACGAGCTCGAGCCCGAGTACGGAACCGGTACTCACTTCGCCGCCTGTCACCTCCATCGCTGACTCCGCTCTCTTCCCTGCGAGCGGATCGTTCTCGTCGATTATTTCGAACTACCGGACTCGAGTAGGCTATCGATCTCTCAAACGAGGCGTCTCGCCCCCATATGAGATGGTGAGACGTATCCCGTGCGAACTAGTATACAACACCATCGTTGGTGGTATAAAGTCTTAAGCACCCGGCCCCAGTATTTACTCGTGAATGAGTAAGATTATGTCAGTCCTGACGACGACCGCCGTCTTCGGTACAAAGGCACGACGAGCAATCAACAGCTCGCCGGATTTCACGGGCGTCCAGACGAGCGACGACGGGCTCCCCGAAAAACAGGCGCCGGCCGGCGGCATCCTGACCGGGTAGTCGGCGATCGAAGTCGGCTACCGTAACGTGATCGTGGTGGTATCGCTCGGACTGAACGCGTCCTCGTGGGTGGCGACGAAGACCCGGATTTCGTACTCGCCGGGATCGGGGACGACCGACTCGCGGTAAGTGTTCTCGCGGTGCCGTTCGAACCGGCCGTTCCAGGTGAACGACGTTCGCTTCCGTTCCCCGCCGCCGAAAGAGAACGAACTCGGCCGGCTGCGGGTGTAACGGTCCTCGTCGCTGGCCTCGAGGAGGCCGTCGATCATCCACCCCCAGCGACGCTGCTCTGGGGTCGGGATGTCGATCGGTACCGGCAGCGGATTCTTGAACTCGACGGTTATCTCGACGGGATCGTCTCGGTCGTACACCTGCCGATCGGTCTCGACCGAGACGCGAAGCAGTCGTCGGGCCAGCGCCGTCGGAACCAGCGCGGCGAGGAAGTTCGCGGTCGTGTACCTGGAGTCGTCGGCGTCGGCCCCGGATCGTTCGCTCCGGTCGCTCCGTGGGGTCGGTCCAACCATCTATGGAGAAGGAGGTGCCTGAGGCGCAAATACTGTGTGGAGACGGGCGGTCACTCGCGAAACTGTGACTTACCGCATCGACGGCAGCGTCGGCGCGTCGTCGGCTCGCATCGAGAGCCACGCGTCGTCCACGGAGATGTCCGCGATAACGTAGCGGTCGCCGGACTCGGTCGGATCGACCGCGCCGACGACCGTCTCGTCACCGGCGAGAGTGACATCAGATGACACCATACATGAATGTGAATGCCTCTCACGTATAAACGCGTCGGATCGGTCCGTTCGTCGTCGGCTCGAGGGTGGGCGCTCCGTCCACAACTGAAACACTGGGTTTATACTCATTTTCGCCGTACCGGGTACTATAATGAACGTAGCCGACGCGATGACGCCGCGGGAAGACGTGGTGACCGTCGAGTTACCAGGCACTCGCGAGGACGTCCTCGAGTACCTGCAGGAACAGTCGTTCTCGTCAGTTCCGGTCGTCGCGGAGGAGGGGGGCGAGGTGGAGTACCGCGGGCTGGTCTCGCGGGACGTCCTGATCGAACAGCCCGACGAGGACCAGCTCGTCATGCTGATGGACGACGTGCCGTCGACGACCGCCGACACCGGACTCGAGGAGGTTTCGAAGCTGATGTTCAACGAGGGCGAGCGTCGGATCCCCGTCGTCGACGGGACGTTCGAGGGGATCGTCACGGTGACCGACGTCGTCCACGCGATCGCAACCGGCGACCAGGAGACCGACGACACCGTCGAGGGCCACTCGAGCGGGAACGTCAACACGACCTACGAGGGCGCTCCGCTGCCGGTCGCCGAGCGCGAACTGTACTACGCGAACGTTCCCTACACCGTCGCGCTGGACGACGAGGGCCGGATGAGCGGCGTCCTCACCGAAGTCGACATCATCGACGTCGCCCGCATCGTCGAGGGTGAGGAGGAGACCGGTGACAACTTCCCGGATCAGGACGCCCAGTGGTCCTGGGAGGGGATCAAAGGCGTTGGAAGTCGCTACCTGCCGACGCGGGACATCGAGATCCCGAACGGCTCCGTCCGGGAGTTCATGAGCGAAGACGTGGTGACGGTCTCGGCGCAGACGTCGATCCAGGACGCCGCACAGAAGATGATCAGCAACGACATCGAACAGCTCCCGATGGTCACGGGCGAACAGCTCGTCGGCGTGGTCCGGGACGTCGACCTCCTGGAGGCGCTGTATGAGTGAGCCGGAGCGGTCCGACGCGACGGACCAGCCCACCAGCGAGAAGCTGGTCGAACTCGCCAAGCGCCGGGGGTACTTTTTCCAGTCCTCGGGCGCCTACGGCGGCGTCGGCGGGTTCTACACGTTCGGTCCGCAGGGCGCGTCGCTGAAGGGGAACGTCGAGGACGCCTGGCGCGACCGATTCGCCGTCGCGGAGGGCAACATGGAGATCGACGCCCCGACGATCATGCCCGAGCCGGTGTTCGAGGCTTCGGGCCACCTCGAGGGGTTCGACGACATGCTCGTCGAGTGTCCGGAGTGTGGCGAGAGCCACCGCGCGGACCACGTCGTCGAGGACAACACCAAGTACGAGGACGCCGAGAGCCTCCCCATTCCGGAAGTCGAAGAGGTCATCGCCGAGTACGAGCTCGTCTGTCCCTCCTGTGGGGCGGGACTGGCGGGCCAGGCCGTCGAGACGTTCAACCTGATGTTCGATACGAACATCGGTCCCGGCGACTCCCAGCCGGGCTACCTGCGACCCGAGACCGCACAGGGGATCTTCGTCGAGTTCCCGCGCCTGAAGGAGTACGCGCGCAACCAGCTTCCCTTCGGCGTCACCCAGATCGGGCGAGCCTACCGCAACGAGATCAGTCCGCGCCGGTCGATCATCCGCACCCGCGAGTTCACCCAGGCCGAACTCGAGTACTTCGTCGATCCCGAGGAGGACGAACCGCCCATAGAGCGCGTCGAGGACGTCGCGGTACGCCTGTATCCCGTCAGCGAGCAGAACGACGAGAACGGCGAAGAGATCGAGACGACGATCGGCGCGGCCGTCGAGGAGGGCATCATCGCCGACGAGTGGGTCGCGTACTTCCTCGGCGTCGCCAAACCGTGGTACGAGGCCGTCGGCGTCGATATGGACCGGTTCCGGTTCCGCCAGCACCTCTCGGGCGAACGGGCCCACTACGCGGCGGACTGCTGGGACGCCGAGAGCGAGATCGACGGTAACTGGATCGAGATGGCCGGCTTCGCGAACCGGACCGACTACGACCTCTCGAAACACGAGGAGTACTCCGAGGACCGGTTTACCGTCTTCAAGCAGTACGACGAGCCCAAGACCGTCGAACGGGCGACCGTCGACCCCGACATGAGCTACCTAGGGCCGGAGTTCGGCGGCGCAGCCCAGGACGTCGTCGCCGAGCTCGAGGCCCTCGCGGAGCGCGACCGAGCCGCCTTCGAGGGTGAGACGGTCGAGATCGAACTCGAGGGCGAAACCCACGAGCTCCCCGTCGAGAAGACCGGTTTCTCGGTCGACGAGGAGACGATCGCCGGCGAACACGTCACGCCCCACGTCATCGAGCCCTCCTTCGGCGTCGATCGGATCGTCTACACCGTGCTCCATCACGCCTACAGCGAGGACGAGGTCGACGGCGAGGAGCGAACCTACCTCGAGCTCGACCCCGAGGTCGCACCGACGTTCGTCGGCGTCTTCCCCTTACAGAGCGATGACGAGCTCGAGGCCGTCGCGAACGACGTCGTCGACGACCTCCGCGAGGCGGGCCTGTCGATCACCTACGACGACTCTGGTAACATCGGTCGGCGCTACCGCCGCCAGGACGAGGTCGGGACCCCGTTCTGCGTGACGGTGGACTACGAGACCGTCGAGGCCGAGAAGACGACCGTCACCGTCCGCGAGCGGGACTCGACCGACCAGAAGCGACTGGCCGTCGACGACCTCGCAGAGACGCTGGCGGCGATCCGGAACGGCGACCTCGAGTTCGAGGAGCTGTAGCGTCGCCGTCTCTCGAGGGGCGTCGAGAAAGCGATCGCGAACGGCCACCACAGCATCTTTTATTTTGGTGCCGACCGTACCTGACTCGAATGTCAGGCGAGACGGATTCGGTGGATTACCGGATAGGTGCGGACGACGCGGTTCACAGCAGCTGGGACAACGACCTCGAGCCGGCGCTGACGGTCGAGTCGGGCGACGTCGTCCGCTTCGATTGTCGGGACGCGACGAACGGACAGCTCGGCCCCGGATCGACGGCCGAAGACATCGCGGCGATCGACGTCGAACCCATCCACCCGCTGACGGGACCGATCGCGATCGAAGGCGCCCGTCCGGGCGACGTCCTCGAGGTCGAACTGCTCGATCTCGAACACGAGGGATGGGGACAGACGCTGGTCCTCCCCGGGGAGATGGAGCTCGGCCTCCTCGCCGACGAGTTTCCGGAGCCGGCGCTGCACGTCTGGGAGCTCGAGGACGGCATCGCACGGTTCGTTGACGGGATCGAGGTTCCGACCGACCCGTTCCCCGGCGTGATCGGCGTCGCACCCGCGGAAGACGGATCACACAGCACGTTTCCGCCGCAGTCGGTCGGCGGAAACGTCGATATCAAACACCTCACGGCGGGCTCGAGGCTGTTCCTCCCCGTCGCCGTCGAGGAGGCGCTGTTCTCGGTCGGCGACTGCCACGCGGCACAGGGCGACGGCGAGGTCTGTGGCACCGGGATCGAGGCGCCGATGACGGTGACGTGTCGGTTCAGCCTTCGTTCAGAGATGTCGATCGAACAGCCTCAGTTCGAGACGACGGGGCCGTTCACGCCGACCGGCCGGGACGAGCCGATGTACGGGACGACGGGCATCGCCGACGATCTGCGCGAGGCGTCCAAGGTCGCTATCCGGCAGCTGATCGACCACATGGAGGCCGAACGCGGACTCGAGCGAGCGGAGGCGTACATGCTGTGTTCGGCCGCCGTCGACCTGAAGGTGAGCGAGGCGGTCAACGCCCCGAACTGGGTCGTCTCGGCGTACCTGCCGGAGAGCATCTTCCCCGAGGAGCGCCGTCGATCGAGCGGACTCGAACGGTAGCACCGCGACGGAGGCGAGGGGCATCGGATCGGCGGATTCCGTTCCCGCGGGAACCTGTGGAACACCCATATTCGCTGGGATCCTACTGGCCGTATGAATCATCCTCGAGTCAGCCTGGCGCCGTTTGACCACCCTCTCACCGAGCGTCCGCGTCGCCGACTGGAGGAGGGCCGATGACCGACCGATCGGCGGACGACCATCCCGGGGACGGCTCGACCGACCGGTGGGGGGACGAACGAGCGTCCACGCCCCCGGAGGACCTCGCTCGACAGGTTTTCGACGTGAACCCGGTCGGCACCATCGTCGTCGACTCGACGGGCGCGATGGTCTTCGCGAACGAGCGGGCGGCGTCGACGCTCGGCCTCTCGCGGGACGAGATCACCGACCGGACGTACGATTCGAGCGAGTGGACCATCTACTACGACGACGGGCGATCAGTCCCCGCCGAGGAGAATCCGGTGAGTCGGGTCTTCGAGACCGGCGAGCCCGTGTTCGGGTTCGAACACTGGATCGAACTGGCAGACGGCTCCGAGCGGTGGCTCTCGAGCAACACCGCCCCCGTGCCGACCGAGGACGGGGATATCGAGTACGTCGTCGTCGCCTTCGAGGACGTGACGGAACTGAAGCGACGCGAGAAGCGACTGACCAGCGACCACGTCCGTCGCCTCGAGTTTCGTGCGAACGAGTCGGCGGTCCCGCCGTCGCTTCGAGTCGAGGGCGGCGAGACGCGGATCGAGATCGACTCGGTCGTCTCACTGCCGGACGGGACGACCGTCCAGTACATGGGTACGGCGGATCTCTCCGCGAGCGACTTCGTCACCGCCGTCGAGGAGGTCCCCCACTACATCGACGTTCGGCTGCTCAGTTCGACCGATGGCTACCACCGCGTCGAGGCTCACGCGGAGTCGACGACGGTCGCCTACGTCTTTCCCTCCCTCGGCGGTCGCGCTCGAACGATCGTCATCACCCCGGACGAGGTGCGGTTCCTCGGAGAACTTCCGGGCGACGTCGATCCCCGACTGGCCGCCGACGGGATTCGACAGTTCCACCGGGACGTCGAACTGGTGCGCGAGGATCTCGTCTACTCCCCACACCTGCTGTACGACGTCGTCGCCGACGCGCTCACCGAGCGCCAGCTCGCCGTACTCGACGCCGCGTACTTCGGCGGCTACTTCGATACCCCCCGGACCAGTACCGGCGACGAACTTGCGGATCGGTTCGGCGTGACGCGACAGACGTTCAACCAGCACCTTCGCAAAGCGCAACGGACGGTGTTCCGTCACCTCTTCGAAAAGTCGGGTGCGGAGGCACGCTGACTGGTCAGCGTCCCTCCTTACGACGACGTCGGTCATAGAGGGGAGCCGTGAACGATAATACGACCGAATCCGATGCGATGTCCGCCGCGGGGCTCGGTGAGGACGTCGTGGGATACGACCCAACCGCCGACGCGTCGTACGCCCGTTTCGGCACCGATTACACCACCGCCGTCATGGCGATCGTCGAGACCGTCGCGGCCGTTACGAACCGCGAGAGCGATGAGCTGTCACCGCTGTTTGCGACCGTCGACCCCGAGGCGCTCGTCGACCTCGTGGCGTCGAACCGGGACACGGCTGTCGAGGTGACCTTTTCGTACGAGGGCTGCCGGGTGACCGTCTCGAGTCGCGGCACCGTCGCCGTCGAATCGCCGGACGAGTGACGCTTCGAGCGACGCTCGGGAATCCGGGTTCAAGTCCCGACGGCCCGGACGCAGACGTAACCGACGGACTGAAGGTACCGTCTTTCGAGGATTGCGGTGATGGCCGACGAACTGAAGCGCCGTCTCGTCCACTCGAGCGGGGCGGGCCTGGTCGCGCTGTACCTCCTCGCTACCTTCCTTGAGCTCGGACTCACCTGGGATCGGTTTCGCGTACTGATGGTGCTCCTCGCGCTCGGCGTCATCGGCCTCGAGTTCCTGCGGCTGCGCGTCGGACTGGACTGGGCGATCTACGACAAACTCACCCGCGACTACGAACAGGACCAGTTCGCCGGCTACGGCTACTACATGGTCAGCATGACGGTCGCCGTGCTCCTCTTTCAGCCGGCGGTCGCCCTGCCGGCGATGCTCATGCTGGCGATCGGCGACCCGATCAGCGGCGCGGTCTCGGACGACACCCTCAAGACCGTCAAGGGGCCGAAAGTGCTCGTGACGATGTTCGTCGTCAGCGCCGTCCTCGCCGCCCCCTTCCTCTACGAGGTACCCCTGGCCGTGCTCGCGGCCGCGCTGGGGGCGACGATCGCCGACGGCGTCAAGGTACGGATCGGCGACTTCATCGTCGACGACAACCTCACGATCCCGATCTACGCGAGCGTGCTGGCGTATTTCGCCCTCGAGTTTCTGTAGCAGCAAATGGGAGCAGAGGTCGGTATTCGGGGTCGGTCGTCGTCGATCACGACCGCTCGAGGACGACAATCGAACTCGAGGCGTTACTCCCGATTCCGGTCGTGGCGCGGCTGGGTCTTCCGAAACAGGGGCCACGCAAGAGCCAGCAAACTGGCGAAAATAATAAAAGCGGCTCCGATCGACCCGCCCGACAATCCGAGACGGGACAATCCGAACGTCCCGCCGATCGCCAGCGCGAGAACGGCTATAAGCACCGCTTGAACGCTCCCGAAAGCGCCGGTCGGGTTCGAATCGCCGTACATACTGGAGATACACAACATATACGCAAGTGTTTTGTGGAGGATAAGTAAATTGTTCGAGACACTTTGATAGACTGTCGTTTGCGATACCTCGAGGGGAGAATCCCGCCGGCTACGGCGTTCACAAGACCGCCCGTCTTGCGCGCACGCCGGAACTCGAAGAGTTCCGGGGACGTTGTCGAGACGCTCCGCGCCTCGCTCGGACACGAAAACGCGAAGCGTTCTGGAGTCTGGTATCCCTCCCGCCCGTTCGTACGCCGGCTCGCTCACGGCTCCCCGTCGAGAACGCCGTTTACGGCCGCCGCCTCGCCCCGGCGCAGTAGCTCGGAGGCCGTCGAGACGGCACATTCGAGTTCGGCCGCGACGGCCTCGATCCCGTTCCGGCGCGGGATCTCGTAGTAGCCCAGCTCTCGAGCGACCTCGAGCGCTTCGCGCTGGCGGTCCGAGATGCTTCCGGAGACGGTCAGCTCGTCCCGGGCCCACAGGACGTCCAGCGAGACGCCCTCCGGAACCGTCTCGAGGATCGTCCCGAGGTCGTCGGGGTGTCCCACGAGCGTCAGCCGCATCGTCCGGTCCGAGCGAACCTCGATCGGCGGCACGACGACGACCGTCTCCTGGGCGAGCGCATCCAGCAGCGAGGCTCCCTCGGGGCCGAGCTCCTGGCGCAGGTAGAGGAAGAAGCCGTCCTCGACGGCCGTGATCTCGTACTCACGGACCCGCTCGCTGTCGGCGATCAACGACTCGTATGCTGCGGGGTCGCCGTCGACGAAGGAAGTGATCGTCTCGACGCCGTCGACGGCCTGCCCGCCGAGGATCAGCTCGCGCTCGAGAGCGGGTGACGAACAGACCCCCTCGTGGATCGGCGAGAGCGCGTCGCGGTCGTATCGCAGTTCGATGCCGGCCGATTTCACAGGTAATCGTACAGCCCGGTAGTACTTGAATGGGCGATAGGCTTCGGGAATACTGCGAACGTCGCTCGTGCCGAGACTCCAGTATGGCATTCAGATCGTGGGGACGCCGGAGTCTCGTCCTGGGAACCGCCGCCATCGCCGGGCTCGGCTACGCGCAGTACCGCAGGCGCCGTGGGTCGACAGCGAGCGACTCGAGGTACATCACCGAACGCCACGCGAGCGCGTTTCTCGTCCGTCGTCGCGTCGGCGGGGAGCGGCTCGAGTCGGTTCGCGAAGCCGTTTCAGAGCTCTGTGCCGACCCCGACAATCCTCAACCGCTGCTCGGCCTCGAGGGCGCGACCACGGCGACGCTGTTTCTCGATACCGGTGACGAGCCGGCACTGATCTGGTACGTCGAAGTGCCGCGCTCCGCGACCGCCGGTTGGGACGATCCGGAGTCCCGGATCGAGGCGGCGTTTCCCCTCGAGCACGACGCGATCGCCGACGGAGATGCGATCGACCGCGAACTGCTGGTCCACGCGGTCAACCCGAACCGACCCCGCACTGCAACGGGGACCGACAACGGTCCCCTCGTCGTCAGCGGTACGGAACGCGAGGACGGCGTCGACGTCGATCTCGTCCAGTTGCACCTGAAACCGGGGCTGGCCGAGCGGCTCGCGGATCGGTTCGCCGGACTCTCGCAGCGCGTCGCGGCGGGCGAACTCGAGCTCGGACCGATCGAGCGCTGGAGCGGGGCGATGCTCGAGGCGGAGAACATGTTCACCGAGTCGATCGTGCTCGAGCGTCGACCCGACGGCTACGTCCTCTGTGGATACATGGAGACTGCCGAGATGGCGGGTGTGTACGACGCCTACTACGACACCTGGAACCCGGTGGCACGGGCCTCGGAGCTGGTTCTCGGGCGGGTGTTAGAGGACCCGGAGGCAATCCTTAAGTACCCGCTGGGGACCGGGCTCGAGGTGCTCGCGCACGCGGTCGATCCGGACCGACCGCGTCGGCCCGAGGAGTGTTGAGGTGGAGTATGCTGTTCGATAGCGAGGCTGCCGGCCTACTCGGTCGGAAGATGGAGGTTTTTGCCGTGATTTCGGCCAGGAGGACGTTCTGCCCGCACGAAACACACGGAGTGGCTACACCCTCCCCAGCCGATTCGCTCACTGTGTTCGCTCATCCCTTGCGTGACTTCAGGCCGCGTCTCGATTCACTCGACGCGGCTCGGCACGCGCCACGGTGGAGCGGTCGGGGCCCACAGCCCCCCCCCCTCTATGCGTTCAGTCGCCAGATTTCGAAGTTGAGCACGGCGGCGAACGTGATCCAGGCGAGGTAGGGGACGAGCAGGGCGGCCGCGCGGCGGTCGACCCGCCGGAAGGCGACGACGGTCGCGACGACGAGCGCCCAGAGAGTGACGATAATGCCGAACGCGACGAGCAGCCGCTCGAGTGAGAAGAAGGCGGGCGTCCAGGAGACGTTGACGGCCATCTGGACGACGAACAGGCCGAGTGCGAGGCGCCTCCCGTCGCTCTCGCTGCGCCAGACGAGCCAGAGCGCGACCCCCAGAAGGGTAAACAGCAGCGTCCAGACGATCGAAAAGGCGATTCCCGGCGGGTAGAACCACGGCTTGTCGAGCGCCTGAAACCAGGCCGTGTCCGACGACGAGATCAGGGCGGGCGCGCTGCCGACGGCGTTGACCAGGACGACGAAGCCGATCGCCGTGAGGATCGACCGCGGCTCCGGCAAACCGGGGGTTCGCCTCGAGGTTTCCATACCTCACGGACGATCCGCAACCGCTTGGAGGGTGGCGTTGCAACGTCAGAGAAACGTGACCTCGAGCAAGTCGGTGAGTGCTGCGACGTCGAAGTCGGCGTCCGCGACGACGAGAGGCTCGTCGTGCGCTATCGCAGCCCCTGCGATGAACGCATCGCGGGCGGCGAGGGGCTGCCCCTGGTCGCGTAGTTCGTCCTGCAATTCCCCTGCAGCGCGGGCGGTTTCGCCGGCAGTTTCGACGGTCGTCACCCACTCGAGCGCACCGTCAACCGCACTCAGATTTGTCGGACCGTTTTTGAATATTTCTCCCTGGTACACCTCGAACAACGCGAGCGGCGGCGCAACTGCGCGCTCGTCGAGGTGGCTCTCGACGTACGAGACGACGTCGTCGTCGCCGTCCAAGTACTCGATCAGAACGCTGCTGTCGTACAGCGTCATCCGTCGTCGGAGCCGATTCCGCGTTTCATCTCCGTTCGAGCCTGCCGGGCTTTCTCGGCGGCGTCGGTATTCGCCCAGAGTCCGGCCCCTTCACGAACCGTTTCGCGCCGTTCGCTGACGAGTCGCGACAGCAGATCATCGAACGTTTCGTCCTCACCCTTGAGTGCCGCAAGTGCTGCGTGCGTATCCTCGTCGACGCGGATACTCTTGCCCATACTAATGAGTATACGACGGTGTATACATGAGTATTGTGTCGGTCCGGGATACCAGCTTCACTTTCACCCCGATACGCGAACCCTTATTCGCAGCGAGGATGAACGCCCGGCAATGGCAGCGACGGACGAGGACGGCGGACAGCCGACGATCGACCACGCCCTGCTCGAGCCGAACTTCCTCGAGCGCCGGCTCTACCAGCTCAAGCTCGCGGGGACGGCCGCGAACCACCACACGCTCGTCTGTCTCCCGACGGGACTAGGGAAGACGACGGTGAGCCTGCTGGTGACGGCGCGGCGGCTCGAGGAGGTCGGCGGCACGTCGCTGATGCTCGCCCCCACCAAACCCCTCGTCCAGCAACACGCCGAGTTCTACCGCGAGGCCCTCCAAATTCCGGACGACGAGATCGTCGTCTTCACCGGCGACGTCAGCCCCGACGATCGGGCCGCACTGTGGGAAGAGGCGACGGTCGTGATGGCCACCCCGCAGGTGATCGAGAACGACCTCGTCGGCTCCCGCATATCGCTCGCCGACGTCACCCACTGCACCTTCGACGAGTGCCACCGGGCGACCGGCGACTACGCGTACAACTACATCGCCGAACGATACCACGCCGACGCCAACGACCCCCTGGTCACGGGGATGTCCGCGTCGCCCGGCGGCGACGAGGAGGCCATCCTCGAGGTCTGTGAAAACCTCGGCCTCCAGGAGGTAGAGGTGATGACCGAGGAGGACGCCGATGTCGCGGAGTTCACCCACGACACTGACGTCGAGTGGGAACGAATCGACCTTCCCGACGAGGTCCTCGAGATCCGCGACGCGCTGAACGAGGTGATCACGGACCGCCTCGAGAAATTAAAGGAGCTGGGCGTCGCCTCCTCGACCCAGCCCGACCAGTCCCAGAAGGATCTGAACCGGATGCGCGCGGAGCTCCAGAAACTGATCAACAACGACCAGTCGGAGGGATTCGAGGGGATGTCCGTCCACGCGGAGGTGATGAAGCTCCGTCAGGCCGTCACCCTCGTCGAGACCCAGAGCGTCGAGGCCCTCAGACGGTACTTCGACCGTCAGCGCAACCAGGCCCGCTCCTCGGGAGCCTCGAAGGCCAGCCAGCGGATGGTCTCCGATCCCCGGGTTCGAGAGTCGATGCGGAAGGCCGAGAGCTTCGACCAGCTCCACCCCAAGTATCGGAAGACGCGGATGCTGCTCGCGGAGACGCTGGGACTCGAGGGCGGCGAGCGCGTCATCATCTTCACCGAATCGCGCGACACCGCGGAGGCGCTGACCGACTTTTTGAACGAGAGCTTCGACGCGAAGCGGTTCGTCGGCCAGGGCGACCGCGAGGGGTCGGACGGGATGACACAAAAGGAACAACAGGAGGTGCTCGACGCCTTCCGGGGCGGCGAGTTCGAGGTGCTCGTCTCGACGTCGGTCGCCGAGGAGGGACTGGACGTCCCGGAGGTCGACCTCGTCCTGTTCTACGAACCCGTCCCGACCGCGATCCGGTCGATCCAGCGAAAGGGACGGACGGGACGCCAGTCGGAGGGGCGGGTCGTCGTCCTGCTCGCCGAGGACACCCGCGACGAGGCCTACTTCTGGATCTCGAAGCGCCGCGAGAAGGAGATGGAGTCCGAACTCCGGGAGCTGAAGGGGATGGCCGACGACCTCGAGGAGGAACTCGACGATGCCCAGCAGTCCCTCGCTGCGTTCGAGAGCGGAGCGAAAGTAAACGACGGGGACGGAAAATCGCAACCTGGCGGCGGGGCCTCCAGCGGAAACCGGGGGGTTAGCCAGCGGCCGGGGTTGCAGGAGTTCGCCGAGGAAAGCTCGGACTCGAGCGACGACGGGGAACCGGTCGTCGACGAATCGAACGCCGACGAGAAATCCAACGGGTCGGACGGGGGCGATTCGGTATCGAAGGGCAGCGTCGAGACCCACGAACCCCACGCCGAGGGCGATGCGGTCGAGGTCGTCGCCGACCAGCGCGAGATGGATGCCAACATCGCCCGCGAACTCTCGAGACGTGAGGAGTACGAGGTTCGCCTCGAGACGCTCGAGGTCGGCGACTACGTGCTGTCGGATCGGGTCGCCGTCGAGCGCAAGTCCGTCGCGGACTTCGTCGACTCGCTGGTCGGCGGCGACCGCTCAGTGTTCGAGCAGGTCGGCGCGATGGGCCGTCACTACGCTCGACCGATCGTGATCGTCGAGGGCGAGGGGCTGTACGAGCAACGCGACGTCCACCCGAACGCCGTCCGGGGGGCGCTCTCGAGTCTGGCCGTCGACTTCGGCGCGAGCGTCCTCCGGACCGAAAGCGAGACCGACACGACCGAACTGCTTGCGGTGATCGCCGGACGAGAGCAGGAGACGGCCGACCGGGAGGTGTCGGTCCACGGGCAGAAGCAGGCCAAAACGATGGCCGAACAGCAGGAGTACGTCGTCTCCTCGATCGCCGAGATCGGTCCCGTCACCGCCCGGGCGCTGCTCGAGGAGTTCGGCACCGTCGAGGCGGTGATGATTGCGACCGAGGACGAACTGACGGAGGCCGACGGCGTGGGCCAGGTCACCGCAGAGCGGATCCGCGACGTGATCGGCAGCGAGTACACCGGTTGATCGACGAGACGATGAACGGTCGGGAACCGGTCTGGATACAGCTTTCGGTGGATGTGAACGGAAAATATATGTCGATCGCGTCTCGATTGTCAGAGCAACCACCGACCCGCACCCTCGGCAGTCGGGACGCGGGAACTCCCGCGTTCTCGCCCTGGGGAACCGGGGACCGGGCGAGTAGCGGAGGGGTGCTACAGAATGGGCGACGATACACACCGCGAGTACAGTCACGAAACCGGAGTCCGACGATCGCCGGGGCGAATCCGAGTTCGATACACCGGCCTGCTTCGGCCGGAGAGCGATGAGTAGCGCTGCGTCCGGCTCCGGCACTCTCGCTGGACGGCTCCGTCAGGCGGTCGCGGATCGGGTCCGGATCGACACCCGGACGCTCGCGGTGTTTCGCATCCTCGCCGGACTGTTGATCGTCGCCGATCTGCTTCTGCGGAGTCGGAACTTCTCGTTTTACTATACGAACGACGGCGCCGTCCCCCAGTCGCTGGCCCAGGCGATGAGCTCCGAGGGGGCCATATCGATCTATCACTACACGACCGATCCGACCGTTATCGCCGGCCTGTTCGTGCTTCAGGGGTTGATCGCCCTGCAGCTCATCGTCGGCTACAAGACCCGGATCGCGACGATCCTCTCCTTCCTGCTCGTGGTCTCGCTCGACCACCACAATCCGCTGGTGTTGAGCTACGCCGACACGCTGTTCCGGCTCCTGTTGTTCTGGGCGATCTTCCTCCCGCTGGGCGAGCGGTGGTCGATCGACGCCGTCCACGCCGACCGCCAGCCCCGGGAGGGGATCGCCAGCGTCGCGTCGGCGCTCATTCTCGCCCAGATGGTCGTTATGTACGTCGTCAACGGCTACCACAAGGCCCAGGACGAGCTCTGGACGAGCGGCGAGGCGACGCCGTTGATCATGGGGCTCCACGACACGACGTTTTTCCTCGCACCCTATCTCCGAGAGTTTCAGACGCTGCTCCAGATCGGCGGGCTGACGTGGTTCTACATGCTGGTGTTCTCCTGGCTGCTGTTCGTGCTGCGCGGCCGCCTGCGGATGGCGTTGGTCGCGATGTTCGTGGCCTCACACGCCTCGTTCATCGTCACGGTGCGAATCGGCGCGTTCCCCTACGTCGCGATCGCCGGCGTAATGTTGTTCCTCCAGGCCCAGTTCTGGGACGATCTGAAGGCGATCGCGCGCTACCTCGAGCTCGATTTAGACCGGTTCGAGGCCCGCCGGGAACGCCTCGTGCGTTTCGCGAGACGCGTTCCGGACGTCCGAATCGGCGGCGAACGTCAGCGACGCGCGAGGGAGATCGGCTACAACGTGGCGATCGGCGTCGTCGTGCTGTCGATAGTGCTGTTCGTGGCCCTCTCTACGATTCCGCTCGGCGGCGTCGCCGACGAGGAGACCGTCGGCGAGGAACAGATCGAGGACCGCGCCCAGCAGTTAAGCATCGACCAGCCCGACTGGAGCGTCTTCGCACCGACCCCGCGAACGACCGACAGCTACTACATCTTCCCGGCGCAGACCGCAGACGGCGAGGTGGTCGAGGTCTACAACGGCCAGGCGTCGGTCTCCTACGACCGGCCGTACGAAGGAAGTCAGCTCCAGGAGCAGTACGGCTCCTACCGGGAGCGGTTCTACATGAACAGCGTCCGCCGCGGCGGGATCCAGGGAACCAACGACGCCGACGAGTACCTGGCGGAGTACATCTGTGCGAGTTGGGAGGAAGAACACGGGACGGAGCTCACCCACGTCAACATGTATCAGGTGACCGAGAGCGTCGACATGGACACCGTAAGCGATCCCGAGGACCGCGATCGGGACGTCAGGCCAGTCTCCGCACACGGCTGTGGCGACAACGAGCCGACGGAGATCCAACCGCCCGACTTCTAGGGTCCGAACCATCGGATCCTCGCGATCGGAGTCTCCGACCGGAATTCTGAACTGCGAGCGTGCCGAACTGACGCCCGATGAGCGAGGAGCTCCCCGAGGACGCCCCGATCGTCCTCTTCGACGGCGTCTGTAACCTCTGTGCCGGGTTCGTCCAGTTTATCGTGCCGCGGGACGACGAGGAGATCTTTCACTTCGCGTCGCTGCAGTCCGACGTCGGCCAGCGGCTGCTGACCGAACACGGTCTCGCCGAGGACCACCTCGATTCGATCGTCCTGATCGAGGGCGAAGACGCCTACGTTAAGTCCGCGGCCGTCCTGCGGATCGGCGAGCACCTCGGCGGCGTCTACGCGCTCGGGCGACCGCTGCGATATCTCCCGCAACGGCTCCGGGACTGGGGATACGACATCGTCGCGGCCAACCGGTACCGCGTGTTCGGCAAGAAAGACCAGTGCATGATGCCGACCGGAAACGTCCAGGAACGGTTTCTCGACTAGCGCAGGGTCTCGAGGGTCTCCCCGGCTTCCCGGGCGGCCTCGAGACACTCCCGGGCGTAGCGCGGATCGTCTGTCTCGCTCGCCTCCCGTGAGAACTTCTCGAGCGCGGCGACAAGTGAGGCCCGCGCGTTCTCGAGGTCGTCCGTCCGCGAGGCGTTCGTCCGCCGCGAGCGGTCGGCGGGCGGTCGTCGGCCCGAGTCGGCGTGATGGCGGTCCGACTGGGCTCGATCCGTCTCCTTGGACCGGGACTGGTCGTTCTCCGACTGGGTTCGAACCTCCCGGTCCGCCGTCGATTCGGACGGCGGCGACGCGGGGCGATCGCTCGAGGCGCCCGCTGGATCCGCGTCGGCGGTCTGGCCGGCCCGTTCGGGGTCCGTCCCGGGACCGTCCTCGTCGGTTGCCGATCGCGTGCCGTCGATCTCGGGCTGCGGTCGATTCTCCGCTCCGTTCTCGTCGGCGGCCTCCGCTGTCGACCCTTCGGCCGGCTGGGCCTCGAGATCGGTCCCCTGGACGGCGTCGGGGTTGCCGTGACAGCTGGGACAGAACGTCGTTCCGTCCTGCTGAAAGAGCGGATCGCCGCAGGTACCACAGTGGCTGTTGGTCATCGTCGCTCCCTTGAGCAGGAGGTCGCTCATCCGCTGGGTGGCCTCCCGCTCGGCCTTGTCGCGCTCGTACTTTTCGCGAAGCTTCTCGCGCTCGGCTTCCTTATCGAAGTCGCTCATACCCGTCGAAAGGTGCCCGAGCGTCGAAAAAGCTGCGACGGACGTCAGTCGATCCAGCGGTGCATCCCCTTCGACGCGGGACGGAGCTCCGCGTAGCCAAACTGTTCGTAGAAGCCGTCGACGTCGGCGACCAGGTTGACGTACGCCTCCGGAGGCGCCTCGCGCTCGAGGTAGGCCTCGAGTCGCTCCATAATTTGTGTCCCGATTCCTCGGCCCTGGTGGTCCGGGTGGACCGCCATATCGCAGATCTGATACACCGTACCGCCGTCGCCGACGAGCCGTCCCATTCCGACGGTCTCGCCGGTCGGCTCGTGGACCGCAATTGCGGCGTGGATCGAGTTCGGGAGTCCGCGCTCGATCCCCTCCCGGGAGCGCGAGGACATCCCGGTCACCTCCCGCAGGCGGGCGAACGTTTCCGGATCGGGAAGCCGATCGTGTACCGTGTACGGATCGCTGTCGTCGGTCACGGTCGAAAGTAGCCGGGGCGGAAAAAAGCGGTACCGATCAGATCCGGAGGTGGGCCGGGGGGTCGACGACCTCGAGCTGTTCGAGCAGTCCGAGCCGATCCTCCTCGAGCCAGACCTCGGCGATTTCTCCGTCTTCGATCCGGTACATGGCCATGCCGGTCCACTCCGCAACGTGGCCCGTTGGATCCACGCCGCGGTACTCGCCCGTGTGAGTCCCGCCGACCGCGTACCGGACCGCCACCAGATCGTCCTCAGCGACTATCGCCTCGGTCGTGCCCGAGTAGTCCGGGAACGGCTCGAAGTGCGCCTCGAGCTTCTCGAGGAGTTCGTCGACGCCGTGTCGTTCGTCGTGGATGCCGTGCTCGACCACGTCCTCTGCGAGGAGGTCCGACAGGGTCTCCCGATCCCGGTCGTTGAACGCGGCCAGATACTGCCGAACGAGTTCCGTGTTGGATTCGATTTGGGTTGCCATCCTCTCACCTCGTGATCGCTCCGGGCGGCCGGTCGCTTCCGCCGCTCCCGGAACGTCGGTTCTAGAGTCGGCGCTTTGAGTGTTATCTGTTATCGTATATCGCAGTGACAGTCCGGACGACGCGACTCGAGAGGAGGATCACTCCGAGACTGCGGCTTCGGCGGCGTCGACGGCGGCCTCGGGCGTCTCGACGGCTTCGACGCCGGGCACGTCGTGGGTCCCAAGGCCGACAACGGGGCGGTCATAAACCCCAGCGAAGCCGATCTCCGAGAGGGTGCCGTGGCTCCCCGCGAGCGCGATCACCGCCTCGCCGTTCAGCGGGACGAGCGCGTTTCTGGCGTGGCCGAGCCCGGTCGCGATCGGAGTATCGACGTAGTCGTTCGCGTCCCCCGGTCGCTCCGCCGGGAGGATACCGATCGTTCGTCCGCCCTCCGCTTTGGCGCCCCGACAGACCGCCTCCATTGTCCCGCCGAGCCCGCCACAGACGACCGTGTGTCCTCGCCGTCCGAGCTCCCGGCCGACGGCCTCGGCTCGAGCGGTCGCTTCGTCCTCGATCCGTCCGCCGCCGATGACGCTGACGCGCATGCTCGAGGAAGTGACGGCGAGCGCAAAGACCGGTTCGGTCCCGAACTACGGCGATGGGCGTCGGGATCGAGCGAGGAGAGTCGCTGCGAGGAGGAGTCCACCCGTCGGAAGCGCCGCGAGCGCGACGAACAGGAGGGCCGTGCCGCCGTAGGTGAGCGCGATCCCGGCGATCGACGCACCCGCGGCACCGATTCCGAACACGCCGAGGTAGGTGTAGCCGAACGACAGCCCCTGGACGTCCGCGGCGACGTACTCTCCGATCAGCGCCTGGTGAATCGGAGCCTCCATGAAGACGAAGAAGCCGAGCAGCGCACAGATCGCGACCGTCGCGAGCAGGCCGAACGACGTGACGACGGGAAACGACAGCGAGACGACGATCAGTGCGAGGAAGACGGCGACGATCGTTCGTTCGGGCGAGCGGCTGTCGCTCAGCCGCCCGCCAGCGTACTGGCCCGCGGCGCCGACGAGCAACAGGCCGGCGTAAGCGTACTGGCTCGGCTCGAACGTCTCACCGGCGATCTCGACGGGTTCGAACACCGGTAGTCCCGCCAGCACGTCGGGGAGAAACGTGAACAGCCCGCGGTAGTACGTCCCCGCGAGGACGGCGATAGCGAAGACGAGCAGGAAGCTGCCGACGAACAGCACCCTCGACTGCGCGACGATCGCCGAGAAGCCGTCGGCATCGGTTGTCGCCGACTCCTTGGAATCGGTCGCCGTCCGCTCGGCGAACTCGAGACGGCCCGCAACGAGGATCGCCAGGATCGCGGGGACGGCGAACAGTCCGGCGACGAGCCGCCAGTCCAGGAAAGTCAGCAGGAGCGCGGCGACGAGGGGGCCGACGGCGGTGCCGACGTTGCCGGCGACGCCGTGGTACGCGAGGACAGTCCCCTGGCGCTCCGAACCGCGGGTGATCAGCGAGAGGCCGGCGGGGTGGTACAGGCTGGCTGCAGCGCCCCAGAGCACGAGCGCGACCGCGAGCAGCGGGAGCGACGGCGCGAGCGCGATCAGGACGAATCCTCCGCCCATTCCGGCCATCGAGAGGACGACGAGCCGCTTCGAGCCGTAGGAGTCCGCGAGCGCCCCGCTGGGGAGCGCGCCGATCCCGATGAGCGCGTAGCCGACGGCGACCACCGTCCCGAGGACGGCCGCGGAGACGTCGAACGCCTCGAGCCAGACGACGACGAACAGCGGGATCGTCAGCTCGTAAAGGTGGAACGTCGCGTGCCCGAGCATGGTAAAACGGGCGATCCGGCGATCGTTCCGATCCATGAGACCGATAGCTCGAGCGAGAGGAGATAGCGATTGTGAAACCGTCCCGATGCCGGCGTTCCGTTCGACGGTCGAGTCCACGTCGTATTTCGACGATTAACGTACAATCTATCGTCAGCCTCGGGCGAGCGTGGACGATCCGACGGATTTAACGCCTGGGATGGTGCAGTTTCACGTGGTATGACGAAAGTTAGCGTGGTCGGCGCGGCCGGCACGGTCGGGGCCGCCGCAGGCTACAACATCGCGCTCCGAGACGTCGCGGACGAACTCGTCTTCGTCGACATCCCGGATCAGGAGGATACGACGATCGGCCAGGCCGCCGACACGAACCACGGCGTCGCCTACGATTCGAACACGACGATCCGACAGGGCGGCTACGAGGACACCGCCGGCTCGGACGTCGTCGTCATCACGGCCGGGATCCCGCGCCAGCCCGGTCAGACCCGGATCGACCTCGCTGGTGACAACGCGCCGATCATGGAGGACATCGGCTCCTCGCTGGCCGAGCACAACGACGACTTCGTCACCGTCACCACCTCGAACCCCGTCGACCTGCTCAACCGCCACCTCTACGAGGCCGGCGACCGCGCTCGCGAGCAGGTGATCGGCTTCGGCGGTCGGCTCGACTCAGCCCGGTTTCGGTACGTGATCGCCCAGCGCTTCGACGTCCCCGTCCAAAACGTCGAGGCGACGATCCTCGGCGAACACGGCGACGCGCAGGTCCCCGCCTTCTCGAAGGTCCGAGTCGACGGGAAAGACGTCGAGTTCACCGACGACGAGAGGGAGGAACTGCTCGAGGAGCTCCAGACCTCGGCGATGAACGTCATCGAGAAGAAAGGCGCCACCGAGTGGGGCCCCGCGACAGGCGTCGGCCACACCGTCGAGGCCATCCTTCGCGACACGGGCGAGGTGTTGCCCTGCAGCGTCGTCCTTGAGGGCGAGTACGGCCACGAGGACACCGCGTTCGGCGTTCCCGCCAAGCTCGGCGCCGACGGCGTCGAGGAGATCGTCGAGTGGGACCTGACCGAATTCGAGCGCAACCAGCTCGGCGAGGCCGCCGAGAAGCTCTCCGAGCAGTACGACGAGATCGCGTAGTCGGTTCGCCTCGAACTGCGACTCGCGGCCCGTCTTCTCGCAGTAGACACCCGCCCGGCCGAAACGATTAACCGGCCGTTCGAAGTATCACGGCGCGTGACAGCGTACGACGCCGTCCTCTTCGACAGCGACGGCGTACTCGTCGAACCCCCGCCGGTCGAAACCCAGTCCGAGGCCACTCGAGCCGCGTTCCGGGCGGTCGGCGTCGACGAGCCGGACCGCCAACACGTCGACGCCATCGTTAGCGGCGCAACGAGGGACGAGCTCCACGAGATCTGTGCGGTGTACGACCTCGAGCCCGAGTCGTTCTGGAAGGCACGCGAGCGCTACGACGAGGACTCCCAGTTCGTCGAGTTTAGAGACGGCACTCGAGGCCGCTACGATGACGTCGCCGCGGTCGCAGATCTTCCGGCCGAGATCGACTGCGGCGTCGTGAGCAACAACCACCACACGACCATCGAGTTCGTCCTCGAACACTTCGGACTCGAGTCGCTGTTCGAGACCCACTACGGCCGCGAGATGACGGTCGAGAGCCTTCGGCTAAAGAAGCCGAACGCACACTACCTCGAGCGCGCACTCGAGGATCTGGCGGCGTCACCGGAGTCGGCGCTGTACGTCGGAGACAGCGAGAGCGATATCGTGGCGGCCGAACGGGCCGGCCTCGAGTCGACGTTCGTTCGCCGGTCGCACTGTTACGGCGTCGACCTCGAGGTCACGCCGACCTACGAGATCGAGGACCTGAATGGGCTGAATCGGCTGGTCACCGGGTAACGGTTGGGGAACGATCACCGCTTTCGGATCCGCATCTCGACGGGGCCAGGGTCGAGCGACACCTTCGGCGTGGGATCGATCGAGTCCGTCACTCGCTCGAGGTCGACGCGTCGAACCATCGTCGCCAGCGAGAGTTGTAGTTCGGTCATCGCGAACCGCATTCCGATACAGTGGCGCGAGCCACCCCCGAAGGGGAAGTAGGCGTACTCCGGTCGGTCGTCGGGGTCGGCGAGGACGGATCGCTCGTCCCCGTCGCCGTCCCCGTCCGCGTCCTCGTCGTTCGCCAACCATCGATCCGGCCGAAACGCGTCCGGATCGGCCCACCATCGCTCGTCGCGGTGGATGCCGTACATGTTCAACTGGACCGTCGTTCCCGGTCCGATTCGGTAGCCGGCGAGGACGGTCTCCTCGTGGGGCTCGCGCTGGAGGAACGGTAGCGGCGGGTAGAGGCGCATCGCCTCCCGACCGACGGCCTCGGTGACCGCTAGGTCGGGCAGGTCCGCGAACGTCGGATCCCGGTCGCCACAGACAGCGTCGACCTCCCGCTCGAGTCGCGAGCGGACGTACTCAGCGTTGTCGGCGGCCAGCAGCCAGCAAGCGTAGGTCAGCGCGGTTGCCGTCGTCTCGTGGCCGGCCAGCAGGAACAGCTGCAACTGGTCGGTGATCTCGGCGACCGACGGCCTCGAGCCGTCAGGGTACTCGCCGGTCGCGAGTAGCGAGAGCAGATCGTCGCCGGATGCCTCGGACCCGCGACGTTCGGCCACCAGCTCTTCGACGAGAGCCTCGATATCGGCCGTCGCGCGCCGATACTCGCGTTCAGCCCGGCTCGGAATCCACGTCGGGAGCACGGCACGAGCACCGAAGAACTCGCTGTCGCTGTACGCACCCATGGCGTGGACCCAGCGTCGCACGCGACCGGCGCGTCCGTCTCCGAACTCGAGATCGAACAGCGACCGCGTCAGCGCTCGCAGCGTCAGGGTCGACATCGCCTCCCGGACGTCGACGATCTCGCCGTCCGACCAGTTCTCGACCAGATGAGCGGCTTCCGCGACCATATCGTCGGCGTAGCTCCGGATTCGCGCCGGCGTGAAGGCGTTCTGGAGGAGCAGACGCTGGCGGCGCCAGCGCTCGCCCTCCGCGAAGAACAGCCCCTCGACGTCGAGCAGTTCGCCGAACTCGTGCTCGAACTCGCCACGCCAGAACTCGTCGTCGCGGGCGACGACCACCTCCTCGACGAGCCCGGGGTCCGAGACGACCACGAGTTCGCGGCCAAAGGCCTCGTACCGAGCGACGTCGCCGTACTCGCGCATCGAAGCGAGGAACTCGAGCGGGTCGCGAGCGAACGCGAGAGTGCTGTCGACCAGCGGAAGCCCGCGCGGGCCGGGCGGTGGCGTTCCGATCGTTGCTCGCGTCGGTCCGGTATCGCTGTTCGCGTCGGCCGCCGACTGTTCACGGTCGTTCGCCGTCGTTCGCGGCTCGCTCATACCCTTCCTTCGAACCGAACGACTGTCGGTGCTCTCGCGAAGCACTGAACTTCTTTATACGGTCTCGTCGAACGACCGGTATGCAGTCGGCAGACCTTACTCTCCGGCTTCCCCCGTCGATGCAACTGCCGGCGCCCGAGGAGCCACTCGAGTCGTTCCAGCGCGAGGAGGTGCTCTCCTGGGTGGTCGATCCTGACTCCGAAACCGTGCGCTTTCTCTCGCTGGTCGTCGGCGACCCCGGCGCGCTCGGGAACTTGGCCGAGGATCTCGACTCAGTTCGCCGGTACGACGTCACGCCGGTCGACGAAGAGACGTTCTACGGCTACGTCGAGATGGACCTGCGGGCCGCCAACGCCACTCTCCTGGGAACGTTCGACGTCCCTGGGCTGGTGGTCGTGCCGCCAATGGTCTACACTGGTCGGGAGAACGTCCACGTTACCGTCCTCGGGGAGCCCGAAGCCATGTCGGGACTGCTAGAGAGGACACCCGACGAGGTCGGCGTCGAGGTCGAGCGCGTGAGCGAGCACCAGCGCCGCTCCGAGACGCTGGCCGGCCGGCTCACGGCCAGACAGTTCGAGGCACTCGAAGTCGCCCGCGACGCCGGCTACTACGAGGTTCCCCGGTGCGGCGATCTGGCGACGGTAGCCGAGGCACTCGAGTGTTCCGAGAGCGCGGCGTCGACGCTGCTGCGGTCGGCGGAGCGCGGGCTGGTCGATGCGGCGTTGCGGCGGTAGAGAAGCGTTCGGTCAGGGAATCAGCTGCTCGCCGTCGTCGTCGTAGATCGTGATCGCGTCGACCGGACAGGTCCGGGCCGCGAACTTCGCGTCGAGTTCGGCGTCCTCGGGCACTTCGCGGACGAAGATTCCGTCCTCGACCTCCTCGCTCTCCTCGAGGATCGCCTTCCCCGCCGACTTGTCCTTCTCGAACGCGTCCCACTCGGCGACACACTGGTACATCCCGATACAGGTCTCCTCGTCGAACTCGACTTTCATGCGCGAGGGTTGGATCGATCGTCGTAAATCGTTAGCGGTCGCGACGACGGTATTCGGCCCGCATCGGATCCGCGATGACGACGAGCGTCGGCCGGACCCGCGGTCGTGCCCTTCGAGGATGGAAAAGCGTCTTCGTTCGGTACAGTCCTCGCCACCTAGAACGTGGCTTATACTCGCAGGAGCTGTAACGTATCCCATGGAAAAAGATCTCGAGGATCTCTCTGCGCTCACGGATGCCGTGCCCGAGCACGACGTCGACGACCTCCTCGGGCTCCTCTCGACGCGGGAAGTCCGCATCACGCTCGCGTACCTGTACGATCACCCGAACGCGGCGGTGGACGAACTCGCCGCGGCCATCACCGGCGCCGCCGCAGCCGAGGACGGACGGATCGGCGGCGAGTCGGAGTACGAGCGAGCACACGTCTACCTCCACCACTCGGTACTTCCCCGGCTCCAGGACCACGGGCTGATCGAGTTCGATCCAGTCGACGGGACGGTCGGGGAGGTCGACGTACCGCCGGCCGTCTACGGCGTGCTCGGGGTCGGTGAATGAGCCTCGAGACGCTCGGCGAGGCGCTCGAGCGCGCCGAAGCCGAGCGAAAGCGACTCGAGGTACACGCGAGCGATAGCGACGTCGCGATCGAACTACAGCGCCAGTTCACGAGCCGGAACGTCGCGGTCGAGTACCGCCGAGCCGCGGCCTTCGAGGACGGGTTCGTGGTGATCCGCGATTCCGACGGCGAGTTCCGGGGTGCGCTGGGCCTCGAGGGGTTCGATGCGATCCTCTCGCCGGAGATCCACCCGCCCTGGACGCTCGAGGAGGGAGACGTCGATCTCCGCGAGCTGCTCGACTTCCTCGAGGGAACGCCGTTCGCTGCCGCCGACCGACGACAGCTGCTCGCCGTCTCGCGGGAGATCGAGGAGCGAGCGTGGCGTGTCGCCGACGGCACTCTGTACGCCGGCTTCCAGCGCGAGGCGGCGTTCGCCGATCAGCTCGAGGTGTACGAGCGGCTGGCGAATCGGGGAACGCTCTCCGTGACGGCGTTTCTCGACGGCGCATGGGACACACCGCTCGAGGGTCCCTCGGTGGTCTCCGCGTCGGGCGAGATCGGACGGTTCTGGTTCGTCGTCTTCGAGGCCGCCGACACCGACCGCCAGAGCTGCGCGCTGGTCGCCGAAGAGCGCCAACCCGGGGAGTACTACGGGGTCTGGACGTACGATCCCGTGTTCGTCGGCGAACTGGTCGATCACCTCGAGGGAAGCTACGGCGTCTCGAGCGCGTAGGAGGGTGACAGCTGTGTCCCCGCCCTACTACGCTACTCGTTCGCTCCGCTCACTGCGTTGCTCCTTGAGGACGCTTAGCCTGTAAGAGTTAAACCGGAGCACGCGCCAACTGCGGGTAATGAACATCGAGGAGCTGTCGGGGCTGCCGCCCGGCGCCGTCGAGCACTTTCGCAGCGAGGGGATCGAGGAGCTCTATCCGCCCCAGGCCGAGGCCGTCGAGGCCGGCGCGACCGAGGGGGAGAACCTCGTCGCGGCCGTTCCCACGGCGAGCGGCAAGACCATGATCGCCGCGCTGTCGATGCTGTCGGCGATCGAACGCGGCGGGAAGGCGCTGTACATCGTGCCCCTACGGGCGCTGGCCAGCGAGAAACGCGAGGAGTTCGCGGCCTACGAGTCCTTCGGCGTCGACGTCGGCGTGACGACGGGTAACTACGAGTCGACCAGCGACTGGCTCGCGACGAAAGACATCGTCGTCGCCACCAGCGAGAAGGTCGACTCGCTCGTACGAAACGGCGCAAGCTGGCTCTCCGAGCTGACTTGCGTCGTCAGCGACGAGGTCCACCTCATCGACGACCGCAACCGGGGGCCGACGCTCGAGGTTACCCTCGCCAAACTGCGCCGGCTCAACCCGGACCTCCAGACCGTCGCGCTGTCGGCCACGGTCGGCAACGCCGACGAAATTGCGGCGTGGCTCGACGCCGAACTCGTCGACACCGACTGGCGCCCGATCGACCTGCAGATGGGCGTCCACTACGGCAACGCGCTCAACTTCGACGACGGCTCGACCCGGGAGGTGCCCGTCGAGGGCAGCGAAAAGCAGGAGGCCGCCCTCGTGCGCGACATCGTCCGGGAGGGCGGGTCGTCGCTCGTGTTTGTCAACTCCCGGCGCAACGCCGAGGCCGCCGCCCGCAGGCTCGGCCAGGTCACGAACCGGGAGCTGACCGACGGCGAACGGAACGACCTCGCCGAACTGGCCGAGGAGATCCGCGAGGACAGCGATACCGAGACGAGTGCGGACCTCGCCGACTGCGTCGAACGAGGCTCGGCGTTTCACCACGCGGGCCTCTCGAGCACCCAGCGGAGCCTCGTCGAGGACGCGTTCCGCGAGCGCCTGCTGAAGGTGATCTCGGCGACGCCGACGCTCGCTGCAGGGGTGAACACTCCGGCCCGGCGAGTCATCGTCAGGGACTGGCGCCGATTCGATCCGAGTGCGGGGGGGATGGCGCCGCTGGACGTCCTCGAGGTCCACCAGATGATGGGGCGTGCGGGACGACCGGGACTCGACCCCTACGGCGAGGCCGTCCTGCTCGCGAAGAGCCACGACGAGAGCGAGGAGCTGTTCGACCGGTACATCTGGGCCGATCCCGAGCCCGTTCGCTCGAAGCTCGCGGCCGAACCCGCGCTGCGGACCCACGTACTCGCCACGATCGCCTCCGGGTTCGCCCGCACGCGGGAGGGACTGCTCGAGTTCCTCGAGGCGACGCTGTACGCGAGCCAGTCGACCGAGCCGGGCCGACTCGAGACCGTGACCGACAGCGTGCTGGACTACCTCGAGCGGAACGAGTTCATCGAGCGCGATCGCGGTGGCGATAGCGATCCGGGCGAGTTCACCTCGGCAGCAGCGCTGGCCGAGGGCGGACGAAGCGAAGACCTCGAGGCAACCAGCCTCGGCCACACCGTCTCGCGGCTCTACCTGGATCCGATGAGCGCGGCGACGATCGTCCACGGGCTCGAGGACGCCGATGATCGACCCACCGCGCTGGGGCTCTACCAGCTGGTCTCCCGAACGCCGGACATGTACGAGCTCTACCTCCGATCGGGCGAGGACGAAAAGTTCGGCGAACTCTACTACGAACGCGAGGCCGAGCTGCTGGGCGACGCCCCGAGCGAGTTCGAGGAGGAGCGCTTCGAGGACTGGCTCGCGGCCCTGAAGACGGGGAAACTGCTCGAGGACTGGGCCGAGGAGGACGACGAGGAACGGATCACCGAGCGCTACAAGATCGGTCCCGGCGACCTGCGCGGGAAGGTCGACACCGCCGAGTGGCTGCTGGGCGCGGCCGAGTCGCTGGCGAACGAGATCGAAAGCGAGTGGACCGTGGCCGTCCGCGAGGCCCGCGCCCGCGTCGAACACGGCGTCGGCGAGGAGCTGCTCGAGCTGGTCTCGGTTCGCGGCGTCGGCCGCAAGCGCGCCCGGCAGCTGTACGCAGTCGGTATCGAGGAGCCTGCGGACCTCCGCGAGGCCGACAAGTCCGTGGTCCTTGGGGCCCTCAAGGGCGAGAAGACGGCCGAGAACATCCTCGAGAACGTCGGCCGCGAGGACCCCTCGATGGACGGCGTCGAGGCCGACGCGTCGGCCGTCGCGGCGACCGGAAACTCGAGCGACGCCGGAGACGCAGACGAAACGGGAGCGACCGCGACGACCGACGACGAGGAGAGCCAGTCCAGTCTTGGTGATTTCTGATGGAGCTGCTCGAGTGTACCCTCGCGGTCGACGACCTCGACGCGTTCGTCGTCGACCTCGGCGAGATCGGCGAGAGCCACGGAACCACCCTGCAAGCGTTCGACGCCCGCTACGTCGCCGGGCTTCGCCACCTCGAGCGGGCCGTCGAACTCGCGGACCGCTCGATCGAGCGCGACGAGAACGTGGCCCGCGACCGGGCCGTCGAGATCCTGCTGTACGCCGCGGGGCGCCGCCAGATCGACCGCGCACTGGAGATGGGCGTCGGCGACGGCGAGAATCGGGCCGTCGTCCTCGCGGATGGGGGCGACGAAACCGCGGCCCTCGAGGACGTCCGGGAGCTCGCAGCGTTCGCCGGGACGGCGTCGACCCTCGAGGCACCCGACGAGGACGTCCTCCAGGAGTTCTTCGAGATTCCCGACCGCGAGCGCGCGGCGACCGACGCCTCGCTCGGCGCCCTGGTTCGCGAGCGGGTGGCGCTGCTCGAGGTCGAGAAGTGAGCTAGTCCGACGCCTCGAGCCGTCGCTCCCGTGACTCCCGGAGCCCGTCGCAGATCCCGCCCTGGCTCGACATGTTGACCTGCGCCAGCCGCCCTCGTCGATGGACCAGCTCGAACTCCCCGGAATCGATCGGCTCGCCCTCGGGAGTCAGGAACAACGGGTCCGTGTCGGCGTCGACCAGCCCCGTCTCGCGGGCCTTCTCGAGATAGCGGTCTATCGGTTCCGCGGACACGGAGACGGCGACCGCTCGATCCGAGAGGTAGATAGAGAGGCGGTCGTCACCGTCGGTTCGCTCGAGATCCCGCGGACGGAGCGAGACGATCGTCTCGGCCTCGAGACCGGCCTCGAGCAGCGCCTCGACGGCGTCGTACTGGCGGGCGGTTCTGGCCTTGCGATCGAGCTCCGCGCGGACGGCGTCGACGGTGTCCTCGGCGTCGGGAAACGCCTCCGGGAACGAACGGCCCGCGTTCACGCCGCGGTTGATCTCGATCTCGTGCATGTGTTCGTGAAGGTAGATTCTCGCTCGCTCGACCGCGGGGAGTTCCTCAACCTCCGTGCGGGAGTCGACGGCCATCATCCAGGCGAACGCAGGCGAACACCACGCCGTCGGCAGCGTCAGATGAACGGTGACCGTTCGGACGTCGATCTCGATCCCGTCGATGTACTCGAGTTCGACGATCGAGCGGTCGAGTTCGGGATCGGTGACCCGGTCGAGTCGGTCGCGGACGGCCTCGGGGGTGGGGCCGTCGGGTGTGCGATTGGTCATCAGTCGTCGGCCGCCGCGGGGGCGTCGCTCGCGTAGTGGTCCTCGAGGCCGAACCGCTCGCTGATCTCGTCCTCTTGGAACTGTCGTTTCTTCTCGTCGATGTCGATGTCGTACAGCTCGGCGGCGTTCTCGCCCATCACCTTCCGTTTGGTCTCTACGTCCCACTCGACGCCGTACTCCATGCGGTCCTCCTGGGTGAGTTCGGCCTCGAGAACCTCCTCGACGAGCCAGTCGGGGTTCCAGATGGCGTAATCGGAGCCGAACAGGACCCGGTCCTCGCCGAGCCACCAGAGTAGTTCGGAGAGGATCTCGGAGAACTTCGCGGGGCGGTTCTGGGCGAACGGGGCGGCGACCGCGAGCCCGCCGTAGACGTTGGGCTCCTGGGCGGCGATCCAGCAAAAGTCGTCCAGTCGCGGCAGCCCGACGTGTTCGACGACGAAGTTGAGATCCGGGAACGACGACGCGGCGTCGTCGATATCGGCGACGTCGAACGCGTCGCGGTTCAGCGGCCGGATCGTCGGTCCCTTGTGGGCGTGAATATTCTCGATGCCGAGCTCCTCGCATTTCTCCAGGTACTCGAAGGCGGCCTCGTCGTCGAGCCGCCACCCCTTCGACTCGTCGCGCCACTCCGCGGTGTAGACCTTTACACCCTGGATGTCGTAGGTCTCGTTCAGCTCCTCGAGGTACTCCAGCCCCTTCTCGCCGTCACGGGGATCGAAGCTCCCGTTGAGGACGAACCGTTCGGGGTACTCGGTCGCGAGCTCGGCGTTTTGCTCGGTGGTATTGAACCCTTCCCCGTAGAAGTCCGTGAGGTAGGTCGGCTGGAAGATCGCCATGTCGGCGGCGGCGTTCTCGAACAGGTCCTCGACCATCCGCTCGGCGCCGTACTTTCGATACTCCTCGATATCCCACTGGCGTTCCTCCGGGGTGAACGTCGTGTGATAGTCGTAGAAACACTGGATGAACTCCTCGCCGCCCTCGTGGGTGATGTTCCCCTCCGTCGCGTCCCACAGGTGGACGTGACCGTCGATGACGAAGATTTCCTCGCCGTTGTGATCGTACATCGCAGTATGATGCTAGTTATCAACAAGCATTATTCTTCGTGATAGATTCCCGACCAGAGGACGCGATAGTAGCGGTCGTGTCCGAGGAACGATACGTTGGGCGAACGTTTTCACCCAGTACGACAAAGTGTGACGTGGTACCATGCAAGCAGCCCGTCTCCACGAGTACACAGACGAGATGAGCGAGGCCCTCGAGGTAGAGGAGATCGACCGTCCGAGCCTCGAAAAGTCCGACCAGATCCTGGTCGAGGTCTCGGGCGCCGGCTGGTGTCAGACCGACAACCACATCATCGAGGGGATGTGGGAGGAGTACGCCCCGCAGGACCTCCCGATGACACTGGGTCACGAGAACGCGGGTATCGTCGCCGAAGTCAGCGAGGAGGTGACCCTCGTCGACGAGGGCGATCCGGTGATCTGTCACCCCGTCCAGACCTGTGGCATCTGTCGGCCCTGCCGGCTCGGGGAGGACATGTACTGCGAGAACGGCGCGTTCAACGGACTCACTACGGACGGCGGGTTCGCGGAGTACCTCCAGACCAACGAGCGTGCGGTGATCCCGCTCCCCGACGGCGTCGACCCGACCGAGATCGCCCCCCACGCCGACGCGGGGATCACCGCCTACCACGCGACGAAGAAGGCCGTCCGCGAGCTGAATCCCGGCGACACCTGCGTCGTCATCGGCGTCGGCGGACTGGGTCACATCGGGCTGCAGTGTCTCGACGCGATGAGCGCAGCCGACATCGTCGCCGCCGATCTGAAAGACGAGGCCCTCGAGCTGGCAGAGGATCTGGGCGCTCGCCACACGGTCAACCCCGGCGAGGACGACCTCGCGGAGAGCGTGATGGATCTGACCGACGACGAGGGCGCCCAGCAGGTGCTCGACTTCGTCGGCGCCGACGAGACGACCGGCGCCGCCCCCGATATGGTCGCCGCGGGTGGCGACCACCACGTGATCGGCTACGGCGGCCACATCCACGAACCCTGCCAGGCGCTCGTCAACGGCGAGTTCTCGTTCAAGGGAACCCTGGTGGGGAAGTACGCCGAACTCCAGGAGCTTGTCGCGCTCGTCGACCGCGGCGACGTCGAGCTACGTACCGAGATCTACGACCTCACAGACATCAACACCGTCGCCGAACGGCTCGAGCACCGCGAGATCGAGGGCCGGGCGGTGATCACGCCTCCCTGATCGGCAGCACGCTCTTGTGGTGAGCCGCCGAACGGATCGCGTATGGCAACCCTCGAGGACCCGATCGAGATCGGCGGCTGTCGCGTGCCGAACCGCCTCTACCGAGCCCCGCTGCTCGAGTGTGCGGGCAATGGCCCCGACACCGTCGAGACGCTGATCGAGGACCTCGAGCCCGCCGCCGCGTCGGGTGTCGGACTGCTCTGTCAGGGGGCGACGATCGTCCGCGGCGATGGCGGCTGCGCCGCCCCGGGGATGACCCGCGTCCACGATCCCAACTTCGTCTCCCGACTGTCGCGGCTGACCAACCGGATCCACGACCACGGCAGCAAGATCTTCCTCCAGCTCGAGCACGGCGGCCTGCGGAGCATGGAGACCTGGCACGCCGAGTACCGCCGCGAGCATCCGGGCCTCGAGCAGCTCGCGGTCTCGAAGCCACCCTGGCAGCTCCGGGCGCTCGATCGAGCCGGCTTCCTCTCGTACGATCCTCGCGTCCTCGATACCGAGGAGGTGTACGAACTCGCAGCGAACTTCGGCCGTGCGGCAGGGTACGCGGCCGACGCGGGGTACGACGGGATCCACATTGCAGGGGCGAACATGGGGATCGTCCAGCAGTTCCTCTCGCCGTTCTACAACCGCCGGGACGACGAATTCGGGGGATCGCCGGAGGCGCGACTGCGCTTTCTCGCCGTCGTCCGCGACGAGATTCGAAAGCGGGCCGGCGACGTTCCTGTGATAGCGAAGGTGCCCGCGGAGACTCCCGCTCCGCCGGCGCCCCTGGTACGACGGAAGCTCTCGCTCGAGGACGGGATCGAGATCGCCAGACGACTCGAACGGATCGGCTACGACGCCGTCGTCCCAGTGCAGACGTCAGTCGTCTGGGACATGAGCATCGTTCGCGGGGAGTACCCCGATCGAGCGTGGGCGAACGAGGCTCTGCAGGAGGGGTACGACGCGGCGTTCGGAGGAGCGAGCAGAAAGCGACTCGTCGCCGCGGCGAACCGCGTCCAGTCGCTACAGTACGGCCCCGAATCGGCCTGGAACGAGGGATTCTGTCGCCGGGTACGCGAGCGAGTTTCGATTCCGGTTCTCGCGGAAGGAGGGATCCGCGAGCGCGAGGAGATGGATCGCCTGCTGGGGGGCGACGCCGAAGCCGGCGCTTGCGACATGGTCGGAATGGCCCGACCGTTCTACGCCGAGCCACGGCTGGGAGCCCGACTGCTCGAGACGGAGTCCGCGAGCGACGGCGAGAGCGTACGCGTCCTCTGTGAGAGCTGCAACAACTGTACGGTGCCGCAAGTGACGGGTGCTCCGGGAATCTGTCGAACCCCAGCGGTGCTTCGGCGACGCGGCGAACTCGAGCGGGACGGTGCCTACGAACGGGGGGCTGGCGAGTGACTGTTCAGGCAGTGACGACGTCGTCGGTCGCCTCCTCGAGCGTCAGCTCCCGGGTGTAGTCGGGCGCCTCGATCTCGAGCAGCGAGTCGGCCTCGAGCCCGCTGAAGTGAACCGTCACCTCGTAGCTACCGTCGTCCTCGACGGTGCTGAGTTCGCTCTGATCGGAGTCGACGGTTCGAGCGTGAACGTACTCGCCGGCGTAGGCGGGATCCGACCGACCGCGGATCTGATACGATGTCAGACTCCGTGTCGCCTGCTCGCCCTCGACGGGATACCCCTGGGCGACCCACGCCTCGAGCCCCTCGTCGAACGCGTAGACGTTCTCGTAGCCGGCGTCGATCAGCGACGCGGCCCGCTGACCGGCCAGCGCGTGCGGACAGACACAGTAGGTGATGATTCGGTCGTCCGTCGACCAGTCCTCGACCGGATCGTTCGAGACGCCGTCCGGGGCGCTGCTGAGCGCCGACCCCGTGATCCTGAGGTCCTCGTACTGATCGCTGCCCCGCGTATCGGCGAACCGAGCCTCCCGGCGCTCGTACCAGTAGGCGACGTCCTCGAGCGGCGCCAGCGGGACGTCGACGTCGCCGACCTCGAGGGTCTCGTAGGCGTCGGTGTCGATCGATCGTTCCTCGGGAACGGAGTCCTGTTCGGGTCCGTAGCCGTCGGCGCTATCGTCGTCGCCGAAACACCCAGCGATACCCGCCGCGGTCGCCACCGTTCCGGCGGCGAGAAACTCTCGTCGTCTCACGAACGGTCTCTAGGGACGTCGATTCAATATGGGTTCTGGTCCGCGTGCGGTTTGCGACCGGAGACGACGAGCGTCGACCCCTTCGTTTCGACTGGAAACCGAAAGAAGGAGCTGGAGAAGCGCTCGAGGTGAAATGAATAGAAAGTAGTCCCCACAGGATTCGAACCTGTGTCGAAGCCCCCAGAAGGCTTCAGGATTGGCCGCTACCCCAGGGGACTATTGCTGCATCAGGCTGTTGGGCAGGTTCCTACTTATGACTGTCGGGTTGGACTTTTGATTCGGCGCTGTCAGGTATCTCGAGATGCTCGAGACGGTGACAGTTAGCACAAAGCACGACACAGCGGCCGATCTCTTCGCGAATACTTTTCTTCGAATGACCGTTGACGACCATCGTCGCAACGCTTCGTTCTTTCTCGTTCGGATGATGGAAATCCAAACAAGGTGGTCTGTCCTCCTCACACCGGAGACACTCGCAGTATCGTTCCTTGTACTCGTACAGCCACCGGCGTATTTCCGATCGTCGATGGTCCTTTCTCTTGATTCGCTTCTCCCGGTTCTTGTAGTACCAGCGCTGTTGACTCGTCAGCTCGCTCCACTGGAGGTCGTCGGGGAGATCAACATCGTCGGGTTTCGGTTTGATATCCCGTTTGCCCGTCGCTCCTCGATCGAACGTCTCTAATCCCGCTCGTTCTTTCGCCGCGTTCCAACCACCCAACGTCTTCATTATCGTCGCCGAGGCCGGGGTCACTCCGAGCTCTTCGTACTGGGCTTTCGTCGGTGATTCGCCAAGTTTCTCCGCGGCACGCCGCAACGCCTCGAGACAGGCCGCCTCCGTCGCCATAACGGAGCTTATGTGTCATTCCACATAAACGTCAGCGTCGGGCAACCCGATCGAAGTCGACGATAGTGCACAGATCGATACACATTTTCCCCTCGGCTGTCCATCCACGTGTATGTACGTCGGACGATTCGTCGTCGTCGGTCCCGAGGTCGGCGCCTACCGCGTCTCCTCGAGGTCGTTCCCGAACCGCAAGCTCACCGCTCGAGACGAGGCCCTCACCGTTGGTCCGACCGAGGACGCCCCCGAGACGGACAACCCCTACGTCTCCTACAACTGTCTGCGGATCGTCAAGACGCCGACGGGCGAGACGGCCGCCTTCGGCAACGGCTCGCACGTCGATCCGATCGCCGAGAAGCTCGAACTTGGCTACCCCGCCCGGGACGCCCTCGCGGAGAGCCTGCTCGCGCTGGATTACGAGAAGGACGACTACGACACGCCCCGGATCGCGGCGACCCTGGAAGGAGACGGCGAGGCACTGATCGGTACCGTTCGGAAAGACGCCCTGCTGGTCGAGACCGTCGAGGAGCCGACGCTGGTCGCGACCTACGAGGAGAACTCGCCGACGGCGTTCGAGCTCGAGGCCGACGGTGCGGCGGCGGCCGCGAGCGAGGTGTACGACCACGAGTTCGAGCACGCCGTCTGTGCGGCCGGCGTCGCCCGGACCCCGGACGGGTTCGAGACGGCGATCGAAAACGGCGACTGACTCGAGAACCGCGCATTCGTTTTCCGCCCGATTCATCTCCTGCTGATCGCCGTTCTGGCAGTATCGTTATCAGTCTCTACAGCGAACTGCCAGATCGTGAAGCGGCGAACTACCGACCGGTGGTCCCCAGAGGGGGCACCCACGCGCCGGCAGCTGGTGGGATCGGCGCTGATCGTCGCGCTCGCGACCCTGAACCTGTGGGTTATCGGTTCGGTTCTCTGGCTCTGGGTCGGTGTCGGTTTCGTCTCGTTCGCCGCGGCGACCGGTCCGATCGCCGCATCGTCGGTTGGGTTTCGGGTCGGCGCGTGGTTCCGCGCTATCGGATACGCGGGTCGAGCGATCGTGATCGTGGCGTTCGCAGCCGCCGTCTGGATATCGGTGTACGTCCTCGACGTTCCGGCGGGACCGCTGGTGAGTTTCGGGAACGGGGGCCTGCTCGGCGTTTCCGCGATCGTCTTCCTCGAGGCCGCACGGGAGCGCCTCGAATCCGTATAGACCTGGCGAACCTACATACCGCTCGCATCCATTATTCCCGTCCATGACGATCGGGCTCATCTCCGATATCCACGGCAACCGGGTCGCCTTCGAGGCCGTCCTCGCGGACATGCCACCGGTCGACGAACTGCTCTGTGCCGGCGACGTCGTCGGCTACAACCCCTGGCCCGCGGCCTGCGTCGACGAGCTCCGCGAGCGAGAGGTACCGACCGTGATGGGCAACCACGACGCCGCGGTCGTCGAGGAGACGCCGTTCCGGTTCAACAGCATGGCCAAGGCGGGGGTCGAACACGCCCTCGAGCAGCTGTCGGCCGACCAGCTCGCCTGGCTCGCCGACCTCCCCGAGGAACGACTGGAGTGCGAGGGTCGGGTGAAGCTCGTCCACGGTCACCCGGACGATCCCGACCGGTACACTCGCTACACCCGCCCCGGCGAGTTCTCGCCGCGGCTGCTCGGCGACGAGGACGTGCTCGTCTTAGGTCACACCCACGTCCAGCACGTCGAGCGCTACGGCGAGGGGGTCGTCGTCAACCCTGGGAGCGTCGGCCAGCCCCGCGACGGCGACCCACGAGCGGCGTACGCCGTCGTCGATCTCGAGGCGATGACCGTCGATACTCACCGCGTCGAGTACGATATCGGCGCTGTCAGGGACGCGGTTTCGGCCGCGGGGCTTCCCGAGCGGATCGGGAGCCGGCTCGAGCGCGGCAAGTAGCTCGAAAAGATATCGCCGTTGTCGGTTTACGAGAACGGTCGGCGAAGCGATCCATTTTAGCCCGTCGGTCGGAGTAGTGGAGTTATGCTCTCGACCGGCCGCACTGGGTCCACCACTCGGAGCGCCGCGCTCGCCGCGGTCTCCGGCCGTCGGCGCCCGCCGCGGCCCGAACTCGGACGAACGGCATCGGACGAACGCGCGATCCGTCTCGAGAACGCATGATCGGAAAACTCCGCGAGGACGTTCGTGCGATGTGCGACCGCGATCCCGCGGCGACGGGCTGTCGTGTAGTCTGGCTCACGTATCCCGGCGTCCACGCCGTCTGGGGTCACCGCCTCGCTCACCGCCTCTGGAACGGGGGGTTCGAACTCGTCGCTCGCGTGCTCGCCTATTTTGTCCGCATGCTAACTGGCGTCGAGATCCACCCCGCGGCGACGGTCGGACGCCGCGTCACGATCGACCACGGGATGGGCGTGGTTATCGGCGAGACGGCCGAGGTGGGCGACGACGTCCACATGTACCACGGGGTCACCCTCGGCGGAACGGCGAACGAGCCCGTCAAGCGCCATCCCACCCTCGAGGACGGCGTCACCGTCGGCGCGAACGCGACGCTGCTTGGCGACATCACAGTCGGCGCGAACGCGGCCGTCGGGGCAGGATCGGTCGTCACCGACGACGTCGAGGCCGAGACGACGGTCGTCGGAGTTCCCGCGGAGCGGGTCGATTGAACTACGTCTGGTCCTCGTCGACGGTCCCGCTCGGGCTCGAGTCCGAGGCCGGAACGCCGTCTTCGGACTCGACGCTCTGGTCGGTCTCGTCCTCACTGTCGTCCGCGCCGACGGCGTCGTCGGTCATCGACTCGTCGGGATCGGAGATGTAGCCGAGTTCGAACCAGAGCTTGGCCGTACAGTCCATCGGCTGACTGTCAAGCTCGACGTCGTCGTCGTGTTTGCTGAGATAGCCGTTACAGCGGCCGTGTTTGACGACGTTCATCAGCGTCGCCTCCGAACCACACTCCGGACAGTCGATCGAGTAGTTCCCCTGATCGTTCTGGTGCCACGCGTCGGGCTCGAGTTCTGTGTACGCGGCCTCGTCGGTTCTGCTCATACTCGTCTCTCCGATCGCTGTCCCGGTAAACGTGGGCCCGGAGCTCGCAACCCTCAAACCAGCGGTTCGACCAGCGCCTCGCCCGCCTCAAGCAGTTCGGCGACCCGGTCCTCGTCGGTCGCCTCCGCGTAGACCCGCAGCTTTGGCTCGGTCCCGCTCGGGCGGACCAGCAGCCAGGAGCCGTCCTCGAGCTGAAGTTTGAACCCGTCGGCGGTGTTGACGTTCTCGACGGGCGTTCCGGCGACATCGTCGGGGATCTCGCCCTCGAGATCGTCGATGACGCGGGCCTTCTCGTGGTCGGGACAGGCCACGCTGTGCTTGTCCTGGACGACGGTCCCGTGTTCCTCGAGCAGCCGGTCGACGCGGTCGTCGATCGGTTCGGCGTCGTGCATCGCCGCCGCGAGCAGCGCCATCAGGACGCCGTCCTTTTCGCGGACGTGGCCACGGATCGTGAACCCGCCCGACTCCTCGCCGCCGACCAGCGCGTCGTGGTCGGCCATCCCCCGGGCGATCCACTTGAACCCGACCGGGACCTCGTGGACGGCCTCGCCGTGGGCGTCGGCGACCCGGTCGATGAGGAACGTCGTCGACACCGTTCGGACGACGGCCCCCGAGTCGCGCTCGAGCAGGTAGTCGTACAGCGCGGCGAAAAAGAGGTTCTCGTCGAGGTAGCCCCGTTCGGGCGTCACGATCGCGATCCGGTCGGCGTCGCCGTCGTTGGCGACGCCGAGATCGGCCTCGCCGTCCGTAACGCTGGAGACCAACTCCTCGAGGTTCTCCGGCGCGGGTTCGGGCGCCCCGCCGCCAAACTCCGGATCCTGCTCGCAGCGCAGCCGATCGACGTCGGCGCCGGCTCGCTCGAGGATTGCGTCGGTCGTTCCCCGCCCGCTGCCGTACATCGCGTCGTAGGCGACCGACAGGCCCTCGAGATCGATCTCGCCGATCGTCCCCTCGAGCAGGTCGAACGCGGCCTCAGCGTGGGGTTCGACGAAGTCGACCTCCTCGGCGCTGCCGTGTTCGGCCTCGGGCAGCGGGTCGGGCTCGGCGAGTCGGTCCGCGACCGCGTCCATCACCTCGGGGAGCGCGGGTGCGCCGTCCTCGGGGATGAACTTCACGCCGTTGTACTCGGGCGGGTTGTGCGAGGCCGTGACGACGAGCGCGCCCGCCAGATCGCGTTCGACGATCGCGTGGGCGAAAAGCGGCGTCGGTCGGTCGCGCTCGGGCAACAGGACGTCGAACCCGTTGGCACACAGCACGCGAGTCAGCTCCTCGGCGAACCCCCGCGAGGTCTCGCGGGCATCGTAGCCGACCGCGACCGGACCCTCGAGCCCCTCGTCGGCGAGGTATGTCGCGACCGCCTGTCCGACCATCCGCACTCTCGGCGCCGTGAACTCCTCGAGGGGCGCCCGCCAGCCGTCGGTTCCGAACGAGATCGTCTCCATACCCGGCCCCTCATCGTCCGGTGCGAAAAAGGCGACGCTGTCGACCCCGAAGGCAACGAGGTTTTCTTTTGGACCGGGCTACAGACAGTATGACCAGCGTTCTCGCCGTCTCCGGCAGTCTTCGCGACGAAAGCTACACGCGAACCGCCCTCGAGTACGTCCTCGACGCCGCCGAGGAGGCCGGCGCCGAGACGCAGCTGCTCGATCTGCGGGAGTACGACCTCCCCGTCTACGATCCCGACGTCGACGATCAGGGCGACGGCAAAGCGGTGAAACGGCTCGTCCGGGAGGCCGACGCCGTCGCGCTCGGCTCCCCCGTCTACCACGGCTCGTACTCGGGAGCGCTGAAGAATCTCCACGACTACTGCGGGTTCGAGGAGTTCGAGGACACGACCGTCGGCCTGCTCGCGACCGCGGGCGGCGGGAGCTACGGGTCGACGCTCGATCACCTCCGGATCACCGTGCGGGGCGTCCACGGCTGGGTGCTCCCCCACCAGGTCGGGATTCGGGGCGCCTCGAGCGAGTTCGTGGCCGATCCGGAGGCCGTCGACGGCCGTGCGTTCGTCGACGAGAAACTCGAGGAGCGAACCCGGAAACTGGGTCGGATGCTCGTCGAGTACGCCCACATCGAGCCCGACGTGAGTAGCCCGCGGACGGCCGCAGCCGACGAATAACGAGGGTTGGATGTCCGTTCTCGAGCTCCTGGATATGGTCTATAGGGAAGGATCCTATTCGACGAGGACGGATCCACGGCCATCAGAGCCGACCGAACCGGGTCAGTCGAGCCTGAATCAGTCAAGCCTCGTACGGCGGCGCACGCTGAATCGCAGTGAGCCGACAGCGAACTGCGATCCGACACCGTGGGAGGTCTTCGCGAGTGGCGCGGGACCGACAGTCCCGCGTACCGTGCGAACGGTGCACGGTTCGGAGCGAACGCAGTAAGCGAGAACCGCGATGTGAACGGGGAACGGAGTGAGCCGTGAAC
>PWMF01000124.1 GCA_003559215.1 Natrialbaceae archaeon
AGGACGATCTCCGGACCGTTCGGGTCTACTCCTGGGAGCCGAGCACGCTCTCGCTTGGCTACCGGCAGGATCCCGACTCCGTCGACTGGGAGTACTGCGAACGAGCGGGGATCGACGTCACCCGCAGACAGACCGGCGGCGGCGGGATCTACCACGACCGCTACGCCGACATCTCCTACACGATCGTCGCGCCCACCGAGGAGGTACCCGGGGATCTGATGGACTGTTACGCACTGTTTTGCGAGCCGATCCTCGAGGCGTTCGACCGCATGGGGATCGACGCGGACTTCGCGGGCGCCGAACAGGCGTCGATCTACTACCCTTCCTGCTATCTGCGAGATATCAACCCGGCTCACGACGTCGTTGCACCCGCGAGCGCCGGTGCGGACGCGAAGAAGCTCAGCGGCAACGCCCAGTATCGCCAGCGCGACGTCGTGATCCAGCACGGCTCGCTGTCGTACGACCTCGAGCCAAACCACCACGTTGACGTCTTCGACAGCGACGTGACTGCGGAAACGTTCGTCAACCGGGTAACGAGCATCCGCGAGCAGACGAGCCTCGACCGCGAGACCGCCGTCGAGGCCGTCGCCGATTCCCTGCGGGAATGGTGTGATGCGAGCGACGGTGAGTGGTGCGAGGACGAACTCGAGGCCGCTCGCGATCTCGCCGACCAGAAGTACGGCGCGGACGCCTGGGTTCGAGACCGAGAGGTCCTCGAGGCCAGCGAACAGTAGGACGGTTCCGTCTGCAAGCGGGGGAGCCGGAACCCCTATTGTATTCTTTTACTGATTGTTCCGTGTGCGTCTGACGTCGCCGATCGGGCTCGGGATACGGGCGCTTCTCAGCGCCGGCGTAGCCGGTGCCGTCCTGGTGGTGAGTGCAGTCGTCGCGACGGTCTCCGGAGCGGCGCTGTTGCTCGCTGTCCCGGCACTCGTCGCGCCGGCCGGCTGGCTCGAGCGAGGGCTCCTATGGGGCGTCGCCGTCAGCGCGGTTCTCGTGCTCCCGGCGTTCGCGGTCGTCATCGGGTACGTCGTTCGACACGAGCGGCGACTGTTACTCGAGGGGACGGCTCCCGTGACGGCGATCGACGACGAGGCAACGCGAGCTCTTGACGGCGATGCCACGCGATTCGCGACCCAGTTCGGCGTTCCGAAACCCCAGGTTAGACTGCACCCGGTGCCAGCGCCGTTCGCGTACACGACCTATCGGCCGAGCGATCCGCTCGTCGGCGTTCGGCGGACGGGATCGCCCGTCATCGTCGTCTCGAAGGGGCTCGTCCGGACGCTGCCGCGAGACGAGACCGCGGCCGTTCTGGCCCACGAGTTCGCCCACCTCGCGAACGACGACCTGCGACTGACCGCCTGGCTGCTCGTTCCGCTGGTCGCCGCGGAGTTCCTCCACGATGGGCGCGAAACGCCGACGGACGGGCGAGAACCCCTCGAATGGCTGCTCGCGACCGTCGCGCTGATCGGCGTCGGCGTCTTCTCGCGGGGCCGCGAGATAGCCGCCGACCGCGCGGCCGCCGCGGCGACCGGCGATCCGGGCTCGCTCGCGAGCGCACTCGAGCGTCTGGACGCCACCCGCAGTTCCCATCCGACGACCGACCTGCGCAAGCACGCCCGGTCGACGAACGCGGTGAGCGTGTTGCCGACGCTGGGGACCGACGACTCGGTTAGCGGGCTCCGCTCGACGCACCCACCACTCGAGACCCGCCTCGAGTCGCTGCGCTCACTGACCCGCGATCGCCGAAACCCGTGACGTCGGTCCGTTACCCCTATCACGAACCGGGACCGACTGGCGAGCATGAAAGTCGGCGCACACGTCTCGATCTCCGGTTCGCGCGTCTCTTCCGACGACGAAACACCGCCCTACGGCGACATCCGCAACGCGGTCCACCGTCAGGTCGCCTTCGGCGGCAACTGCGGACAGGTGTTTACGACCTCGCCGCAGGTCTGGGCCCAGCCCGAGATCAGCGAGGAAGCGGCCGAGGGGTTCCGCGAGGAGAGCGACGAGCTGCTCGAGGGGCCGTGGGTGATTCACTCCTCGTACCTGGTCAACCTCTGTACGCCGAAAGACGACCTCCGGGAGAAGTCCAGAGAGAGCATGCAGGCCGAGCTCGACGCCGCCGAGAGGCTGGGAATTCCGTACGTAAACGTCCACCTCGGCGCGCATACGGGAGCGGGCGTCGAGGGCGGACTCGACAACGCCGCGAGTCTCATCGACGAACTCGACGTTCCCGACGACGTCCAGATCCTCATCGAGTCCGACGCCGGCAGCGGCACCAAGCTGGGCGGCGAGTTCTCCCACCTCGCGGGGATCATCGACCGCACGGACGAGGAGATCGGCATCTGCATCGACACTGCTCACACGCTGGTCGCGGGCAACGACCTCACGACGCCCGAAGCCGTCGACGAAACGGTCGGGCGGTTCGACGACGAGGTCGGCCTCGAGTACCTCGAGTACATCCACCTCAACGACTCGAAACACGACGTCGGCACCCACAAGGACGAACACGCCCTCATCGGCGAGGGCTACATCGGCGAGGACGGTATCCGCGCCATCGTCAACCACCCTGACCTGCGGGAGCTGCCGTTCGCCCTCGAGACGCCGACAGAGGACGGGAAGGGGTTCGCCTGGAACATCGAGAAGACGAAGGAACTGCGCGACGACGCGTAAGCGGCTGACGTTCCTCGTTCCGAACCGACCCGTTTTTACTCGCAGTGCCGTTAGCAACGTCCGTGCGCGAGTTCTCCGAAGACTACCTCGAGCGGACCCGTGAGGGGATGTGGGACGACTCCCGGCGGGCACTGGACCCCCTCGAGCTCGACTCCCGCGAGCGCGTCCTCGACGTCGGCTGTGGCACCGGCGAGCTGAGCCGCGTGCTCGCGGCGGAGTCGGCGGCCGAGGTCGTCGGCTGTGACGCCGATCCGGAGCTGCTCGAGCGGGCCCGCGAGGATGTCCCGGTCGTCGCGGGCGACGCCCTCCGGCTTCCATTCGACGACGACAGCTTCGATCTCGTGGTCTGTCAGGCGCTGTTGATCAACCTGCCCGATCCCGAGGCGGCGATCCGAGAGTTCGCCCGCGTCTCGACGGATCTCGTCGCTGCGGTCGAACCCGACAACGGCGCCGTCGCGGTCGACTCGAGCGTCGCGAGCGAGGAGCGACTCGAGGACCGGGCTCGACGGGCCTACCTCGAAGGGGTCGGGACCGACGTCACCCTGGGAGCCGACGCCCGCGAGGCGTTTACGGAAGCCGGACTCGAGGTACTCGAGACCCGTCGCTACGACCACGAACGGACGATTGAGCCGCCCTACGGCGAGGCGGCGCTGACGATCGCCCAGCGGAAGGCGACGGGCGCGGGGCTGGCCGACGACCGGGAGACGATGCTCGAGGGCGCGATGGACAACGAGGAGTACGACGCCCTCCGCAGCGAGTGGCGGTCGATGGGACGGGACGTGATCGAACAGATGGAAGATCGCTCCTACCGACGGCGCGAGGAGATCCCGTTTTTCGTGACGGTCGGTCAGCTGAACGGATCGCAGTAGTCCGTCGAGCGATCGGGTCAAACGAGGGCGTTCGAGACGACCGTCGACTCGCTGTTGCGTACGACGACCGGCTTACTCCGAGTTCTATCGTCAGTCCGACCCCTCTCCACGACCGAGTATCGAGACGTAGATCCCGATCAGTCCGACGCAGACGACGACGATGCCCGTCCAGAGATCGAGTACGTTCAACAGGGCGAGCACCGACCCCGTGAGTACGAGCGCGACGTTCGCAAACACCGCAAGACGGGCGGCATCGAGCCCGGAGGCAAGCGACGACGTGTTCATACGTGAGTATCCGACGGCATCGGCAAAACGGTTCGTATGACGACGCTCAGACGACGTCGCCCCGCACCGTCACGCCCTCCTGTTGTTCCCGCCAGGCGTGGACCTCCTTCGCTGCCTCGCCCGCTTCCGTCTCGTCCATGCCGAGCATCTCGAGGGCGGCCGACAGCGTCGGCAAGGCGAGGTCGCTCTCCCGAAGCTTGCGAAACGCCTCCTCGCTTCTCGTGCCGTCGACCCAGAGACACACCCCACGAGGATCTAGCAGCTGCGTGTAATCTTCCCGGAGTTTCGCGCCACGGAGCCGCTGGGTGACGTTGTCCTCGAAGCCCGCGTTACAGACCTCGAGGTGGATCGGTTCATCCTCGCCCAGCAGCTGTGCGGCCAGACACTTCTCGGGAGCGGCGTGGCCGTTCGCGTTCGCACGCAGGTACTCGGGATGCTCGGCGGCCCAGTCGGCCCGAACCGACTGACCGACGCCCTCGATTCCGTACTCCTCGTCGACGTCCGCCGTCGCGCTGTCGTCGCGCATCAGCACGTCCTTCGTGAGGTAGACGTCGAGTCGTTCGACTGGATCCAGTCCGAGCGCGATGTCGCCGAACGCCCAGATCTCTCGGACGGGGACGGGCGTTCGCTCGCGCTCGACGGTTTCGACCAGCGCCTCGAGTCGATCGACCGCCTCCT
>PWMF01000217.1 GCA_003559215.1 Natrialbaceae archaeon
ACCTCCCGTACCCATCCCGAACACGGAAGATAAGCTCGCCTGCGTTTCGGGGAGTACTGGAGTGCGCGAGCCTCTGGGAAATCCGATTCGCCGCCACCACTCATACTCAGTCTTTCAGCCCGCACAGCAGCCGCTGTGTGGGCTTTCCGTATTTTTGTAGCACGAAACCACTCCGCCGTTTCCATCAGTACAACGACACCACCAGCGCGCTCGAGCGCCCCTCGAGATCGGCCCGTACCGCTATGTTTAAACGATCGCAGTGACAACACAGAACCGCGCCAAGGTGGCAGAGTCCGGCCGAACGCAGCGGCCTGCAGAGCCGCCCACCGCCGGTTCAAATCCGGCCCTTGGCTTGTTCTAGTCCGTGAACGAGTTCGGTTAGTCGACAAGCCGAACGGGACCACGGATCGATTCCTCGAGCGAGACGCCGTGTGGACCGTTCTCCGTGACGTGTTTCATTTGGAAAGAGAGCGACTCGGTGCGATCGAAGGACACGGCTACAGCGTGCTCTCTGATCGTATGGTCGCGTTTTCACTCCCTCACGAAGTTGGTCGTCCCCAAAGCGGATCGGGCACGATTGTGATGAGCTACTTCAAATCACGTCGGGTCCGTCACCTATCGCTCACGGGTTTGTTTGCGACAGGAAAGCGAGCCGGGCGCGATCGTGAGCTACGCCCAGAAATGCTCGCTTCGCTGCGCCGTTCTGGTCTACTTCAAATTGCGCTGGCCGCTTTGCTCCGCACGAAGTTGTTCGTCACAAAAGCGGGCCGGGCGCGATTTGAACACGCGACCGTCTGGTTAAAAGCCAGACGCTCTGCCAAACTGAGCTACCGGCCCTCTGTCTCCCACTACCGGCGAGTACCGGTTAAACGTTTCTTTCTCGGCTTGTGACCAGTGGGTGTCAGTCGAAGTACTCCTCGAGTGCGTCCGTAACGAGTTCGCCGGGTGCGACGTCTTCGATCGACGCTCGGCGTCGGAGGTCCCGGTAGCTGTCCGGAGAGAGCGCAACTTCGATCCGGCCGAGTTCGACGTCGTACTCCCGAAGCGCGTGCTCGATCGGCGTCCCGTCGTTGACGGCGCTGGCAACGCTGCGGACCTCGCGGACGGTGAGATCACCGTCGAGCGTCGCCCAGGCGAGGAGGAGTCGAGCCTCGCCGCCGACGCGGGCGATATGCTTGGCGGCCGTCGGTGCGATTTGACCGAGCGCGACCTGCTTGCGAACCGACCGCGGCAGGTCGTGAACGCGGGCCCACTTGCGGATAAACGAGACGGTCGCGTTTCCGCCGGTCCGTTCGGCAGCGGCCTTGTACGATCCCTCGCCGCGAACGAGCGCGGCACAGGCGGCGGCACCGCGAAGCATGTAGAGGTGATCGTCGTTGGTGTCGCCGCTTGCAAACTGCCGAACGGTGTCGGCAGCGTCGGCGAGCCGATCGGGATCGTCAGGATCGAACTGGACGGCCTCCCGAGCGTGGGGCCCGGTGACCGACTCGTCACCTCGGATTACAGGTGTACCGACCGGCGACTCCCGATCTGTGGGGACGGGTTCGGTGGGCCCGTTGGCTTCATCCCCGGTGCGATTCCGAGGGCGATCGTCACTCATGGGGAAATAGATGAGCCGTAAAGCTAAAAAGAACGAGGTTTTGGCGACGCTCGCCGCTCATTCGTTTCGCTTCTCGGCGAGATGCTCCCAGATTTCTGTGCAACCGGCTCCTTCTTCGACCCCGTCGAGGTGGGAATCGTCAGCATCGTCGTCGTCTTCGATCGGTTCCGGTTTGCAGTCCTGGGCGTGTGCCATGAACGACAGTTGGAAGGCCGAACGAATAAGTGGCGCTTCAGACGCAAAGGATACCCGTGCTCACCCGTCTCGGACAATGGTGCCGCTATCTCGGATCGTCCGTCGATTGGTCGTCCGGCGAGCCAGCGCCGACAGCGGGGTGTTAGCGCCGATCCGAACGAGGTCTCGAGTCGGAGTCGGCCTCCGAACGCTCGGTACTCCCGATCGGCGTCAGTTCGAGCTTCGATGCCGCCAGCGGGGGCACGAAGGACGAGCTCTCGGTTCCTGCAGCCGGGACAGGGAGATGGCAAGTTCGGCCGGTAAGTGTGGTGTCATACGAAACGGACTGGCGCGAACCTGGATGGCTCGACTCGACGTCGGATCTCGAAAATGTCGGAAGACCGGTTTCGAGACACCGTCCGGTTCGTCGAGAGCCTCCCGTTCCGGTCGGCCGGACTGTGACTTCGGTTACCACCTGCCCTCGCAGGGAGTCGACTTTTTCTTTCAGCCGGCGGAGGCGCTGGTGGAACGATGACAGTCGAAACCATTCAGGAGCTGTTCGAACACGGTCTCGAGGACATCTATCACGCCGAACACGAACTGCTCGACGCGCTCGAGGACCTCGAGCAGAACACCGACCGCGAGGAAATATCGTCGGCGTTCGCCGAACACCGCGAGGAGACCGAGGAACAGATCGACCGTCTCGAGGATGTGTTCGAAATCTTTGGCGAGCCGCCCGAGAAGGAGGAGTGTGAGGGCATTAAGGGCCTAATCCAGGAGTACGAGGAGTTCACCGCAGAGGATCCCTCCCAAGAGGTACTCGACTACCACAGCATGGCTGCCGCGGAGAAGACCGAACACTACGAGATCGCGGCCTACGGCAACCTCATCCCGCTTGCGGATCAACTCGGGATGGACGAGGCCGCCGACCTCCTCGAGGAGAACCTCCGGGAGGAACAGGAGGCCCTCGACGAACTAACGGAACTGACCGAGTCCTTCGAGATGGACGCGATCCCCGCGGAGTAACACCATGGCGGACGATACCGAGGACGAATCCGACAAGAAGACTCAGTACGGCGGCACCGAGGACGAACAGCCCGAGACCTCGATCGACGAAGACGACGACGAAGAGTAGCACCCGTTCTCACAAGGCCACTGCTTTTCGAGTTCGGGGGGTATTGGAGGCGCCGTGATCTTTCTGATCCGTGACGATCCGACCGCGTTACGAGCGAACTGTTTCGCGACGACGACGGATACCTGAGTCTCCGACAGGCGTCGGTCCGGGGCGGCTGTTCCCCGCTCCACTGTCCAGTCCCGTGCTGGCACATAACACATATAATACTGCCCGGGGTAGACCCCGGCGGAGGAACACAAGATGGCAGACGCCAAGACGGCTCGAGCGGAGTGGGGAACGAGATTCGGGTTCCTGATGGCGATGATCGGCGCCATGGTCGGCGCCGGGAACATCTGGCGGTTCCCGTACGTGATGGGAAACAACGGCGGTGGGGCGTTCGTACTTGCCTTCCTCGTCCTGTTGTTTCTCCTCGCTGTCCCCGGGCTGATGGCGGAGGTCGCGCTCGGACGATACACGAACAAGGGGATCATCGGCGCGTTCCGCGACGTCCTCGGTCGCGGCGGACTGATCGGACTCGGGGTGATCGTCCTGCTGGTCAACATCGCGCTGATGTCGTACTACTCGCCGCTGATCGGTTGGACGCTGTACTACGCGGTCCACTCACTGTTGTTCACGTTTACGGCGACCGGGTTCGAAGCTGAGCCGTTCATGGAGGCGTTCTTCGCGAACCCGGCGCTGATGATCGGACTCCACACCGTCGTCATGGCTTCCGTTGCGGCGGTCCTCTTGCTGGGGATCCGGCGTGGCGTCGAACAGCTCGTCGTCTACGCCGTGCCGGCACTCGTGATCACGCTCGTGATCATGACGGTTCGCGGACTTACCCTCCCGGGCGCGAGCGAGGGGATCGCCTTCACGTTCAGCATCCAGTGGGAGTACCTGTTCGAGGGCTCGACGTGGATCGCCGCGCTCGGCCAGGCGCTGTTCTCGACCGGACTCGGCTGGGGGATCGCCCTGACGGTCGGCAGCTACCTGCGGGAATACGACGACGTCCCCCTCGGTGGCGGCGTCTTCACCGCGATCGGGGAGTCGAGTATTGGCATCCTCGCGGCGCTGGCAATCTTCCCCGTCGTCTTCGCAGTTGGCGTCGAACCGGACGCCGGCGCCGGACTCGCGTTCATCTCCCTCGTTCAGGTCTTCCCGGAGATCCCGCTTGGCGGGCTCGTCGCGATCCTGTTTTTCGTCGGCTTCTTCCTCGCGACCTTCACGTCGGGGGTTGTCATCACCGAGGTCAGCGTCACGACGCTCACCGAGGAAACGAAACTCAGCCGGAAGCAGACAGTACTCGGGGTCTGCGGGGTGATCTGGCTGCTCGGCATCCCGAGTGCCTACTCCGCCGACATCCTCGACTACCTCGATTTCGTCTTCGGAAACTGGGGGCTGCCGCTCGCGACGCTGGCCATCATCGGCGTCATCGGCTGGGTCCTCGGCCCGGAGCGTCTCCGCCTGCTGGCGGTCAACCGCAACGCAGGGATCTACGTCGGCAAGTGGTGGGATCCGGTCATCAAGTACGTCATTCCGGCGGTGATGATCTTCATTATGGCCTACTTCGCCTGGGAGGACTTCGGCTCGCCGGAGATGATCGGCGGGATGCTCGTCATCGTGTTGTTCCCGATCATCGGCTACGGGATCATGTCTGTTGTCGAGGGTCGCCGCAGCGACCCGGACACCGCGGACGTGACGGGGGGTGATGACTGATGGTGCTGACCGCCGAGGTCGTCGGAATGCTCGTCTTTACGTTGGCGGCGTTCTGGGGCCTGGCGACCTGGTCACTTGTGCGAACGATGCGCCAGGAGGGACGCAAGGTAGAGATCCTCGAACACCAGGATCGGATGGATACCTACTCGCCGCGGGCGCTGGCGGAACTACGGGAGTGGATCGAGTCCAACCCCGACGACCCGCTCGTCGACGACGCCCGACGTCGGCACAACGAGTGCATCGAGGCCCTCGAGGAGACCGACAGGCGGTTCTACGACTGGTCGGACGAGGAGGTCGACCGCCTCGAGCGAGTCTGAGCGGGAGGGCTTTTGGTACTCGAGGGGGTTAGATCGAGTGTGACGACGTCGGCCCCGACCCCCGACGAGGAGTGCTCGATTCGGCCCGCGGAGCGTGCGGATCTGCTCGCAGTCGTTCGTATCGAACGCGAGTCGTTTCCCCAGCCTTGGCCCTACGACGCCTTCGAGCGCTTTCTGGACGAACCCGGCTTTCTAGTCGCTGTCGACTCCCTCGGTGTGGTGGCGGGGTACGTCGTCGCCGACGTAAACCGCCAGTACGGCCGCAACCGCGGCCACGTCAAGGACATCGCCGTCCGTCCCGAGCGTCGCGGAAGCGGCGTCGGCTCGGCGTTGCTGTCGCGCATCGTCGCTGTCCTCCTCTCCCACGGTGCCGACTCGATCAAACTCGAGGTCCGCGAGTCCAACGACGAAGCCAAACGGCTCTACCGGAGGTTCGGTTTCGAACCGCTCCGGCGGGTGCCGGGCTACTACGACGACGAGGACGCGATCGTGATGGTTCGAAAGCTCGAGTGAGCGGCAGGCGGTAGCGGGGAGGTTTTAGGACCGACGACCCTATCGTCGAGTATGGGATACCGCTGTCCGGTCTGTGAGACCGAGGAGGTCGACGCGGTCCACCTCGCGAACCACCTCGCCGTTACCGCCTCGCTGGGACGGGCCGAGCACGAGGCCTGGCTCGAGGACCACGCCCCCAACTGGGGCGACTGTACCCCCGAGGAACTCGGCGAGATCGTCAGCGAGCACGCCGAAACCGTCGAGACGCCCGAGTTCGACGACCACGACCATGCCGATCACGGCCGCCCGGACGGGCTCGAGGGCGATCTCGCCCGCCAGAGTCGCCAGCCCGGTCGCGGCTCGATGACGACCGAGGCCGAACAGGTACTTCAGGAGGCGCGGGAGCTGACCGAACGGATGACCGGTAACGCGGACGGCGGGACGGACGAGGAGACGGACCTCGAGAGCGAAAACGAAAACGCGTAACTGCCGGACCCGCGAGGAACTCCGTATGGAAACGACGGGAACGTTCACGTTCGAGTCGGTCGAGGAAGCGTGCGAGCGCTATGAGTCGGTCGGTCCGGCGGCACAGACGGTCGTCCGCGAAGTCGCGAAGGCGATGGCGTTCGACCGCGAGGAGTACGACGAACGCGTCGACGGCGGCGTCGTCGAGACCGCCCGCGACGCGCTGTTTGCGAGCCTGCTCGAGGTTCGGGTCGGTTCCCGCGAGGAGTACGAGGAGTGGCGCGAGCGCTACGATGGCGAGGTGACCGAGGTCGGACACGAGCGTGTCGACCGGGTCGTCTGGCACGCCGGACCGACCGGCGAGGCCGTCGCGGCGACGTTCCAGGACGAGGAGGCAGCCGCGGTCGCGACGCTTCGCCGTCAGGCGTTCGGCCGGCTCTACCGGGATCTCCTCGAGGACTGACGGCGCCCTCGAGTGCGGAGACGATATCTATTCCCACCTCGAGCACGCAGCCGTTCTCGATGACCGACGTCGACGACTGGGAGCTCCTGGAGGAAGTGACCGAGTACGACACCCCCTGGTACGAGGGCGGCTACGATCGGCTCCGCCAGCCCGACGGCTCCGAGAAGCGATACTACTGGGCGGATCTCCCGCCCGCCGTCGTCGTCGTCGCCCGAGTCGACGCCGACGTTCTTGAGGACGACGGCGATGGCGACCGCCTGCTGTTCGTCGAGCAGTACCGCCCGACGATCCGCGAGACCCACCTCGAGCTCCCGGCAGGGATCGTTGAGGACGGCGAATCGTACACGACCGCGGCCGCCCGGGAACTCGAGGAGGAGACCGGGTTTCGGCCCTCGAGTACCGCGCTCTTACAGGAGTATGCGGTCGCGACGGGGGTGCTCCGCCACGATCGGGCGGTCGTCTACGCCGAGGGGCTCGAGCCCGGCGAACGCGAACTCGACAACAACGAGTTCCTCGAGGTGACGACGGTGCCGATCGGCGAGGCCCTGGAGCGCGCCCGCGAACAGCCCGCGAACGACTCGACGCTGACCGCGCTGTTGCTGGCGAGAGAGGAGGGGGTGCTCTGATACGGGCTGCTGTACCAATGTACCGAGGCGACCGCAGGACGGCTCGTGGTCTTCGGAGCTGACGGACGGGTGCTCGTATGACCGCGGATCCGGTTTTCGGGACCCGTGGCGCTTATTCGCCCGGCGTTCCAACGCCAGGGCGATGGACGGCGAAATCTCGACGGAGGAGGTAAAGCAGCTGTTAGACGAGGACGCCGACGTCCGCGTCGTCGACATCCGCGACGAACACAGCTTCGCGCACAGTCAGATTCCGGGCAGCGAGAACCTCCCGTTTCAGGAGCTCTCGGCCCGAATCGAGGATCTCGAGGACGCGGACCACGTCGTCACGGTCTGTCCGCACGGCAAGGCGAGCGTCCAGGCGGCCCAGCTCATCGGCTCCTACGAGGGAACCGCCGACGCCCGCGTCGAGAGCATGGCTGGCGGACTCGAGGAGTACGGGATGAAGTACGGGCTCGCTCGCGGCGAGGACGACGACGCCGCGGACGCCGAGCCGCCGGAGTCGCCGTTCTGAGTTCGGTTCACCATCTCGTGGAGGAGAGACTCGAGCCGACGGCTCGCCGTTTTCCTCGTCGAAAAGATCGATATCGATCGCTGAGAGACGCGGTGCGCGAGTCGTGGGTTCGGAAGTCGTCTCAGAGCATCGCGGGCGGAATCAGGCGACGTTGAAGCCGCGGTCCCGAAGGAAATCCTCGATTCGGCCGGTGTGGTTGCCCTGGAGTTCGATCTGGCCGTCCTCGACGGTTCCCCCGCAGGCGAACTTCGATTTGAGATCCGACGAGAGACTGTCCAGATCGACGTCCTTCGGGTCGAATCCTTCGACGATCGTTACCTCTTTACCGTATCTGCGCTCGTCAATGCGGATGTTGAGTTGCTGTTGTCCCTTGGCTACGTCCTCGCAGACGCAAAGCTCTTCAGGCAGCCCGCACGTCGAGCAGACTTCCGACATTACGGTCGAAAGTACGGAATGGGCATATTAAACACTATCGGGACCTGCGCCGCGTCGGGCGATCTTTTTAAAATCGATCGAGGATCGGAACTCGCTCTCGAGCCAGTTCGTCGACGGCGTTGATCGCCGCGTCGGCCGTCTCGCGATCGACGCCCCCGCCGTAGGTCGCTCGTTCGTAACAGCGCGCGACCCGCTCTGCGCGCGGATCTACCGGATCTTCCGCCGACAGCGCCGAGATGTACTGTCGGCTCGACTCGCCGCGGCGTCGCGGACGGTACTCGCGGGCCAGCAACCGCTCGAGCCGGCGGTACGCTCGCCGAGCGTCCTCGTCGGGATCGCTGCGTCGGCCGTGCCAGTAGAGACGGAACTCCCGACGGGCCCGTCGGGTCGCACCGGTTCGTCGAACCCCCGCCGCCAGCCCGACCAGTGCGAGAAGGCCGATCGCGAGCTGCTCGCGGGTGATCGTCACGACCTCACGCGGATCGAACCCGTCGTCGCCTCCGTCGTCCGCGCTCGCGCCGTCGTCGCCGGTGTCGTCGTCGACGTTGGCCCGGTCGTCCGTGCCGTCGGGTTCCGTGTCATCGGGACCATCGTCGTCCACCTGGCCGTCGTCGTCGGACTCGTTCGGCTCCTCGTCGTCGCTCTCTGCATCCTCGTCCTCGTTGTCGGAGATCGGGACGTCCTCGCTCTCCTCGATGTCGACGCCGTCGTGGCCGTCCTCGCGGGCCTCCTCGAGGCGGTCGTTGTGCTCGTCCTCGCGGGCGTCGCCCGGCGTCGGCTCGAAGGCGACCCAGCCGTGATCGGGGAAGTAGACCTCGACCCAGGCGTGGGCATCCAGTCCGCGGACGACGTACTCGCCGTCGTCGATCTCCTGTCCGCTGGTGTAGCCCGTCGCGTACCGGGCGGGGATCTCCTCGGCCCGCAGCATCTGAACCATCGACGTCGCGAAGTAGACGCAGTAGCCCTCGTCCATCTCGAAGAGGAACTCCTCGGCGACGTTACCCGAGGGCTGGTCGACCTCGAGGGAGTACCCCTTCGACGAGCGGAGGTACTGCTCGATCGCCACGGCGGCGTCGTAGTTCGTCTCCGCGTCCGCGGTCACCTCGGCAGTGTACTCCTCGAACTCGCTCGAGGTGTCCTCGGGAAGCTGGAGGTAGTCACTGTCGTCGATCACGCGATCGGGGTAGTCGGTCCCCGTCGCCCGGAGCTCGTCGGGGTCGGGGTCGACGATGGCGCTCTTGACCACGTACTCGTCGCCCTCGACGAGCGTGTCAGCCGGCTGTGGCTGACCGTGGGCAGAGACCTCGGCGTGTCTCACCGGTGGCCCCTCGAGTTCGACCTGCTGGGCCGCGCCTGGGAGCACGCCCAGTTCGGTCTGTGCGGTGACGTGCTGGTTGACCGTCTCGGGGTCGCCCGGCGGTCCGTCGATCGAGCCGTCGTACTCCTCGAGGGGGCCCGACCGGATCCATTCGTCGCCCGCGAAGCGGTCGTAGACGCCGGTGCGCCAGTAGGATCGCTCCGCCGATTCGACCGTGAACCGGACCTCCGGCGAGAGGTCGACCTGGCCGCTGATCCCGGACTGCTCGCCGGCGGTGTCGATCGTCCCCTCGAGGGTCCCGTCCCCGCCGCCGGAGAACGTCGCGCCCCCGTCCTCGCCGGGAAGGATCGTAACCGACAGCGAGAGAACGATGATCGCCGCGAACACCACCGCGAGCAGATCGGCTTGGGCGATCGAGCCGCCGCGGCGCTCGAGTTCGCCCAAGCCGATGGCGCCGATCGCGCCGACGGTTCCGACCAGGGTGACGGTCGTCCCGGCGTCGCCGGTCAGGACGAGGAACAACAGCGCGGCCCCCCCGGGAATGACGGCGAGCGCGTAGCGACCGCGCACGGCGAGATACCACGAGAGGAAGGCGGGACCGGGCGCGAACCCGAGCGTCCAGAGTCCCGCCTCGACCATCCGAAGCAAGGGGAGCCCGGTCGCGAGCGCGGCGGTGTCGGTGAGAATCGTCTCGCTCGCGGCGAGGGCGACGCCGACGCCCGCTCCGGTCGCCTCGAGGTAGTAGGCGAAGCCGACGACGACGACGACGATCGCCGCTGCCGTCGCCGTTCGGGGACGGATCGCCCGCGCGAGGACCGTCGCCGCAAGGATCATCGTCCCGACCAGCGCGAGCAGCGATCCGGTGCCGCCGACGACCTGGGTCACCTCGCGCAACACCCAGACGTACGAGCCGATCAGCGCCGCCACACAGGCGAGTGCGAGCAGTCGGAACGGGTCGGAACCGACCGACCGCTCGAGGTCGACGTCGACGGTCCGTCCGCCCGAGTCGGTGCTCACGCGGCCACCCCCTGCGAGCCGTCCGTGTCCCCGGTCGACGATCCGCTCCCGTCGACGTGGCCGTCAGCCGTCGTTCGACCGTCGGCACCGCGGAGCCGATCGAACGGGATCTCGTGACCGTCGACGACGATCGTGGTCCCGCTCGCGTCCGACTGGACCAGAACGTCGGCCTCGACCCGGTCCCGCTCGTCGAGTTCCTCGGCCTCGAGGACGGAAAGCGATCGGAGCAGCGATCGGTGGTGCTGACGGCCGGTACTCGGCGGGTGTCCCTCGGCTCCGGCGGTCAGCCCGACCCGAACCTCGCACTCGAGCAGGTAGGTCGCGACGCTGGCGACGGCCGCGGCCAGCTCGTTCTCCCGACCGGGAGTACACTCGGCGGCGACCGTGGCCGCGCCGACGGTCTCGTCGGCGGCGAACTCCTTGACAACGAGTTCGCCGTCCGGTCGTTTGGCCGCAGATTTCCAGTGGACCTCCCGGAGCGGATCGCCGCGCTGGTACTCCCGGAGGTGGTCGAACTCCTCGCGGTTGGCCTCCCGCGCGACGCCGGTGAGTACCTCGAGGTCGCGACTCGTCCCGTTCTGTAGGTCGTAGACCCGCGGGTAGGCGAGCACTGTCGCCGTCTCCTCGTACTCGAACCGTCGCTCGCAGAGTCCGAAGATGTCCCTCACCGCGATCGACAGCGGTCCGACCCGGTGTTTGCCCCGCCTCTTGAGGATGAGATCGTACTCGAACTCGGTCTCGCCCTCGAGAGTCGATTCGATGCTCGGGTTCGGTGCGGCGAGCCCGTCGCCGACGTCGTCGTGGACGGTTGCGACGACGCTGGAGTCGGTTTCGATCGCGACGGAGACGGTTCGGGTCTCGTCGAGGAACCCCTCCGGAACCGGGGCTCGCCTGACCGTGGGTCTGTCGGCACTCACCGTTGTGAGGACGGCGGCGACGACGACGACCAGCAGCGGGATGACGATGGCGTCGAGCGAGCGCGGCCCGTACTGCCAGCTCATCACGGTTCCGAACGCGGCGACCGCGACGGCTCCCCAGCCGCGACTCGTGAGTCTCATTCGACGTTCGTGTACTCGAGGGCGTCGGCGACGACCGACTCGCCGTCCCGGTCCCGGCTCTCAGTTTTGATCCGGTGGCTCAACACGACCGGGGCCTCCGTCTGGAGATCGTCCGGGATGACGTACTCGCGGCCCGCGAGGGCGGCTCGAGCCTGCGCGGCTCGCAGCAGCGAGATGGTCGCCCGCGGGCTGACGCCGATGCGGGCGTGTTCGCGGGTGTAGCCCGCCAGCCGCGTCGCGTACGCTCGAACCGGCTCCTCGACGCGGATCCCGGCGACGGTCTCGCGGGCGCGAACGAGCGTCTCGAGGTCGGTCACCGGGCCGAGGGAGTCGATCGGATGGTGACCGACAGCCCGGCCGAGCAGTTCGGTCTCCTCCTCGGGATCGGGATACCCCAGGCTGAGCTTCTTCATGAAGCGGTCGATCTCGGCGAACGGCAGCTCGTAGGTCTGGTTGGGTTCGACGGCGTTCTGGGTCGCGATGACGGTAAAGGGGTCCGGCAGCGCGCGGGTCTCGCCGTCGACGGTGACCTGTTCCTCGGCCATCGCTTCGAGCAGCGCCGACTGGGCCTTCGGCGGCGCGCGGTTGATCTCGTCGCCCAGGACGACGTTTGCAAAGATCGGTCCCGCGTTGAACTCGAACTCGCGGGTCTTCTGGTTGAAGACGTTGACCCCGGTGACGTCCGCGGGGAGGAGGTCAGGGGTGAACTGGATCCGCCGGAACGTACAGTCGACCGAGCGGGCGATCGAGCGGGCGAGCATCGTCTTGCCGACGCCGGGGACGTCGTCGAGCAGGACGTGCCCGCGCCCGAGAAGCGCCGTGATCACGTGTTCGATCGCGTCGTCGTGTCCGACGATGACCCGGGAGACGTTCGCCTCGACGTCCGCACAGAGATCCGCGATCGTCGAAACGGGGAGGGGATCGGGCCCGGAGGGCTCTCGGTCGGCCGCGGACTGGGGGGTCGGCTCAGTCATGGCTCGAGACGGTCTCCGTCGGGAACCCGCAAGCTACTCATCAGTACGGTATCAGTGAGTTAGAACCATATGTTTTGTGTTGACGGGGGTTACGGGCGGCGGTCTGCGTTCGAACGTTGAACCGGCCGGCCCCGATCGAGCGTGGCCACTACGGGGCGTAGCAGTCGGAAAACGATACCTCCGCCGTGACACCTCAGAGCCGTTCGACGTCGTTCGCCCGCGGGCCCTTATCGGCTTCCACGATCTCGAACTCGACTTCCTGGCCCTCCTCGAGGTCGGGGCCACCGACGTCTTCCATGTGGAAGAACACGTCCTCGTCTGCGTCCTCAGTTTCGATGAAGCCGTAACCGCCAGTGTCGTTGAAGAATGCGACCGTACCTTTCGCCATTGCAAGTTCATAGAACCGCGACAAAGATATAAATGTTCGGGAGGGAGTACCGCACTCGGGATCCCGGCGATCACCAGGACTTACACGCCGGACAGACAAGTGCGCCCTCCTCGCGCCAGACGCGCTCGACGGCTCTCTCGCAGCGCTGGCAGGTATAGGTGCCCCAGGCGTAAGTCGACAGCGCCGTCCTGCGAGCGGTCGAGTCGCCGTCGATGGCCCGATCGGCTCCGTCCCTGTCGGACTCGTCGCGTTCTCGGCTGCCTTCGCCGTCGTCTGCTCGATCCGTCGATCCGGTGAACGACGAGAGCGTCGCGTCGTCGGTCATCGCTCTCGCGTACGATCGGAGACAGGTTAAGCTCGACCGTTCGGTGCCGGGATCGGCACCCCCAAGTACCATCCCTGACAACACACAGCTATGGACTCCGCCGTAGTGATGAACGTGATCGTGGACAACGTTCGGGAGATGAACGAGTACTTCACCGAGGTCGCGATGGGCGACGGGCTCGCCCCGCTGCTCGTTCTCGTCGGAACGTTGCTGATCGTCTTCTCGCTGGGCGTCTTCGGCGCCCTGACGCTCGGGGCCGTCGGTAACCTCTTTACTTCGAGCTAGTCGCCCGGTCGAGCGCCTCGCTCGCCCGCTCGATCGAGTCCTCGAGCTCCGGCCCCAGTGGCGAGCCGACGACGATTCCGTCGACGTGCTCGAGGGCGGCTGCGAAGCGGTCTGTAACGGTGTCGACCGTGCCGGCGATACAGAAGTGGTCGATCATTCGCGGCGTCACGCGTTCGAACGCTTCGCCCAGATCGCCGTTCTCGACGGCCTCGCTGATCTCGCTTGCCGCCTCGCGGTCGATGTCGTGACGGTCGAGCACCGGCTCGGCCGCGCCGCCGACGATGAAGGCGACCGGCGGGCGAGCCGCCTCGCGGGCCGCGTCCTCGTCGGCGGCGACGCTGGTGCTGGCGAACGCGAGCGACTCGAACTCGCCGCCGTCGTCGGAACGCTCTTCGAGCCCCTTCTCGAGCTGTCCTGCGGCCCACTCGAGGTCGTCCGGATGAGCCGCGTTGATCAGGACTCCGTCGGCGTGTTTCGCGCTCATTCGGAGCATGTGGGGCCCCTGTGCACCGACGTAGACCGGCAGCTCGCGGGGCTCGAGATTCAGTGAGGCGTCGCGGGCGGTAAAGGTTCCCTCGTGGGTGATCGTTTCGCCGGCCCAGAGATCGCGGGCCACGCCGAACGACTCGAGGACCCGCCGCAGCGGTCGTTCGTGCTCGTAGCCCAGATTCGAGAGCGCGGACCGGTCGCCGGCGCCGATCCCGAAGACGCCGCGGCCGTCGCTGACCTCGTCGATCGTCGCCGCCTGGCTCGCGAGTTTGACGGGGTGGGTGTCGTAGGGGTTGACGATCCCCGGTCCCAGCCGCATGGAGTCGGTTGCCTCGGCCATCCGCGCGAGCGCGACGAACGGATCGCGGTTGAAGTAGTGACTGCTCGCGAACGCGACGTCGAACCCCTCGCGTTCCGCGACGCCGGCGATCTCTCCCATCCGTTCCGGCGAGTGTTCCGGCGTGAGTTCGATGCCTCGAGTCGTCTCCTCGGTTGGTGTGTCGTTTGTCATTGTTCGAATTCCCACTCCCGCAGGGCCTGGCGAACCAGGTCGTCCTCGACGTCCCTGAACAGCTCGTCGCTTCCCTCGAGGTCGCCGAACGCCCAGTCGCGGACGACGACTGCGGGGGTCCCGTCGGCACCCTCCCCGGTGACGAGGTTCGCGGCGCTGGCGAGCTCGTCGACCACCGACTGGACGGTGACGCCGAGTTCGCGGCCGTCCCGGTCGCGCTCGCCGCGCCAGTCCCGGCTCGCGGCCATCCCAGCCCAGCCGAGCGCGACGCCGCGCTGGCCGTGGCGGAACGGCCGCCCGCAGGTGTCGGTGACGATCACGGCGACGTCCTCGTGATCGCGCGCCGCCAGCCCGTCACGGATCCGCTCGGCGCTCTCGGTCGGTTTGCGCGGAAGCAAGAGGAGATCGTGATCGGGGACGTTCGAGCGATCGATCCCCGCGTTGACGCAGATGTGGCCGAACCGCGTCTCCGTGAGCATGAACGGACGCTCGATCAGAAGCTCGGTGCTCTCCTCCAAGACCGCCTGGGCGAACCGGGGATCCTTCTTCTCGCCCGTGATCGCTCCGATCCGCTCGGCGAGTTCCCGCGCGCGACCGCTGACGGGGAACTCTTCGAGATCCGCCGTCCGCCCCTCGGCCTTCGAGACGATCGTGCTCGCGACGGTGAGCACGTCGCCGGGCTCGAGGGCGGCCCGATCGGCGACGAGTTCGGCGATGTCGTCGCCGGGGCGGATCTCGGGCAGATCCGTAACCGCTGTCAGTTCCATACCGGAGCGTAGGGAAGCGCCGTCAAAAGCGCACCGTCACCGGAGCTTTCGTCCGGTCCGAAAGCGACTCCAGGGCTCCCGGCCTCGATACGAGCATGATCGACACCGACGACCGCGATCGTTCCCGCGTGGTCACCGCCTTCCTCCGTCACGACGGCGACGTGTTACTGCTGCGCCGCAGTGACGCCGTCGGAACCTACGCGGGTCGGTGGGGCGGGGTCTCCGGTTTCGCCGAGGGTGACCCCGACGACCAGGTCAGAGCGGAGATCCGCGAAGAGACCGGCCTCGAGGACGCCGTCTCGCTCGTCCGCTCGGGCCGGCCCGTCGAGTTCGCCGACGCGGACCTCGGGCGCGAGTGGGTCGTCCACCCCTACCTCTTCGACTGCGAGGACCGCGAGGTCGACCTGAGCAAGGAGCACGACACCGCCGAGTGGGCTCCACCGACCGAAATCGCGGATCCCGACTCGGATCGCGAGACGGTGCCGGAGCTGTGGACGGCCTACGAGCGAGTCGCGCCGACGGTTCGCTCGATCGCCGCCGACGGCGAGCACGGCGCTGCCTACCTGTCGATCCGCGCGCTCGAGATCCTTCGTGATCGTGCGGGCCTGCTCGTCGCCGAGCGCGACGCCGGCGAGTCCGCAACCGATCCCGACGAGGAGTGGGACGAACTCGCCGAACTCGCCCGTCGGCTGCTCGAGGCCCGGCCCTCGATGGCGGTTCTGCGAAACCGGGTGAACCGAACGATGGCCGACGCCGAGGCCGCGGTCGACGGGGGGTCAGCGAGCGCGACCGAGGTGCTTGACGCGGCGCTTGCGGGCATCGACCGCGCCCTCGAGGCCGACACGGAGGCGGCGGCGACCGCGGCCGACTCCCTCGAGGGGAGCGTCATGACGCTGTCGCGCTCCGGAACCGTCCTCGAGGCGCTCCGCGAGGGCGGGCCATCGCGGGCCTTCGTCGCCGAATCCCGACCCGCCCGGGAGGGCGTCGGCGTCGCCGAGGCGCTGGCCGAGGACTGCGCCGTCACGCTGCACACCGACGCGGCCGCGGCCCACCTGCTCGCGGCCGAGGACGTCGACCGGGTGCTCGTCGGCGCGGACACGATCCGGGCCGACGGCGCCGTCGTCAACAAGACGGGTACCCGAGCGCTGGCGGTCGCCGCCACACGGGAGGACGTCCCGGTGACCGTCGTCGCCGCCACGGACAAGCTCTCGACCCGCGAGGAGCTGAACCTCGAGTCCGGCGACCGCTCGGCCGTGTACGACGGCGAGGCCGGTATCGACGTGGCGAACCCGACGTTCGACGTCACGCCCGCCGACTGCGTGAACGAGGTCGCGACCGAGCGCGATCGGCTCGATCCGGAATCGCTCGAGGACGTCGTCGAGGAGCTTCGCGAGCTCGAGGACTGGCGGAGCTCGTAGCGCGTAGCGCCGGCCGACGCACAACGCTTTTCCTGACTGTCAGTATCGACAACTGTATGCCCGGAGCACGGATCCGACGCGGCGAGCGGGTGACGCTACGGACGCTCGAGGACGAAGATCGACCGTTCATCCAGCGAGCGTACGCGAACCCAGAGATCCGATACCCGCTCGGGACGCCGCTGAAGCGCCGCGACAACCTCGAGAGCTGGCTCGACGACGACGCCGATCGACTCTTGGTCTGTCTCGATGAGGCCGAAACCGGTCCGGGAACACCAGGTACGGGCGCGACGGAACCGATCGGTCTCGTCACCGTCGAGGACGCCGACTGGCGTCGTCCGGACCTCGTCTACTGGCTCGTTCCCGAGTATCACGGCGAGGGGTACAGTCGGGAAGCGGTCTCGCTGGTCGTCGACTACGTTTTCCGGACCCACAACGCGCCCGGCGTGGGTGCGACGGCGTACGACTTCAACGACGCGTCGCGGGGTCTGCTCGAGTCGCTGGGATTCGTCGAGGAGGGCCGGATTCGCAAGGATCGGTTCGTCGACGGTGCGTACCGAGACACGATCCAGTACGGGTTGCTTCGCGAGGAGTGGGACGGAAGCCGAAAGCAGTAGCTTCGGAACGGTCCCGTCAGACGAACGACGCGGGACCCATCGGTTCGTGAGGCTTTTGCGTGCGACCGGCGTAGCGTCGGTCGTGGCGGCCGTGACGAAGAGTTACCCCCTCCGAGCCCCTTGTGACGAGGGACTTTCCCCGAGCCGCCATCGCTTTCGAACTCCCGTAGTACCGACTGAAACGGTTTACGACCGGTCGTGCGATCAGGTTTGTACTGGCTTTCGGTGCCGACCAGAGCCACAAGGTCCCAGTACTGCCAGTTGCGGGACGGTGTAGGATCAAAACGAGCGAACTCTCATCGCGATCGGGTTCCGGCGTACTCGCTTCGAACCCCCTCGAGCGGATCGATTCGAACGACGAGTGGTGGCGGAAATCGCCATTATATTCGTATAGATAATATAATAAACCTAGTTAAACCGGACATTGTACTAGGTTCACTCTCACTTAAGTAACAGAAAGCTTATGGTAGTACGATATGGGAGTGGAACACTCACACGATCTCGGCGGGCGGACACAGGACCACGACGATCGAGCCAACGAGGACGACGACCCCGAGCGCTACACGGCCGCGGCGGCGGCCGAATTGGACGAGACGGCGTTCGAGGGCGGACCGATCGGTCGGCGGACGTTCCTGCAGGTGGCTGCGGCAGCGGGCGCGGCGTTTACGCTTCCGGGAACGGCGACGGCCGACGACGTCACCGACGACGCGATGACGGATGTCTACGAGTTCGCCGTCAACTACTCACGGGACGACTACGCCGCGCCGACGGTGCTCGAGTTCGAGGACCACGACGCGCTGACGGCGTTCGCCGACGCCTACGAGGAGCCGATCGCCGAAGACCTCGACCGCCCGCCGAAGGCGGTCACGCGAACGGAGCCGACGCCCGCCGCCCACGCGCACCTCACCGCCGACGAGGTCGGGGACGTCCTCGAGGAGATCGAGGGCGTCACCTCGCTCGATTTCTCGCCCGGCTCGAACCCGTTCTGGAAGCTCGAGGGCGGATACGACGACGGCGTCTTCCCGGCGGTCGAGGAAGCTCGGAACTATGCCTCCCACAAGGAAACGGAGGCGGCGATGCGCCACCTCGAGCGGGAGTACGACGACCGCGTCAACTTCGAACGGATCGGCCACGGCCCCGGACACGAGAACCTCTACACCGAAGCCGAACAGGATCCGCGCGACGTCTTCGTCGTCGAGGTGACGAACGATATCCAGGACGAGCGGGCGTTCGAGGAGAAGGAGAAGTCGGTGAACCTGGTCGGGATCCACGGCGACGAGCGCCAGGGCGTCGAGGCGGGGATCCGCGTCATCGAGGAGGTCGCGAAGGGCGAGGCCGAGGACTTCATGCACCTGCTCGACGACGTCGTCCTCGTTTTCATGTTCGTCAACCCGGACGGCTGGGTCGTCCGCAAACCTCACTACGAGTTTACCGACGACGACGGCGAACAGGTGTACAACTTCCAGCGGGGCAACGCGACGGGGCTCGACACCAACCGGCAGTATCCGACGATCGGCTGGGCCAATCCCGAGTTCTGGCCGGCGGAACCCGAGGACACCCCGGAGGTCAGACCGGACGACGAGGAGGGTCGGGGCTACCACGACATGGTTCCCGACGCGCTGGCGAACGTCGAGCACCTCCGCGGCTACGAGAACGTCACGTTCCTCGTCGACTTCCACGGGATGCACGCCTCCGACTGGTTCATGCTGAACCTGGAAACCAACGCGCCGTTCGACCACGACGGGCAACACGAACTCGACCAGGTCAACGTCCAGATCAGCGAGGACATGGAGTCCTCGCTCGGCGGGATCGAGGGGATTCAGGAGGACGTCGATCGCGTCGCGGTCGATCGTTTCGACCTCCCGGAGGATGAGGCGCCGTACAACCCGAACGGACTGTTCGACTACGGGACGATCTACGACTGCATCGGCTACCAGATCACCGGCGGGTTCCTCGGTTGGGCCGGCCAACCCGAGGAGTGGGGCGGACTCGGCGCCCGAACGGTCGCCCCGGAGATGGCCTGGGCGAACAACGGCACCCACGACGAGAAGGAGTGGAAGCCCTACATCGTTCGCCACCAGACCGAGGCCTACCGCATCGAGATGCGCCAGTACGCCGAGATCGCCGCGGCCGAAACCGAGGCGACCGTCGCTACCGGCGACGCCGATACCGCCTACGTCGGCTCCGACATCCTCACCCGCAGTTCGAACGACCTCTCCCACACGGACAGTTCGGAGACGGGACGTGGACGGGGACCGCCGGCTCACGCGAGGGGAACCGGCGTCGAAAAGTACCACGACCTCGTCGAGTCGGGTCTGGAGGGCAGGACGACCGCTACCGCAATCGAGGAGACGTCGACGCTCGCGGTGCGGTTTCACGCCCACGACCTCGAGGAGGGGACGATCCGCGTGCGGAATCCGGAGGGCGAGGTCGCCTACGAGATCGACCTGGGGGCGGATACCGAGGGCGCCTGCTGTCTGAGCGGGCGGGAGCACTTCTACGTCTCCGATCCGGAACCCGGCGACTGGTCGATCGAGTGCGAGGGTCCAGCCGTCGAGGTCGATATCGTCGCCATCGAGACCGATGAGGAACACGAGGATCCGGAGGCCGTCTTCGGCTACCCCCAGCGGGAGTACGAGGTCAACCCGATGCAGTTCTTCGAGGATCTCGAGCCGTTCCTCGAGGACGGCTCGATCGACGAGCTGAGCGTTCACCACGTTCGGATCGGGCGTCTGCTCCGCGGGCAGTCGGGCAAGCGCCAGTACGACAATCTGGTCGTCTCTCACGCCGAAGGGTTCGACGACGAGGAGTACGTGGCCGCGCTCGAGGCGTTCTTGGAGGCGGGCGGCAATCTCGTGTTGACCGACACCGGCGTCGCCCTCCTCGGCGCGCTCGAGGTCGGAGACGCCGCCGAGATCGACGACGAGGACCTGCGGTCGCTCGAGGTACAGATCGCGAACCTCCGGGATCGGGAGTTCGACCACCACCTGCTGACCGACATCCGAGAGATGCAACAGGAGATGTGGAAACCCTCCCAGATCGGCTACACCGACGGCAACGACTCGCCGGCGACGGTCATCGACGAAGCTGCGTTCGAAGCCGCCGGCGGCTCGGTCGCCGGGCGGATGGAACAGTGGGAAGGTCCGTGGGATGAGGAGGAGCTCGTCGACGAAGGCGTCGCCGCGGGCTCGATCGAGGCCGGCGACGGCGAGATAACCGTCCTCGGATCGCTGCTGCCGCCCGCCCAGCAAACCGAACTCCACCCGTTCGGGATGGCCAACTACGCGCTGTCGTTCATGGGGCACACGCTGCTGTGTAACGCGCTCGGGTTCGAGCAGCGCCGGTACTACGACGGCGAACTGATCGGAACGTGGGGAACAGTGCGGTAGCGCCGTTCCCGGGGTAAAGCTTCAACAGCCGGTCGCACCTATCGGCGGCCGTATGATTTCCGAACCCGATCGGATCGGCGTCCACGAATCGGTCGAATCGGTGTTTCCGCCGTCGGAGCTCGCGGAGTACCTCTCGGAGCTTCCCGTCGACGTCGCCGTTATCGGTGACGACGAGATCGGGTCCTGCGACGCCGTCGTCACCCTCGAGCACCGCGACGCCTTCCTCGAGTGCGAGTGGATCCACTCGATCCAGGCCGGCGTCGACCGGTTCCCGTTCGACGAGTTCGAGGAACGGGGCGTGATCCTGACCAACAGCACGGGGATCCACGACCGCTGGGTCGGCGAGACCGTCGCGGGCTACCTGCTCGCGTTTGCCCGCCGACTCCACGAGCACGTCGCGAACCAGCAGGAGCGACGCTGGGAGCGCCCCGAGTGGGATGCCGGCTTCACCCTTCCCGGGACGACCGCTTGCGTCGTCGGCACCGGGACGCTGGGCAGTGGCGTCGCCGAGGTGCTGGGTTCGCTGGGCGTTCGGATCACTGGCGTTCGCCGCTCGGGCGAGCCCGTCGAAGGGTTCGAGGAGGTCTACGCGAGCGAGGGCCTCCTCGAGGCCGTCGCCGACGCCGACTTCGTGATCGTGACGCTCCCGGTAACCGAAGAGACCCACCACATGTTCGACGCCGACGTCCTCGCGGCGATGGCCGACGACGCCTACCTCGTCAACGTCGGCCGCGGCCCGGTCGTCGACGAACCGGCGCTGATCGAGGCCCTCGAGGACGACGCGCTCGCGGGCGCGGCGCTGGACGTCTTCGAGACCGAACCACTGCCCGAGGAGTCGCCGCTGTGGGAGTTCGACGAGGTGATCGTCACGCCCCACTGTGCGGCCTTCACCGAGGACTACTACCGGGCCATCGGTGACCTCGTTCGGGAGAACGTCGACCGGGCGGAGCGCGGTGAGTCGTTCCACAACCGGGTCGCCTGACCGTGTCGAGCGTCGGAGTTCGACGCGCGAAACCGGGCGACGCCGACTCGATCGCGGACGTCCACGCCGCGGCGATCCGCGAGCGCGGCGCGGGCTACGACGAGCAGGAGCTGCGGGCCTGGCTCGCGAACGTTCACCCTGGACGGTATCCGATCGGCGAGCGCGAGGCGGGAATCGACGTGCTCGTCGCCGAGCGGGACGATCGACTCGTCGGGTTCGGCTGGCTCGACCGCGACTCCGCCGAGCGCGACGAATCCACCGCCGAGATCGTGGCCGTCTACGTCCGCCCGGACGCCGTCCGCGAGGGAATCGGGACGGCGATCCTCGAGCGACTCGAGGAGCTCGCCCGCGAGGCGGGACTCGCGGAGCTCGTTCTCGTCGCCTCGAAGAACGCGATCGACTTCTACCGTAGTCGGGGATACGACCCCGACGAGACGGTCGCACTCGAGATGACCGCAAACGTCTCGCTCGCGGGCCTTCGGATGCGAAAGCGACTCTCCTGACGCGGGATCGACGACGACCGAGGGCGATCGGCTCCCGCGAAACGAGGACGGTCACTGCACCGTCCCCACGGCGTGACCGTGACTATCGTCGACGACTGGTGATACTCGGGCTCTCGAACCGGATATTCGGTCGAAAGCAGCTCGGTGCTGCGGGTCCGGGGACTCTCAGGCGGTCCGGGTCCCGAACTGCCTGTCGAACCACGGGACGAACCCCATTCGGTCGTGCATACGCCACTGGACGAGCGAACCCGGGAGCAAACACAGCGGTAGTATCGGATACAGCCAGACCGTCGGGACCCCTCCCGTTGCGATCCAAAGGAGCACGATCAGTCCGACGACGCTCTCGGCGACCGAGCGCGCGACGGACGCCGTCCAGAGTCGTCCCGCCCTCGAGCGCTGCTCCGGCGAGTGAATCCGGTACCCGTTGAGGACGCTCCCGACCCCTCCCGCGACGAGGACGGCCGCGATGACCAGGGCGCCCGTTTCGATCATCGGTTCTACATCTCACCGAGTAAACGATAAGCGTTCGGAGCGTTGACCTTTCCGGGCGGCTGACGGCGACTTTACGTCTCGCTCGTCCGCTCCTCGCGCACTTCGAGCACCTCGAGTTCGATCTCTACCGGAATTCCTGCGAGTTCGTGGTTGAAGTCGACGGTGGCGGTATCGTCGTCGACGGCCGTGATCCAGCCGGTCTTCCCGTCGTCGGTGTGGACCTGCGTCTCGGTCTCGAGCGCGCCCTCGGCCGGCGAGTCGTCGATCTCCTCGAGCGGGAACTGGACGACCCACTCCTCGTCGTGCTCGCCGAACGCCTCCTCGGGCTCGAGGCGGAACGCCGTCTCGACGGGCAGCTCCTCGGGGTCGGCCTCGAGCTCCCGCAGCGCCCGCTCGACGCCCGGCACGACCGCGCCCTCACCGATGCGGATCTCGAGGGGCTCGTAGTCGCGGTCGTCGTGGTGGATCCCCGTCTCCCTCGCGAGATTCGCGTCGGTGGTGTCGAACGGCTTTCCCGCCTCTCCGTCGTCGACGATGCGTCCCGTGTAGTGACAGATCGCGACCTGTCCGAGTTCGACCATCGTCCGTACCGACCACGGTCGGACGCAAGAAGCCGTCGCCGGCTGTCGTCTGCCGAGGGTCGGCGAGGACGCACCTGAGGGTGGTCTCCCTACTCGGCTCTGCGATCAGTCCACGAGCCGCTGGTAGGCCGCCCGCCCCGCGACCGCAACGGTCGCGAGCAGTCCCGTTCCGGCGGCGATCGCGGGGCCGTTCTCTCGAACGCTCGAGCCGACGCCGTCCTCGCTCGAGTCGCTCGCGCTCTCGTTCGTCGGTGCCTCGTCGTCGCTTGGCCCGTTCTCGTCGCTGTCCCCTTCTACCGACTCGTCATCGTCTTCCTCGGTACCCAGCATCTCGTCGGGACCGACATCGAGATCCGAGAGCGCCTCGCGGAGCGTGACGATCTCGAGGTCCCGCTCCTTTGCCTCCTGGATGGCGAACCGGACGCGTTCCTCGGTCGTCTCGTCGAACTGGCTGTGACCGACGACGATCCCGAGGTAGTCGCCTGCAGCGACCTGATCGTAGAACGCCTCGATCTCGGTTTCGGTCGAGGACTGGCCGTCGATACTCGTCCGTCCGAGATCGTACGGGTCGATATCGGTGATTCCGTTCAGCCCGTCCCCCTCGCGGTTCGCGAACCCCGCGTAGTGTTCTTCGACCAGCTCCTCGACCAGCCCTTCGCTGCGGCCGAAGGGGGAGACGAAGTAGTCGACATCGACGCCCATCTCCTCGAGTTCCTCCTTCGAGCCGACGACCTCCTCGCGGATCCGCTCGTCGCCGAAGCGAACGAACGTCTCCTCGGCCGCGAACGACTCGCCGACGGGCTCCTCGAGCTCGAGGTAGAATCCCCCGTCGTCCTCGCCGCCGCCGGCGACGACGTTCTCGATTGTTTCGTCCTCGTCCCCGATGACGATCGGTTCGCCCTCGTGATCTCCGAGGAAGCTGCCGTCGACCGAGAGCCGTTCGTCGTCCGATTCGGTCGGGGCGGTCAGGTAGAGGTTCCCGACGACGTCGTGTTCTGCGGTGTGGGACATGATCTCCCACCCCTCCGCCTCCATCTCGCGGAGGTGCTCCGGAAGCAGGCCCCAGCCGGTGTCGACGTACTCCGTGACGGCCGCACAGCAGGCCGGGACGTCCTCTTCCTGGTGAACCGGAAAGGTCTGGGTCCAGTCCTCGCGCCAGCTGTCGTCGTAGACGAACACTAGTTGTCCGTTCGACTCCTCGTCCGACCCGTCGTCGGCTGCGCTCGTTCCGGCGCCGACCAGCGCGAACAGGCTCGCCGCCCCGAGCCGGAAGAGCCCGCGCCGGCTGGTTCGTACCTCGAGGGCCGAAATGCCGGCCCCTCGATCGTCGTCCATACTCGAGGACGTCCCGTCCGGGCTATTATTATCGTTCGGTTAAGCGCCGAGACAGCCGCAAACGCGGCAGAACCGCGCAAACAGCCAGCACGCATCACGGAGCCGAATTGGCAGCCGGGAGCGTGGCATCGCCGCGTTGCAGAGCGAAAGCCGTCAGAAGAATTTGAACAGGTCGTCCCGGCTCTGCTCGTGGAGGTGTTCGCGAACGGCCTCGTTCAGGGGATCGATCCGCCCCTTCTTGGCGGTGATCGGCGCGATCGTCTCCTGCCACTGCTTCCAGGGCGGGAGCAGCCCCAGTCGGTCACAGAGTTCGTTCAGGCGCTCGTCACGGTTGTCGACCTTGTCCATCTTGTTGACCGCGACTACCGTCGGGATGTCGAGTTCGCGCAGGAAGTGAAACATCTCGACGTCGTAGGGGATCTCGTCGGGGCCGGAGTGGCGGTCGATGATGTCGATGACGCTCTTGCCGTCGACGACGAGGACGGCCACGAGCACGTTGTCGGCGTACTCCTCGAGGTAGTGAACGATATCGGTCTTGATCTGCTCGCGGCGATCCTCGTCGACGCCGCTCATGAAGCCGAAGCCGGGCAGGTCGGTGACGACGAAGTCCTCGGCGGTCCAGTCGAAGTGGTTCGGCTCGCGGGTGACGCCGGGTTTGCCGCCGGTGTCGAACGTGTGACCGGTGATCTCGCGCATGAGCGTCGACTTGCCCACGTTCGAGCGGCCGACGAGGGCCACCTCGGCCTCGCGGTCGGGACGGGTGTCGAACATACTCGATGGACGTCGCGCCGCGGTTTATACGTGGCGCGACGGCTCCGCGAACAGCGCTCCCGGCGCGTCTACCGTGGTGTCGAGGTGCCCACAGAGATCCCACAGCGTCGCGCCGTTGCTCGTGACCACCGGGACGCCGAGTTCGGCCTCGAGTTCCGCAACCGCGTCGAGCGACCGGTAGTTCGTACAGGAGACGAAGACGGCGTCGACCGAGGTATCGAGCGCTCCGTCGACGGCCCCCTCGAGATCGGCTGCGACGGCCAGCACCTGCTCACGGGCGTCAGACGGGTCGAGCGCGCCTATCTCGGTGTTGGCCTCGATCCCCCGGCCCTCGATCGCGACGACCTCGAAGCCCGCCGCCTCGAGGAACTCGCGCTCCTTTGCGTCGAGGTCGGCGGTGTAGGGCGTGACGACGGCGATCCGCTCGGCGCCGAGGGCCTCGAGGGCCCGACACACCGACCGAGCCGTCGCGATGGCCGGAACGCCCGCCGCCTCGCCGATTTCGGCCTCGAGTTCGGCGTCGAAGCCGGGTCCGTGGAGCAGGCTGCCGGTCGTACAGGCGTAGGCGACGGCGTCGACGTCGGCGTGGCCGAGCAACTCGCCCCCTCGAACCGCGTCGTGGCTCATCTCGTCGAGTTCGTCGACGGTGACCGACTCGAGCGCCATCCGCGCCGCGTGGACGGTCGTCCCTTCGGGGGCGAACTCACGGAACTCCGGTTCGGCCGTCGTGTTCGAGGAGGGGACGATCAGCCCGAGTCGGATGGGTCGTTCGGCGCCGGAGTCGTAGTCGTTCACGGCTCCTCACCGTCCGTGACCGTGCCGTCGGCCCGGTCGTCCTCGAGCGCAGCCGGATCGCGCTCGTCGGGGTCGCCATGGCCGCCGCCGCCCGGTGTTCGAACCGTGATCGTCGTTCCGGACTCGACGTCGACGGTCGTCTTCGCGGCGACGGGTTCGCCGTCGATCAGATTCTCGCCGACGGTGCCGTCCTCGCCGCCCGCGACGCCGCTCGGCGCGTGCCGTCGTCGTTCGGTCAGCAGCGACACCGTCGCGTCGGTCTCGACGGTGAGGCTGCGCTCGAGGCCGAGTCCGCCCCGGAACCGGCCGCGACCGCCGCTGTCGGGACGCAAGGCGTAGCGGTCGACCCGAAACGGGTACTCCGTCTCGATCGATTCGACGGGCGTGTTGAGCGTGTTCGTCATCCCGACCTGAACGCCGTCCATGCCGTCGCTGTCGGCGCGGGCGCCGAAGCCGCCGCCGATGGTCTCGTAGTAGGTAAAGGAGCCGTCGCGGGCGCCGACAGTCAGATTGTTCATCGTCCCCTGGCTCTGGGCGGGGACGCGCTCGGGTGCGGCTTCCGCGAGCGCGGCGAAGACGACATCGGTCGCCCGCTGGCTGGTTTCGACGTTGCCGCCGACGACCGCAGCAGGTGGTGCCGGATTCAACAGCGACCCCTCCGGCGCGTCGACGGCGACGGGCTCGTAGCAGCCGTCGTTCGGCGGGATCTCAGGGTCGGTCACACAGCGGACGACGAAGTAGACCGCGCTCTTCGCCACGGCCAGCGGCGCGTTGAGGTTCCCTTTTACCTGACTCGCCGTCCCCGCGAAGTCGACCTCGACCGACGCGCCGTCGATCGTCACCGACGCCCGGAGCTCGATATCCTCGTCGGTGATACCGTCGCCCTCGAGGACGTCCGTCGCCTCGTAGGTGCCGTCCGGAAGCTCGCGAAGCTTGGCGCGCATCCGGTCGCCGGAGTAGTCGATCACGGCGTCGAAACCCGCGAGGACGGTCTCGCGACCGTGCTCGTCGAACAGTGCTTCGAGGCGCTCGGCGGCCCGGTCGTTCGCCGCCAGCTGCGCGCGGAGGTCGGCCCGCCGTTCGCGCGGGTTGCGGACGTTCGCGAGTATCAGCGAGTGGACGTCCTCACGGACGTCGCCGCCCTCGACGAGTTTCGTGGGCGGGAGTCGCAGCCCCTCCTGGTAGATCTCGCGGGCGCCCGCCGGCATGCTACCGGGGGTCATTCCGCCAACGTCGGCGTGGTGGGCCCGCGAGACGGCGTAGCCGACGATCTCTTCGGCGACCGTGATCGGCGACACCATCGTCACGTCCGGCAGGTGGGTGCCGCCGGCGAAGGGATCGTTGAGGACGAACACGTCGCCGGGTTCGGGATCGTACTCGCGGACCGCGTCGACGGCTTCGGGCATCGCACCCAGGTGGACGGGGATGTGTTCGGCCTGGGCGACCATCCGGCCCGTGGCGTCGAACAACGCCGTCGAGCAGTCCCGACGCTCCTTGATGTTCGGTGAGTAGGCACCCCGAATGAGCGTCTGTCCCATCTCCTCGGCGACGCCTTCGAGCTGGTTGCGCAGTACCTCCAGGGTAATCGGGTCGATTTCGGTCTCGCTCATCGTGTCTCATCCTCCGTCATGACGACCGTTCCGTCCTCGAGCACGTCGCCCGTCCAGCCCGGTGGAACGACGGTCGTGCTCTCGGCCTGTTCGAGCACTGCAGGGCCGTCGACGGTCGTCCGGGAGTGGAGTCGGTCGCGCCCGTAGACCGTCGTCGTCCGGACTCCCTCGGTGTCGGGGAAATACGCCTCGCGCGTACCGAGACGGGCGTCGCCCCTTCCTTCGTGACGAACGACCGGCGAAGCACCCCCGACGGTCGCCGACGCCCGAAGGGTGACGATCTCGACCCCTTCGTCCATCCGGTAGCCGTAGGCGCGCTCGTGGGCGGCGTGGAACCGCTCTTCGACGGCGTCGAGATCGACGGACTCGTCAACCGGAACGGTCAGTTCGAAGCTCTGTCCGGCGTACCGACAGTCGGCGGCGCGTTCGATCCGCGCGGCGCCGGGGTCGGTGGCGTCCGCGAGCACGCGCTCGACGAGGTCGTCGTAGACCGCGTCGACACGGTCCGGCTCCGCGTCCGCGCGGGCGAGCTGGACGGTCCGGGCGGCGTCGTAGCTCTCGTCGGCCGCGAGCAGCCCGAACGCCGAGAGCACCCCGCCGGGCCGGGGGACGACGACGCGGTCGACGCCCAGCGAGTCGGCCAGCGCCGCGGCGTGCATCGGGCCCGCACCACCGAAGGCAACCAGCGCGAACTCGCGAGGGTCGTGGCCCCGCTCGACGGTAACCGACCGAATGGTGCGGGTCATCGTCGCGTTCGCGACCCGGTAGATCCCCTGTGCGGCCTCCAGTGCACCCTCGAGGCCGGCCTCGTCGGCCAGGTCGGCGAGCGCGTCGCGGGCGGCCTCGACGTCTAAGGTCATCTCGCCACCGAGCGCGGTGTCGGGGCCGATGTAGCCCAGCACCACGTTGGCGTCGGTGACGGTCGGCTCGGTGCCGCCCTTGCCGTAGCAGACCGGACCGGGCTCGGCGCCCGCGGATCGAGGGCCGACGCGGAGTGCGCCGCCGTCGTCGACCCAGGCGACCGAGCCGCCGCCGGCGCCGACCGTGTTGACGTCGACCATCGGCGTGCGGATCGGGAGGCCGTCGATCTCGGCGTCGGTCGTCCGCTCGGCCTCTCCCTCGCGGACGAGACTCACGTCGCTCGAGGTACCACCCATGTCGAACGTGACGAGCCCCTCGACGTCGGCGTCGTCGACGGTCGCCGCGGCGCCGACGACGCCCGCCGCCGGCCCCGACAGCGTCGTCGTCACGGCGTGGTCGCGAACCGTCTCCGGGTCGGCGATCCCGCCGTTTGCCTGCATGATCTGTGGTGCCGGGATCCCGGACGTTTCGGCCTCGTCGACCAGTCGGCCGACGTAGCGGTCGATCGCGGGACGGACGTAGGCGTCGACCGCGGTGGTCGAGGTGCGCTCGAACTCGCGGAACTCCGCGAGCACCTCGTGAGAGGCCGAAACCGGCACCTCGAGCTCCTCGCGCAGAATTTCGGCGACTCGCCGCTCGTTGTCGGCGTCGGCGTAGGCGTGGAGCAGACAGATCGCGACGCTCTCGACGTCGTGTTCGCGCAGGGTACTCGCGAGGTCCCGAACTTCCTCGGGGTCGACCGTGCGTTCGACGCCCTCGGCCGTCGTGCGCTCGTCGACTTCGAAGCGCCGCCGTCGGGGAACCAGCGGCTCGGGTTTCTCGGCCTCGAGATCGTACAGATCGGGCCGATCCTGTCGACCGATCTCGAGGACGTCCCGGAACCCCTCGGTGGTGACGAGGGCGGTCTTCGCGCCGCCGCGCTCGAGCAGGGCGTTGACCGAGACGGTCATTGCGTGGGCGAAGGCGTCGATCTCACCCGGGTCGATCCCCGCGTCGTCGCATGCCTTCGCGATTCCCTCGAGGACGCCGACGTGCTGTCTGTCGGTCGTCGTCGGCACCTTGGCCGTGACGAGGTGGTCGTCGACGGAGAGCGCGACGTCGGTGAAGGTGCCGCCGACGTCGACGCCGATTCGAGTCTCGTCCGTGTCTGTGGGTTGCGTGTCCGTGCCTTCGTCGGATCTCGGTGTGTCGTTCATCGTGTTTGTGAGGTCACGTGGTCGTTAGAGAAATCCGAAGATGAGTTCGAGTCCGTCCTGGACGATCAGGACGTCGTAGAGTGTCTGAACGCCGATAGCGATTACGACGAGCGTGACGAGCCCGCCGAGGACGTTCTGGAGTGTGCTGTTCGTGTACTCGCCGAGCAGCCCTTCGTTGTTCATCGCGTAGATGAGGAATAGGGCGATGACCGGCAGCAGGAGGCCGTTAGCGACCTGTGCGAAGACGATCACCTGCACCGGATCGAAACCGATCGCCGAGAAGACGACGCCGACGGAGAGGATCGTTACCCAGATCGCCCGAAACCGGGTCGATTTGAGGTCGCGTTCCCAGCCGAGCGCGCCGGCGGTCGCGTAGGCCCCTGCGAGGGGTGCGCTCATCGCGCTCGTGAAGCCGGCCGCGAAGAGTCCGATCGCGAAGAAGGTCAGCGCGTAGCCGCCGAAGACGGGCTCGAGCTGGTCGGCCATCTCGCCGACGTCGGCGATCGTGGTCCCCTCGGGGAACACTGCAGCTGCGGTCACGACGATCGACGTCGTGATGAGTCCGCCGACGACGATCATCCCGATCGTGTCGGTGCGACACTCCGCGAGGTCGTCGGGGCCGCCCCAGCGTTCCTGGACGGTGCTGGCGTGCAAGAAGAGGTTGTAGCCGACGACGGTGGTGCCGACGAGGCCCGCGATCAAGTACGCCGATCCCTCGGGCACCGTCGGAACGAGTCCGCCACCGAGCGCGCCGAGGTCGGGCCGAACCATCACTGCGTTGAGCAGGAACGCCCCGCCCATAACGGCGACCAGGCCGACGAAGACGCGCTCGATCAGTTTGTAGCTTCCCGACCAGAGCAGGGCGCCCGCGACGATCCCGATCAGCGGCCCCCAGACGTTCTCGCTGACGCCGGTAATCGTCGCGAGGCCGGCCGCGCCGCCGACGATGTTGCCGGTCTGGAACGCCGCCGTCCCGATCCCGATCGCGCTGACGACGAGCAGGACTGACGCCCACTTGGCAGCCGGATTCGAGAACTCGTCCCTGAGCGCCTCGCCGAGTCCTTCACGCGAGATCAGTCCGAGGCGCGCGCTCATTTCCTGGAGAACCATCGTCGCCAGAATCGAGAAGGCGATCGTCCAGACGAGCACGTAGGCGTACTCCGCCCCGATGACGCTCGCGGTCGTGACGGTTCCCGGACCGACGAACGCCGCCGCGACGAGCGCGCCCGGTCCGATCGCTTTCAACCTGTCTACAATACCCATGGTGAGTGTACACACTATCCGCTCTCCGAGAGCAGCATAAGGGTTGTTGAGCGCGAATCATACGGCTTCGACGCCGCGACCGCTCGAGTAGTCCGTCGTATGACCGAGTATGAACTCGTATGAGAAGCGCCCGGCTACTCGTCGCTCGAGCGCTCGGCGACGATCGTCTTCGAGACGCCGCGTTCGATCTCGAGTTCGATCGGCATCGAGGCGGTGCTGCGCTCGATGAAGCGAGTCATGAACCACTGGATCGCCTCCGAGGGGAAGACGACGTGGTAGACCCCTCCGGTCTCGTCACGGACCTCGAGAAAGCCACAGAACGAGAGCCACTCGAGGAGTTCGTCGATACCCTCGAACCGCGCTTCGTACTCCCTGGCGTGATAGTCCGAGACCCGGTCGGCCGCCTCGACGAACGCCGGATCGGGATCGCCACCCGCGTAGAGGTGCTCGAGAAAGGCGTGTAGGAAGTCGACGTCGAGCAGGACGTGCTCGCCCGAGGAGAGCATCCGGTAGTACTGTTCTAAGTTGTCACTCGGTCGTTCGCTCGCGGCCTCGAAATTAGCGGCGTAAAACGACAGCGCGCGGCGGACGAGTTCGCTCTGTCCCCTTCCCGTCTCGCTGGCGAGGGTCTCGAGGGCCGCCTTCGTCTCGTCGTCGAGCGAGACCGTGACGCGGTGTGTCATGGCGTCCGAGACGAACGCGAGACGGGTATAGTTCACGAACCGCCGAGTACCGACGGCCGGTTTCCGTCTCGGGGTGATTCAGGATTCGCCGGCGCGGCGAAACCGACCGACTGCACACCGAAAGCGCCCGAAGTTATGACCCCGGGGGTCCACCTACCTGACGTGCGGCTCGTACAGTTGACGGTTCCGACGGGAAAGCGACAGACGATCCTCGAGACGCTCGACGATCGGGGGATCGACTACGTCGTCACCGACGAGGAGAGCGACCGGGACTATACGGCGGTCGTCTACTTTCCGCTGCCGGCGGCGGCGGTCGAGCCGGTGCTCGACGAACTGCAGGAAGCGGGGGTCGGGGAGGACGCCTACACGGTCGTCGTCGACGCGGAGACGGTCGTCTCTCGTCGGTTCGAGGCGTTGCGCGAGGAGTACGAGGAGGGCGACGTCGAGTCGGATCGAATCTCGAGACAGGAGCTCCAGACCGAGGCGGAGTCGCTGACGCCGACGTTCGGCGTCTACTCGACGATGACGATCATCAGTGCGATCGTCGCGACCGCCGGACTGCTGCTGGATTCGCCGGCAGTCGTCGTCGGCTCGATGGTGATCGCGCCGCTGATCGGGCCGGCGCTGGGCGCCAGCGTCGGCTCGGTGATCGACGACGAGGATCTGTTCGTCGAGAGCCTGACCTACCAGATCATCGGGGTCGTCTTCGCGATCGGTGCGGCGGCCGTCTTCGCCTGGTCGGTACAGGTCACGAACATCGTCCCGCCCGGGCTCGAACTCGCGGAGGTCGACGAGATCTCCGAACGTCTCGCGCCCGACCTGCTCTCGCTGGCGGTCGCGCTCGGGGCCGGCGTCGCGGGGATCGTCAGCATCGCGACGGGGATCTCCGTCGCGCTCGTCGGCGTCATGATCGCCGCGGCGCTGATCCCACCCGCCGCGGCCGCGGGAATCGCGATCGCCTGGGGCCAGCCCTCGGCGGCGATCGGGTCGACGGCGCTGGTGTTCGTCAACGTCCTCTCGGTGAACCTCGCCGGCCTGTTGACGCTATGGTATCTCGGCTACCGTCCCGAGAACCTGTTCGCGCTCGGGGAGACCGAACAGCGGGTTCGAAAACGGGTCGTCGGACTCGTCGTGATCGTACTCGTCTTCTCGGTGTTTCTCGGGGCGATCACCTACTCCTCGTACCAGGCGGGGAGCTTCGAGGAGAACACCCGCGAGGAGATCGCACTCGCGCTCGACGAGGAGGAGTTAGAGCAGTACCGCCTGCTCGATATCGAGGTGATCATGGACGAGGACTACCCGATCCAGAGTCCCGAACGCGTGATCGTCACGATCGGGGGGCCGCCCGGCGAGACCGCGCCCGGACTGGCATCGGAACTCAATCAACGAGTCGAGCAACACGCCGACGGCGACGTCGATATCGAGATCCGGTACGTCAGTATCGTCGAGGAGTGAGCGCTGTCCACCCCGCTGTTGGGCGTCCGCTTCTCGGACAGCTTTTCGGTTCTCAACGGCTCCGGAGCCGCTCGAGCGTCGATCGGGGATCGAGGCCGGACGATCGGTCGGCGTCGGTACCGTCGTCCGTCGCGTCGTCGCGTTCCGTCTCGGTCCCGTCGTCCCGTCCGAGTCGACGCCGAGCCCACGCCCGCGGCCCGCCGATACGGTTGACGAGGTAGGTCGGGAAGTAGAGCACGAGCAGCCCGAAAAAGAGGAAGCTCGCACCCCAGGCGTAGCGCCCCGCGAAGAGGTAGTTCGCGGCGAGGAAAAACAGCGGTCCGGCGAGCGAGAAGCCGGCCGCGGTCTGTAACATCCAGAGGATTCCTGGTCCCTTCATCGTCCTGTGGTGTTCACTCCTCGAACGGCAGTTCCGGTTCGTAGCCGATCGCCTCGACGGCCGCATCGAGGACGGTCTCGACGTTCTCGCCGGTCTCGACGCTCATCTCGTAGTCGGCGGCGACGTCGGCCGTCCAATGCTCGGCGCGGTCGACCTTGTTCGCGACTGTGAACACGGGAACGTCCTCGAACTGCGCGGCGATGGCGTCCCGAAGCTCGAGTTGGGACTCGATCGGATACCCGCACTCGCCGCTGGGGTCGAGCACGACGAGCATGCAGTCGGCGAGGTGTTCGATCGCGCTCACCGCCTGCGATTCGATCTCGTTTCGATCCTGCGGCGGGCGGTCGAGCAGGCCGGGCGTGTCAACGATCTGGTAGCGAATGTGGTCTCGTTCGAAGTGACCCAGCCCGATCCCCTTCGTCGTGAACGGATAGGAGGCGGTCTCGCCGCGGGCGTTCGTGACGTCGTTGACGAACGACGACTTCCCGACGTTGGGATAGCCCGCGACGACGATCGTCGGCTCGTCGGGGTTGATCTCGGGGAGGTCCCGCAGGTCGTTGCGCGACTCGTTGATGTACAGCAGTTCGTCGTCGATCTGTTCGACGATGTCCGCGAGCCGAGCGAACGCCTGCTTGCGGTGCTTGCGCGCGGTGTCGATGTCGGTCTTTCGTAGCTTCGGCTGGTACTCCTGGTGGATCTCGCGGGCCTTGCGGCTGGCCCACATCGTCTCCGAGAGGCTCTGGCGCAGGCGGTCCACGTCGACGATCGCGTCCGCGATCTCGTAGTAGAACGGGTGGACGTCGTCCTCGTAGGCGAAGTCGGGCCAGGCCGTGACGACGTTCTCCAGGTTGTCGGAGATGATGTTCGCCGCGGTCTGCAGCATCGACTGCTGGGCCTCGAGGCCGCCCTTGGCCTTGCCGGCCCGCGCCGCCCGCGAGAACGCCTTGTCGATCAGCTCTTCCGACGTGGGCGTGGTCGGAAGGTCTTCGAAAATCATGCCTCCAGCTAGAACCTGCGGTCGTAAAAGGTCGTTCGTTATGGCGCGGCCCTCGCGAGAGCTCCGTCCGACGACCCGACGGGTTGTATCCCGCAATATCCACGCCGAGGGCTTATGTCCGCTCGCGTCCGACGGATCGGTATGACAGACTGGCGTTCCGTCATCATCGGTTTTCTCGTCATCACCGTTCTCGGGATCGTCGGGCTCACGCTGCCGGGCGTCGGCCAGCTCGCTGCAGGACTGATCGGCGGGTTCGTCGCCGGCTACCTCGCCGGCGGGGGGCTCGGACGCGGGTTCTGGCACGGGCTGCTCGCCGGCGCCCTCGGTGGAATCGTCGCCGGCGTGATCGTCGCGCTCGTCGTCGGCGTCGCCGGCTGGGCCGGCGGGCCGATCGGCGGCGCCATCAGCGGTCTCGCCGGGGTCGGGATCTTCCTGTTCGCGCTGGCGCTGTCGTTTATTATGGCCCTCGAGAGTGCGATCGCGGGCGCGATCGGCGGCCTGTTCAACTCGGGCGGATCCGAACCCGCCGGCCGACGGTACTAGCGCCGTCACTGCCCGTCCTGAAGCGACTCGAACGCGGCCCGCTCGCCCGATCCCTCGCTGCATGTGGACGCCGAACCGACACTACACCGGCACCGGCGGACATTAGCCCAAGCGCGTGTGGAACAGGAACGCTACGATGACCGCCGGCATCGCAACGAACCGCCAGTCGACCGTCGCATCCAGCCCCAGAAAAGCAAGCTCAGCACCGAGGTGTTCGCCTCGAGGGCGCGTTCGATATCCCACTCCCGATCGAGTTCGGTCAGGCAGACGCCATCTCGCGGCAGCTCTCGACGCACTGGGGCAGGATCTCCGCGCAGGCCTGACAGTGGTCGTGGTCGTGCCCTTCGCACTCCTCGGCGCACTCCTCGCAGAGATCCGCACAGAGCTCGCCTAACTCCTCGTGGTAACTCGAGTTGCGAGCCATGAACCGGGCGTGTAGCGAGGCGATGTCGGCCACGTCCCGGCAGAGCCGGATACAGCGGGCCATCTCCTCGCCCTCGTCGACGCAGGCGTCGGCACACCACTCACAGACCTGTGCGGCCTCGAGGCAGTTGTCGATACACTCCTGCATGTGGTCGTCGGCGTGTTCGATCTGTTCGACTGTCATGCAGACACCCCCACACCGATCAGCGCTATCAATCTGGGCCGGGCGGCTGCAAGCGTCCGGCCCGTCGACGCTGGGACCGTCTAGCGCCGCGCCTCGAGTTCGGCCTCGAGCTCCTCGAGATCCATATCCTTCATCGACAGCAACACGAGCAGGTGGTAGACGATGTCGGCGGCTTCGTAGGCAATCTCGTCGCGGTCATCGTCCTTGGCCGCGAGGACGAGTTCGGTGCTCTCCTCGCCGAGTTTCTCGAGCACCGCGTTCTCCCCTTTTTCGTGGGTGAACAGCGACGCGGTGTAGGAGTCCTCGGGTAGCGTTTCCTTGCGATCCTCGATAACGGCGAACAGGGCTTCGAGCGTGTCGTCCATTCAGAACTCACCGGAGACGTCACGGATCGATTCGAGGTGCTCGAACTTTTCCCTGTCGTCTCGGCCGTCTTCGAAGACGTCCTCGGTGACCTCGATGGGAGCGTTCGTCCGGGCGGCGAGCGCGAGCGAGTCGCTCGGGCGCGCGTCGATCACTGTCTCACCGCGGGGCGTCTGGAGGTGGAGGTCGGCGATGTAGGTGCCACCCCGGTCGTCGGCCGCAGACTCGATCTCGCTGACGACGACGCGCTCGATCCGGCTGCCGAGTTCCTCCATGACGTCGAGCAACAGGTCGTGGGTCAACGGCCGCCCGATGTCCTCGGCCTCGAGGCCGCGATCGATACTGACGGCCTCGTTGAACCCGATGAAGATCGGGACGACGTCGTCCTCGTCCTCGACCTCGAGGACGACGACGGGCACCGGCCCTTGCGGCGTTCCCGCGACGCGGACGGCGTCGATAGCTGCATCCATAGACGGACCGACGTGTGGCAGCGGAAAAACGTGTTCGGTCGCATGTGCTTGCACGAGCGGCGACGGCCCGCCGCGAGATTCGAGATCGGTCGGGCGAACTACGCGGAACCCTCGAGTTCCGGTCCGATCGACTCTTCGTTCTCGAAGAAGGCCAGGCCGTGGAGCCGGCTGTCGGGGGTCAACTCGGGGTGGAAGGCGGTGGCAACGACGGGGCCGTCCCGCACCGCGACCGGACGGCCGTCCCAGCGTGCGAGCACGTCGGCGTCGCCGACGTCGTCGACGGCGGGCGCGCGGATGAACACCGCCGGGAACGGTTCGGCGAGCCCGTCGATCTCGAGGGGCGCCTCGAAGCTGTCCTTCTGTCGCCCGAAGGCGTTGCGCTCGACCGACGCGTCGATCAGGCCGAGCTCGTCGACGCGGTCGTCGTTCGCGTCGCTCGAGGCGACGATCAGGCCGGCACAAGTCGCAAGCAGGGGCTTCTCGGCCGCGACGTGGCCGCGGATTTCACCGGCGATCCCCTCGCCGTGGACGAGCCGCGAGATCGTCGTCGACTCGCCGCCGGGCATCGCGAGCAGGTCGCAGTCAGGGACGATCCCCGACTCGCGGATCTCGCGGACGGTAACCTCCCGCCCGTGGGCTCGCGCGGCGCGCTCGATCGCGTCGGCGTGTGCGTCGACGTTGCCCTGAACGGCGACGACGCCGGCGGTCAGTGACATGGCTGTCGGGTACGGAGCGGACGGTCAAAAACGCCGCGTCACGGATGCGGCTCGAGCGCTCCGGCGGCGTGGCTATCGAAACGCTCGTCGATAACGGCGGGGGCGAGGACTAGGAGACGAAGATCAGCAACTGGACGAGCACGCCCAGCATGATCCCCGTTGCGATGACCGTCTTCGGGTCGACACGGATCGCGTTCGAGTCCTCTGCGTCGAAGTACCGGACGAGTCCGGCACTGGACATCAGCCCACCGGAGTTCTGTCCTCTGTCCATACGTACACCATCGGGTCGGGCTGAACTAAAGCTTTCGACGGTCGAACTGGTTCGGTGGGGGTGGCGCTAGCGTTCACGAGTTCCCCGTCGAACGGACGCTCGCGGCCGCCGCGGACGGCCTCGAGACCGACCCGGTCTGGATTGACGCCGATGGCGACCGCCATCACCGACGCCGAGCGGACCTGCGTCGACCGTCGACGCGAGACGCTGCTCGAGGGCTCGTTCGCCGACTGGCTCGCGTGACGACGGCGGGGATCAGCCCGCGGCGTCCGCGAAGCCGGCGCGAACCCCCGAGTGGGAAACCCTTATGCGCGGCGCGTGGCAAGTACCCCTGATCACATGTCCGTCACGCTCAAGGACTTCTACGCCGACTGGTGTGGCCCCTGCAAGACCCAGGACCCGATCCTCGAGGAGCTCGAGGACGACTGGGAGGGGCGCTTCGATGTCGAGAAGGTAAACGTCGACGAACAGCAGGACGTCGCCAACGAGTATCAGGTCCGGTCGCTGCCGACCCTGATCATCGAGAACGACGACGGCGTCGTCGAGCGCTTCGTCGGCGTCACCCAGCGCGAGGACCTCGAGGACGCCCTCGAAGACGCCGGCGCGTAGCCCGCCGATCAGTAGACGTTTCTTTCGCCGTTTTACCGCCGATAGCGTGTCGTGGGCTTCGACTCCCTCCTGGTGGAGAGACGGCGAACGGTCGTCAGATTGCCGAGGGTATTTCAATGCCTGAAATAACAGGCCGTGACTGGATGGGGCCAGCGTTCACAGCTACGTATATGTCGGATGGTGCCGGTGGACTGCCAGCTACGCTGGAGATCTTACTCGTCGAGGACAACCCGGGGGACGTGCGGTTGACGAAAGAAGCGTTGCGAACGACGTCGATCGACCACACGTTCCACGTCGTCAACGACGGGAGCGACGCGCTCGACTTTCTTTACCGCCGCGGGGAGTTCGCCGACGCACCCCGCCCCGATCTCGTCCTGCTCGATTTCAAGCTGCCGCGGCTGAACGGCGACGAGGTCGCGACCGAAATCGAGGGAACGCCCTCGATCGAGGAAATCCCGCTGGTCGTGCTCACGGGCCACCCCGCACAGGATCGAGTGCTCGGGCTCGACGAACTTCCCGTCGACGACGCGATCACGAAACCCGTCGACGCCGACGGGTTCCTCGAGACGCTGCGTTCGCTGGAGGCGTCGTGGTCCAGCGCCGAACTCGAGACCGAATCCGTGACGACGTCCGAATCCGAGCCCGCCCGTTAGTGAAACGTCACGCCGACGTCGTGGAGGTCGTCGTTGTACCGGGCGATGTTGATTACGAGCGGCGTGACGCTCTCGACCTCGGCCGCGTTCGCCAGCGGACCGACGTCGAGCGCCCGGAGTCCCTCGATCTCCTCGGTCAGCGCGATCACTCGTTCTTTCGCGTCGGAATCGTCGCCGACGACGAGCGTGTCCAGATCGAGTTCGAGCTCGAGTTCCGAGAGCGCGCCGGCCGCGAGGTTGTGAAAGGCGCCGACGACCGGCACCTCGTCGGGCGCACGCTTCGCGACGAGTTCGGTGACGCTGCCGGCGCTCGGGGGGTGGTAGTGGAGCCCGTCGTCGTCGCCCTGCATGCCAACAGCCGGTGTGACCAGCGTGGTGTCCTCGTCGAGGACGTCCGCGACGGACTCGACCGTATCACCGACGTAGTACGGCGGGACCGAGAGCACGACGACGTCGGCGCGGTCCGCGGCCATCTCGTTGACGAAGCCCTTCAGGTTCGAGTCCGCACCGATCGCCTCGAGGACGTCCTCGTACTCCGCAACCGCGTCGCGGGCCTTCTCGGGATCTCGAGAGCCGATGAGGATCTCGTGGTCAGTATCTCGCGCGAATCGAAGCGCGAGCCCCTCGCCGATGTCGCCGGTACCGCCCAGTAGTGCGATTCGCATACGCCTCTCTCGGGACGGCAGCCGAATAAAACGGTGGGGGTCGGCCGATCTCGCCGGGTTCTCGACGTCAGTAGTCGCTCTGATTGCTGTAGATGCGTTCGTGGCTGTGGGTGTAGATCTCGACGATATTCCCCCAAGGGTCCTTACAGTAGGTCATTCGGTAGGGCTGGTCGGGAAACAGCTCCCAGATCTCAGTGTGGTGTTCGCCGCCGCTGTCTGCGATCTCGGCCGCGAGCGATTCGATCTCCGGGTCGATGACACAAATGTGGAAGTAGCCGGCGTCGGACGGCTCCGGATCGGGGCCCGACTCGGTATCGTCGAACTCGAACAGCTCGATCGCGACCTGGTTGCCCGTCGCAACGTGGGCGATCGAGACGGTCTCGAACTCGCCCAGTACGTCCGCACAGAGCCTTCCGATGTGGTCCTCGCCGTGGTCGACCTCGACGGGGCCCATGATCGTCTCGAAGCCGAGGACGTCCTCGTACCACTCGATCGCCGCCTCGATGTCCGGAACGGTGACGCCGACGTGTGCCACTCCACGGGGGTAACGAGCCATATCAAATACTGCGGTTGCTCGCGGCAAGTGCTCTCGCCCGGCAGCTGACGTCCCAGTATTAGGGCGCGTCGTGGTCCTCGGGGTTCATCGCCTCGCCGACGTTACCGTCGTAGGCGTCGCGCTCCTCGATCTCCCGAATCCGCTGATCGAGGCGGTCCTCGAGGGCCTGTCGGCGCTCCTCGTCGACGTCGGCGTCGGTGCTCATCGCCTCGAGGTCGCGCTTTGCCGTCTGGAGCACCGAGATCGCCTCCTCCTGCTCGAGGTCCTCGACGCGGCCCAGGTTCCGTTCGACGTCGTCGAGTGTCGTGTCTGTCATACGCACTCCGTTCGGCCGGTAGCGTATTGAAAGGCGGCCCGGCAGGCGAACACCCGGCCGAGCGGAGCCACCATGAGGCTCGCGGTCGTGGGGTGGAGTATGACCGACCCTGCCGTGATCGCCCACCGCGGCTACGCCGGTATCGAGCCCGAGAACACCGTCGCCGCGGCGGTCGCCGCCGCCGACCACAAGGGAACCGCGATGATCGAGATCGACGTCCAGCCCGCCGCCTGCGGGACTCCGGTCGTCTTCCACGACGAGCGCCTCGAGGGAACGCGGGACGGCCGACCCGTAACCGACGCTTCGGGGTTTGTTCGGGAGACATCCCTCGAGACGCTCGAATCGCTGTCGGTGCTGGGAACCGACGAATCGATCCCGACGCTTTCGGCGCTGCTCGAGGCCGTTCCGGAGACGGTCGGGATCAACGTCGAACTGAAGAACCCCGGGACGACCGAGCTGCGGGTCGGCGAGTCCCTTCCCGAGGACGACCGCGAGCGACGACGCGAGGTGTGGCAACCGTTCGTCGCGCACGTCCTGGAGGACTGCGAGACCTTCGACGGCGAACTCCTCTTCTCCTCGTTCTGCGAGGGCGCCCTCGCCGCCCTTCGAGATGCCGCCGACTACGCGGCCGCGCCGCTCGTCTGGGACGATCTCGAGGCCGGCGTCGAGATCGCGCGCCGGTACGACTGCGAGGCGATCCACCCGCCACGGAACGCGATCGCGGGGACCGCGCTCGCGAGCGAACCCTACTACGGGCTCTCGACGAGCGAGCCCGAGATCGACGTCGTCGAGGTGGCCCACGAGGAGGGACGGGCGGTCAACGTCTGGACCGTCGATAGCTGGCTCCAGTTCGACGAACTCGCCGCGGCGAGCGTCGACGGGATCGTCGCTGACTACCCCGGCCTCGAGGCGAGGACAGGGGCGGGGCTCGCCCGGTAGCTCACCCCTCCCGAGCCGGCAAGTCTTCGTTCGCCGGCCCCTCGAGGATCTCGCCGTCGGGGTCGAACCGCGAGCCGTGGCAGGGACAGTCCCAGCTCTCCTCGGCGTCGTTCCACTCGACGAGACAGTACATGTGGGTACAGACCGCCGAGACGGCGTGAAGCTCGCCGTTGGCGTCGCGGGCGCAGGCGATGGGCTTCCCGCCCTTGCGGACGATCTTGGCCTCGCCGGGCTCGAGCGCCGTGAGATCCGGCGTCACGAGCGTCCGGAACCAGTCGGTGACGAACTCGCTCGCGGTGTCGGCGTTCTCGGTGAGGGTCTTGCCCAGCGAGGCCTTCGGCGTCAGCCGGAGCGGATCGAACAGGTCCAGTTCGGCCACCGGTTCGCCGTCGATCTCGGCCGCCAGCAGCCGCCCCGCGGCGGTGCCGTTGGTCATCCCCCAGCCGCGGAACCCGGTCGCGACGGAGACGTTCTCGGTTCCGGCGCCGGCCCGGCCGATGAAGGGGACCTTGTCGACCGGTTTGTAGTCCTGGGTCGACCACCGGTAGGCGACCTCGTCGACGGGGAACCGCTCGCGGGCCCACGACTCGAGCCGCCGGTAGCGGTCGGCGGTCGAGCCGCCCTGGCCCGTCTTGTGGTTCTCGCCGCCGACCAGCAGCAGCTCCTCCCCGTCGTCGCGGTAGGTGCGAACGGAGCGGTAGGGGTCGCCGCTGCGGTAGTACATCCCCCCGGGCGGGTCGCCGTCGAGGCGGATTCCGAGGACGTAGGAGCGTTTCGGGTGCATCCGTGCGAAGTAGCCCGCCCGATCGCGGATCGGGAACCCCGTCGCGAGGACGACGTGTTTCGCTCGGACGGTCCCCCGCTCGGTTCGGACGAAACAGGGTGTCCCGTCCTCGAGATCCGTTACACGAGTCTCCTCGTGGAGGTGGGCGCCGTCGTCGGCCCGGAGCTCGTCGGCGATCGCGAGCAGGTATTTCCGGGGATGGAACCAGGCCTGGTCGTCGAACCGGACCGCGGCCTGGGCGCGTTCGAACGGCGGGACGGAGGTAACGTAGCTCGCCTCGAGCCCCGCCGCGCGGGCGGCGTCGCCCTCCCGTTCGATCTCGTCGGGCTCGTCGCTGTAGAGGTAGGAAGGGTGGCGCTCGAACCCGCAGTCGACACCCAGCTCCTCGATCCGACGCTCGACCCGATCGATCGCCTCCTCCTGGACCGTGGCGTACCGACTCGCCTGCGCCGGACCGAACTCCCGGCGAAGGTGGTCGTAGATCGTCCCGTGCTGGCTGGTCAGCTTCGCGGTCGTCTTCCCCGTGATCCCCGTCGCGACGCGATCCCGCTCGAGGACGGCGACGGTCAGGTCCCGCTCGCGCAGCTCGATCGCCGTCGAGAGCCCGGCGATCCCGGCGCCGACGACGGCGACGTCGACGCTGCGGTCGCCCTCGAGCGGGTCGGGATCGGGGTCGTCCTCGCGGGTGCTCGCGAGCCAGACGGAGGTCGCCTCGCCGGGGAGGTCGTCGCGTGCGAAGTCGGACATGGGAATCTGGCGGTAGTACGGCGAAGACGGGCAAAAAACGGATGGGGGGAGCTGCAGGCCGCGCGGCAGTATGCTCCGACTCAGACCGACCGACGCTACCCAACCGCGGCGATCTACTCGAGCAGGTCGGGCAGCTCGTTGACCGACTCGAGGACGGCCGCCGCATCCTCGGCCTCGTAGGCTCGACGGCCGTCCTCGCCGGTGAGCCCGCCCGTCAGCACGCCGACGCCGCGGTAGGTTCGGTCGGGGTCGACCTCGTCGGCGTTGGTCGCCGTCCGCACGTCGTCTAACGTGTCGCCGACGAAGACGACCGAGTCGGCGTCGAACCGCTCGCCGAGCGTCGTCAACGCCCGCGGATGGGGTTTCCCCTCCTCCCAGTCGTCCATCGTAAAGCGGTGCGCGAGGGGAATCGCCTCGTCGAGACCGACCCGCTCGAGGGCGATCTCGGCTTCCGCGGCGGGACGTCCGGTCAGGACGCCGACGTCGTAGTTCTCGAGGAGTTCGTCTCGGGTGTCGGGCTCGAGGACGACGGGCTCGTCGTGGATGAACCCCCGCGTCTCGAGATCGGGTTCGCCGCCCTCGAGGCCCCGGTAGAGCTCGCCGCCGAGGTACAGCTGCTGGAAGACGTCCCGGAGCGCCTCGCGGTCCCACCGATCCGTCACGCGCTGGGTCGCCCGGGCGCCGATCGCCTCGCGGACGACGGTCTCGGCGGCCTCGAGGCCGCCGCCGCGCTCTGCGATCCCGTCGGTAAACTCGTCGATCGATGCGCGGTACCCCTCCCCGGTCGCCAGAACGTAGAGGGCGGCCGCGTAGGTCAGCTCCCAGTCGTTGTTGAACCCGCCGGCGTTCTTGAACGCCTGGATGTCTTCCTTGCGGATCGTGCGGTCGTGGACGTGCTCGATCGACTCGAGGATCGCCCGGCGGTAGGAGTCGGCGACGTCGACGAGGACGCCGTCGATGTCGAGGACGACTGCATCTGCGTTCATACGGGGACGAACGCGCCCCCGGGAATAAAGACGGATGGTTCAGATCGCGAGCGCGTCGACGGCCGCGAGCGCGAGGACGAACAGGCCAACGGCGTAGAGGACGTGTGCCCAGAGCCACGAGAGCACGTTGACGACGTACAGCAGCGCGACGACCGGGAGGCCGAGCAACACGGCCGGCGATCGACGCCACTCCCGCCGGGAGCGAGTCCACAGCGTCCGCGCGTCGGTCGTACTCGGGAAGGCGGCCATCCCGACCGAGAGCCCGATCCAGCCGAGGATGCCGGCAACGACCGCGTACTCGAGCGGGGCCGTCCGAATCCCGCCCGCCGTCGAGACGAGGACGACGGCGCCGACGAACGCGGCGAACGCGACGAGCGTGTTCAGCAAGAACGGGGCGACGCTGATAACGACCGACTGACGGTACCGCGCGGGGGTGGCGTGGCGAACGTATCCCGGTGGATTTCCGAGCCGGAAGTAGACGGCCTCGATTACCCTGACGCCGACGAGCCGACAGGCGCTGGCGTGGGCGAACTCGTGGACGACGACGCCGGGAAGGACGAACAGGTAGCTCGCGATCCGCAGGAGGAACCCCAGCCCTCGCAGGACGACCGCGAGCGCGACGAGGAGCGCGAGGACGGCGAGGATGGTGGTGGCGGGTGGCAGCGATTCGACGGCCATCGTTCCCGCTACTCTCGCGGACCCGTGTAACTCCTTCGCGTTCTAGCGGGGTGCATCGTCACCGCCGGCGACGTAGAGCGTCCCTTCGCGAACCGTCCGTCGTTCGACCGGTACCGCGGGCTGGTCGCCTCCCAGCGTCGTAAACAGGAAGTCGGCGCCGACGCGCTCGGCGACCTCGAGCGTCGGCCGGTGGAGTTCGGGCGGCAGGTTCCGGGCGTAGATCGCCTCCGCGTCCTCGTAGACTGCGAGGTCGGGATCGACGACATCGTCCCGGACGAACCGGACGCCGTCGGGTACCTCTCGCCGCGTCACGTCGGTCGCCGTCACCGAGACACCGGCGTCGGTCAGGGTCGCCGCCAGGTCGGTTCGGCGACCGACGCCGACCTCGACGACCCGGTCGTAGGCGGCGAGGTGATCTTCGAGCGTCCCGAGATCTCCACGAGAAGCGGTCATGGCGGGACGTTTATGCTACCCGCGATCATAGCAGTTGCCATGCTCGTCGATATCGTGCCGGTCGGCAGCGTCTCTGCGGAGGTCAAGCGGGCGGCCTCCTCTGCGTTGCGATCGGTTTACGACTGCGACGTCACGGTCAACGATTCGCAGTCGGTTCCGACCGGCGCGTACGACTCCGGCCGGAATCAGTACTGCGCGGAGACGTTCATCCAGCTCGCCGAACGGGTCGGTCGCGGCGAGAAGAACATCGCTATCACTCCCCACGACCTGTTCTACCGGCGTCGGAACTACGTTTTCGGCCTGGCTTACCTCGACGGCAGCGGCAGCGTCGTCTCCACGTACCGCCTGCAGACCTCGAGCGACGGCGGCTTTTCGAACAAGAGCGCGAGCGAGATCTTCGAGAACCGCGTCCGCAAGGAGATCGTCCACGAGATCGGCCACACCTACGGGCTCGAGCACTGCGACAACAACCGCTGCGTAATGAACTTCTCGCCGACCGTCCGGGAGGTCGACATCAAGGAGGAGAACCTCTGCGGGAGCTGCCAACGACACGTTCACTGACGACTCGGGCTCGGAAGACGGGTTCGCTCTCGACCGGACCGTACTACCAGTTTCTGAGCCGCTGTTCCGAAACGACTGGCGGTGACGGCTCTCGGTCGGGACACCGGAAGCCGCTGAACGTCCGTTCGGGACACCGTACGCGCCCGAGGTTGCGACTCTCCGGGAACACGTTTATTTCGGTTCCGCATAGAGTCATCCGTATGGTAAAACAGCAACTAGAAGTCGCACTCAGTCGCGCACGGTACGCAGCCATCGGTGCTGGCATCGGCGCCGGCGTCGGCGGCCTGTTCAACAAAAACGCCGCGAGCTCCGGTGCGGCGATCGGCGCCCTCGTCGGTGCGACGGTCGGCGAGAGTCGGCTCTCCGCCCAGTCGCGGCTCGACGAGCTGCGAACGCGCAAGGACGAACAGTTCGGTGACGTGCTTTCGAAGTCGGACAGCGAGTAAGTTCTCGAGTCGATCTACGGCGAGTAGTAGTACTCTCCTTCCCGCTTTTGCTCGCGATCGAGCTGTGACTCCGGCTTGTTGATCCGCGGGCGCGAGGTCCGTTCGTCCCGACGGAACGTGATCTCGAGGTTCGAGAGGAACTCGTTCATCCCCTCCCGCATCGGCTGGGGTTCGCTGGCGCGACCGTGGACCGCGGGCTCGCCCTCGAAGACCATCAGCCGGTCGGCCAGCAGGTCGATCGTGTAGATGTCGTGGTCGATGACCATCACGGTGGCGTCCTGCTGTTCGGCGTAGCGCCGGATCGCGCTGGTGGCCTGGACCCGCTGTTCGACGTCGAGGTGGGCGGAGGGTTCGTCGAGCAGGTACAGATCCGCCGAGTCGGAGAGACAGGCCGCGATGGCGACCCGCTGGCGCTCCCCGCCGGAGAGATCCGAGAGGTTCTGTTCCATGATGCGCTCGAGCTGGAGGGGCTGTGCGATCTCGGTGTTCCAGTACGAGGAGCCGAACTGGTCCGTAATAGAGGAGAGGAAGGCGTCGACCCGCATGTGCTGGTCGATAGTGACGTACTGGGGTTTGTAGGAGATATCGAGATCCAGATCGGCATCACCCTCCGTCGGCTCGAGGTTGCCCGTCAGCAGCTTCGCGAACGTCGACTTCCCGATCCCGTTGGGACCGACGATGCCCAGAACCTCGTTGCGGTGGATCTCCCCGCCCTGGATCTCGAGGGAGAACTCGCCGTCGCCGTAGCTCTTCGTGAGGTCGGGGTAGTCGACCAGCACGTCGCCGTGGGTCGCGGTCCGGGGGGCGTGTTCCTCGAACTCGATGGGATCCTGCCGGATCCGCATGTTCTCGTTGTCGAGGTAGCCCGAGAGGTACTCGTTGATCCCGTTACGGACGGATTTCGGCGAGGTGATGACACCGTAGGCGCCGGGCTCACCGTAGGCGACGTGGAGGGTGTCGGCGAGCAGATCCAGGATCGCGAGGTCGTGTTCGACGACCAGCATCGACCGGTTCTCCTCTTCGGCGAGCTCGCGGATCAGCCGCGCCGCGGTGACGCGTTGTCCGATGTCGAGATAGGGCGTCACTTCGTCGAGGAAGTAGAAATCAGTGTCTCGGGCCAGGGTTGCTGCGATGGCGACCCGCTGGAGCTCCCCGCCCGAGAGGTCCTCGATCGCCTGGTCCATCACGGGAGCGATCTCGAGGCGTTCGACCAGAGAGTCCAGCGCCCCGCGTTCGTCGGTTCGCTCGAGCAGCTCGCGGGTGTTCCCGTCGAAGTTCTCGGGGATCTGGTCGACGTACTGTGGCTTTCGGGCGACGGTGACCTCGCCGTCGCGGACGTCGGCGATGTAGTCCTGCAGTTCGGTCCCGCGATAGGCCTCGAGGACGTCGTCCCAGCCGACATCACCCTCGCGGCCGAGGTTGGGCTCGAGTTCGCCCTCGAGGATGCGGACGGCGGTGGTCTTCCCGATCCCGTTCGGGCCCAGAATCCCCGTTACCTTCCCCTCCTGGGGCGCCGGCAGGCCGTACAGCGAGAAGGCGTTCTCGCCGTAGCGGTGAACGGGGTCGTCCTGGAGCTCCTGGGGCAGGTTGATGATCTCGATGGCGTCGAACGGACACTTCTCGACGCAGATCCCGCAGGTCTCGCCCAGACAGATCTCCTCGGAGATGTGGATCTGGTCGGGCTGGCCCTGGTCTGCCTCTTCGCCCCGGAGGGTGATACACTCCTTTCCCGTGCGGTTGGGCGGGCAGTAGTTCTTGCACTCGTAGCTACACCGGTCGGGCTGACACCGATCCAAGTCTACGACGGCGATGCTGTCGTCGGCCATCTCAGGACATCGCCTCCGTCGTCAGCAGGATTCCCAGGACGACGAACCAGAACGAGAACGTCATGAACGTGATGAACAGGTAGTGTTTCACGCCGAACTCGTCCTCGCCGTAGATGTCCGTGAAGTCGTAGAGGACGAACTGGACGAGAATCGCCCCCAAAACGAGCAACAGCCCCCGCATGTCGGTCGCGGCAGCGCTGGCCGCCTCGACGGACGAGACATCACCCGCCATCGCCAGCGAGGCGAACGCTGCTCCGACGCCGAGCAGCGCCGACAGCGCCGTTACGCTGATCGAGCGGACGTGCTCACGTCGGTCGCTAATCGATTCGGTCGACATGGCTCGAATTCTGTCGTCGGTGGTGAAAAGGGGTTCGCATTGCGGAGCGAGCGCGCTACTCGATCTCGAACGACTCTATCGCCGTCTCGTCCGTGTCGGATCGCGTGAACGTCACCTCGTAGGGACCGCCGTCGCCATCGGTCGCGTATCCGCCAACTTCGAGGACTATCTCGTCGTCGTGACCGTCCTGGGGGGCGACCTGGTAGACGAGCGTCCCGTCGCTCTCCTGGACGGCACCAGCGCCTTCGACGACCTCGAGGTCGTCGTCCCGGAACGTCTCGGTGTAGTCGACACCACTCCCCTCTGGATCACTCAGGCCAATTTCGATCTCCTCGTGGGCCTTCCGGTTCTCTGCGAGTCTGAACCGGAACTGCTGGCGCTCCTCGCTCGGGCTCACGGATCTGGAGACGTCGTCGACGGCGACCGAGTCGAACCCGGTTCCGTCGGGCGGACCCGGGTCGGAGCGACCGGGACAGTCGCGTACGATCGCGAACGACCGCTCTAGTTCCTCGACCGAGATCCCGTCCCCGGTGGCGGAGTCGACCGTGACCTCGAGTTCCGTTTCTCCGGCGCCAGTTCCGGGTTCGCAGGTCACCGCGTACGTCGTCTCCTCGCCCGGCGAGAGCGTGTCGTCGAAGCCGCTCTCCTCCTCGAGGCCCGGTTCGTGGATCGTCACGTCGGCGTCGATCGACAGCTCCTCGTCGGCGTTGTTCGTCATCACGAGTACCGTCTCGGCGCCGTTCGGACCGCTGACGACGGTATCGACTGTTTCAACGCCGAGATACGCCTCCTCGTCGTCGGCCGTCCCGACCGAGACGCCACGATCGGCGGAGATCGAAATAAAACCGAACGTCGGTGCCGCGAGCAAGACGACACCGAGAACGACAAAGAGTATCGCCAGGGATTTTGTCGTTCGCATACTATGGTGGCCGTTCCATCTCTCCCAGCCGCATCCGTCGGCTCTGAACGACGTGGGCGATCGACGACGCCGCGAACAGCCCGACCACGAGAGTCGTCCAACCGAGCGCCGGAATCGTCTCGGTCGGAACGACCTCGAGCCACAGCCCGACCATCACGACCGACGAGATTACGGAGAGTCCGAGGTAGTAGACCCCCCACGGAACGCTGTCGCCGGGAACGATGTCGAGGTAGACATCGAGCTCGGACGCCTCCTCGGTGAGTTCGATCGTCCGATCGTCGAAGACGACCATTCCGGCCTGCTCGAGGGTCGGCAGGTGGCTCTGCTGAAGGGAGGTGTAGACGCGCTTTCGCTCCGTGGCGGTCAACTCCGGGATCTCCTTCTCGAGCTCCCAGGCGGCGACGTGCTCGGCGAGGTCGCCGAGTTCGACCGGCCCGTCCTCGCGCTTGCAGTAGTGAATCGCGTACCGCCGCCGCTGGTTGGAGAGCAGGCCGAATATCTCGCCGCGGTCGGGCGTCGACTCGTCGATATCCGTCTGCGTCTCGCCGGCGGCCCTGTTCGTCGCCATTAGAACGTCAGTACAGCGCACAGTACCGACCGCCGATAAATAAGCCTACTGGCCAACGCGTTCGTTTCACCGTTCGTTTCGGAACTGAAACGGTACGAAGTCGGACGAGAACCGGTTCTGGGGCGGCCTGAATCTGTAATGGCCTACTAAGAAGACTTTCAGCATCATAAATACAAAGTACATGGGATGCCATAGATCGAGATAGGAACCGCCCGCGACCACGCTCGAGATACCGGTCGCCGGCCGGACCAGAGAATCTATCATGAAACTCAACCGACGAAACACGCTCATCGGACTCGGAACGATCGTTGCCGGCGGCGGTGCGGCGCTAGGTACGGGTGCGTTCAGTAGCGTCGAAGCGGCCAGATCGGTCGACGTCAGTACCGAGGGTGACGGCAGTGCGCTCCTCGAGCTAGAAATCGTCAACGAGACGCTGGCAGGCGAGGGGGGAGAGGATAGTGATCTCATCGAGTTCGACGTCGACGATCTCAATCAAGATGCTCTCACGAGGTTCGAGGACGCGTTCGAAATCGGATACGGCGGCGACGAGGATCACAGCTACTCACTCGAGATACGTGTCGACAATGAAAACGGGGATAGCGGGACGAACCTTTTCGGTGGAGACGGAGAGCCGATGTATTTCGAGGGAAGTGATCAGCTGGGTGCGGGGGAAGGGAACGACGAAGTAACACTCGACGTCGTCTTCGATCTTCAGGGAGAGAACGACGAAGACGATATTCCCGATGAGATTACTATCGTCGCTGAACGAACTACCGGCAGTTGATCGGTGGCCGGTTTCGAATATCTGTCGAGGTGTGGACGATGCTCTTTCTACCGATGTGTCACCTCGAATGGTCCCTTAGTACACGACTTCGCTCGAATCCCGACCGGCGGACACATTTATAAGCTAGATAGTATTTATCAAAAACGAACAACTCTACTGTGGCCCATGGAGGGTAAATGAGAACACGGACGCTCGTCGTTCGAGGCGTGGCCGGGCTCGTCGTCCTCGCCGTTGCACTGCTCGTCGTCGGGCAGGTGTTCGGCCAGCCGATCCTGCTGAGCTACGTCGCGACAGGGAGCATGGAGCCGACGATGGACGCCGGCGACGGGTTCGTCGCCGTACCGAACGCCGTCGCCGGCTCGCCCAGCGAGGGCGACGTCGTCGTCTTCGACGCCCAGGAGCTCCACGGCGGCGAACTGACGACCCACCGGATCGTCGAGGTAACGCCGGATGGGTACGTGACGGCGGGCGACGCGAACCCCTTCACCGACCAGGGTGGCGACGAGCCGCCGGTAACCGACGAACAGATCGTCGCCGTCGCCTGGCAGCCGGGCGGCGAGGTCGTGACGATTCCCCACCTCGGAACTGCTGTAATGGGCGTCCAGGGTGCACTCGAGTCGGCGTACGGAACGGCCGCGTCGGTCCTCGGGGTCTCGACGGCGGACAGCCACGGCGTGGGTTCGGTGTTGGTCGGACTCGGCGTGGCGCTGTTCGGCGTGGGAATCCTCCTCGATCACGCGGGCGTTACACGACGTGAAACGGCGCGATCGACCTCTCGAGAGAACGTCTACGCGTTCTGGGGGACCGTCGCGCTCGTGGTGTTCGTGATCGTCGCGCTGGCGACCGCGGCGATGGTGGTTCCCGCCGGCACCTACGAGTACGAGGTCGCCGTCACGGAGTCGCCGACCGACGATCCCCAGATACTGGCTCCGGGCGAGACGAGTGAACTGACTCGAGCGGTAGAGAACGCGGGCTACGCCCCTGTGGTTGTCGTCCACGAGACCGGTAGCGGACTCGAGGCCGAGCCTGAATCGCAGACGCTCGGTCCCCGCTCCGAGGACGCGACGACGCTGTCGGTATCGGCCCCCCAGGAGACCGGCGAGTACACCAGCCACGTCGGGGAGTACCGCTATCTGGCCGTTCTCCCCCCTTCGCTACTCGTCTGGCTACACGGGATCCACCCGCTCGCCGCGATCGCCGCCGTCGATCTCGTCCTCGTCGGCGTCGTCGTCGGGGCCGTCGCGCTCCTGTTCGGGCGAGGTGACTTCCGGATCCGAAGTCCGGGCGATCACGTTGCACTCTCGACTCGCCTCCGGCGTCGACTCCGTCGGTGGCGGTAGGCATCCGTGGGCCACTACGGTTATGACGATCGGGATTCTTTCCGCACATATGAACAGTTCTCCCGAACGACCTGTTCGCTCGAGGGATACCCTGGGTCGAGCACGGGAGAGTCGGACGATGGGAGGGGACAGTGATCGATAACCCGCGGCTGGATCTGGTGATCGCGGACCGCGGTCGAATCCTCGCGATCACCCTCGCGCTCGTGGGGGTGTTCGCACTCGTTGGCGCCGGCTGGGTCGCGGCGACGCCGGGGACGTCAACGACGACTGAGGAGGTCGACCGGGAGACCGTCGCGACCGAGGTGACGACGAGCGCGACGGTCGTCGAGGACGGTCCCTGGGAGGCCGGTACCGAACTCGAGGACAATCCAGTCTACACCCTCTCTGAGACACCAGAGCTGACCCTCACCGCGGAGACGACGGTTCCGAGCGACGACGCCGATGTCATCCACGAGGTACGTGTCCGCCACGAGGCCGAACACGAGGACGCGGTCTTCTGGGAGGAGACGGTCCGGGAAGAGCGGACCGCTGCGACTATCGAGGGCGACGTCGCACGCTCGGAGACGACGATCGACGTCAACTCGCTTGCAGCCGAACGCGCCGACGTCGAGGCGGAGTTCGACGTCGGAGCCGTCCGAACGCTACTCGAGGTCGTCGCTATCTACGAGACCGGAACCCACGCCGACGAGCAGACGCTGTCGAGTACGCTCGAGCTGACCGAAAACGCCTATTGGCTCGAGGAAGCGGAGCTAGAGGCGTCGACCGACCACAGCGAGACGGCGCAGATCGAGGTCCAAGAATCGCCGAACGCGGTGGCCGTCGCCGGACTGGCGGCGGTCGGACTGCTCGCACTCGTCGGGGCTGCAGCCGTCCACACGCGGCGCCCGGTCGACGCCGAGTCGGCCCGCCGGTCCGTACACGAACGCCGCTACGCGGAGTGGATCTCGGAGGGATCGATCCCCATGTGGGTTGGCGACTACCACGTCGAACTCGATAGCCTCGAGGACGTCGTCGACGTGGCCATCGATACGAGCGCACGCGTCGTCCACGATCGACAACGGGGACTGTTCGCCGTCGTCAACGACAACGTCGTCTACTACTACTCCGAGCGTGGTCAGTGGGAGAAGACCGCCTGGCCGGAACTCGAGCTCGGGAACTCGACTACAGAAGCGACCGAGGAGACGGTGATCCCCACAGAGGAGTCGTTCGGCGAACTCCCGGACCCGGACGACGACGATGCCTGGGAACGGATCTGATCTGCTTGATGCCAGGAACTGTCACGCTCGGCCACCGTTTTTACGCTTTTCTATCTGGACTGACTGATCGGTCAAATAGTCGAAATTTCGCGGGATAGAGCCCATAAACCCATTTTACTCGACTCGCATAGTCGATATATTATGTCGAAATCCGTCCCTGTAAGGCTCAACTTTTATACTACTGGGTGCTTTCGAATCGTAATATGACCGCGACTTACGGCGAGGACCTCGAGGATCTGCCACCGAGCGCGAAACTCGTTTTCAAGGTTCTCGAGTACGACGGTCCGCTCACGCAAAAACAGATCGTCGAGGAGTCGATGCTCTCGGCACGAACCGTCCGCTACGCCCTCGAGCGTCTCGAGGAGATCGGCATCGTCGACGAGGATATCTACTTCGCAGACGCCAGACAGAGCCTCTACCGTCTCGAAGAACCCGTCGCGGCCGACGGCAGCGGCGTCGAGGAATCTCCGAAGAAAGACGCCTGCTGCGCAGAGTAGCCCGGAAACGGCAGGATTATTTTTCAGTGGTGATCCCCTCCGTGTATGGATAAGGAGCGATTGCCGCGGTGGGGGTGGCTGCTGGCCGGACTGTTCGTCATGTCGATCCTCGCACAGATACTCAATCAGCTCGTGCTGTTTCCGGCCGGACTACCGGAGGCATACCAGTCGATCACGGTCATTACACTCATGTCTCCGGTGTTGATCTACGTCGGCGTCTGGTACGACGAGGAGCGCCAGCACTACTGGGAGCGATCACAGGAGCGGATCGTCGGCGACCTCGCGTTCGTCGTCGCCGGCGCGGCGCTGGGTTCGGCGATCGTACTGGTCGCAATCGTCGATCTCGGGCTGCCCCAGATCGTCCAGGACATCGTCGCGATGGCTGTCGGCTTCATGCTCTCGTGGGGGCTGTTCTGGTGGCGGAACCCGGACGTCTACCTCGGGTAGGGGTCAGGGATCGACCGACGCGAACCCGTCGCGGTACTCGATCCCCGGTGTGTGCGGCGTCGTCCGCTTGTGTGCCGTTTCGGCGACCAGCGAGACGATCTCGTGGGCGAGGGCAGGATCGATCTCGAGAGCGGCGATCGCCTCCTCGAGGGACTCGCCCTCATCGACGAGCCGACGGAGCAGAGGGTCGATGACGTCGTACGGGGCGCCGAGTTCGCCGGCGTCGGTCTGGGTGGCCCAGAAGCCCGCGGTCGGCGTCTTGCTGATGATGCGCCGTGGAACGCCAAGCCGTTTAGCGAGCTCCCAGACCTCGGTCTTGTAGAGGTCGCCGATCGGATACGTATCCGCGGCACCGTCGCCGTACTTCGTAAAGTAGCCCAGCAGGAGCTCCGAGCGATTCGCAGTCCCGACGACGATCCGCGAGCCGCGGTTCGCGGCGTAGTACGCACAGCACATCCGCAGTCGCGCGATTACGTTCCCGATCGCGTGGTTGCGCTCGTTGGGCCGTTCGACGGACTCGGGCTCGAACTCGGCGGCAACCGTCTCCTCGAAGGCAGCCAGGAGCGGCTGGAGCTGAATCTCGCGGAACTCCATACCGAGCCCGTCGGCGATCGTCCGGGCCTCGTTGACCTGCGTCCGATCGCTCTTGTGACAGGGGAGGCCGAGCCCGAGCACCCGATCGCTGCCCAGTGCTTCGACCGCCAGTGCGGCAGTCACTGTCGAGTCGATTCCACCGCTCATCGCGACGACGATGCCGTCCGCGCCGGCGTCGGCGACGGTCCGACGGAGGTCGTCGGTGATCCGGGATCGGACCGTCTCGAGGGCATCCCGATCCGTAATGAACGGTCCGCGACCGTTTTCGAGCTCCGAATAGACGTACGTTTTTCTTTCAGCACCCATAGTTGAATCACGTGGTGTCGATCTACGACTAGCCAGACATTTGTCTCCGTTAAGTGTTTTGCGATTATACAGCTAGTAGTCTCAGTGTGAGTGGGCGTATCACGGGCAACTATCGCACTCTCTGGTTAAACGTTTCTATACAGTCCAGATAAGTGGAGGATTTAAACATCTACTGTGGTGGGTAGGATCTACACTCTGCAAAAAGGGGGTGCCGAAAGAGTCCGACGTTCGTCTCGCTGCAGTTGCACCGCTCTCTTTGTTCGCTTGCGGTCGAAGCCTCAGGAGGGGACGACCGTGATCGGGTCCTTGCGGTCGATCGCCTGCTCGAGATCGTCCGCGATCGCACTGCCTCGCGAGACCTGAATCTCGCCGCCGCGGCTCACCGTCGCAGTGAAGAGGTAGTCGCCGCCGGCCTGGACCTCGACGGTCTCGCCGTGGCTGCCGTCGACGGGGATAACGATGTGTCTCGAGGTGATCTCTGGCGTGACCATCTCGCCGGGCTGGGAGCCGGCGGCGTTTCCGCCGGCCCCGCCACCGCTACCGCCGCTACCGCCGCTTCCGGCCCCGTAGTTCGGGTTCTCGTCGTGGGTGCGGACGTCGATGTCGATCCCGAGGCGGTTCTCGATGTCGGTGATGCGGCCACCGCCCTTGCCGATCACGCTCGAGATGTCGTCCTCCTCGACGTAGGTGACCGCCTTGTCCTGGCTCTTGAGATCGACGTCGACGTACCCTCTCGCTACCGAGCGAATCTCGCGTTCGATCTCCTGTTTGGCGATTCGGTCGACGCCCGACTCGCTTCCGGGTCCGTCCTCGTCGTCGTTGAGCGGGACGGTGACGACCTGGCGGTTGAACGTGTAGATCTCGTAGTCAGGTTCGCCCGTCTCGAAGTCGGTGACCTGGATGACGGGTCGGGCGAGATCCTCCTCGGTGAGCCCTGCAGGGACCTTGACCTCCGTCCTGACGTCGTAGACGGTGTCGACCTCCCCGGCCTCGATGTAGACGACGGTGTCGACGACCTGGGGGATCATGCCGAGTTCGACGCGGCCGACGAGCCGCTGGAGCGCGTCGATCGGTCGGGTCGCGTGGACGACCCCGATCATGCCGACGCCGGCCAGGCGCATGTCCGCGAAGACCTCGAAGTCGTCGGTCTTGCGGACCTCGTCGTAGATGGTGTAGTCGGGCCGGACCATCAGCAGGGCGTCCGCGGTCTTCTCCATCTGGCCGGCGAGTTCGGTGTACTGGGTAATCTCGGGACCGACCTGTAGGTCCCGCGGCTTTTCCATCGTCTTGACCGCGTAGTCGTTGTTCGAGATGAAGCGGGCGACCGCCTGGGCGAACGTCGACTTCCCGGCACCGGGCGCACCCGAGATGAGGACGCCCCGCTGGCGCTCGAGCAGCCGCTCTTTGAGTTCGTCGGCGTTCTCGTAGTCCTCGATGTCGGTCTGGGCGATGGGTCGAACGGCGGTGATCTCGATCCCGTCCGAGAACGGCGGGCGACCGATGGCGATCCGGTAGTCCCGGAACTGGACGATCTTCATCCCCGGCTCCGAGAGCTCGATGAAGCCGTCGTGGGACTCCTTGGCGCCGTCGACGATCTCGCGGGCGTACTCGTCGATCGTCTCCTCGTCGAGCGGTTCGTCGGCGATCTCCTCGTAGCGCATCTCGCCGAGTTCGCCCCGTTTGGCCTTCGGGACGGCGCCGGCCCGCAGGTGAAGGCTCATCGTCTGGTCGTCGAAGAACTCCTCGACGGTCAGGGTCCCGACCTCCCGGACCTCCGGCGAGACGTGCTCGACCTCGAGGCCCTTCGCCTGGGCGACCTCGGCCTGGACGATGTCGCTCGTCAGGAACGTGGCACCGAGTTCCTCCGCGAGGTCGCGGATCAGCGCGTCGATCTCGCCCTCGGAGGCGTGGCCGCGCTCGATGGCGTTCGGTCGGTCGCCGACGTACTCGAGGGTAATCCGACCCTCGTCGGCGAGTGCCGCGAGCCGCTGGAGCTCCGAGAGCCCGTCCCAGCCGCTGTCGAGGCCGTCGTTTGCCTGCGCCTCGAGTTCCGCGACGACGGCTTCCGGCACCGAAATCGTCGCTCCCTCGAACTGCCCGTCTTCGATCGTCGCCGAGACGCGGCCGTCGATAACCACGCTCGTATCCGGCACGACATTCATACCGTCTACTGGGTCCCGAACGCCAATAAGGGTGTTCAAGCACACGAAAGGAGCGTCAGTCGGTCCCACGACTGCGGTGCAATCAACTACTCCGAAAAGAAAGGGGTGCCCATGTCGGTCATCGATCTGACCCGGGAGCTCGTACGGACGCCGAGTCACGAGGACGAGACGGCTGCAGGGGAGCTGCTCGAGGAGTGGCTCCGCCGCGAGACCGCAGCCGAGGTAACGCGGGACGAGGTCGGCAACGTACTCGCCAGGAAAGGTGCGGGCGAGGAGACCCTTGCGCTCGTCGGCCACCACGATGTCGTCGAGCCCGCCGACTCGCAGGTCGGCCCCGGCGGGGAGTACGTCGTCGAGGAGCGGGACGGCCGACTGTACGGTCGGGGAACGGCGGATATGAAGGGAGCGGTCGCCGCGGCGGCGATCGCGTTCCGAAACGCCGAACCGGCCGGCGAACTCGTCTTCGCGAGCTTCGTGGGCGAGGAGGTCGGCGGCGTCGGCGCGCGCCACGCCATCGAGAACGGATTCGCGCCCGAGTACGCCGTCGTCGGCGAGGGGTCGACGGGGTACTCCGCATCCGGCGTCACCGACGTCGCCGTTGCCCACAAGGGCCGCCGCGGGAGCACGATTACCGCTCGAGGCGAGCGAGCCCACGCGAGCGAACAGGAGGCCGGCGAGAACGCCATCTACCGGGCGAGCGACGCTGTCGACGTCGTTCGAGATCTCGAGGCCCCGACGGTCGAGGTGGCCGGCGAACGGCTCACCGGTAGCGTCGTCGTCACCGAAATCGAGGGTGGAACCGCGATGAACGTCGTTCCCGACCGCTGCGAGCTGACGGTCGACGAACGGACCGTTCCGGGGGAACGGGCCGCCCTCGAGCGGGTCGGGGAACTCGAGGGCATCGAGTGGACGATCGACCAGGATCTACCGCCGATGGAGTGTGGCGACGAGGCGTTCGCCGAGACGGTCCTCGAAGCGGCAGACGGCGCTCAGTCCGGCGCGCCGGGACTCGTGACGAAGCCGCATGCGACCGACGCCGGTTGGCTCTCCCGGGCCGGAACGGAGTGTGTGATTTGTGGCGCCTCAGAACCCGGCGAGGCTCACACCGATACAGAGAGCGTCTCGATCGCGGTGCTCGAGCGCTGTGCCGACCTCTACCGGCGCTCGGCCGAGACGTGGCCGCGGTAACAGCTCACTCGCGGTTCGCTGAGTCGTCGGTCCCGTCGGTCGGCGAGGGGGTGTCGTCGGGATCGGTCGACGGTTCGGATTCCTCGTCGGTTGCCGGTTCCGTTGTGTCACGTTCGTCCGGGGCGCGGTCGTCGTCAGCGTTCGCGTCGCGTTCGGTGATGTTCTCGCTGCCACACTCCGGGCACGCCTGCTCGGTGTAGAACGTGTTTCCACACTCCTCGCAGCGGTACCCCGCCTCGTCGGCGGCCGCCTCCTTCGCCTCGTGCGTGAACTCGCCGACCTTCCGGCCGAGCTTCTCGAACAGTCCCATTGGTCACGAATTGGCGATCGATCCGGATAACTCTTCACCGTCGAGGGGAGCGACACCGGACGAGCCATCGGGGATCGCGAGGTCCGGACTAACGCTCGCACGACCGGTCGGTCGATGCCGCGGTCGAGCACCGCGACCGGGCGGCGAACTAACGGGTCGCTGCCGTACTCGGGTCGTCCCGTCCGCCGGCAAAAAAACGAGGGCGTGCGTAACGCGATACGGTTGGACGGTCAGGCGCCGGGGACGCCGGCCGCCTCGAATCCGGTGAGCCCGACGAACGCCAGCACGTACAGCACGACGAGCACCGACAGCCAGGCGATGACGGTGATCGTCAGCGCCTCGATCCAGCCGCCCGGATACCGAGAGTTGATTACGGCGAGGTACGCGAGGAACACCAGTATCGGGCCTAACAGCGGGATCCACCCGAGAAAGAACCCAACGACCGCCCAGACGACCGCCCCGACGAGGGCGGTGATGAACGCGTAGGTGTAGTCCTCGACGTCCACGACGAACTTCGCCCCGAGGAAGATCCCGAGGGCGCCGATGAGCAAACTGACGATGAACACGACGAGTGATGCGACGACCATTGCATCACGTTACTCACCAGTCTCGACAAACAGTCCGTGGCTTGCAGTTCCCACAGGTGTATCATTCTCGAGTGTTTTCCGGAGAACTGAACCGAAATCGCTGCGGCGAGTCCGTTCCGGAACCACGACGTTGATGACGCCCCCGTAAGTATTGCCAGCCAATGGCAACCGACCAGGCCCAGAGCGAGCAGCACGAGGAGACCTACGAGCAGTTCGAAGAGCGAATTACGCGGATCTCGAACGTCGGGAACGCGGCCGGCATCCTCCGGTGGGATCAGGAGGTCGTTATGCCCGAGGAGGGAACACCCGCCCGCGCACAGCAGCTCTCGGCGCTGTCCTCGATCAGCCACGAGCTGTTGACCGCCGACGAGACCGGCGACCTGCTCGAGGAGCTGGAGTCGAGCGACCTCGAGGACGAACAGCAGGCCGCCGTCCGCGAGGTCCGCCGGCAGTACGACCGCGAGACCAGCGTCCCTCAGGAGCTCGTCGAGGAGATCTCCGAGACGACCGCCAACGCCCACCCGACCTGGAAGCAAGCGAAGGAAGAAGACGACTTCGAGCAGTTCGCGCCGACCCTCGAGAAGCTGGTCGAACTCAAGCGGGAGTACGCCGAGCACATCGACCCCGACGCCGACCCCTACGCCGTGCTCTTCGCGGACTACGAGCCGTATCTGGACCTCGAGACCGCCGAGCGCGTCCTCGAGCGCCTGCGCGAGGAGCTCGTTCCGCTGATCGACGCGATCCAGGACAGCGACGTCGACCTCGCCACCGATACCTTTGCGGGAGAGTTCGACGACGCCGATCAGGAGGCGCTGGCTCGCGACGTCCTCGACGCGCTGGGCTACGACTGGGGTCGCGGTCGCCTCGACACCGCCCCACACCCGTTCTCCTCGGGGACGCAGTTCGACGCCCGTGTCACGACCCGCTTCGAGGAGGACGACCTGCTGGGCTCGCTGACCTCGACGATCCACGAGTTCGGCCACGCTAACTACACGCTCGGGCTTCCCGACGAGGCCTACGGCACCCCCCTCGGGGACTCCCGCGATCTGACGGTTCACGAGTCTCAGTCCCGTCTCTGGGAGAATCACGTCGGCCGGTCGCAGCCGTTCTGGGGGCAGTTCCTCCCGACCGTCGCCGACCGGTTCCCGGAGCTCGAGGATGCAACGCCCGAAGAGGCCTACGAGGCCGCCAACCAGGTGTACGACGACAACCTCATTCGGGTCGAGGCCGACGAACTCACCTACCACCTCCACATCGTGATCCGCTTCGAGATCGAGCGCGACCTGATCTCGGGGGATCTCGACGTCGAGGACGTCCCCGAAGCCTGGAACGACAAGTACGAGGAGTACCTCGGCGTGCGTCCCGAGACCGACGCGGAGGGCTGTCTGCAGGACATCCACTGGTCCCACGGCTCCTTCGGTTACTTCCCGACGTACTCGCTGGGATCCGTGCTTGCGGCGCAGCTGTACGACGCCGCCGAGGACGAACTGGGCGAGCTCGACGACGACATTCGTGCGGGCGAGTTCGGCGACCTCAACGGCTGGCTACGCGAGAACATCCACCAGCACGGTGCGCGCTACACGACCCCCGATCTGGTCGAGGAGGCCACCGGCGAGGCGTACACGGCCGACTACTTCCTCGAGTACGTGAAATCGAAGTACGGCGAGCTGTACGAGCTCGACGACTACTGAGACCGGTTGTCGGGATCGTTTCTCCGTTCTTTTGTGCGAAACGAGTGTTCCATATTCCAGGTGTCAATCGTTAGCTCGCGCGGCCGAGAACACGACAGTGCAGTTCCGCGTTCCGAAGCAGTTACTCGGTCGTCTGCTCGGCTCTCAGCGTCGAAAGTTCCCGTGCGATAAAACGCCGCTTCGTGAGGACGAACCCGATGGTGATGAGGACGAACCCGAATACAGTTGAGAGGTAGATCTCGTCGCCGAGATAAAGCCACCCGACGACAGCGGCGATGGCAGGTGCGACGTACGAAACCATGTTGAGCTCGACCGGACCGAGATTTTCGAGCAGAGTAAAGTACAGGAAGAAGCCGAGTACACTCGAGACGATCACGAGAAACGCCAGTGAACCGATCGCTTCCAGGTGTGTCCACGCACCGACGTCGATCGGTTCACCTATCGACGCGCTCACTGCGTGCATGAGAATCGCGCCGCCGAGCATCGCCCACGCCTGCATCGTAAGCGTGGGCAGCGACGACTCGATTCGGCGTGAGAGGACGCTTCCGAGCGCCATCGCCGAAGCGGCACAGAAAATGAGGCCAGTGGCGACTACGTCCGAGGACAGCAAATCCGCCGGGTCGGGACGTGCGATGACGATCACGCCGGCGACACCGAAAAGAAGACCACCGATGCTGATTGGGGTTAGCGAATACTCCGGAACCAACACTTGCGAGAAACCGGCCGCGAGAATCGGGGTAAGACTCACGATGATTGCGGCCGTTGCGGCGGTCGTATACTGTTGGCCGGTAAAGAGGAACGCGTGATACGCGGCGATGAGAAACACCGCACCGACGGCGACTTCTGTCCACTCGTTTCGCCCCCGTGGACGCCACACGGTCTCCGTGTGATAGACGTATGCAAGGAGCAGTACCGCGGCGAGATCGTATCGAAACGCAGCGAGCAACACTGGCGGAAAGTGCAACAGACCAGCGCTGATCGCGACAAACGTCGTCCCCCAAATGAGACAAAGGGTGAGAAACAAACCGCCGTTCCGGTATCGGTTCACGGATCGGGTGTTCTCTGTACCCTTGCTTGAGCGTACCGAACTGCTCCTGCAGGTCCGTTCTCGAGTCCGCTGAACGAACTCGACTCCCGGGCATCACTGCGCCAGCCGCCGCCTCGACCCGAGCGTTTAGTACCGCCTACGATATACTTCGAACCGAAACATGGCAACAGCTGACAAAGCCCACGACGCGATCGACGCACCCGACGCCTACCGCGCCCTCCTCGAGCGATCCGAGAAGCTCACGAACGTCCGAACGGCCTCGATGGCGCTGGGCTGGGATCAGCGCGTGATGATGCCCGAGGGCGGCACACCCGCGCGGGCCGGCCAGCTCTCGACGCTGTCGGGGCTGGGCCACGAGCTGCTGGTCGACGACGAGATCGGCGAGTGGCTCGAGGAGCTCGAGTCGGCGGACCTAACCGACGAGCAGGCCGCCGTCGTCCGCGAGCTTCGTCGGGAGTACGATCGGTCGGCGGAGGTGCCCAGCGACCTCGTCGAACGCGTCGCGGCTCACCAAGCCGAAACCCAGCAGGTCTGGCAGGAGGCCAAGGCCGAGGACGACTTCGCACACTTCGTCCCGAACCTCGAGGAGCTGGTCGCCCTCCACCGCGAGCGGGCGGCGGCCATCGAGCCCGACGCGAACCCCTACCGGGTGCTGTACGAGGACAGTCTTCCGTACCTTCCGCTCGAGACCGTCGAGGGGATCTTCGACGAGCTTCGCGAGGGGCTCGTCCCGCTGATCGAGACGATCGAAGCCGAGGGTCGGGAGCTACCGTCGCCGTTCCGTGATCCGGACTACACCTACGACGAAGCCGACCAGATGGCGCTCTCCCGGGAGGCCGTCGACCTGCTCGGCTATCCCGAGGAACACGGCCGCCTCGATACCGCACCCCACCCGTTCATGTCGGGCACCCAGTTCGACGCCCGGATCACTACTCGCTTCCGGGAGCACGACCCGATCGACGCCCTGATGGCGACGATCCACGAGTTCGGCCACGCGAGCTACCAGCTCGGACTGCCGAAGGAGGAGTACGGCAACCCGCTCGGCGCCTCGCTGTCCTCGGGGGTCCACGAGTCCCAATCGCGGTTCTGGGAGAATCACGTCGGCCGGACGCGGGCGTTCTGGGAGTTCTTCCTTCCCACGATGAAAGCGCAGTTCCCGCACCTCGAGGACGTCACCGTCGACGAGGCTTACGCCGCCGTCAACCGGATCTACCCGGAGAATCTCATTCGGGTGGAGGCCGACGAACTCACCTACCACCTCCACATCATCCTCCGCTGTGAGATCGACCGGGCGTTCGTCGAGGGCGACCTCGACGTCTCGGAGATTCCCGAGACCTGGAACGCGAAGATGGACGACTACCTCGGCGTCGTTCCCGACACCGACACCGACGGCTGTCTGCAGGACACCCACTGGTCGTACAACTTCGCCGCGTTCCAGGGCTACACCGTCGGCAGCGTGCTGGCCGCCCAGCTCGATGCCGCGATCCGCGAGGATCTGGACGTCGACGGGCTGATCCGCGACGGCGAGTTCGAGCCCCTCTGGGAGTGGATGACCGAGCACGTCCACCGCCACGGCCAGCGCTACCCGACCGAGGAGCTGATCGAGGTCGCGACGGGCGAACCGCTCACGGCGGAGTACTTCCTCGAGTACGTCGAGTCGAAGTACGGCGAGCTGTACCACCTCGAGGGCTACTGCTGATCCGAACCGGTCACATTCGGGCCCTCCGGAAACGCTTAGGGGCCCACGGCCGTCCCACCGGGTACCATGACTGACACGCTCGAGCAGCAGACGGCGATCGTTACCGGAGCGAGCGCGGGGATCGGCGCGGCGACCTGCCGAGAGCTCGCGGACGCGGGGGCGAACGTCGTCCTTGCGGCCAGAAGCGAGGGCGACCTCGAGGAACTGGCGGACGAACTCGAGAGCGACCATGGCGTCGAGACGCTCGTCGTTCCGACGAACGTCCGCGAGGAGGACGACGTCAACGCGCTGATCGACGAGGCCGTCGAGGAGTTCGGCGGGTTCGATATCCTGGTGAACAACGCCGGCCTCTCACGGGGGAGCGAGATCGCCGAGATGAGCACCGAGGAGTACGAGACGATGCAGGAGACCAACGTCGACGGCGTCTTCTACGCGACCCGCGCGGCGATTCCCTACGTCCGCGAGCGGGAGGGCCACCTGATCTTCCTGGGGAGCTTTGCCGGGCAGTATCCCCGCTCGTTCAACCCGATCTACGCCGCCTCGAAGTGGTGGGTCCGAGGGTTCGCCAAGAGCGTCGCGGCTCAGGTCGGCGACGACGGCGTCGGCGTCAGCGTGATCAATCCCGCGGAGGTCCGCTCGGAGTTCGAGACCACCAGCGGCGAGACGTTCGCCGAGGCGTTCGACGAGAGCGAGGCCAGCGAGCCCGAGGAGGTCGCCGAGGCGATCCGGTTCGTCGCGAGCCAGGACCACTCGAGCGTCAGCGAACTCGACATCAACCGGCGGGACAAGTTCGCGGACCGCTTCTAATAAAAGGGGCTGGGAGTGCCGGCTCCAGTCTTACCCACGATCGGATCTACGTTCGTGTATGCGCATCTCGATTCCCGGCTTCGACGGCGTCTACTTCGACACCGACGCGGAGTCGTCGGCGCTGACCCTCGCCTTCACCGCGGCGGGTCGCCGCGCGCCGAAACCGCAGGGGTACGCCGTGCAGCTGCTACCGTACCTTTGGTCGTTCGACGTCGACCTCCGCGAAGTGCCCAACGATCACCCGGTCCAGTACCTCCACCCGGAGGGCGCCCAGAGCCTGGGCGAACTCCCCGCCGAGCGGGGGATCCAGCAGGCGGGAGCCGAACTCGAGACCGTCCTGCGGTTCGCCTGGGCGGTCAACGACGAGGTCGAGTCGGCGACCGGGAAGATGGTCGGCCGCCAGCGGCACCACGACGGCGTCACCATCGAGATCACCGACGGCAGCGTCGGCGTCGACGGCTCCGAACTCGAGACCGACGAGTTCGACATCGACGAGGACTCCACAGAGACGACGATCGACATCGAGGACGATCCGACCGAGCAGCCGGGGGACTCGGAGGAGCCGGACCACGAGTTCGGTGACGACTCCGAGCGGGACCTCGACGAGTACTGATCTCGTCGCCTCGCCGGGGCTGCAGCTTTTGATCCTGCCGTTCCTACGAAGGGTATGCGAATCGTTACGACGCTTCCCTCTGCGACCGAGCTCGTCGCCGCGCTGGATCTCGAGCCCGTCGGCGTCTCCCACGAGTGTGATTACCCGCCGGGAGTCGAGTCGCTCCCGTCGATCACGCGCTCCCGCGTCGGCGCCGACGCCTCGAGCGAGGAGATCGACCGCCAGGTCCTCGAAATCGGCGAGACCGACGACGGCGTCTACGAGGTCGACGTCGACCTTCTCGAGGAGCTCGAGCCCGAGCTGATCGTCACGCAGGGAATGTGCGACGTCTGTGCGGTCGACGAGGCAGTGATCGCCGACGCGGTGGAACGTATCGAGGCCGATCCCGACGTACTGACGGTCGATCCCCACACCGTCGACGACGTGCTGGACGACCTCGAGCGAGTTGGCCGCGCGACCGACCGCGAGGAGCGAGCCCGCGAGGTCCGGGCGGACCTCGAGGAGCGGATCGACGCCGTTCGGGAGCGAACGGCCGATATCACGAGCCGGGAGCGGCCGCGGGTCGCCATCTTCGACTGGACCGACCCCGCCATGATCGCGGGCCACTGGACCGCCGAACTCGTCGACTGGGCCGGCGGCGAGTACGGACTGGCCGACGTCGGGCAGCGCTCGACGCCCCGCGAGTGGGGCGAAATCCTCGAGTACGATCCCGAACTCCTGATCGTTGCACCCTGCGGGTTCGACCTCGAGCAGACGGCTGCGAACCGCACGGACCTCACCGAACGCGAGGGGTGGGACGAGCTCGCCGCGGTTCGGAACGACCGCGTCTGGGCGATGGACGGCCACCACTACCTCAACCGACCCGGACCGCGGCTCGTGGACACCCTCGAGGCGCTGGCGCCGATCGTCAGCCCCGACCGGTTCGACGGGCCGTCCGAGTCGATCGCCGTTTCGTTCGACGATCTCGAGGAGTTCGCGTCGAACGCGTCCGGACCGACCGAGACCCGGGCCGATCAGGCGCCCTGATCGTGCTCGTCCTTCCGAAAGCGGTTCGGGCGGAGATCGTTGAGCAGGCTCGAGACGGGCGTCCGTTCGAGATCTGTGGCGTCCTCGGGGGCGAGTACGACCCGAACGGGTCGAGCACTGTCCGCTCGCAGTACCCCGCCGAGAACGTCGCTGAGCACCCCCGCACCCGATATCGGATCGACCCCGAGGAACAGCTCGCGATCTTCGATCGGCTCGAGGACGCCGGCGAGGAGATCGTTGGCTTCTATCACTCCCACCCGCACGGTCCGTCCCGACCGAGCGAGACCGATGCGGCCGACGCGACCTGGCCCGACCGCTCGTACGTCATCGTCTCGCTCGACCCCTTCGAGGTCGGCTCCTGGCGCTGGCGCGAGGACGACGGGTTCGAACGCGAGGACGTCGTGCTCGAGTGAGGGCGATTACGCCAACTCGTCGGTCCCATCCAGCTCAGCGGCCTCCTGTTGTTTCTTCGCGGCGTCCTCGCGGAACTCCGTGATCCGGTCCTGGAGCTCGCGGCCGACCTGATACGTGAAGTCGTCGGGCATCAGCCCACGCTGGATATCGATCGTCACCATCGTGTCGCAGTCGTCGACGATCTCGGGGGCCCACTTACCCGCCGCGAGCTTGGACTCGTCGGTGACGACGGCGTCGCCGTCCTCGACGTCGATAAAGGCGGTAACGGTGTTCCAGATCCCCGGATCGCTAGTCGTTGCCTCGTCGAACAACCCCTCGAGCCGGGTCTCCTTGACTGGCTCGTCCCGGAGTTCGATGACGAGGTCCTCGAGCGCGTCGGCGATCGCCTCGTTCTCGGCAGCTCGCTCGCGGAGTTCCTCGGGCCCGGGGTCGTCGCGTCCGGATCGGCTCATCGGTTCCCCTCCGTCGCGATCGGTCCGTCGGTCATGGGCGTGGCTACCCGCTTCGGGACCGTAAACGTACGCTTCCGTCCTCCCGATCAGTTCCGATCCTGCTCTCGCAGGACGTCAGGCACCCACTTCCCGTTCGGATCGTCGGTCCGTTCCATCCAGTCGACCAGTCGCTCCCGCATCGCCTCGCGAACGTCGGCGTAGCCGGGGTGGTCGATCAGGTTCTGTAGCTCCGCGGGATCGGCCTCGAGGTCGTACAGCTCGTCGACGTCGGGCCCGTTGTAGACGTACTTGTACCGCTCGGTACGGACCATCCGCTGGGTGTAGAGCCCGAACTCGTCGCCGTGGTACTGCGCGAAGACGGAGTCCGGACGCTCCGTCGCCGCCCCCGACTCACCCTCGAGCAGGGGAACGAGACTCCGCGCGTCGAAGGCGTCCGGGACCTCGAGGTCCCCCATCTCGAGGAAGGTCGCGGCCAGATCGTGCAGGTGGACGGGCGCCTCGCAGACCGAGCCCGGTTCGACGACCCCCGGCCAGCGCACCTGCAGCGGGATCCGGTAGGTGTCGTCGTACATCAGCGGTCCCTTGTTGAACTGGCGGTGGCCGCCGACGAAGTCGCCGTGATCCGAGGCGTGGACGACCGCAGTCTCCTCCTCGAGCCCGTGCTCCTCGAGGCTCTCGAGGATCCGCTCGAGCTGGTCGTCGATCATCGTCACGAACCCGCGGTACTTCGCGATCACCTCGGCCCAGGTTTCCCAGTCGAAGTCGGCGACGCCCCGGTAGTGCAGGAAGTTCTCGTGAACTCGCGGTTTCCCGTCGTACGTCTCGGCGTAGCTGTCGGGGCGTTCGATCTCCGCTGGATCGTACATCGAGGCGTACGGTTCGGGGACGACGTAGGGGTGGTGGGGACCGTAGAAGTCCGCCCGGTGGAAGAACGGTTCCTCGCGGTCGTCCTCGGCGTGGGCCTCGATCGCGTCGATCGTCCGCTCGGCGAGAAAGTAGGCTCGCGTGTCCTCGACGTCGACGGGCGTCGTCGCGGCGACGAACGTGCCCGACTCCTCGTCGCCGCGAGTGTAGATCTCGTCCTCGAGTTCGGTCTCCTCGAGCGTCGTCCCTCGTTCCTCGCGGTACTCGCGGAACGCCTCGTCGATGTTATCGTGGTGTACGTCGCTGCCGCCGAGATAGGAGAATCCGAAGTCCTCGGGGGTCTGGTCGTCGCCGACGTGCCACTTGCCCGTGTACGTTAGTTCGTAGCCCGATTCGGCGAGCAGCTCGGAGAACGTCGGTAGCTCCGTCGGCAGGTTCGCCCGGATCGCGTCGGCCTCGTGGCTGTTGTTCAGCATTCCGTGACCGTGGGGGAACAGCCCCGTCAGCAGGGACGCCCGGGCGCTCGTACAGATGCTGATCGGGGTAACGGCTCGCTCGAAGCGTATCCCCTCCCTCGAGAGTCGGTCGATCGTCTCCGTTTCGACGGGCGGTCCGTCGGGCGCGGAGTAGTCGTAGCGCTCCTGGTCGGTGAGGACGAACAACACGTTCGGACGACCGTCGGCGTCTGCCATCGACCGTCGTACGGCGGGGCCGCAGTTAACGGTGGTCCTCGATCGATCTCTGATCACACCTCTGGTTCCCGAAACCGGACCCCATAGTTCAAGGGTACGTACTCGAAACTCCGCCTGTGCCAATCGCGTACTGCGAGGAGTGCGACTGGAGCCGCCGCGTCGAGGACGACGATGGTGAGCTCAACGAGGTGATGATCCGCCACTACGTCGAGACCGGTCACTCGGTCGAGCAACGCGAGCTCCGGGCGTCGGATCGCGAACTCGAGTCGTAGCGATTAGGTCGTCTCCCTTCCACTCAGTCGTCGACTCGAGGCTCGACGTTTCCCGGGAGTCGAAACAGGTTCTCCGGATCGTACTCGGTCTTGAGGTCGACCATCCGATCGTAGTTATCGCCGTAGCGCGCCCGTGCGGGCTCCTCGTACAGGCCGGGGAAGTTGCCGTACCGCCCCGAAGCGACCGACAGCGTCTCGGTCTCCGTGATAGCCTCGCGGGCCCACTCGAGGTTCGCGTCGTCCGCGTCGGGGTCCTCCCAGTTGGCCTCGACGGTGAGCATGTGGGACTTGTCGCGGTGCCAGAACGCCGTCTCGTCCCGCGGAACGTCGGCGACCGCCCCGTCGAGATGCCAGAGGTCGAGCGTCGACAGTTCCGACGGCGCGGACTCGTTGTACTCGAGCATGAGATCGACGATCGCGTCGTCCAGTTCCTCGAGGTAGATCGCCTTCCAGTAGTAGCGCAGCCCGTCGGGGTAGTCCTCGTCGAGCATCGACTGCAGGTCGACGTACGCCATCTCCCCGCTGAGATCGACCAGCGGGGTCACGCCCTCGAGCAGCGATCCGAAGACTTCGTCGGCGCGGAACCAGGTGAACAGCGCGTCCACCTCGGGGCCGACCTCGTGGAGTTCGTACTCGAATGAGGTGACGATTCCGAGGGCACCCCCGCCGCCGCGCAGTCCCCAGAACAGGTCGGCGTTCCGTTCGCGACTCGCCGTCCGGACCCGTCCGTCGGCGGTGACGACGTCGACGCTGACCAGATTGTCCAGCGCGAGTCCGTACTCGCGGCTGCAGTGGCCGTAGCCTCCATTGAGCGTCAGCCCTGCGATCCCCGTCTGGGAGACCGCGCCGAGCGCGGTCGCCAGGCCGAACAGCTGCGTCTCGCGGTCGACGTCGCCGAGCGTCGCGCCGCCCTCGGCACGGACGGTCTCGGCCTCACGGTCGACCCGCACGGCAGTCATTTCGGAGAGGTCGACGACGATCCCACCGTCGTTGACCGCCGTTCCGGCAACGTTGTGGCCGCCGCCGCGAACGGCGACCTCGAGCCCCTGCTCGCGGGCGAAGTTCACCGCGGCGACGACGTCCGCCACGCCGGAACAGCGCGCGACAAGCGCCGGGTAGCGGTCGATCATCCCGTTCCAGATCTCGCGCGCGTCGTCGTAACCCGGATCGACGGGCCGAACGATCTCGCCGGCGAAGTCGGCCGCGAGCGACGCGACGTCCTCGCTCGAGAGCATCGCGAACGACTCCTCTCCTAGAGTCCTGTTAACACTGCCCATGTATGAGCGAACGCTTCCGGTATAGATAACGTCGTAGCCACGGTAACGGGACGATCAGTCGGGCCGGTAGGTCGACGGCCCGTCCGAGAACCGTCGAACCGTCAGCTCTCCAGTGAGGCCCTCGGGGGTGCGACGCTCGTTCACGTCTCGCCGTCGGGACCGCGCTCCTCGGCGACGACGTACTGGATCTCCACGGTCGGACCGTCTGCGCGCTCTCCGATCGCGTCCGAGAGTCGGTCGGCCAGGCCGGGAACCGGTCCCGGCTCCGGACCGACGATCGTAACGGCGATCCGATCGACCGACTGGATCGGGTAGTTCCCGTCGAGTTCGACCGCGACGTCCCGGGACTCGACCCCGTCGTACCGGGGCTCTTCGAGCACTGCCGAAACCTCCTCCTCGACCGACGACTCGAGCTCCGTCGTCTGAAAGTCCAGCAGGGTGATGCCGGCCAGCGGCGCGGCGAGCACCAGCAGCGCGAGCCCGAAGACGGCTGCGTACCTGTAGGTCGGTCCGCGGGTCGGCGAAACCTCGAACAGCCCCTGCGGACGGTAGCCGGCGACCCACAGCGTGGCCAGCGCGGCGAGGTTGATCGAGAGCAGGTTGACGGCGACGAGCACGCTCGCGCCCAGAGCCGCGCCGTACATCCCCCAGGCGGCCGTGATGCCGACGGCGGCCGACGGCGGGATGAGCGCCGCGGCGATCATCACGCCGACGATGGCTTCCGAGAACCCCCGCGTGAGACTCAAAATACCCGCCACACCGGCGCCCAGCGCGACGGCGATCGAGAACAGGTTCGGCGAGACGCGCTCCTCGAGCTCCGTGGCGACGACGATGTCGACCCCCGCGGGCTCGAGCCCGGCCAGCCGAGCGAGGGTCGCGAGCCCGATCGATGCGACAATGACCGTTCCGACACCGACGGCCTGGTACCGGAACCCGGTCGACTTGAGGGCATCGTCGCCGGTGACGATCCCGATACTGGCGGCGAGGGCGGGGCCGAGCAGCGGTGCGATCACCATCGAACCGACGACGACTGCCGGGGAGTCCGCGAGCAGTCCGGAGGTTGCGACGACGGCGCTGATGAGCAGCATCACCGCGTAGATCGAAAACTGCGGCGTGAACTCCTCGGCCTTGGTCCGGAGCACCTGCCTCGAGGTGCGCGCGCCTCGCCGCCCGCCCCGGCTGTACTGGTCTCGGAGCGTCGTGAACTCCTCCGAGATGACCGTCTCGGCGTCGATCACGACGACCTGTGCGTCGTCGCTCACACCCGCCCGTCGCAGGCGATCGAGCACGGGCTCGACCGCCTGCGTCGGGAGCGGGAACCGGACGACCGCGGCATACCCCCTGCCGCTGGTCTCGTCGCTGACGACGTACTCGATCTCCTCCTCCTCGAGGATATCCAGGACGGCCCGTCGTTTCCCCTTCGGCACCGTGATCTCGAGATAGCGCATGGGATCACGACAACAGGCCGACGCATAGTACCGGAGGTGGAGTCGGCTGCGGAGGCGACGGCTCCTCAGTGATCGCTGCCGACGATCCCGCAGGCGATCGACTCGGGCTCGAGCAGTTCCTCGCCGTCGACGGCGTCCGGATCCAGCAGCAGGATCGTATCGTCCGGCATCGCCTCCTCGACTCGTATCTCTCGACCGAGTTCGTCCTCGAGGTCGTCGACGTCCTCGAGATCTGCCTCCCGTTCGCACAGGAGTTCGGCGTTCGCCCGCGAGAGGACGAACGTGAGCGAACCCGGTTCGGGCGCGTCGGTTTCGGCGGCCTCGAGCAGCTCCGAGAGGGCGTCGGACTCGAGTTCTTGGAACGAGCGAATCGTCACGCGATCGGTACCGGAGCCGGCCGCGTCTTGGGACTGCGTGCGAATCCGCGAGGCCAGCTCCTCGAAGTCGGTGCTCTCGTCCATAGTCCGGACGCCACCGTCGGCGTTCTTTACGCTGTGCCCGGCTAGTTCCGGCACCGTCGATCGATCTCTGTATCGGCCCGCGCCGTCGCCTGTTACCGCGATTTTCGAGAACGACACTCGAAATATCGCTTGCGACGGACTCGAGGAGATAGAACGGTTCGCAGACCTCCTCTGGGACGTTCCGTCGAACGGTACGTATAGGCGGAGGCGGTACCACTGCGGTAGCGTCACAAGCACAGCACCCGCGAGCGACCATCGGGAGCGAGCGGCTTTTTAGCGTAGATTTTTGGAGGAGTGGTGAGCGAGTCCTGCGAGCGAACCCGACGAGAAAAAGGGACGTGTGCACATCTACGTAACGGTGGATTCACCGAAATAGGGGCGAGAACACTCCTAAGAGGTGGCTCTGACACCTCTTTGCGGAGTACCCTGCTATCCTGTCAACAGGGGTTCTCCACACCCTCCCCAGCCGATTCGATCGTTCGCGCCCGCTCACTCATCCACAGGAAGACGCAGTGCGTCTTCCAAGTCTTCGCTCGTTTCCTCGCGAAGACCTCGCGCAGTATCGTCGACCGCCCTCGCTCGCGCTCGGTCGGTCGATAGCGCGCGCCACATCGAGGGCGACCGCCGCGACGTCGAGGGTAACCGCCCCGACGTCGAAGGTAACCACCGCGAGAACGACCCCCGTTACTGGTACTCCGGCAACCTGTCCGAGCGATCCGATCCGTCGACGAACGGCAACTCGGTGCACGCAGCCGGGATCTCCTCACCCGCGACGCGGACCGTCACCGACTCGGCCTCGAGGCCGAACTCGACGACCGCGAGCGCGATTGACTCCTCGAGCAGTGGGCTGGTGTCGGCCCGCGTCACCTCGCCGACCGACGAGTCGCCGTCGAAGACCGCGGCGCCGGCGTCGGGAACGGCCCCGCCCTCGAGGGTCAGCCCGACGAGACGCTTGCTGGGCTGACCGCGGTTCTCGACGCGGGAGACGACCTCCTGGCCGACGTAACAGCCCTTCTCGAAGTCGAGCGCGTTTCGCAGGCCGAGCACGTTCGGGATCTGCCCCTCGAGTTCGGTCTCGAACAGCGGCGAGCCGGCCTCGAGCGAGAGGGTGTCCCAGGTTCGGTAGCCGAAGGGGGCGGCGTTGAGCCCCTGGTTCAGCAGGACGTCGTAGACGTCCTCGGCGGCGTCGACCGCACAGATCACCTCGTAGCTCTCCTCGCCGGTGAGCGCGTCGGTGCGGACGACGGTAACGCCGTCGTCGCCCATCGTCCCGCGGACGAACGAGTAGCGCTCGTCGGGGGAGCCGGCGCCGTTGAGCACGCTCGCGATCTTCTCGGTCGCGTGGGGGCCGTGGATGCCGAAGATGGCGTAGTCGTCGGTCGCGACCCGGATCTCGACGTCCTGGATGAAGATCTTCTCGGACCACTCCTCGGCGAGGTCGTCGGCGTGGGCGGGTGGGGTAAAAAGGAGCAGTCGCTCGCCGGCGTTGTAGACGTAGAGTTCGATCTCGATGCGGCCCTGCGGACCGAGCACCAGTGCGTAACAGCCCTGTCCGTCCTCGTCAGGAACGCGGTTCGAGACGACGTTGTCGACGTACTCGAGGCGGTCCTCGCCTTCGACGACGACGACCCCGTAGGCGGCCTCGAACAGGCCGACGCCGTTTCTGACCGCGCGGTGGGCCCGCTCGGGCCGTCCGTAGTGTTCGACGACCGTTCGGCCGGCGCGATCGCCGAACGTGGCTCCGAGATCCGTATGAATGGCCTCGATGACGCTCATGGATACGGAGAGGGGCTAGGCACCCACAGGCGTTTCGATTCAGAAGGGCATGCGCTCGCGGAGCCAGTCGCCGATCGACTGCTCGTCCGCGTTGTCGGCCGGCATCTCCGGAACGACGCGTTCGTCGGGCTTGATTACCGTTTCGCTAGTTTCGGACTCGACGTCGATCAGCCCGTCCTCCTTGAGCGTCGCGAGTGCCTCCTCGAGTTCGTCGATGTCGACTTCCGCTTCCGCACGGAGTTCGAAGACGGTCATCCCGTCGTCAGCCCGGTCGACGAGCGCGTCGAGTACCGCCACCTCGGTCTCCGCCCGGTCCCGGTACTCCCGCTTTGCTCTCATCCGTCAGCCTATTCGTCGACCCGGGATTTGACGTTTGTCGTTCTGGGTCCCCTCGAGAGCCGCCGTCGCAGCGGGACCGACAGAGCCGCGACAGCGCCCATGCAGTACGTTTTTTATGGCCTGACTCGATACGGTGAGACAATGGTCCTGCGATGTTCGCTGCTCGGTCACGACTACGGAGACGTCGACGTCGAACGCGAGCGCGAAGAGCGGGGGAGCGAGGTCGTCGTCACCGTCCGGGAGTACGAGGAGTGTGCTCGCTGTGGCGACAAACACGTCGTCAGCGAGAACACCGAAGTGCGGAGTATCTCGACGGCCGGCGCCGGCCCGCGACCCGACGAACCCGAGCCGCAATCGACACCCCGGTCGGCGGAGCCACCAGCAGCCGAGTCCGGCGGCGCCGACGCCGGCGGATTCACGGCCGAACCGGGAGCAACGGACGCGACGTTTATCGATGCCGACGACGCCGGGAGCGAGCCCGCGCCGACACGGCGCCCGTCGTCGGCCGAGGCCGAGGCCGGTATCTCCGGAACCGGGGAAACCCCCGGATCCGAAGCCGCCGAGGGCGACGTCACCGAGACCGACTTTACCGAAACCGGCTCCACCAGTCTCGGCACCACGGGCTCGAGTGCTACCGGAGCCGACGCCGCCGACACCGGACTCGAACTCCCGACCGACGAGAACGGCGATCCGGTCACCGACGACGGCGAGATCCTCGAGGACGACGGGACGGCGACGACCGACCGCGAGTACGGCGAGTGGCCCGGCTCCAGCGACGTCGGTCCACCGGTCGAGCGCGGGACCGACAGCGAGTCCGACGACTGGCCCGACAGGGAGTCCGAACCCCTCGAGGACGACGCGATCCTGCTCGACACCGGTGCCGAAACGATCGAGGGGGGCTCGAGCGACGTCGAGACCGAGCCGGGACCGGAGACGGCCGGGTCGACGAGCGCGGACGGTCCGCCAGCCACGAGCGGCGGGGAGACGACGGTCGGCGCGGAGCCCGACGCCGAACCGGGGAGCGGCATCGAGCGGGCGAGCGAGGCGCCAACACCCGGTAGCGAAGGTGGGATTCCGGGCGGCGACGGGCAGGCGAAACTGCACTGTCCTCGCTGTGGCTTTACCGCGGGCAGCGACCGCAGCTCCCTTCGAACCGGCGACATCTGTCCCGACTGCCGGATGGGATACCTCGGCGCTCAGCCCGACCGCTGACCGCCGGGTTCGCGGGTCTTTTGACCGTCTGTTTTCGTCGCGGTTCGCTCGGCTCGAGCGACGGTCGGGCTCGTCGCCCGACTGCAGCGGGAGACGGGGCAGCGACTATGAAAAGAGGTAAACACTCCCCCGTGTATCACCAATTCATGAAGGAGTACAAGATGCGCCGCGGTGAGTATCTCGAGGAGCGAATCCCCGACATGGAGGCCACTGTCGAGGACTACTTTGGTCCGATTACGGACACCCAGGAGTTCAAGGGAAGTGATCTGTTCGTGATCGCCGAGCCCGACAACCCTGTCTTCGAGAAAATCGTCGTCGGCACCGTCGAATACTCCGGCAAGAAGGACAAGCTCGCCGTCGAGTTCCACGAGCGAGATCCGACCGAACTCGGCCCCGACGAACTCGAGGCCGCCGGCGAGGCAGTCGACGCGAAAAACGACTTCCTGCTCGAGGCGACGGGTCGGGACGCCAAGTCCCGCCGCGAATCGATGAAACGGAAAGTCGAGGACGACCCGGATCACGACTTCGACTAACTGTACTCTCCGAACGCGGCGGAGCCGCGTTCCCGACGATCGACTCGACGAGGACCGCCCGCGATTTTCGATCGGGCGATCGGACCCCTTCTACGACGACCGGCTCGCAGCGTCGACTGCTCGCGGTGGGTATCGGAGATGCCCCTCTCGAGCGAAAGCGGACTGAGGGATGACGGTCCGAAACGGCTATCTGGCCGACGCCGAACCCTACGAACGATGGAGACCGTTTCGTTCCTGCTCGCGATGGCGGTCGCAAACGTCGGCTTCGCCGTCGTCATCGTCGCACACGCCACGTTGACCGACCACGACGCTGGCAGGTGGCCCTACCTCACGCTCGTTCTCGGGCTGGCCGGGGTCGCCGGCTACCTCTTTTACGACGGAGTCGGTCCGTCGGATCCCTTCTAGGCCAGGAAGACGTGTCGCGGTCGCTTCTCGAGGACGTCCCGGCCGAACTCGACGGCGTCGGCGAACGCCTCGCTGCGGAAGAACTGCATGGCGTCCTCGCGGGAGTCCCAGCGGCTGGCGATGAACATGTCGTTTTCGTCCTCGAGATTGGCCAGCAGGTCGGTCTTGCGGTGGCCCTCCATGTCCGCGAGCAGGGTGCCGGCGTCCTCGAAGGTGTCGACGAAGTCCTCGCGGTGTTCGGGCTTGACCGCGTAGAACATTCCCATCGTCCCCCAGGAGCCGTCGCTGTCGTCTCCCGCCTGCCGAACGATCTCGGGCAGGTCGGCGAGGAACCCGGCAGCGGTGTTGGCCGCCCGCTCGGTCTCCCAGAGGCTGACGACAGCGGTTTCGCTCTCGTCATCGGCGAGTTCGCTCGGCTCGTAGACTGCCGTTTTGACGTGGGTGTCGTAGTGGTCGAAGTTCGTCCGCAGGCCCTCGACCTCCTCGTACAGTTCCTCGGGGTCGGCCGCCGAGTAGAGCACGACCGCGTGGACGTCCTCGCCGTGGGGCTGGCCTGCGTAGACGCCCATCTCCTCGAGTTCGCTGCGGACCGACTCCTCGTCGTCCCCGTCGTCTCCGCCGTGGTGACCGTCGGACCCGCCGGAATCGCCGTGGTGGTGACCGCTCGAGTCGCCGTGATGGCTGTCGGTGCCGTGGTGGTCACCCGACTCGCCGTGGTGGTGGGCGTGCTCGGTCTCGTCCTGCGGAATCGGCTCACCCGCCAGGAACGCTCTTAGCTGTGTAGGCGGGACCCGCCGCCCGGAGAGGAACCGGCCGAACTCCGCGAACCGGGAGGTCGAGGGGTCGAACCGCATCTCGTAGAGCAGGTCCTTGACGTCGGTCGGGTCGTCGGCGAACAGCGTCACGCCCCACTCGAAGTCGTCGAGGCCGATACTTCCGGAGATGATCTGGGTGACCCGGCCGGCGTACTCTTTGCCGATCTCGCCGTGACTCGAGAGGTGGTCGGCGCGCTCGTCGAACGGCAGGTCGTACCAGTTGTCCTCGTCGCCGCGGCGCTTGTCCATCGGGTAGAAGCTGACGAACTCGCTGTCGGGGATCGTCGGCTTCAGCCTAGTCTCGATGTACCGGCGCATCCCGGTGTCCTCGACCTCCTCGTCGTCCTCGAAGAACTCCTCGGACATGTACCCCGAGACCTCGGTCACCGAGAGATAGGAGTCCGCCCGTTCGGTGTACTCCGCGAGCGCGGTCTGCTCGAACCCGCGCTCTAGCGCGTCGATGTCCGAAAGCGTCGGCCGCAGGTGGAGCACCAGCAGATCGGCCTTGTGGCCGAGCATCGCGAACGTCGCCGACTCGCCCTCCTCGGCGTCGACGGCGTCCTCGGCGGCCGAGAGGTAGTCGACTCCCTCCTCGAGCGCGCTCGAGCGGTGCCGTTCGGGGGCGTCCCGCCAGGCATCCCAGTCGATCGACCGGAAGTCGTGGAGCACGTACCAGCCTTCTTCGGTCTGTGGCGGTCGTCGTCGTTCCATACGCGCGGGTTAGGCCGGCGCCGTCAAGAAGGACAGGGTTTCGAACGGCTCCCGCTTGCTATCGGACTCCGCGAATGCCGGCCTCCGTTTCACGGGGCTCGGGAACGAAGGCGGACCATGACCCGGAAAGATACACGCTCGCGCCGATCGACCCTCCAACTGGTCGGCGCGGCCGCTGGAGTCACCCTCGCCGCCGGCTGTACCGAAGGGACGGGCGACGGGGAGGGCGAGCCCGATCAGAACGAGAGCGACGGTGAGGTTACCGAGGAAGCCGACGAGGACGATCCTGACCCGCCCGAGGGCGACGAGAACGAGTGGGAGGACGTTTCGACGCTCGAGTTCGAGGCCGACACCGACGGCTGGATCGGGACCGAGCCCGACCCCATCGAGGATGAGGAGAACCCGGATATCGTCCTCTACGAGGGCCGCGAGTACGAGTTCCGAGTCACGAACGTGGACGGCGATGTCCACAACTTCGCACTGTGGGACGGCTCCGATCCCGTCGCGGCCACGGAGTTCCTCGAGGACGAGGGAGAGACGGAGACGCTCGTCGCCGAGGCGACCGCCGAGGTGGAACAGTACGTCTGTGAAACGCACCCCGAGGAGATGGCCGGTGCCGTCGAACTCCGAGAGGAGTAGCGCCCAGAGCCCGACGTTGGGGTGAAGGCGACCCTTTCTGTGCGTCTGCTAAAACTCTGGGCAACGGAACGGCTACTCCATTTCGTCACAACAGCGTCGAAATATCGGCAAACTCCTCCCGGTGTCGTCTCGTTCACTCCCCTTGGCCCCTTCCGAGGCTCACTCGGTACGGTCGCCGTGTTCCGGAAATTACCTGCACGGCACTCGAGACGAGGACTCTGCTCGGTACGAGGTGTCCCTCTAACCGATCCTCGAGACTCGAGGACCCGCCACACCGATCGCGAATGGGGTGACCGAAACCCTTTACGTACATCCGTCAAAATCTCGAGTGACATGCGGAAGAGTGGACCGCCGAAGGGAGTGATCGCGTATCTCGTCCTCGAGTTACTCGAGGAGAAACCCCGCTACGGCTACGAGATTCTCAAGGAGATCCGCGATATCAGCGGCGGTCACTGGGAACCGTCCTACGGCTCGGTCTACCCGATCCTCTACAAGTTCGAGGAGAAAGGGTGGGCCGAGCGGATCGAACGCGAGGACGAACCCGACCGGAAGTACTTCGAGCTGACCGACGACGGACACGAGGAGCTCGCCGACCGCCGGGAGAGCGGCGCCGAGAAGGCCCGGGACTTCGCCGACGTCATCCTCGGCTTCTTCCACGTCTACGCGGCCTTTTCGACGGACGAGCGCTTCGAGATTCCCGAGATGGAGGGGGAGTGGCGCTTCAACGAGGAGTTCAGCGCCTGGATCGTCGAACAGGTCGTTCGCCACCACGAGCACTACTTCGACGCCGACTTCGGGCGCATCGAGGACACGCCCGAGGAGTTCTACGAGCGCCACGGGATCGACGAGGAGGAGTAGCCGTCCCGTCGCCCTCGAGAGCGCGACGTTTCTTCTGACTCGCTTCATGCAAATCCGATCGACGTCGCGAGCCACCACGACGGGCTGTCGGAATCGGTTCGGACGCGATCACGCTCGAACGAGAGGACGTCGAAGACGACGCCGGTCGACGATCGAAAGCGGTCGCTCAGTTCAACAGCTGCGGCCCGAACAGCATCAACACGAAGCTGGCGAGCATCGCCAACCCGACCGTCGTCGTAACCATCCTGACCATCCCGCGGGTGGCGTCGATCGGCAGCCGCGAGACGACCGCCTCCGTGCTGGTTCGGAGGATGTGACCGCCGTCGAGCGGGAACGCCGGGATGCAGTTGAAAAAGCCCAGCTGAACGTTGATCCAGCCCGTCCAGAACAGCAGGTTGGCGATGACAAAGACCGTCCAGTCGCCGAGTATCGAGAGCGAGCCCTCGACCTGGTAGAAGTTCTCGACCCCGCCAGTAAAGCCCGCGAAGTTGAACGGCAGGACGTCGAGAAAGCCCGCCAGCGGGAGGAACAGCGCGAAGCCGATCTTCCCGAGGAACGAGTCCACGAGCGGACTGACCTGGTCGTCGCCGTCGCCGCCGAGGACGGTGAGGTACGCCTCGGCGGGGTAGTGTTGGACGCCGAGTGCCTCAGCCGAGATTCCGGAGACGCCCTCGATCGGCTGGTAGCCCGCGGTTCCGCCGCCGGTGACCTGGCTTCGATCGCCGAGGGTGATCTCGTACTCGACGCGCTCGCCGTCGAGGTAGCCGGCGATCGTGACCTCGTCGTCGGGATCAGTCTCGCCGAGTCGGTCCTGGAGCACCGACGCGGAGTGGGTGCGCTCGCCGTCGAGTTCGGTGATAACCATCTGCTCCCCTGCGGGGGCGCCGGCGTCGGCGAGCGGTCCGTCCTCGACGAGCGTGACGGCCGCACCGATTGGGACCTCCCGCTGGTCGGTGTCGCCGTCCTCGCCGACGGTTAGCGTAACTATCTCGTCGTCGCCGGCTGCCTCGAGCAGTTCGTCCTCGGTCGCAACCGGTTCGCCGTCGACCGCGAACACCGACTCGCCGGTGTCGACGCCGGCCGGGTTCCCGTCGATGGCCGCGGTCACGACCAGCGACCGCTGGACGGTCACGGTCTCCTCCTCGTTGCGCTCGAGTTCGACGGTCTCGCCGTCGGCGGTCTCGAGCAGTTCGAGGAAGTGATCGTTGTCCTCGATCTCCTCGCCGTTTATCGCGGTGATGCGGTCGTTGGGCTCGAGGCCGGCGTCGGCGGCGGGCGAGCCGGGGGCGACCCCGCCGACGGCGGCGCCGGGGGCGACCGCGATCGAGCCGACGACGGGGCCGAAAAGCAGGGCGAACGCGACGATCGTGATCGCGAAGTTGTTGGTGACGCCGGCGGCGAACATCCGGGTCTGGGCTCCGCGATCGGCCTTCTTGCTGCTCTCCTGGTCGGGTTCGACGAAGGCGCCGATCGGGAGGATCGCGAGCATCGCGACCCCCATCGACTCGATGTCGATGTCCTCGACGCGACAGAGCAGCCCGTGGCCGCCCTCGTGGACGACCAGGCCGACGAGCAGTCCGAAGACGATCCCTGGCGTCGCGGAGAGAGGGAGAAAGTCGTTGACGCCGGGGATGATCAGGACGTTCCGTGGCTGCTGGACCGACGACGTCGGCTGGGGTGCCGATAGCGCGGCGATCGCCGCGAACAGCAGGAAGCCGAACATCGCGACCATGACGACGAGCGCGATGCCGATTCCCACGTTGGCCCACGCTCGCCAGAACCGCTTCGGTCCGGAAAGCCAGTCCAGAAACTCCCGGCCGCGTTTGGTGTGAAACGTCGTGATCGGGCCCTGGGTCCCGACGTAGCTGGGCAACAGTCCGGCGTTGCGAAGCGAGAGGATCAGGAACCAGTAGGCGAGGAGACCGACGAGCACCCACGTCAGCGTCGTCGAACCGAAAAGTTCCGGCATCGAGACGAAAGCGGGAGAGCCGTGTTGCATCTACCGTAGTTCGGGGTGGGGCTCTCAAATGGTTTGTGTTGGCCGGAGCCCGTCGGGCGACAGTAGAGAACCTGTTAGCGTTCCCGACGGAGTCGCGCGACGACGAACTCCCGGTCGACCTTTCCGAGGAACGGGCCGAGCTTCGGCCCCTGCTCCTCGTCGAAGAAGAGCCGGTAGCCGGCGCCGAAGAAGTCGCCGACGTCGACGTCGTGGCGCTTCGCGGTCTCGTAGATCTCGCCCTGGATCTCGTCGGGTTCGTGACCCTCCGCGACGAAGTCGGCGAGCTCCTCGAGGGCCTCCTCGGTCGCCGCATCGAAAGCGTGGTCGGGAATCTCGCTGCGCTTGAGTTCGTAGTCGAACTCGTTGCCGGTCCGACGGGCCCAGTTGCGCGCCTGCTCGACGCGCTCGAGGGCGCCCTCGACTGCCCACTCGGGAGCGTCCTCGGGGATGTGGCCCTCCTTGCGGGCGACCTCCTCTCGCAGGTCGGGATCGTCGAACATCCCCAGCACCGCGGCGAAGGTGTAGGGAAGCCGAATCCTCTCCTCGCCGGGCTCTTCTACGACGAGTGGGTACACCCGCTCTGCGAACGCCTGCTCGTCCTCGCTGGCCTCGACCTCGCCGAAGTAGGTCGCCTCGAAGCGGTCGAACTCGTCGACAAGCTGGTCGAGCCGTTCGATGCTGAAGTCCCGCGCCTTCGAGGGGTCCTTCGCGAAGAAATAGCGAAGCACCTCGGGCTCGAGCAGTTCGAGCACGTCCGAGACGAGGATGACGTTCCCCTCGGAAGAGGAGAACGGTTCGCCCTCGAGTGTGAACCACTCGTAGACCATCGGCACCGGGGGTTCGATCTCGAGGACGTTTCGCGCGACGTCCTGGCCGCTGGGCCACGATCCCTCGGCGTGGTCCTTGCCGAAGGGTTCGAAGTCGACCCCGAGCGCCTGCCACTGGCCGGGCCACTCGAAGCGCCAGGGCATCTTCCCCTCGCGGATGGTGGCGGTTCCCTCGTGGCCGCAGCCGTCGATAGTCTGATCGCCGGCGTCCATGTCGGTACAGCGGTAGTCGACGGTCGCGGGGTCGCTCCCTACGTCGACGCCGGTCACGGTTTCGGTGATCTTTCCACACTCCTCGCAGATCGGGTTGAACGGGACGTAGTCCTCGTCGACCTTGTCCTGGTACTGCGAGAGGACCTCGCGGGCGCGGTCCTGGTTGGCCAGGACGTGTCGCGTCACGTCGTCGAACTCGCCGTCGGTGTAGAGCTCGGTCGTCGATACCATCTCGATCGGGACGTCGACGGCGTCCGCGCTGTCCTGAATGATCTGCGAGAAGTGTGCGCCGTAGGAGTCACAGCAGCCGAACGGGTCCGGAATGTCGGTGTAGGGGGAGCCGAGGTTCCGGCCGAGCGCGCCCGCGTCGACCTCGCCCAGATCGACGAGGTTCCCCTCGAGGTCACAGAGGGTCCGGGGCAGCTTCCGAAGTGGGTCGCGGTCGTCGGCAGTAAACACCTGTTGGACCTCGTGGCCGCGCTCGCGGAGCACTTCAGCGACGTAGTAGCCACGCATAACCTCGTTGACGTTACCCAGGTGCGGGACGCCGGAGGGGGAGATGCCGCCCTTGATCACGATCGGCTCGTCGGGATCCCGCCGTTCGACGCGATCCGCGACCGCGTCGGCCCAGAAGACGTGGCGAGCATCGTCGCCGTCCTCGCGCTGGAGAGTGTAGGGGCTCTCGGCGTCCGGTTCGTCGACGTCGGTCGTCTCGTCTTCGTTCGCGCTCATCGGTCGTTGCTCGCCCAGTAGGTCGGCTCCTCGCCGACGCCGTCGGGAACGACGTCGGTTCCCTCGTGGTCGCCGTGGCGGACCGCGCGGGCGATGCGGTCGGGGTCGGTTCCGTCGAGGACGATCGTTCGCATCCCCGAGCGCTCGATGATCTTCGCGGCGAGCAGGTCGACCGGCGCCGAGGCGCCGGCGTTCATCTCGAGGCCGGCGATGACGTCGACGAGCTCCGCCGCGGAGAGGGAGTCGTACTTCGTCGCGTCGTCGACCTCGTTGGGGTCGTCGCTGTAGACGCCGGGGACGCTCGTCGCGTAGACGAGCAGGTCGGCGTCGACGTACTCCGCGAGGGCGGCCCCGACGGCGTCGGTCGTCTGTGCGGGTGCGACCCCGCCCATCACCGAGATGTCGCCGCGCCGAAGCGCGTCACCGGCTTCCTCGTAGTCCTCGGCCGGCGCGGTGACGGCGTCCTCGCCGAGCGCGGCGATGAGCAGGCGCGCGTTGAGCCGGGTGACGTCGATCCCCAGCTTGTCGAGCTCGATCTCGTTGGCCCCCAGTTCGCGGGCGGCGCCGATGTACTCGCGGGCGACGCCACCGCCCCCGACGACGGTCCCCACCCGGCAGCCGTCCGCGACCAGGTCCTCAATGACCGCGGCGTGTTCGGAAACCCGATCGGCCCCGGGCTCGGGGACGAGGACACTCCCGCCGATAGAAACGACCACTTTCATCCTAACGCGGTGTAGCGGGGTCGCTATCTTAAGGATTGCCAACTCCGCGGCACCTGTGACGGGGTCCCGTGGCGATCGGTCGATCGCACCGCGAGCCGTCGATCAGTCCTCGAGCGGGAGGACCAGCGCCGAGCCGTCGCGCTCGAAGGCAGTTCCGAACGGGGCCGACAGCTCCCGCATCCGATCGCGGGACCACTGGGCTGCGTCGGGACTCGCCTCGTGGACCGCACAGTCGCGGATCTCGGTCGGATAGAGGCGAAGCTCGGTCGGCGTTTCCCCCTCCGAGACCGCGAGGACGAACAGGAAGCTCCGGTCGTTTCGCAGCCGCGAGTCGACCGCGTAGTCGTCGACGAAGTCGCCCGCGTCGTAGAGGATCGGCCGTCCCTCGTGGACCTCGATCCCCTGGAAAACGTGGGCGCTGTGGCCGTGGACGACGTCGACGCCCTCTTCGACCAGCCAGCGGCCGAACTCGCGGAACGACGCGGGGGGTTCCTCGACCATGTTCGGCCCCCAGTGCAGGGAAGCGACCAGCAGGTCCGGATCCGCCCCGCGAGCGCGCTCGAGCGCCTCGCGGACGCGCCGTCTCGTCTCCGGGCTCTCGCGGTCGATCTCGATCCAGGCGGTTCCCGGCGAGGCGTCGTCGGCCGCGTACTCGGGCGTGTTGTCGGTGAGACCGACGACCGCGACCGTGAGTCCGTCGATCGGGACGACGGCAGGCTCGAGCGCCTCCTCGAGGGTTTCGCCTGCGCCCACTCGGCCGATTCCAGCCCCGTCTAGGTGCTTCAGGGTGTCCAGAAGCGCGACCTCCTCGTAGTCGAGCACGTGGTTGTTCGCCAGCGCGCAGACGTCGACGCCGGCTCGCTCGAGGGCGGGCACGGCCCAGTCGGGATCCGCGCGGAAGTGAAACGGGCGGTGCGTGCGCCGCCACTTCGTCCCACGTTTCGAGAGGACGCACTCGAGGTTGATCACCAGCCCGTCGAGCCCGTGAAGGCGCTCGAGGAGGTTCCCCCACACCGCGTCGACGGGGCGGCGCCGCTGACGGCCGTCGACGACCCGGCCGAGCATGACGTCGCCGGTGAAGCCGATTCGACTGGCCATACCCGCGGCTACGCGTCGCGGGATCAAAGACCGCTCCCCGTCGACAGCTACAAACCTGAACCGAACAAATCCCCCGACATGTACGTACTCGGCTGTCTGAACCGCGGTACGAGCGAGGAGCGACTCGAGCGCGTCGTCGATCGGGTCGTCGATCGACTCTCCCGCGAGGGACGCGTCGGCGTCGTCCGGTACGACGCGACGATCGCCGACGGCACCCAGGAGTCACTGACGGTCGGCGGCGACGTCACCTACGCGCTCGGCGCCGACGGCGACTGGACCGCATCGGGGACGGGAATGTCGGTCGCGGACGCCCTGTCGGCGCTCTCGACCGACTGCGAGTACGCCGTCGTCGTCGGCGTTCCTCGACTCCGATACCCGACGCTCGCCGTCGGAGACTCGACCGACGACGTCGAGAACGTCCTCGCGACCGTCTCCGGCCCCGGCGACCTCGAGGAGGACGCCCTCGTCGAGGCCCTCGAGGCCGAAGAGCCCTACGAGACCCTCGAGTCGCTCGTCGCGCGGGTCAAGCGTTCTCCGCGAGCCGACCGCGCGGGAGCCATCGCGACGTTTACCGGGCGGGTGCGCGCGAAGGACGATGCGGACGATGCACGAACCGAGTACCTCGAGTTCGAGAAGTACGAGGGCGTCGCCGAGAAGCGAATGGCCGCCCTCGAGACGGACCTCGAGTCCAGAGAGGGCGTGTTGGACGTCGAACTCTACCACCGAACCGGCGTCGTCGCCGACGGCGAGGACATCGTCTTCGTCGTCGTCCTCGCGGGCCACCGAGGGGAGGCGTTCCGAACGGTCGAGGACGGGATCAATCGACTCAAGGACGAGGTACCGCTGTTCAAGAAGGAAGTCACCGTCGAGGACGAGTTCTGGGTTCACGAGCAGTCTTAGCCTCCGATCCGGCGGATTCTCGAATTCGTGGCTCGGAAACAGGGACGTTCGGGAGCCTGCCATAGCAAGGAGAAAGTGGTGGTGTCGTTGAGCGGCATGACACTGCAACCTCTGCTGAAACAGTCTATTAAATTGTTATTTCGTATAATACTATGATTCTGAAGAGAATAATATGTTAGGTGGGTCTATAAAACATCTAGGGCCGTCTCGTTCCGTCGTGAAACGTCTCGAGGGGGGCAATAATGTACCTATTATTCGACTGTGCGCTAAATGCAACCAAAATCTCGCTAATCGTCCTTACTTTATAACATATACTGGCTGCAAGAGAGTGATGTCGATGAGCACGACAGCCCAAACCTCCACGGAAAGCAAAGAACGGCGCCTGAAGAATTACCTGCGCGAACAGGTCGAGGACGGCGAGCTGTACTTCAAGGGGAAGTTCATCTCCGACGACGTCGGCATGTCCCCGAAGGAAATCGGCGCGCTGATGGTCAAACTCTCGGATTCGGACGGCGACCTCGAAGTCGAGAAGTGGTCGTACACGAGCGCGACAACCTGGCGAGTGCAATCCGCCTGAGCTGTCGTCCTCTCGACGAACCACACCCGAATCGCCCGCGCCGATGCGTCACGGACGCTACCCGGCGCGGGCATCCCCCCTGATCAACCGATTGCGGTCTCACCCGCGGCCGACTGACTGTCTCGGCACGCGGGGTCACTCATTTCCCGAGAGTGATCGCCGTCGCTTAGGGAAGGCAATTTATACGAGCAACCGCTGACTTCGCACGATGGACGACGTCGATTCGTCCGGCTACGGGGCGTCGGGTGACCGGAGCGCGCCCCCCAAAGGCGGACCGCCGCTCGAGCGCGTCGAGTCGGTGTTTGCGGTCTACGAAACCCGACGGGAGGACGAGCAGCTCGTCTACTACGGCGATCCGCTGGTCGCCCCCGAACCGCTGATGCAGGAGTTATGGCCGGTTTTTCGCGAGGAGGGGTACGACGTCGAGCTGACGCGGCGCCACGGCGAGTACGCCCTCGTCGCCGAACCCCGGTCTATCGGAATCGACGGGATTCCCTGGACGAACGTTCTTTTGCTACTCGCGACGGTCGTCTCGACGCTGTTCGCCGGATCGATGTGGTACCACATCGACCCGTTCGCGAATCCGCTAGCGATGTGGGAAGCCTGGCCGTTTATGGTCGCAATTCTGGGCGTTCTCGGCGTCCACGAGATGGGCCACTACGTGTTGAGTCGATACCACGGGGTCGAGGCCTCCCTGCCCTACTTCATCCCGGTGCCGACGTTGATCGGGACGATGGGCGCGGTGATCAAAATGAAGGGGCGGATGCCCGACCGAAAAGCGCTATTCGACATCGGCGTCGCCGGTCCCCTGGCGGGGCTGATCGCGACGATCGTCGTCACGATCGTCGGACTCCATATGCCCCCCGTCACCGCGCCCGAGGACGTCGTCGCGGATCCGAACGCGATCCAGATCGAGCTCGGCTACCCGTTGTTGCTCGAGTGGCTCGCCGCCCTCTTCGATCAGCCGCTGTACCGGGACGATCCCGCCACGGCGGTCAATCCCGTCGTCATCGGCGGCTGGGTCGGGATGTTCGTCACCTTTCTCAACCTCATCCCGGTCGGTCAGCTCGACGGCGGCCACATCCTCCGGGCGATGACCGGGAACCTCCAGGAGACGATCGCGGCGCTGGTTCCCGGCGCGCTGTTCGGACTCGCTGCGTACCTCTACTACGTGAGCGGCCACAGCGGCAACTCGGTGTTCATCTGGGTGTTCTGGGGGATCTTCACCGCGGTGCTGGCCTCGGTCGGCCCGGCACGCCCGGTTCAGGAGGAACGGCTCGGGACCGGTCGATTCCTGCTCGGCGTCGTCACCTTCGGCCTCGGCCTGCTGTGTTTCATGCCGGTCCCGATCGCCGTTATCCAGTGATCAGTCCTCGCCGTGGGTGTAGCCTCGATCCGCGAGCGGCTCCCCGTCGAGGGTGATTCCTTCACCGCTTTCGAGAACGGTCCCGATCCTCGAGAGTGGAACGTCGACCGCGTCGCGAACGGCCTCGAGCGCCTCTTCGGAGATCGTCACAACCAGCTCGAAGTCCTCGCCGAACGTCGTCGCTCGCTCGAGGGCCTCCCGCTCGGTCCCCGTGACCGACCGAACGGCGTCGTCGATCGGAACCGCCTCGCCGTCAACCGCGAACCCGCAGCCGCTGGCCTCGGCGAGCTGGTGGAGCGACCGCGCCAGGCCGTCGCTCGAGTCCATCATCGCCGTCGCGTGCGGTGCGAGCGCCCGGCCGGCCGCGACCCGCGGCTCGAACCGGAACAGCCCGTTCGCGCGCTCGCGGGCGTCGGCGTCGTCCTCGCGTTCGCCTCGCCGAAACAGCTCGAGGGCGGCCGCGCTCCGCCCGAGGGTGCCGGTGACACAGACCGCGTCACCGGGTCGAGCGCCGCTTCGCGGGACAGGGTCGTCGCTCCGACCGATCGCGGTCGTCGCGACGGTGAACTCGTCGTGACCGTCGAGGTCGCCGCCGACGTACTCGCCGTCGACGAGTTCGCAGACGTCCCGCGCCCCCCGAACGAACGCAAGCAGTTCGTCCGCGACGAACTCTGGAGCCGCGTAGGCGGCGACCGCAGCCGTCGCGTCGGCCCCCATCGCGGCGACGTCCGATAGCGAGGCGCCGACCGACCGCCAGCCGGCCGTGTAGCGGCTCGTCCCTGGCGGAAAGTCCGTCCGCTCGTGGAGCATGTCGGTCGTCACGACCAGTCCGTCGACGACGGCCGCGTCGTCGCCGACCGGCTCGAGTTCCCCCTCCAACAGCGCCAGTGCGGCGCGTTCGTCCATACCCGGCGTTTCGGGGCCAGAACGAAAAACGGTCCGGACCGCGAGGACGGTGCTCGGGGTCGAGCTCGGGAGACAACGATGGCCTTAAATGCCGCGGCAGGGAACCCAACGCCAATGGCTACGATGTATGACGTTCCGGCGGACGACCTCATCGAGGCGCTCGCCGAGGACCTCGAGGACCGACTCGACGAACCCGAATGGAGCCAGTTCGCAAAGACTGGCGTCGACCGCGAACTGCCCCCCGAGCAGGAGGACTTCTGGGCGACCCGCGCCGCGAGCCTCCTCCGGAAGGTCGCCGACCGCGGTCCCGTCGGCGTCGAGCGGCTCTCCACCGAGTACGGCGGCGGCAAGGCCGGGACGAACCGCTACCGCGTCGCCCCCGACCGACGAACCGACGGCTCGAAGAACGTGATCCGGACGATCCTCCAGCAGCTCGAGGAGGAAGATCTCGTCGAGACCGCCGAGGGCGAGGGTCGCCGCATCACGCCCGCGGGCCGGAGCCTGCTTGACGACACCGCCGGCGAGGTTCTCGAGGAGCTCGACCGCCCAGAGCTCGAGCGCTACGCGTAAGGCTCGCTTTCGAGGAATCCTTTCGGACCGATCGCCGATCAGCGGTGTCTCTCGCTCTCATCGTCCGTAATCATTTTCTGCGCCCGCGCGCAACGTCCCTTCATGAGCGGCTCACCCGACGAGGAGAAACTCGAGGAGCTCCGACAGAAGAAGATGGAGCAGCTACAGGACCGCGCCGAAGGGGGCGGCGATGCCGACCGGGCAAGCCAGGAAGCCGCCCAGCAACAGGCCGAAGCCCAGAAGCAGGCGCTGCTCCGACAGCATCTGACCGACGACGCGCGAAAGCGGCTTAACACGGTCAAGATGAGCAAGGAACAGTTCGGCGAACAGGTCGAACAACAGGTGATCGCGCTGGCTCGCAGCGGGCGCATCCAGGGCAAGATCGACGACGAAAAGATGAAACAGCTCCTCCAAGAGCTCAAACCCGACTCGAAGAGCTTCGACATCAAGCGCCGGTGATGGAGCTCGGACTGCTCTACAGCGGGGGCAAGGATTCGACGCTCGCGGCGCTCGTCCTCGAGGAGTTTTACGACGTCACGCTCGTAACGGTCAGCTTCGGCGTCAGCGACGACTGGAAACACGCCCGCGAGACTGCCGACACCGCCGGTTTCGAGTTCGAGCGCCTCGAGCTCGAGCGCGCCGTCGCCCGCGAGGCCGTCGAACGGATCCGAGAGGACGGCTTTCCCCGCAACGGGATCCAACACGCCCACCAGCACGCCCTCGAGGCCCTCGCCGAGGGCCGCTTCGACGCGGTCGCCGACGGCACCCGCCGGGACGACCGCGTGCCGACCGTCTCGCGGGCCCAGGCCCAGAGCCTCGAGGACCGCCACGACGTCGACTACATCGCGCCGCTGTCGGGCTTCGGCCGGACGGCGGTCGACCGGCTCGTCGAAGACCACCTCGAGGTGACCGTCGGTCCGAGCGAGTCGATCGACCGCGCGGACTACGAAGCGGAGCTGCGGGCGATCATCGCCGCGGAGGACGGTCCCGGAGCCATCGCGGAGCTGTTCCCCGACCACGAGCAGACGTACGTGACGAACGTCCGGTGACCGAGCTATACTACCGATCGCGGTTGCGTTTCCAGATTCCGTAGTTCAGCACCGTCGCGAACGCGACCCAGCACAGGTACGGCACCAGCAATAGCGCCGCCCGGCGATCGATCCGAGAGAAGGCGACGATCGTCACCGCGATCGCCGGCCCGAGCAGCGCGATGACGATGAGGCCGCCGAGAACCGACCGCCGACCGAAGAAGACGAGCGTCCAGAGCGCGTTCAGCGCGAGCTGGAGGAGAAACGTGCGCTCGGCCCGCCGCTTTCGTCTTGGGCCCGCCGTTCGTTCCCGACGGATGAGGTGCCACGCGACCCCCATCGTGGCGAACAGGGCGGTCCAGACGGCCGGAAACACCCAGCCCGGCGGCGTTTTTGGCGGCTTCTCGAGGGTCGGGTACCACTCGTTTGCGTCCTCGGCGGTCAGCAGACCGGGAACGACGCCGGCGAGTTCGCAGAAGCCGACGGCCAGGCCCAGCTCCCGCCACTCGCCGTCGCCGAGCGTCTCGGGAGCGGTCCGATCGATTCGCGGAGGCATACGACGCCTTCACCGTTGCAGTATAAATCTCTCCGTCCGCTCGAGGGACGAGTACGGCTCGTCGCGGCCGACGCTTCGGGTTCACGCGGTCGACGCCCAAACGAAAGGTTAGAAGGTCGCCGTCGCCGAACGGTGGGGTATGTACGACGGCATCAAGGGGTTTCGTGACTTCTACCCCGGCGAGATGGCCGCCAGGCGGGCGACCATCGACACGCTCGAGGACACCGCCCGCAGGTACGGCTTCCGCGAGATCGGCACGCCCGCACTCGAGCGCGCCGAGATGTGGACCGACAAGAGCGGCGACGAGATCGTCGAGGAGCTGTACGCCTTCGAGGATCAGGGCGGGCGCCACGTCACGCTGACCCCCGAGCTAACGCCGACGGTCGCACGGATGGTCGTCGCCAAGCAACAGGAGCTGTCGAAACCGATCAAGTGGTTCTCGACGCGGCCGTTCTGGCGCTACGAGCAGGTCCAGCAGGGTCGCCAGCGGGAGTTCTACCAGACCAACGTCGACATCTTCGGTTCCTCGGAGCCCGAAGCCGACGCCGAGATCCTCGCCTGGGCCGCCGACGCCCTGACCGGGCTCGGGCTCACCGAGGAACACTTCGAGTTCCGGATCTCCCACCGGGACATTCTCGGCGGCGTCCTCGAGAGCTACGAGGCCGACGTCGACGTCACTGAGGCGATCCGCGCGGTCGACAAGTCCGGCAAGATCTCCACCGCCGAGTACCACGACCTGCTCGTCGAGGCCGGGCTCTCTTACGACCAGGCCGCCGAGTTCGACGATCTCATCGCAGGGGGTGATCTCGAGGCCGTCGAGTCGTTCGCCGACACCGATCGGGTTACGGCGGCCGTCGAGAACCTCCAGAACGTGCTCGCTGCCGCCGAGGACTTCGGTGCCCGCGAGTACTGTACGATCTCCCTCGAGACGGCTCGCGGACTCGACTACTACACTGGCGTCGTCTTCGAGTGTTTCGACTCGACGGGCGAGGTCTCCCGATCGATCTTCGGCGGAGGGCGCTACGACGACCTCATCGAGAGCTTCGGCGGCCAGCCCACCCCCGCGGTCGGGGTCGCGCCGGGCCACGCGACGCTGTCGCTGCTGTGTCAGCGTGCGGGCATCTGGCCCGAGGAGGCGGTGACGACGGACTACTACGTGCTCCAGGTCGGCGACACCCGCGCCGAGGCAGCCCGCATCACCCGTGAGCTGCGCGAGCGGGGCCACGTCGTCGAGACCGACGTCGCCGGCCGCTCGTTCGGCGCCCAGCTCGACTACGCCGACTCGATCAACGCCGAGACGGTCGTCATCGTCGGCGAGCAGGATCTGGCGAACGACGAGGTGACGATCAAGGACATGGTGTCGGGCGACCAGCTCCAGACCCCCGTCGAGGAGTTCCCTGGAGACCTCGAGCGCCCGACCTACGAGGACTTCGCGTAGCGCTTCCGCGTTCGCATCCGCGCGGCCTCGCGACCGATCGACCTTCTTTAGCCCGCCTCCGCGTCGGGGCGATACCGCCGGCTGACGGCCTTCCAGCGTCCGCGCCGGAACAGCCAGTAGTTGATTCCGCCCGGCACGTAGGTCTCGAGCAGGAGGGCGAGGTAGAGCCCGCCGACCCCGAGCGGGGTGACGAGCCCGAGCGCTGCCGCGGGAAGCGCGAAGACGTACCGGCCGATCAGCGAGGCCACCAGCGGGAGCCGAGTGTCCCCGGCGCCGAGCAACGCGCCCGCCGCGGCGCCGTCGACACCGAGCCCGATCGCGCTGACGGCGCCGACGGCGACGAACGTCGCGGCCAGGGAGATTTCGGCGGGCTCGCTCACGAACAGCCCCGCGATCGGCTCGGCGAACGCGAGGACGACGGCGGCGATCCCGACGTAACAGACCACCGAGAGCCGAACGATCCCCTCGCCGTAGGCACCGGCTTCCTCCTCCTCGTTCGCGCCGAGGTGCTGGCCGACGAGCGAACTCGAGGCCAGCCCCATCCCCCAGTTGACGCTGTTGATCAGGCTCCGGACCCGACGGCCGACCTCCAGGGCGGTGACGACGACCGGTCCGAAGGAAGCGGCGATCCATAGCATGGGGAACACGACGACTCCCTGGGCGAGCCGGCGGCCGATCTCCGGCGTCGAGATCTCGACGAGATCGCGGATAACCCCGGCCTCGAGCCACGGCCCCTCGCGGGTGATCGGCACCGGACTCGGCTCCATCCCGAGTCTCCCGTAGGAGCGTCCGACCATCCCCCACGCGAGGACGACCGTGACGAACCCCGTCGACAGGGTCGTGCCGAGCGCGGCGCCGGCGACTCCCATCCCGAACCCGAAGATGAAGACGGCGCTGAGTACGATGTTCAGCACCGCGCCGCCGGCTCGAGCCATCATCTCGGTAAAGGTGTCGCCGACGCCGGTGTAAGTGCGGCTGGCGATCAGATTGAGGAGTTCGAAGACGACGGCCGGCGCGACGTAGACGAGATAGGTGCTGCCGTGGGCGAGCGATTCCGGGCCGGCGCCGAACAGCCCGATCAGTCGGTCGGGAACGAGGAGGAACGCGGCTGCGAGCGGGAGCGCGATCACGACCGCGAGCAGGACGCTCTGGGCGACGACCAGCGACGCCCGCTCGTTCTCCTCGCCGCCGTAGTTCTGCGAGACGAGGCTGACGGTGCCGCCCGCGAGGCCGAGCCCGAGCATCGCGACGATCTCCCAGTAGGCGAGCGCGAAGGCCAGGCCCGCAGTCCCGGCGGTGCCGACGGCGATTCCGACCATCGCGAGGTCGGCCGTCTGCTTCGACATGATCGCGACCCCGGTGACGATCCGGGGCCAGGCCAGCTCAACCGTCGGGCGCAGTCGCTCGGCGTCGATGATCCCCAGCCGCTCGAGGACGCTCGCGACGAACGCGGCGACGGCCGCCAGCCGTCCGGTCATCGCTCGAGCGTTTCGCGACGAGGGTCTTCGGTTCGTCGCCTGCAGCTCCGGGAGGCCACGCTCGAGCGACGCCTCGAAGGAGTCACGGCCGCAGTCTCGAGAGCATCGCCTTCAGGTGGGTCGGCGAGACCAGCGACGTCGGGCGATCCATGTGGACGCCGATCTCGCCCGAGAGCGCACCCAGGCCGATCCGCTGGATCGGTTCGGGCAGGGAGTACGCCCGGCGGAGCCAGTGGCCGAGCTGCTGGTCACGCTCGAGGTCCTCGCGCCAGGCGTGTTCGTAGGCCGCGAGGCTGGTTGGACGCCCGGGGTCAATCTCGCGGGCCGCGTGGTCGGCGGCGGTCGTCCCGTAGAGGATCCCGCCGCCGGTGAACGGTTTGGTCTGGGCGGCGGCGTCGCCGATCAGGAACCCTCGACGGCTCGTCACCCGGTCCGCGGGGCCGATCGGGATCGCCCCCGAACACCGGTGGGCGACGTCGATTTCGTAACCGTCGATCAGCTCCTCGAAGTGCTTGGTGACCTCGACGCCGGGCGGGGCCGCGAGCCCGTACTCGACGCCGGCCTCGCCGCGGGGGATCCGCCAGGCGAAAAAGGTCGGCGGGGTGAGGTGGACGTCGACGAAATCCTCGTAATCGTCCTCCTCGGAGAACGCGAGCACGCCGTGGAGGAGCTCGTCGGGCTCGGGAAGGCCGAGCTCCTGACGGACCCGCGATCGGGGGCCGTCACAGCCCGCGACCATCTTCGCCTCGTGGGTGACGGGACCGTCGGGCCCGCTCGCCACGACCTCGACGCGGTCGCGTCGTTCCGTGACGCTCGTGACGGAGTGATTCTCACGGACGTCGGCGCCGGCCTCGCGAGCCAGGTCGGCGAGGTGGCGATCCAGTCCGACTCGGTCGATGACGTTCGAGGCGACCTCCTGCTTGTAAAAGGGGTAGGCGTCGCTGCGGGGGCCGCCCACGTGAAAGCGCGCGCCGTGGATCTCGTTCTGGAGCAGTTCCTCGCGGGCGCCCTCGCCCGTCACGTTCCAGACGTCCGTACTGACGTGGCCCGAACAGGCCAGCGGCGTGCCGATCGTTCCCTGCTCGAGAGCGAGGACGTCGTGGCCGCGCTCGGCGGCCCGCCGGGCGAAGCGCGCGCCGGCGGGGCCGACGCCGACGACGACGAAATCGTACATATCACGTCCGTCTCGCTCGGATGGTAAGAAGGTCTCGAGTGTCGCTCGCCGAGGTAGCCGTGCTCATGTCATACTCGCGTCACACGGTCGAAAACGGGTCCGGACGACGGAGCTATCGAGAAAACCGGTTTACTCCTCGAGCAGGCTCCAGAACCGCTCCTGGTCGCCCTCAAAGCGCTCGAGCAGGGCTCGAACCTCCCGTCGAACCTCGTCGTCGACGACGACGTGGACCATCCCCTCGTCTGGCTGACCGTAGACGACACTGGCGCCGTCGGGCGCGATCATAATGGCCGGGAGCACGACCAGGTCCTCTTCGCCGTCGACCAGCACCGTCGTCGGCTCCTCGCGCTCGAGGCTCTCCCGGAGCGTCTCGAGGACGTCGGCGGTGAGCTCCGCGGGCGGATTCCGGGCCTCGACGTTGACCCGCTCGGTGACGGTCTCGCGGATCTCGTCCTCGACGAGCTGGCGTTTGGTCCGCTCGTCGACGAGCGCGACGTCGGGCTCGCGTCCGGTACGGAGGATGTGTTAGGTGACGACGTCGCCGACGGCGATCAGCGGCCCCGAGACCGCCTCGAGCAGCACGTCGGCGTCGGTCTCGATCGGGCCCATCGGCTCCTTGAGCTCGTGGCGGAGTTCGTCGGGCAAAACCAGTAGCTGATCGTCCGCGTAGGCGTCGTCGCCGCCGTCGTCGCGAGCCACGTTACCGGACCTTCAGCGCGTACGCACCGGGTTCGGTAACCTGCATCTCCGTGGCGATCTCGCTGTCCTCGGGGTGGGCGATGACGACGTAGCCGGCCCAGTCCTCGGTCAGCGACGAGGAGTTACAGGAGTCACAGGTGTCGTTGTCCGGATCGTTGACCCGGTGGCACTCGCGACAGACGAGTCGATCGGATGCCATCGTTACTCACCCGTGGCCGCTTCGCGCTTCTCGTGGTCCTCCTCGAGCCAGCCGTGCTTGCCCAGTCCGGGCTGTTTGGCGGTGAGGCCGATCTTCGAGTCGCGCGGGTTGCGTTCGTCGATGCTCTTGGTGACGATACGCGCTCGAACGGCGTCGTCGACCCCCAGCGTGCGGTTGGACTCGTTCGAGGCGAGCTGCTGGTTCTCGCCGTCGAACGCGAGGTACTCGTCGGAGATCTGGGAGACGTGGAGTAGCCCGTCGACGGGCCCGATCCCGACGAAGGCACCGAACTCGACGACCTCGACGATCGTTCCGTCGACGACCTCCTGCATGTCCGGATCGAACGTGACGGCGTCGAACTCGGCCTCGTAGTAGACGCCCGGCTTGTTCGGGAGCACGGCCCCCTGTCCGATGTCGAGGACCTCGGTGACCGAGACGACGCTGCCGACCTGTTCGTCCATCCGCCCCTCGAGTTTGTCCTGTAGCAGTTGCTTGACCAGCTTCGGCGAGACGTCACCGAGCGCTTTCGGCGGTACTTCGACCGTATCCTTCAGTCTGACCCGTTTGTACATCTATGGTTGAGTGATTGCCAGCTTGTTTCTCCCGCGTAATGCAAGTACCGGTATGCTCGCCACGAGCACCCGGTCGCGCAGCGGGCGATCGTTCGTGACGACGTAGTCGACGCTTCCCTCTCGAGCGAGTTCGACCAGGGCGTCGTCGGCGTACGACTCCTCCGTGTCGACGACGAGACAGCGTTCGGTCGCCAGGTCGTGGCCGACCGACGCGGCGGTTCCCTCGGTGCCGCCCTTCTCCGAGAGCCGCCGGAGCTCCTCGATCACGGGCTGGGGCGCCACCAGCTCGGTGGGACCGATCAGCCGCTCGAGTTCGTCGAACAGCCGGACGTCGAGTTCGACCGGCATCATCAACGCGCTCGTATCGAGGGCGACCCGGGTACTCATGGCGCTGTCGTCGTCTTACTCGCGAAGCGTTCCCAGCCCGATCAGTCGCCAGCGGGCGCCGATCCGGCGGTTGATCGCGATCTTCGCGCCGGGTTCGGCCGCGACGGGGCGTTTGAGCTTTACCTCACACTCCCCGCTGCGGGCGCTCGTGACCGCGCCGACGGTCGTGGCCGTGCCGACGGTCATCATCAGGGGTTCTCCCGTGCTGATCTCGTCGATGTCGGCCGCGTCGCCCGGTCCGCTCGTCTCCTCGACGTTGCCGACGACGCGGTCGAGCAGGTCGACGTCCATCGTGAACTGCTCCCAGGTCGGCGGCAGCGACCCTGGCGGGCCGGCGATCCGTCCCGCGAGGGCGTCGCCCTTTGTCAGCGAGGGATCGAGTCCGGTGCCGACCCCGAGTAGCCCGCCGGGGGTGACCGACTCCGCGTCGGCGCCGCCCGCCTGCAGCGACCGAACCGTCGTCTGGATCGGGACGTACTCAGTCTGACCGCCCTCCTCAACCTCTCGTCCCGGACGGATCTCGAGCTCGTCGTCGATCTCGAGTTCGCCCCGGATGAGGCTGCCGCCGAGGACGCCGCCGGCGAGGTTCTCGGCGGTCGTCCCGGGTTTGTTAATGTCGAAGCTCCGGGCAACGTGCATCCGGGCGTCGGTCCCGGGATCCTGCTCGGGCGTCGGGATCTCCTCCTCGATCGCCTGGATCAGCAGGTCGAGGTTGACCTCCTGACCGGCCGAGACGGGGACGACGGGCGCGTCCTCGGCGACGGTACCCTCGACGAACTCCTGGATCTCCTGGTAGTTCTGTTGGGCCTGTTGGGAGTCGACGAGGTCGACCTTGTTCTGGGCGATGACGATGTTGTCGATCCCGATGATGTCGAGCGCCATCAGGTGCTCTTCGGTCTGGGGCTGGGGGACGGGCTCGTTGGCGCTGACGACCAGCACGGCGCCATCCATCAGCGAGGCCCCCGACAGCATCGTCGCCATCAGGGTCTCGTGACCCGGCGCGTCGACGAACGAGACCGTTCGAAGCGGCTCGCTCGGCGAGCCGTCCGCACACTCCTGTTCGACGGTGTACCGTTCGGGCTCGTCGAGATCGGGACAGTGACGGAACGTCGCGTCCGCGTAGCCCAGCCGAATCGAGATGCCGCGTTTCATCTCCTCGCTGTGCTGGTCCGTCCACGATCCGCTGAGAGCCTGCACCAGCGTCGTCTTGCCGTGATCGACGTGGCCGACGAGTCCGATGTTCACCTCCGGTTGTTGAGTTCCTGCCATAAGACGATGAGTAATCTTAGGTAGAGGTTCCGCCGTGCGACTGATAAACCTACTGTTCTCGGGGCGTATCACGCTGCCGAACACTTCCGTGCAGTCGGGCGATCTCGACTCCGTCACTCCTCGACAGGGGTGTCGATCGGGGGCGCCTCCCAGACGACGTCCCCGGCCTCGAGTAGCTGGAAGATGGTCGCCGTCTCCCCTGTCTGCTCGCCCGAAAGCGAGACGGTCGCGGGGTCGATGTCGATGTCGACGATCTCGTCTTCCTCGGCGCCGAGTTCGACGCCGAGTCGGTACGGCTCGTCCTCGCCCAGCGGGAGTTCCTCGCCGTCTTTCGTGAAGACGGTCTCGAGCTCGATCGTCGATCCGGGCTCGATCGCCGGCAGTCCGCCCGTCTCGGTCTCGTAGTGCCAGTGGCCCTTGTGGGAGTTTGCCACCTGTTCGCCGTCGCGCTCGTAGACGAGTAGCTCGGAGACGTCGATCTCGTGGTCCGCGTCGTCGCCCGGATCGTCGACCAGATCGTCGTCGAACTCGCCGTCGTCGGGATCGTCGGTTCGTCCGTCGTCGTGGTCTTCGTGACTCGAGTCATCCGCCGATTCGTCGGGTTCGGAGTCGTCGAGACAGCCGGCGGCTCCGAGAACCGCGATCGAACCCGTGCCGGCGAGTAGCCGGCGGCGCGTCGTCGGACGTCGATTGCCGCTCATCGATTGCACACCGTTACAACGACCTAAACTCCTTCCGATCGCGAACGCGTCCGTCGATGGCTGAGAAGAGTCGTGATCCCCGCAGATCGGGTCGGGCCGGCTCCCGTTCCCACCAGAATGACAGTCCTATTACAGAAACGACGTTGAGCGAACGCTTTAGCTCGATCGGGTGGTAGGATTTCGCATGAGTGACTCATCCGTTTCGAGCGACACCGATCCCGAATCGGTTCTCGAGTGTACGGAGTGTCTGGACCCAGCCGACGCGTTCGCGCTGATCGGTAACGAGACCCGCCTCGCAATTCTCGAGGCGCTGTGGGCGGCCGATGAGCGTCCGGTGTCGTTCTCGGAGCTGCGACGAGCGGTCGGGATGCGCGACTCCGCACAGTTCAACTACCACCTGCAGAAGCTCACCGGCCACTTCGTCACGAAGCGTGAGGGCGTCTCCGCGAGCGAAGCGAGCGGCGGCTCGTCGGGCCAACGGTCCGACGTCGGGTACGCGTTCAAACACGCCGGGCGGAAGGTCGTCCGCTCGGTGATCGCCGGGTCGTTCAACCAGCGGCCGACGCTCGAGCCGTTCCCCGTTACGGGGGAGTGTTTCGACTGCGGCGGTTCGCTTCGGGCCGCCTACGAAGACGAACACCTCGCGATCGACTGTCGGGACTGTGGGCAGTGCCACGGCGAGTACGGCTTTCCGCCCGGCGGTCTGAACGGCCGAACTTCCCCGGAGATCGCCGACGCCTTCGATCAGCGCGTCCGTCACCTCCACTGTCTGGCGGCCGACGGCGTCTGTCCGGAGTGTAGCGGTCGGATGAAAACCCGGATCACCGAGTCCGGCGAGTGCTGTCTCGGCGTCGGCGTTCGCGTCGACCACGAGTGCGTCCAGTGCGGTCACGCCCTCTGTTCGGCCGCCGGTCTCCGGTTGCTCGACCACTCGACGGTGGTCCGATTCCACGACGAACGGGGCGTCTCGCTCGACGACCGACCCTACTGGACGCTCCCGTGGTGTGTCTCCCCCGAGTACACGCGGATCCTCGAGCGCGACCCCTACCGCCTCGAGGTGCGGCTACCGGTGGCCGGCGACGAACTCCGGGTCAGGATGGCCGAGGACCTCTCGGTGCTCGAGACGAGTCGGCGATCGAACGCAAACGATGTACGGTAGGGTGACTCCGGCGGAGTAGGCGTAGCTGCGACCGATCGTGGAGTCGACAGCGGACCGTCACCGCGTGGAACCGCGGCAGCCTCTCGTGAGGGAGCCGTCGATTCTGGAGGTCGAACGGCCGAATCGAGCGAGTAGCCGTACAGTCGGTCGATCGGTCCTGAAATCTCTTTCAGTAACGAGCGTTACAGAAATGAAATTCAGATTACACTTAATCCGCGTCGGCGCGTCGGTACGGTTGAGAACCGATGCACCCACCACACTCCCCTCCCCCGACCGTACCGCCCGGCACCGATCGCAGTATCGCGTCGGCGTTTGCCTCGTGTGTCCTCACCGTCGTCGCGTTCAGCGCCGCGCTCGTGGCCGCGACGACCGCCGCCGCGGCCGTCACTGGACCGCCACTGGTCACCGTCTCGGTCGCACTGGTGGTCGGCTTCGCGACCGTCGTCGCCGTTCCCGTCGGAGCGTCGATCGCAGGCCAGTGGCTCCTCGAGCGATATCGCCGACGCGGTCGACGACCGGCGATCGACGACCTGAACCACCCCGATCCGCGGCCGAAAGCGCGGTGAGTTCCGGCGCGGCCGAGGACCCGCGGCTCGAGCGCTATCAGCGACGCGGTCGCCGCTCACGAACTGAGCCGGTGTCGTCCCCACCGCCCTCCTCGCCCCACGCGACTCGTCGGAAGCGCCATCCGACGCTGCGGCCGGCTACTTCGTCTCGTCCGGCGGCACCGTCCCCTCGTCGGTCTCGACGACAGCGAACTCGGCGGACCCACATCGACAGCGCTCGCTTCCGATCGCCTTGATCGTCCCGTCGGGCCACTGCCTGGCCGCGTAGACCGCGCCACACTTCGTACACTCCGCGAGTTCTCTGGAAACGTCATCCCTGTTCGCCATCCCTCATCGGCCGATGACGCTGTTCGTAAATCAGCGTTTCGCTCGCGGTGAGACGCGTACTCCGGGCGTTCGGATTTGAGACGATGGAACCGAAACGGGTCAGAACTCGTAGTGTGCGATCTCGCGGGAGCCACAACCGGAACACTCCTCGGCGTCAGCCGTCAGCTCTCGCCCGCAGTTTCGACACTCGTAACGCGTCGTCCCGTCCTGGCCTCGAACACCGAGTGCATCGAGTACCCCCATACACCATCCGGCTTTGAGCCGCAGGGTGATTAATTCTGTTGTCTATCGTGACACTGTGTCTCACTGGAGTGCGCGACCGGCCTCCTTTTCTCGCTACCGCCCGTTCGTTCCGTCGTGAGCGAGTTCGCGTTCGAACTCGAGCTGTGTGCCGCCCTCGAGTCCCGCGGCGGTCGCCTCCTCGCCCGACAGCTCGGCGCGGGCGTCGCGGATCCGGGCGGGCGCGTCCTCGATATCGTCAGCGTCGATCCCGGTCCCGCGTTCGCCGACCGAACCGCGATCACGGCCGAGGCGATTCCCACCGCGGCGATCGAATCGCGGGTCGGTCCCGGCCGCGCGCGATACTGGAAAGACGCGTTCGACTGCCACCCGGAACGGGCGCGGCGGGCGACCGAGCGCGCCCTCGAGATCGGCTTCTTCGAGCGCGAGCGCCATAGCGGACGGGAGTACGTCCGCCAGGTCGCCCGCTACCACGATTGGTACGACCGGATCGTCGGCATCGAGAACAAGCCGGATCTCGGCCGACCGGGGGCACTCGAGGCTCAGCTTCGAACGGACGTCAGCCTCGGGCTCGTCGACGAGGTCGTGCTGGCGACCGAGAGCTACGTCACGGGCGCCCACCGCAACCGGATCCCCGACGAGGTCGGGATCTGGCGGATCCACCGCGAGGCGGGGGCCGTCCGCGAGATCGACGTACTCCGGGAACCGACGCCCCTGTCGGTGGCCGAGGCTGGAATCGAACCCCTCGAGACCCACCCCGGTCGGACCGACATCGCCGTCGTCTCGCCCGCGGCGAAGGCCCGGGCCCGTCGACGGCTCGCCGAGCGAGCCTACGGCAAGGGGTGGCGAACCTACGGCTTTTCCGGCTGTGGGAACTGTCGCGCCGACGGCTCGAGCGGCGCGACGCTGCCGTACTGCGAGTGGGCGGGCCGGGTCGTCGACGCGGAGAGCGACTGCGGCACCGACTGCCCGGAGTACGTACCCGAATCCGGCCCGGACGTCGATCTCGAGGCCGAACGGGACGACCGAACCGACTGGGTCGCGGATCCGGACGGGAAACGCCACAGTCAGGCGGGGCTCGAGCGCTTCCGGTGAGCGATCGCTGATGAATACGGATCGCTTTCGATACTGAGTATCGAAAGCTGTCAATCCCCTCGACTGGAAAGTGAAACGCCGACGCTTTTCCGTCCCGACTCGTTATACCTGGTTGACTTCGCAGTACTATCTCTGTAGGTTGATCGAACTGCCCGAACGGAACTTCCGGAAATTTAATTCATGGGAACCACTGAAAACTTCACGACACGAATCGCGCAAGAACTGTCAGATGCGGTGCAGGAGTACGGACTGGCGTTCGTCATGGTCGCCAGCTACTTCGGCTCCGGATCGGTGTTTATCGCGAGCCAGGCCGGGGTCATGCACGGCTACACGCTGCTGTGGGCCGTCGTCGGCGCGGTGTTGCTCGGCGTCATGGCACAGGACATGAGCGCGCGTCTGGGGATCCACGGCCGGCCGCTCATGCCCTTCGTCCGCGAGAAACTCGGAAAAGGTCCCGCGACGGCGATCGCGGTGTTCCTCTCGATCGGCTGTGTCGCCTGGACGCTCGGACTCGTCGCCGCCGTCGGCGCGGGCGTCTCGTTCGTCACGGGAGGAGCCATCGCCTGGCAGCCGATCGCCGTCCTGACGACGCTGCTGGCTATGGGCGTCGGACTGTTGAACTACGACAAGATCGAGAAGCTGATGATCATCATGATGCTGTCGGTGATGGTCCTCTACCTCGCCGTCGCCGGACCGAGCAATCCTGATCTCGGTGCCGTCGCCCTCGGGTTCATCCCGACATCGGACTCGCTGGGCGCGCTCGCGATCGCGGCCGGCCTGCTCGGGACGACCGCGCTGTGGCCCAACTTCTTCCTCGAGTCGATCCTCGTCGAGGAGAAGGGCTGGACCGACGAGAGCGACGTCTCCGACGCCCGTCGGGACCTCGCCGTCGGCTTCACCGTCGGCGGGATCACCACGGTCGCGATCCTGGTCGTCTCGGCCGCGGTGTTACAGCCGATGGGCTTTACCGAACTCGAGACGTTCATGACGCCCGGCGAGGCGCTCGTCGACGTGTTCGGAACGTGGGCGATGGTGCTTTTCATCGCGGGCGTGACGGCCGCGGCGTTCAACAGCATCATCCCGATCATGTGGACGCCGGCGTACATTATCCCGCAAGCGATGGATATTGAGGTCGACCAGAGCAGCCGACTGTTCAAACTCATCTTCGTCGGCCTGACCGGGATGGGACTCGCTTCCCCGCTGATCAGCAGTGTGCTCGACCTCTCGGTCGTCGACATGGTGATCCTCTTCCCGACGTACAACGGGATCTTCGGCCTGCCGCTGGCCGCCCTCCTGCTGTTCTGGGCGGTCAACGACAAGGAGACGATGGGCGAGTACCGGAACACGACGCTGCTGAACGTCGTTAACGCGTTCCTCGTGTTGCTGGCGTTCGTCCTGGCGATCTTTGCGGTACAGGACTTCATCGACCTGCTCCTCGGCGGCGGCTTCTAACCGCCGTCGCGGTCGAGGCCACTCACTCGAGGACGTACCGCTCGCCGTCGACCGCCAGCGGTTCCTCGAACGCCTCTTCTGCGGGATAGTAATGTGCCAGATGGACGAGTCGGGTTCGACTCGCCTCGAGTTCCTCGGCCAGCGCCAGCGCTCCCTCGCGGGTCATGTGTTTCGAGCCGAACGTGTAGGGCGTCCCATCGGATCCCTCGTGGCGTCCGCCAGCGGGGTGGGAGGCACAGAGGTGTGCCGGAACGATCGCATCGGCCAGCAGGAGGTCCGGATCGGCGAGGACCTCGCGGGAGCGCTCGGGGACTTCGTAGTTCGTATCTCCAGTGATCGATAGTTTCGCCCCCGTTTCGGGGTCCTCGATCGCGAGCCCGTAACAGACCAGCGGCGGATGGTCGACCGGGACGAACGTCACGTCGAGCCCGCAGATCCGGGTCGGCTCGAGCGGCGACGTCGGTCGAACGACGATCGTGTTCAGGTAGTGGTAGTCCTCGGCGACGGTCTCGGCGACGCTGCTCCCGGTTCGCGGATCGGTCTCGTCGGCCGCGTAGATCTCGAGTTCGTCGAACACTCGGAAGGCGTTGCCCAGCCCGTCGAGGTGGTCGAAGTGGATGTGCGTGATGATCCCTGCGTCGGGCAGGGCGACGTCGTCGCGCAGGAACTGGTAGCGAAAGTCCGGACTAAAGTCGACCAGCAGCGACTCGCCCGTGCGCTCGTTCTCGACGTGGACCGAGAAGCGAGTCCGTTCGAGGCCGCGTTCGCGGGCCGTCCGACAGGTCCCGCAGTCACAGCCCACGGTGGGCGTCCCGGTGGTGTCGCCGGTGCCGAGCAGGGTGACCCGCATCGTCACCGTCCCGTCACCTCGCCCTCGAGGGCGACGCCGCTCGAGCGTGTGCGGCTCGACCCTGAACCGCTTGCGGTCGTCGCCCCCTCACACATACACGTCCCCTTCGGCGAACGCCCGCTCGACGAACGGGTGGTCTTCGCGTTCCTCGTACCGACCGGCCGGCAGCACGTGCACCTCGAGGACGGTCCCGTGCTCGAGGCCGACCTCCCGGGCCAGCGCCTCGAGGTCGCGCTCGGGCTCGAGGTCCTCGAGGACCACCAACAGCTCCGCTTCGCTGTGGACGTCGCGGTCGTCGCCGCGGACGGCGCTGCCGAACGCGACGAGGTGACGGATCGACTCGTCGTACTCGGCCTGCGCCCGCTCGGCGAACGCCGCCGTTGCGTCCGTCCGTTTCGATCCATCGCTCATCGTCGGCCATTCGAAGCCGTCGTATAAAGGGTGTTCCCCACTCGTCCGCGTTCGCCCCGTCGGTTCCCCGACCCTCTCGTCGGTACCCGTCGCCCGTTAGAGGGTACGGGTGAAACGTCCGGCGTCGAGTCTGCAGTACGGATCAGCCACCGCTGACTGGGAGTAAAAGGAGCCAGGGGCTTTCGCGGTATGTATTCCGGGAGCAGGTCCTGCTCGCAGAACACAGGGGACGACCACGCCCTCCCCAGCCGACTCACTCGCTTCCGGCTCACGGTTACACCGTTCGCCTCTCCGCGGCGCACGGCGCCGCGCACCGCTCGCTCGTCCCTCGCACAGCGTCGTCAACCGCCCTCGCTTACTCTCGGGCGATCGACAGTGCGCGCCTCCGCGGGAAGAGTGGTCGGACCGGACTGATACGTAGTTCCCCTGTCTAAAGCGAAGTTACGCTCGAAAACAGGAAGACGGTGGGAACACGTCGTCGATCAGTTTGCCGACTCCGAGACCGAGCCGGAGTTCGACTCCGAGGGGTCGTCGTCCCGCGGGTCGTACTCGTGTTCGCGCAGCAGATCCGGCTCGACGTCCCGGAGGACGGCCTCGTGGGTCGCCTCGAGCACGACCGGGGGCGCACAGTTTTCCTCCTCGGCCTCGAGCCACCGCCCGAGACAGAGACACCAGCGGTCGCCGGGTTCGAGTCCGGGGAACTCGAGTTCGGGTCGAGGGGTCGTGAGGTCGTTGCCCTGGGCCTTGCTGAACTGCAGGAACTCCTCGGTGAGGACGGCACAGAGTTCGTGACGGCCCCGGTCGCCCTCGACGCGCCGACAGCAGCCGTCTCGCAGGAAGCCGGTCATCGGGTCGGTGCTGCAGGGTTCGAGCTCGGTGCCGAACACGTTCCGATCGGTGGTCATACCGAACCGTCGGACGGAGCGCGGAAAAACGTGGTGTCGACGGGATCATGCGTCGCGGTCGATCACTACAGCGATCGCAGGGAGACGGTCACTCCCGCGCGTGCGACTCCAGGCTCGGCGGGCTCACCGGCTCGAGGTCGTGACTCGTGAGGTACTGCTCAAGGAAGGTCGTCCGCTCGCGGATCTCCCCGGGCGCGTGGGCATCGGTGCCAAGCGTCACGGGGACGTCGTACGCCCGGAGGGCCTCGAGGAACGTCTCGGAGGGATGGACGATCGACTCCTCGCGGGTCGCGCGGCCGGCGTTGATCTCGGGGACCGTCCGGGAGTCAGCGAAGGCCCTCGCGACCCGCTCGTAGTGGTCGGTCGTCGTCCGGCCTCGCAGCGGCGGCGTGCGCTCGATCAGGTCGAGGTGGGCCGCGACGTCGAACAGCTCCGAGTCGATCAGCGCCACCAGCCGATCGATGTAGCCGTCGACGACGGTGTCCCGATCGCCCTCCGAGAGCCCCTCGAAGTTCGAGGAGACCTGGACGTTCTCGCCCTCGACGGCGTGGACGCTGCCGATCGCGTACTGGAAGTTCGCCTCCTCGAGGAAGGCCGCAATCTCGTTTTCGTCGCGAGGATCGTAGTCCATCTCGACGGCGTCGTAGACGTCGATCTCGGTGCGTTCGCGGACCTGCTCGATTGCGTCGCGGCGTCGCTCGTAGGTGAGATCGAGGTTGAACCCGTAGCGGTTGCGGGTGGCGTTGGCCCGATCGCGCGGGCTGATCGAACAGTGGTCGGTCAGTCCGATCCCCTCGAGCCCCGCCTTTTCGGCCGCTCGAACCATCCCCGGGAGAAAGGAGCCGTCGGAGTAGTTCGTGTGGGCGTGGAAATCGTACATACCGTCCCGAGGGAGTCCGAACAGTTGGTCGTTGCGCTCTCGACGCCGTCGGTCGTCCCGATTCCCGCCGTCAGTGATCGTGGTCGTGGTCGTGATCGTGGTCGTGATCGTGGCCCTCGCCGTCCCCGACGTCGCCGCCCGCCACGAGGGCGTCGTGGTCGCCGTCGATCATGTCCATGTTCTTCAGGTTATCCCGCTCCTCGAACTCCTCGACGGCGTTGAGCAGGTCTTCCTGAGTGAGCATGGTGCGGTCCTCGGTCAGCGCCTCGAGGACCGCCTCCCGGAGCACCATCCGGAGGTCGCTGCCGGTCATCCCCTCGGTCGCCTCCGCGACGAGTTCGGGATCGAACTCGTCGATCCGCATCTGTCGGGTGATGACCCGGAGGATGTCGGCCCGCATGTTGTAGTCGGGTTTGGGGAAGTTGACGATCTCGTCGAAGCGGCGCCAGGCGGCCGCGTCGAGCTGATCGGGGTGGTTCGTCGCGCCGATCAGGAGGACGTCGTCCTGGATCAGCGAGATGTTGTCGATACTCTTGAGCAGGGTGTTGACCGCACGCTTCAGGGCGGCGTGTTCGTCGCTGCGACGGGTCTTGGCGACGAAGTCGAACTCGTCGATAAAGAGGATACACGGCGAGAGGCGCTTGGCGACCTCGAACGTCTTGTCGACGTTTTTGGCCGTCTCGCCGAGGTACTGGGAGGTGATCATCGAGAGCTTGACCTCGACGAACGGCAGATCCATGTCCTGGGCCAGCGCCTGGGCCGTGGAGGTCTTCCCGGTCCCCGGGGGACCGACGAACAGCAGTTTGCCGATCTCGCGCAGGCCGATCTCCGCGAGGTAGTCGCGGTGTTCGATCGCTTTCGCGATCTTGTCGATCTCGGCCTCCTGGCCGTCCGTCAGGACGAGATCGTCGAGCGTGATGTCGAGCTCTTCGGGTGCGCGAACGTCGACGAGGTCGAGCATCTCCTCGTCCTCTTCTTCGTCGAAGTACTCCTCGAGTAGGCCGTCGATCCAGACCCGATCGGCCTGAATCGGCCGGTTTCGCTCGCGGGACTCCTCGTGGCTGACGTCGACGTCGTACTCCTCGTGTTCCGCGAAGTGTTTCGCGAGCGTCGGGTTCTCGAGCAGTCGCTCCTCGTCGGTCCGATCGAGATACCACTGTTCGGCCATCCCCTCCTCGGTGAACGTGATCGTTCCGGAGAACTCGTCGCGATCCGTGAACATCAACCCCGAGACGGCCTCCCAGGGTCGATCGACACCCGTCGCCTGCCGTACGGTGGTGTTGGTCGCGGACAGCGGACGGGTGATCCCGCTTCGCTTTCGTCCGTCCTCGTTGTCGTCCTCGCTGTCGTCCTCGCTGTCGTCGCTCCCGCCCGTCCAGAAGACCCGTCGGTACGACGGCGGGAGATCGTTCTCGTCCAGCGTCCTGTCGTCGGAATACACGCTCGTCGTGAGCACGAACTCGACGACATCGAGCGCTGCGTCACTCATTCGGTCAACGTATTCTCTACGCACCCTTAACGTCGTCGTCACGCGGCGACGCTCGCACACCGGTTCGATCGGCACAACGGGGCACAACGGTTTTCGTCCATTAGCTCACACACCTACGCATGAACGTGTTGCTGGGACTGGCCGGAAGCGACGAATCGGTCACAGCGTTGCGCCGAACGATCGAACGCACCGACGACGTCGGCGACGACCTCACCGTCGCGGTCCTCGAGAAGGCCGACACGGAGCGATCCCAGGAGGAAATGTACCGCCAGGCCGAGAAGCTGCTCTCGGAGGCCAACGTCGACGCCGAACTCGAGCGTCTCGAGGGTGATCCGGGCGCCTCGCTGGTCGACTACGCCGAGCAGGGCGAGTTCGACCAGCTGGTTATCGGCGGCGGCACCGTCAGCCCGATGGGGAAGATTCAGCTGGGGTCGATCACGGAATTCGTTCTGTTGAACGCCCCGACGACGGTCAAGCTGGTGCGATAACGATGCCTGATAGAGTGTATCCCGACACGGCGTCGGGATCGTTCCCCGCCCCGCCGTCGACCGCCGAGGACCAGTCGGGTCGGGAGATCGAGTTTCGGGCCGTCGACGAGTTCGAGGGCGAGGTCCTCGACGATACCGTCGAGATGTACGTCGAGTTCGACCCAACCGACCGCGCCCAGGGAATCCCGCCGACCGGGGAAGGGCGGATCCGCAACTGGCTCGAGACGATCGCGGAAAACAGCATCAACGTCGTCGCCCGACACGGGGAAGACGTGGTCGGCCACGCCGTGCTCGTCCCCGATGTCGACGACCCCGCCTCGATCGAGGACGTCGGCAGTATCGAGTGGGAGCTGGCGATCTTCGTCCTTCAGGACTACCAGCAGTCGGGAATCGGTACGAAGCTGCTGAAACACCTGCTCGGTCACGCGATCGAGCTGGGGATCACGCACGTCTGGCTGACCGTCGAGCGTTGGAACACCCCCGCGATCGCGCTGTACGAACGGGTCGGATTCGAGCCCACCGGCACGGAGAACTTCGAACAGGAAATGGGAATCCTGCTCGACTGACGACGGTTGTACGTTCGGCAGCCGGAACGAGTGTGAGAGGGCACAGCGATTCGTTACGTATAGGCGAAACCGAGACCGCTGCGGTGCGGTTCGAGCACAGCATCCGCGAGCGACCGACTCGAGCGAGCGGCTTTTTAGCGTGGATTTTTGGAGTCGAGCGGGACCTTCGGTCCCGCTGACCATGCGAACAGGCGCTTCGCGCCCGTGAGCAGAGAGCGGTGAACGAGCAACGCGAGCGAACCCGACGAGAAAATGGGACGTGTGCAGACCGACGTAACGGCCGAATTAGCCGGAGGTCCGAGAACGAAAACGTGCTGCGCTCTCCCGTTACACCGACAGCACGGGCTGGCTGGCGTAGGACAGAACGTACTCCGCGGCCTTCTCGAGGACCTCTGCCGAGGCTCCGGTGACGGGCTCTCGCGGCAGGACGATGAAGTCGGCGTCGACGGCGTCGGCGGTGTCGAGCACGACGTTGCCTGGGTGGCGGGTCTTGCGCGTCGTCGAGAACCCGTGATCGACCGACGTCGACAGCGAGACGCCCTCGCTGTTGGCGATATGACTGATGTCGTCGAGAAAGCCCCGCGTGCTGTCGGCGACGGCCTCCTCCTCGACGGTGCCGGCGTCTATTCCCTGTACGACGCCGCGACCGAGCACGAACAGCGCGTGGACCGACGCGTCGTAGCGGTCGGCGACGGCAACGGCGTACTCGACGGCGGTCGCGGATTCCTCGCTCCCGTCGACCGGTGCGAGAACCGTGTCGACGGTAAACGACTCGCTAGCGTCCATACGCGGCAGTGTGTCTTCCGGCGTCAAAAAGACTCCCCACGGTGGCGGGTTCGCGGAGCCCCGCGTCCCGGGTGCGAGTCGGCCGTCCCTGGGACCGGCTCGAGCGCGACGGGAGCGTTTAAGCCCTGGCGCCCGTACGTGTCGGCTATGTTCGATACGGTCGTCGTCGCCACGGACGGCTCCGACAGCGTCAACCGCGCGGTCGACGTCGCGCTCGATCTCGCCGAGAAGTTCGACGCCGAGATCCACGTGCTCTCGGTGATCGACGCCAGCGAGGTCGACGCCTCGCCCGAACAGCTCCGCGAGGAGCTCCGAACGGCGCTCGAGACGACCGCGGACGCCGCGCTCGCGTCAGTCGAGGACCGAACCGACGGCGACGTCACGAGCGCCGCTCGGGAGGGCCGACCCGCCGCCGAGATCTGCGAGTACGCCCGGGAGGTCGACGCCGATGTCGTCGCCACCGGCACACGCGGCCGCCACGGCGAGAACCGCCTCCTGCTGGGCAGCGTCGCCGAGCGCGTCGTCCGCCGCTCGCCCGCACCCGTCCTGACGGTTCGCCAGCTCGAAACGGCCGACGACGCCGCGGCCTGATCGGGGTTGGGGTCGTCGATCGGCGGTTACTTCCCGCCAGCCCGCTCAGTGGAGAGCATGTACGAGGATCTCATCGACAGCGCCGACTTGCCGACCGCTCGCAAGTCGGTGCTCCCCGGAACCGGCTTCTTCCTCCCCGACGACTTAGAGGAGGATCTCGAGGACGAACAGACCAAGGCCGCCCTCGAGGGGGCCGAGGTCGCGGTCGTCGCCGACCCGGACGCCGACGGGCTGGCCTGCGTCGCCCTGCTCCGGGAGGCTTACGGCGACGTCCGGAACGTGCCCGAGCCCGACGCGGACGAGGAAGACGACGTGGATGCCGAAGCGGCCGACGACGCCCACGAAGAGAACCTCGCGCTCGCGGCGGGGGAGGCCGAGGACCCGCTCGAGGAGCCCGAGCCCACACCCCACGAGGTCGCGCTCATTCCTGCCAGTCCACACGACTTCGAGGATGCCCTCGCGCGGATCGCCGAGTACGGCGACGAGGGGATCGATCTCTTCATCTGTGACCTCTGTCCGGACAGGTACGAGTACGTCGAGGAGGAACTTGCGGCGGCCCTCGAGACCGCCGACCGAGTCTCCTGGTACGACCACCACCAGTGGGGCGACGACATCGCCGGAGCGGTCCGCGACGCAGGAGTCGACCTCGTCGTCGGCGACTCCGACGAGGAGTGTACCGCCGACGTCGTCTACCGCTCGCTCGAGTACGACTTCTCGCCGATGTACGAGGAACTCGCGGCGGTGACGCGGGATCACGACCTCTGGCTGCGCGAGGATCCCCGCAGCGACGACCTCGCGGACTACGCCTACTGGACCGACCCCGCCGAGTACGTCGAGGTCGTCCGGGAGTACGGCGTCGATCTCCCCGAGTGGGTCACGGACTTTCTGACCGAGCGCCGCGTCGAGAAGGAGGCCCTGATCGAGCAGGCGGTCGGTCGCTCGGAGTTCCGCGAGATCGGCGGCTACACCGTGGGCATCACCTACGGGCGCTGCTCACAGAACGAGGTCGCCGAGGCGATGCGCGAGCGCGGGGCCGACGCCTCGATCATCGTTAAACCCGCCGGCTCCGCGTCGATCCGTGGCACGGACGAGTTCGAGCGCTGCCACGAGGTCGCGGGGCAGGTCAACGGCGGGGGCCACCCCAAGGCCGCGGGCTGCAAACCCGACATCTACGACGACATGCTCGACTACGCGATGCACTGGACCTCGCGTGGCGCGGTCGCAAAGCAGGTGCTACTGGACGCGTTCCGCGACGTCGCGGAGTCGGCCGAAGAAGACGAGTCGTGCGACGATACGTAGTTCCTCGAGATCGAGCGGGACCGAAATCGCGTTCTCGTTTCCGGCCTCGAAATCGACTACTTCGTGGCGTCCCGTCGCCGGATGACGTTCGACGAGGTGATCGACAGCACGGTCGCGTCGTCGACGACGACGCTCCGGCCGAACGTGACGTAGCCGCGATCTGATCGACTCTCCGACGGGTTCTTTTCCAGCACCTCGACGCGAACGCGGAGCGTCGCCCCGGGACGGACCGGCTCGTGCCACCGCAGGTCGTCCATCCCGAGCCCGCCCATGTTCGCGACGCCGTCCTCGCCCTGAACGACGTCGGTGACGAACAGCCGAACCGATAGGCAGAGCGTGTGCAATCCGCTGGCGACCAACTCGCCGAACATCGACTCCGCCGCCGCCTCCTCGTCGACGTGGAACGGCTGCGGATCGAACTGCTCGGCGAACTCGACGATCTCCTCCTTCGTGACGGTGTAGCCACCGGTTTCGAAAACATCGCCGACCGTCAGATCCTCGTAGTAGCGTGTCACGGCGAACGGTTCGAGGAAGAGGGAGGTAAATCGGCCGGTGGGAGCTACTGCTGGGAGAGGACGTAGGCCCGGACGAGCTGCAGGACGTGGACGAACACCCCGGCGACGGCGACGTAGACGCCGATCGTCTGCAGGCCGACCGAAGCGTTGCGGTTGTCCAGAACCTGCCAGATCTCGTAGCCCAGCCGGAGAATAAAGCCGAGGAATATCAGCGCGAAGCCGACCAGTAGCAGCTCCGAGAGGACGAAACTGCCGACGAGGATCGCGATCACGCCGCCGATGAAGGCGTAGGTCGAGAACGTTCCCCAGTGCTCGAACGTGATCGATCGGGCGTAGACGTACCCCGAGATCAGGGCCATCATGATCGCGGTGATGACTGCGGTTATCCCGAGGATCGTCACCCGGAGATCCGGCGGGGCAAACGCGATCACACCCGCGCCGAAGGCGGCGAACGCGACCTGGAGAATCACCATCCCGATAAACGCCGTCCCCATGTTCCCGTTTTTGACGCCCCGCTCGGCGATCAGGTCGCCGATCGTGATCGCCGCGCCGTAGACGAGGACGCCGACGATCGGTACCGAGAACACGAGCTGGTTTACCTCCGCGATCGGCGTCATCGCGAAGGCGTACATCAACGCGATGGTGACCGCCATCAGGCCGCTCGCGCCGCCGACGACCGTCACCTCGCGACGCGACAAGCCGAAGCCGCGGTCGGTCTTCTGTGGTGTCTCGAAAGAGCTCATTAGCGGTGTCTAATCGGGCCGTTAGGAAAAGGCTGCTCCTTATGTCTGCTCGTCGCTATACGGGTCGTCGTCGGTGTGACGCCCTCGAGCTGTCGGTCGCGACTACGAGTCGGGGGTCGCGGCTACGAGTCGGCAACGTTCCACCGATCCGAGTAGGCCGTCCCGCAGGCACACTGCGCGTAGGCGTGGACGACCGCGCCCTCGGCGTAGATCCCGCCGACGTCCTCGTTCTGTTCTTCGGCGAAGGCGAAGACGAACTGGGGTTCGTGCTCGCCGTCCTCGTCGGCGTCGGGACACTCCCCGGTGGTGAGGTCGTCGTTGATCTCCCCTTCTCGTTGCATCGCGGTCTTGGCGAAGCCCATCGCGTCGGTGTCGGTCGCGGCCTTGAACGCGTTCCGGCCGCTCTCGCCGTCGACGATCATCACGATCCCGTTCTCGACGGGGTCGCCGAACTTCTCGAAGCGCTCGTCCGCGACGTACGAGTCGGCCAGGAACAGGGCGACGTCATCGGGTCGCTCGCCGGCCAGAAACTCCTCGCGTGGATCACTCATAGGGCGCTATCGACGCTCGAGCGGGAAAAAGGACGCGTCATCCCCGCGACTCGAGGTCGGCGTGCTCGAGCATCAGCCGCAGGGTCGCCTCGGGCGAGAGCTCGTCGTCGAGCTGGGTCGCGTACCAGGTCAGCAGTTCGGCGAACACCTCGCGGACGTCGCTCGAGGCCGCGCGGTGGCGTGCGACCTCGCCGTCGACTTTCAGCGCGATATCGACCGCGTGGGGCTGGGGGGGTGTCGGCCAGTCCGGTTCCGACGTCGGAACTCGAGCCCTCGAGTCCGCCGCGGCCGTCGGTCAGCACCGTACTCGGGGACTCGCTCGAGGGATTGTCGCCCTCGGAGCGGACGAGAAACCGGTTCTCGCCGAGTTCGTCGACCGCGTCGGTCTCGAGCGAGAGCTCCTCGGGGGTGAGCACGCCCTCGTCGTATGGGAGGTCCTCGCTCATGGGTGGTCAGTCGCTCTCGTTCTCGAGGACGTCATTACTCGCGTCGCTTGCGTTGGCCGCGGTCTCGTTCGCGTCGCTCTCGTTGCCGACGGCCTCGACGTCGTCCTCGTACACTTTGGTGTTCATGATGTTACTCCAGAGGGTAACCTGGTCCATGTCTAGGCCCTCCTCGTCGGACTCGTTGCCCACGCTCGAGTTCGTCGACCCGTTGGCGTCGGTCTCGTTGCCCTCGCTCTCCTCGTCGTCGAACCGGTGGACCCACTCGCTGTCGATCCCCCAGCCCAGCGCCTGCTCCTCGAAGGGGTCCTCGATCTCGCTGTAGAGATACTCGATCTCGGACCCGCGGTGGATCAGCGCCAGCTTGTACACCTCGTAGATCACCATGATCTCCTCGTCGGACTCCTCGATCGTCTCGGCCTCGGAGTCGTAGGTCAAGAATAGTTCGTCGTCCTCTCGAGCTAACTCCTCGACCGCGACGTCGTTGTCCTCGAGGAAGTAGTAGAACTCTTCGGGGGACCCCTCTCGAGGCTCGGACGGTTCTTGCGGGTGGATCTGTCCGGTGGAGCCAGTGCAGCCGGCCAATCCCGCGGTTGCTACGGCGGTGGCGGCTGTGGCAAGGAAGCGGCGTCTCGAGGTGCCGTCGTCGATCATACTCTCAGTGGTTAGTATACGTGTAAAAATCTCTGGACGATATCGAATAATGAGTTGTGGTCGTAATTGTGTATTGACTAATAGATTTATTTTTATATTATTTATCTAGTATTTAGGTACTGTATCAAACAGAACCAGGATAACCCCAAAAACCACCGCGGGTTCGGATCCAGTGTACTGATTGCGGCAAAAAACAATCCTAAGATAGAAATTTAGAAGCAGTTAGACTTCAACAACGAACTGGTCGTCACTGACAGTCTGTGGCATCGTCACTCCGTAGCTGTACTGCGCACCGGACTGATCCACTAGTTCAACTGTGAGACTATCGCCTGGCTCAAGACTATTAGGCTGATTCTGATCCTCGGTCCAGTCATCCTCATCGCCAACTAGTGGGATGATCACATTTGCGCGGTCATCAGTACTGGTGAGCGATTGCATTTCATCGCCGCTAGTAGCGTCCTGCGTAACGAAGAAAGCTTCAGCTTCTTCGTCAGGGGTTGCTTGAACGTCTCCAGCAACCTCTTCATGTGCTAACGTCTTTGATTCGTCACCGCTGGTATATTGAACCGTCATGGATGTGAAATCAATCACATCTGAACCAGCAGACTGTTTGACAGTTAGCTTGAGTTCGTTGAAGATGTCTTCACTCTCGTGCAGTTCATACTCTCCGTCTCCTACCTCAGCGGGAATCTCCGCCTCTTCCCACATTTCGCCACTATCGTCCCACTCACGCGGATTTTCGGCAACCGCATGAGTGACTTCGATTTGGTTCGCAACTGCCTGTTGGGTTTCTGTGCCCGTGTCGGATGCCTGGCTCTGAAGCGAACCAGCAGTGTTAATTAGGACACCGGCTGCAATCGCCGCAACCAGAACCATCGCGATGAACACGATGAGTGTCCCAATCCCTACTTGTCCTCGTTCACTCGAATCAGTTATCTTCTCGAACATGTTATACAGTCACTACTTCTTTCCCAGTGAAGGTTGGTGGAGTCGTAACTCCGTAGGTGTACTGGGCACCTGACTGATCCGTAATAGAGACTGTTGCACTGTCCCCTTCTCCGAGGTTAGTGTCCGGATCACCGCCGTTTTCGATTGCGTCAATATCAAGTCGAACGATTACTCGATCATCAGTATTCGTGAGGGATTGAGCTTCTTCGTTTGGAGCATAGCTATCACCTTCATCTGCGGGACTCTGTCCAGCTTCTATAGTAGCGAACACATCATCATGTTCTTCGTCGACGAAGTCATCCAACGACGTTTCTGTCGAATCACCATCACTCCAATCGTCACTATCCGCGTAACTGAGCGTTGCATCGGCGGTTTCACTCGTGTATTGGATAGTTGCTGAGGTGAGATCAATCACATCGGATCCAGCCGACTTCTTGACGGTTAGGTCAAGATGTCCGACCTCATCGCTTTCTGCATGGTCGGCAGAATCGTGTTCACCAGTGTAGCCAACGGCGTGGACGACTTCAATTTGATTCGCTACTGCTTCCTGCGTTTCTGATCCAGTATCAGAAGCTTGGCTCTGGAGCGAGCCAGCCGTGTTGATTAGAACACCGGCTGCAATCGCTGCAACCAGGACCATCGCGATGAACACGATAAGGGTCCCGATTCCAACTTGACCTCGCTCATCGTTGTCTGTAATTACCTCGAACATCTTAGACCTCTACGACATCAGCGTCATCGTCGTATGTTGCAGGAACTGTCACTCCGTAACTAAACTGTGCACCGGACTGATCGATGAGTTCAACGGTTGCACTGTCTCCAGGTCCGAGGTTATCTCCCTCCTCAAGGGTATCAGAGAGGTCGTTAATTTGTATTTCAATCCGGTCGGATGTTTCCACTAGTGCAGAGGAGTCTGTGTCATCTGTAACTGATTCAGTTTCGAACCCGTCATCGAGTTCAAGAGTCTCAGATGTTTCTTCGCTGGTAAACTGCATTGTCATCGACTCAAGATCGATAACATCAGATCCAGCCGACTTCTTCACGATCAAATTGAGATTTTCAATGTCATCTCCTGTATCTTCAATCTCACCATACGCGTGCACAACCTCAATCTGATTCGCAACAGCCTGCTGCGTCTCTGTACCCGTATCCGACGCCTGGCTCTGGAGGGAACCAGCCGTGTTGATCAGTACACCTGCGGCGATAGCCGCGACCAGGACCATCGCGATGAACACGATGAGCGTCCCGATCCCGACCTGACCGCGGTCGTCTTCGTTTGCGATTGTTTCGAACATTGTATATCTGTCTCGTGTCCGCGCCCCGCACGTCCCCGAGCGCACCCGCGTGGGTGAGCGAGCCACCAGTTACGGCAGCCGCCGACTCGAGCGCCACCCCGCGACCACACTGCGTGACAGCGGGCTGAGAGCTGCACCGGGGCTCGAGACCGGCTCGGGCGAATCTGACGGAAGCGCGGATTGTAGGGGGTCGTCCCCGGTCGAACATCAAACACTGTGAACATCAAGGTAGTTGTCAGTTCACGTCTCGATTCGAGTCTCGACTCACGGTTCGAAACGAACGCTGAACTCGTGGAGAGAGCTTTAGCGGTCCTGTCACAAGAGGCGGGTATGTCCGACCAAGGAATCACAGGGAACGGGCCGGCCGACGCCGGCGACGTCGACGGGGCACCGACGGAGGGTCGGTAGGATGGCCGCGGGACTGAACTGGCTGCTGCGGCTGCTCGGTCGCGGGAAGCCCGACGCCGATCCCGACCCGGAGGGCCTCGAGCCCGCCGACTGGGAGACGGACCCCGATGCCGAACTCGAGGAGTTCGACGAGAGCCTCGCGGAGGAGGACGGCGAGGACGAACCGCTCGAGGACGCCGACGACGAGGCCGAAACCGAAGCCGAGCTCGAGGACGAGGCCGACGACGAGTTCGCGGCCCTCGAGCCCGCGCCGCTGGACGACCCCGACGACGACTCGGCGGGGATCGATCTCAGCTGGGCCAGCTCGTTCTCGAGCTCGAGCGACGAGACCGAGGCCGACGGCGACGAGGACGGCCCCGACGAGGAGGCGGTCGACGAGCTGTACTACCGCACCGAGGGCCTCGAGGAATCGCTCGAGGACACCGAGATGCGCCTCGACGCGATCCAGGACTCCCAGGAGCAGGTCGTCTCGCAGGTCGACGAGCTCAACGACCGCGTGCGACGGCTGCTCGGACTCTACGATCAAGTGACCGACGACATCAACCCCTTCACCGGCGAGGGCGAGGCCGACAACGGGTTCGAGGTCTTCGGCGGCGACCGCTCCGACGGCGACCGCCCCGACGACGAGGACGGCGAGACGGTCTCGTTCGACGACCTCAAGGGCGAGGTCGAGATCGAACCCGTCGACGAGATCGAGGACGACGAACCGGAGCCCGAACCCGAGTCGACCGCGGAACCGCCGGGGCTCGAGCGCCGCGGCGCCGACGAGCCGGCGCTCCGAGAGCTGCCCGACACCTACGCGACAGACGTGGTCGTCTTCGAGTGGCTCGCGGACCTTCTCGAGTCGGGCGGCCCGCGGGCGACCCTCGAGGCGCTGTCGTACTACGTCGAGGTCGGCTGGATCGACGAGGAGGTCCGGGTCCACCTCGAGGGCGTCCTCGCGGGACCGGGACTCGAGACCGCAACCCCAACGGGAGCTGCGGAGCTGACGGCCGACGACCACGCCGACAGCTACGCCTACGTGATGCAGCTCCGGGAGATCCGCGAGATCAGGCGGACCGTCGAGCCCTGAAGAGTGGGTGATCGAAGATGGGCTTCAGCACCAGTGGCGCGACCGCGATCCTCCTCATCGGCGTTCTCGTCGCCGTCAGCGTGGCGTATCCGACCCTGCAGGCGGCACAAGACTTACGCCAGGATGCGATCGAGGACCGGGACGACCGTGTCCTCGAGACGCACAACACCGCGATCGACGACGTCGAGGCCACCGACGACGACGGTGAGCTGACGGTGACCGCCAGAAACGACGGCTCGACGTCGCTGTCGGCCGCCGACACCACCCTGCTGGTCGACGGGGCGATCCCCGCCGACCGCGAACTCGAGGTCGACGGGGAGCCCGACCGGGAGCTGTGGCTCCCCGAGGAGGAGCTGACGATCACCGTCGACGAGGCCGACCTGCCGGACGACGACCCCGACCGGGTCAAGCTCGTCACGGAACGCGGCGTCGCGACCACGGAGGCGATCTGAGGTGTCGAGCACCTCGATCTCGAGCCTCATCTTGTTCATCGCGGCGATGATCGTCGCCGCGGGCGTCGCCGGAACGCTGGTGACTACGGTGACCGACGTGAGCAGCTCCGTCAGCACTCAAACCGGCAACACCGCGGACACGATCGACACCGACATCGAGATCATCAGCGACGCGGGCAGCGACGCCGTCTACAATGAGGACGACGAGGGCGACGGCACCGTCACCCTGTACGTCAAAAACACCGGCGAGAAGACCCTCGCCAGCGACGGCGCCGGCCTCGACGTGCTCGTCGACGGCGAGTACGTCTCGAGCGAAGAGTTCGAGATCGAGGTCCACGGCGACGACCACTGGCGATCGGGCGCGGTCGCCGAACTCGAGATCGACCGCGAACTCGAGACCGGCGAGGAACACCGGGCAGTCGTCACGATCAACGACAGCCGCGCGGTGTTCGAATTCCGAACCTAATCATGACTGACCACTACTCTATCGGACTGACGGATCGAGATCGGGTGAACAACGCCGTCGGCGACGGTATCCCGACCGGAAGCATCGTACTCATCGAGGGCGAGGACGGCGCCGGCAAGAGCGCGCTCTCCCAGCGGTTCGCCTACGGGATGGCGACCGAGGGAACCGACGTCACCTACGTCTCGAGCGAGCTCGAGGCCGGCGAGTTCGTCGACCAGATGCACTCGCTGTCGTACGACGTCGTCGACCTCCTGCTGGCCGAGCGGCTGTTGTTCCTGCACGCGAACGTCGACACCCACGACGCGGGGTCGACCCGGCAGCTGCTCGCCCGGCTGGTCGACGCTGAGCGGCTCTGGCGGGCCGACGTCGTCTACGTCGACACCCTCTCGGCGCTGTTGCGCCACGATCCTAACTACGAGGCGGGCACCGAGACCGACGACGAGGATCGGGTCATCCAGCGGCTCGTCACCTTCCTCCGGCGGATGACCAGGGGCGGCAAGTCGATCGTGCTGACCGTCGACCCGTCGGGGATCGACGAGGACGGCCTGCACCCGCTGCGAAGCGTCGCCGACGTCTACTTCGACATCGAGACGACGGCGGTCGGCCAGGAGGTCAGGCGGAGCATCCGCGTTCGGCGGTTCCAGAACATGAACGCCCCGGTCGACGACACGATCGGGTTCAGCGTCCAGCAGGGACGGGGCGTCTCGATCATCAGCCGGACGGTCGCCTGAGATGTCCGACTTCGGAACGCCGCGACTCGAGGACGACCTCGCCGCCCTCGCCGACGACCACCCACACCTGCGCGAGCACCTCGAGGGGTTCTACGCCGAACACGGCGAGTACCCGGTCCTGATCGACGAGCCGGGTCCCGGCTGGGAGTCCTCTCGGCCGAACGTCATCTACACCCCCGAGGAGCCGATCTTCTGTCACGTCCACGGCGACGTCGGTATCTCGACGACGTACTACTGCGTCGAGCCGATTCTCGAGGACGGCGACGGGGAGCTGTACGACGAGATCCGCCAGCGGATCCTCGACAAGAGCGTCACGCGGCCCGCCCCGACCGACAGCGAGGCGTTCGAGGAACACATCGACGCCCTGCTGGATGAGGTCGTCGAGGTCGGCGGCGAGACATCCGAGGAGCCGAAATCGAGCGGGCTGCTCGACGCGTTCGGGACGAGTACGCTCTCCGTGACCGACGAGCAGTTCTCCCGCCTGCGCTATCAGCTCCAGCGCGACATCGTCGGACTCGGGCCCCTGGAACCGGTAATGACCGACACGGCCAACGAGGACATCCACGTCATCGGTCCGGATCAGTGTTACCTCGATCACGGCACCTACGGGATGATCGAGGCGACCGTCGACTTCGGCACGCCGGCGGAGTTCGAACAGTGGCTCCGGAACATGGGCGAACGGATGGACCACCCCGTCAGCGACTCCGATCCTGTGATCGACGCGACTCTGCCCGACGGCTCGCGGATCAACATCATCTACTCCGACGACGTCTCGGTCCAGGGTCCCTCGCTGACGATCCGGCAGGGCGAGGAGGTTCCCCTCTCGATCCTCCAGATCACGAAGTGGGGAACCCTCAGCCCGGAGCTGGCGGCGTACCTTTGGCTCTGCCTCGAGAACGAGCAGACGGTGTTCGTCGTCGGCGAGACCGCCTCGGGGAAGACGACGACGCTGAACGCCGCGCTCTCGTTTATCCCGCGGGACGCGAAGATATACACCGCCGAGGACACCGCGGAGGTAATTCCGCCCCACGACACTTGGCAGCAGCTCCTGACCCGGGAGGGGTCGGGCGACGAGAGCGCCGACGTCGACATGTTCGATCTGGTGGCGGCCGCGCTCCGCTCGCGACCCGACTACATCGTCGTGGGCGAGGTCCGCGGCGAGGAGGGTCAGATGGCGTTTCAGGCCGCACAGACGGGTCACCCGGTGATGTTGACCTTCCACGCCAGCGACATCGTCTCGATGATCCAGCGCTTTACCGGGAGTCCGATCGACGTCCCGGAGACGTTCATGGACAACTGCGACGTCGCCTTGTTCCAGAACCGGGTCAAGCAGGGCGACGACGTCCTCCGTCGGGTCACCTCGGTCCAGGAGATCGAGGGCTACTCCGACTACGAGGGCGGCGTCGTCACCCGGCAGGCGTTCCGCTGGGATCCCAGGGACGACGTCGTCTCGTTTACGGGGCGGAACAACTCCTACGTCCTCGAGGAGCAGATCGCGACGCTGCTCGGCTACCAGGACACCCGCCGGATCTACGACGAGCTCGACCGTCGCGCCGAAATCGTCCGGCAGCTGATCGACGCCGACGTGCTGGGTTACCACGAGGTCAATCGAGCGATCGCCGACTTCCAGCGCGACGGCCTGCAGGGACTTCCGGTCCGGATCAGGGGGCTCGATCAGTTCGCCTAACATGTCCTCGGAGACCCAGTCGTCGCCGGAGCTCGCCGCCCGCTCGGCGCTTCGCGAGCTCGGGATGGCCTACGAACAGATGGAGCTCTCGACCGAGCGGTACCTCCTGTTCGTCATCGCGCCCGCGGTCGGGTTCTTCCTGTTTACGCCCATACTGGCGCTGCTGCTAGGTCTCCCCCTGTTGCTTACGCTCCCGGTCGTCCTGCTCGGCTTGCTCGCGGTCGCCGTCGCGGTCAGCTACCCGAAGCTGCTCCAAGAACGGAAGCGAAAGCAGGTTCGACAGCGCTTTCATCTCTTTCTGACCCACATCACGGTGCTCTCGATGACGAACATCAACCGCGTCGAGATCTTCCGAACCTTAGCCGAGGAGGAGGAGTACGACGCGCTGGCCGACGAGATGGGACACCTCGTTGCGATGGTCGACACCTGGAACATGAGTCTCGACGACGCCTGCCGGATACGGGCCAAACAGACCTCGAGTCCGCTGCTGACGGACTTCCTCGAGCGGCTCGCGTACACGGTCGGCGGTGGCCAGCAGATCAGCGAGTTCCTGATCGACGAGCAGGACACGATCATCCAGCAGTTCGTCACCCGGTACGAGGCCGACCTGGCGAAACTGGACGTGATGAAGGAGCTGTACATGTCGATGATGCTGTCGGTCGCGTTCGTCCTCGTGTTCGCGATCGTCCTCCCGATCCTCGTCGGGGCGAATCCGACGCTGCTGATCGCCGGCACGATCGTCATGTTTCTGATCGTCCAGCTCGGGTTCGTCTACGCGATTCACCTGATTGCGCCCGCCGACCCAGTCTGGTACCTCGAGGAGACCGCCGGTTTCGGTCCGACTGACGGGATTCCGACCGCGCTGGCGATCGGTATCGGGACGAGCGTCGTGCTGGCGCTCGGCGTGCTCGTCGCCCTGCTCGGGTTCGTTCCGGTGCCCGACCTCGACGTTCCGCTGTCGATCCTGCTTGCGGTCCCGGTGACGCCGCTGTTGTACCCCGGCTGGAAGATGCGACGGGAGGAACAGAAGGTCAAGATCCGCGACGGCGAGTTTCCGAGCTTCGTCCGGACGCTCGGGGCCGTCGAGAGCGTTAAACAGACCTCGACGAGCAGCGTTCTCTCGAGTCTGCGCCACAAGGACTTCGGCGCGCTGACGGCGAACATCGACGCGCTGTACAAGCGGCTCAACATGCGGATCGACGGCGTCCAGTCCTGGCGGCTGTTCGCCGCCGAGACGGGCTCGTACCTCATCCAGAAGTTCGGCGATATGTACGTCGTCGGCCGGCGGATGGGGGGCGACCCGAAGCTGTTGGGCCAGCTCATCAGCAAGAACTACAACCAGGTGCTGAAGGTCCGGGAGCAGCGCCAGCAGGAGACGATGACCCTCATCGGTGTGCTGTACGGCATCACCGCCGCGAGCGTCTTCGCCTTCTTCATCGGCCTCGAGATCGTCGACATCATGATGGATATCACCACGGAGATGGAGTTCGGGGACACCGAAGACCCCGAGAGCAACGTCGCAGGCGGGCCGACGCCGGGCGATTTCACCGACGGCCTGCTCCACACCGAGCAGTACAACATCGCGACGATCGAGTACCTGCTGACGTTTACGATCCTGCTCAACGCGGCGCTGTCGGCTGTCATCATCCGGCTCACGGACCGCGGACACTTCATCAGCGGGCTGGTACACTTCGTCCTCCTGACCTGGGTCGGTGCGGTCGTCGCCGCCACGACGCAGTACCTCGTCGAATTCGTTGTCGCCGTCTGACAGCTAGACGGCGGAACCCACGACTGTAGCCGTGGTGAGAACGTCAAGGCTCACCGCTCGTAATCGAACGAAGCTTCTTGTCTCCCGGACGAGGAAACGTTCAGTAGTGATGACAGAAACGACGCCGTATCTCGAGACGCTCGACCGGCCGACCGATCGGACGGACGTGACGATCGAGTGGGTGCGATATCTCACCGACCGGTTCGGAACGACGGGCGCGTTGAACTGCCTGCGCTACTACGAGGAGTTGGGCTGGATCGGCCCCCGCGCTCGAGAGCAACTCGTCGCCTACGTCCGGGGAATTTCGCGGGACGACGACACCGCACACCGGGCCGACGATCTCGCCTCGCCGATCGACTCGCTCGAGGGTAGTGCCTTCGCCGCGCACGCGCGAAGTCTCGCCTACGTGGCCCGCATCAACGGCGAGAGCCTGGCGGACGACGTGCTGGTCGGACGGATGGCCGACCAGCGGATCGACCGTCAGTTCGATGCCCGGTCGGCGGACGTCGGCGATGCCGTCGGCGTCGTCGACGAGTAGACGGATCCCGTCGCCTTCGTCTGCGGAACGTTCAGGAATTACTACGAAACTGGAGCGGTAGCCGTATCCGACGCGAACATCGGCGCCCCGATTCCGCTCGAAGCGGGCTGAAACCCCACCTGAATATTTTATACTAATATACTTAACTAAATAATGAAAGTAAAGAACCCTGTTATTTATTATGCTCCGACACGAGGAACCGGTAGTCGGATGGGCACAACTCCGCACCTCTCGGAAGCCGCCGAGACCTCCGCAAAGCGTCGGAATGGAGCGACTGTCGGGCAAACGCGCCCCTCGCGCCGCGACGTCGCTGGTCCCGACGGTGGCCCAGCCACGACACCGCCGTGATCATCAATGAGCAAACACGACCCCTCCATCGCGTCCGCGTTCGACGACCGCTCGAGTGCCGAAGCCGGGAGCATCGGCGCTGCCGGCTTCGAGGCCGCCGAACCGGGGACGATCGACCACGAACTCGACGAACTGCTCGATCAAGTAACCGCCGCGCTCGCGACCGACGAGGTAGATCTCGACGAGTCGCTGGTCAAGGACAACCTCGAGGAGCTGTTGCTCGTGCTCGTCTCCGTTCACGGGTCGACACACGGGAAGGAGCTGCTCGCGGATCTGACGGAGCAGTTCGACGCCCAGCTCAGTCCGGGGACGGTCTACCCCTGCCTGCACGACCTCGAGGAGGACGGCGTGCTATCGATGCACGCGAAGGTCCGAACGAAGGAGTACTCCGTCGTCGACGAGGCCTACGTTCGCGCGACCCTCGAGCGAACGATGACCCAGCACCTCGCCTTCGGGCTGTTGCTGGATCGGTTTCTCTCCTCATATCCGGCCGCAGACTCGGAGTGAGCGACCTCGATTCGAGCCATCACTCCGATCCCAGCCCGTCGGCGATGTCGCTCAAGCTGTCGCTCGGCGGTTCGCGGGCGTCGTAGAAGTTCGTTTCGCCGGGCTCTCTGAGCCCGTAGAGAAAGTCCGGTTCGACGACGTCGACCAGTACGGATCCACCCGAGCGGATCCCGTGGTCGTCGATCCACTCTTTGAGCCGGTCCGTTCCCTCGCCGGGATTCCGGGCCATCTCGGGCGTGTCGTAGACGCCCGGAATCGACAGCTCCTCGCCCGTGAGGGCGCGTTCGATGCGCGCGAACCGCTCGGTGCCGTCGAGAACAACGCGAACGACCTCGTCGTGGACGAACGCCTCGCGATCCTCGGCCGGAATATCGAGTTTGTTCCCCGTTGCGGTCTCGGTACACGTCGAGCGGACGGTCCGGACTGACGGGTGATCACTCGAGACTCTGTCTGCCATCGTAGAGAAGCGAGGAGGTTACTCGTCGTCGCCGCCCAGCAGCTCGTCGATGTCGCTGCTACCGGACTCGACTACGGAGGCGTTGATCTGTGCGACGGCGTCCGAAACTTCGCGACCGCGAACCGTGACGCGTCGGCGCTCGCCGTCTCGGGTGGGGTGGTAGCCGACCTGACGGCCCTTCATCAGCACTTCCTCGAGGTTCGGTCCGGCGACGTCGGGGCTGAGCGGTCGACCGGACACGTCGGAGCCACCGGTGATCTCGAGGGTGTACCCGTCGAGACCGACGGCGCCGCCGTCGACTTCCTCGCCGATCGACTTGCCGATGAACCGGTTCGCGTCCTGTTCCTCCGCTTCGAGCTGGTAGGTCGACCCGGAGTCCGGATCGCCAACGACGACTGTGAAGCTTGCCATGCCCGGGGAAAAACGGCGCGCGCTCAAAAACACATCGAAACACGGTCTCGACGCGACACCCGCCCGACCGCGTTCGGTGCCGTTTACCGCCCTCGGTGCGTACCTGCTCCCGTGAGCATCGACCGCGACCGCCTCGAGCGACGACTGCGCGAGGAGTTCGGCGGCTCGAGCGGCGCCGCTCGCGTCGTCGCCCGCCAGGCCGCCGACCTCCGGGATTCCGGACGTTACGAGACCGACACCGGAATCGATCTCACGACCGAGATCGTCCTCGAGGAGCTCGCGGACGCGCCCGACGGTGGCCCGCCCGAGCGCTGGAACTGGTGGATCGGCTCGCTCGAGATCGCGTTCGGCGGCTACGAGGGGTTCGGGATTCGACGGTATCGGAAGTGAACGTGTGACTTCCGGCTACCCCTTCGAACCGAAATACCCTTTACCGGCGCTGACTAACTAGTCAGTTAGTGACCGATCCGGACGTTCGCGCATCGATCATGCGCGGGACCTACGAGGCGCTTTGCGAGCACGGCTACACCGAGCTGACGGCACAGGATATCGCCGACAGAACCGACAAGAGCAAGTCGCTGCTGTTCTACCACTACGACTCCAAGGAGGACCTGCTGGCGGACTTCCTCGAATTTCTCTTCGAGCGCTTCGACGAGCGCGTCGCCGAGACTCGCGACCTTCCACCGGTCGAACGGCTGGCGGTATTCGTCGACTGGTTTCTCTACGGCCCCGGCGAGAACGACCGCCAGTCGTTCCACGTCGCAATGCTCGAGCTGCGAACGCAGGCGCCGTACAACGAGGAGTTCCGTGAGAAGCTCCGCAAGAGCGACGACCAGCTCCGCGAGGTCCTCGAGGAGATCCTTCGGGACGGGCTCGAGGCCGGCGAGTTCCGCGAGCACGATCCCGAGGAGACCGCGGCGCTGCTGATCGCGGCCTTCGACGGGGCTCGCATCCGTCAGCTGACGATCGGCCGCGACGAGTACCTCGAGCAGGTTCGAACGGCGACCGCCACCTGGGTGTTCGACGACCTGCTCGCCGAGGGCGCGTCGTTCCCGGCCGATCGGGATCCGAGCACTCTTCCCGAGGCCGACCAGCAACACCGGCTCGCGGCCGATCTGCGTGCCGAGAACGGTACGGTCGATCGTGACGACGATACGAACGGAACTGACGTAGACGACAGCGGCGCGGCGAGAGACGAACCGGTCGAGCGTGATCGGGAGTGAGCGGGTCGGACACGGGCACCGATCGCTCGGTCAACGTCACCGACGATGACCTGTTCAAGCCGCTGGTGATCCTCTCGGCGCCAATCGTCGCCAGCCAACTGTTGCAGGTCGGCTACAACCTCGCGGACACCTACTGGGTGGGTCGGCTCGGCGGCGACGCCGTCGCCGCGCTGTCGTACTCGTGGGCGATCGTCTTCCTGATGGTCAGCGTCGGCGGCGGCCTGACCGTGGCCGGGACGGTGCTGATCTCCCAGCACAAAGGCGCGGGCAACTTCACCCGATCCTCCCACGTCGCCGGCCAGACGCTCTCGTTCGTGACGATCGTCGCGATCGTCTTCGGGATCGTGGGCTACCTCCTCTCCCCCTGGATGATCCGCCTGATCGGGGCGGAGCCCGGTAGCGACGCCTTCGTCTACGCCGTCACCTACACCCGGATCGTCTTCGTCGGCGTCGCGTTCATGTTCTGGTTCTTCATCTTCGACGCCCTCTCGCGGGGCTGGGGCGACACCCGAACCCCGCTGTACCTGATGGTGATCAGCGTCGCGATCAACGTCGTCATCGATCCGTTTCTCATCCTCGGCTTCACCGACAACCCGATGTTCGCCTGGGTCGGGCTGACGGGTCTCGAGACGACCCTCTACGAGGCCACCGGCTTCGAGGGGTACGGCGTCGCGGGCGCGGCCGTCGCGACGGTGTTCTCCCGCGGTACCGCCGCAGTCGTCGGGCTCTACCTGCTGTTTTCCGGGCGGGTTGGTCTCCAGCCCTCGCTGTCGGACCTCCGTCTCGAGAGCGCGACCGTTCGGAAGATCCTCGAGATCGGCGGCCCGATCGCGACCGAGCAGGGCTTTCGCGCGTTCGGGATCACCGTCCTTACGGCGCTGATCGCCATCGCCGGAACCGAGGCGGTCGCCGCCTACGGGATCGTCAACCGGCTCTCGTCGCTGATGTTCCTTCCCGCCCTCGGGCTCGCCCGCGGGACCGAGACCGTCGTCGGCCAGAATTTGGGCGCCGAGCAGGTCGAGCGCGCCAAGCAGGCGGTCACGCTCAGCGCGGCGCTCGTCCTCTCGATTTTCGCCGTCGTGATCGGCGTCGCCTACCAGTTCGCTCAGCCGATCACGGCGATCTTCATCGAGGGCGAGGAGTCGGCGCAGGTGATCGCCTACGGCGCCGCCTATATCACGATCGCCGGTCCCTCCTACCTGCTTCTCGGCGTCTTTCAGATCATGCTCGGCGGGATCCGAGGCAGCGGCTCGACCCGGGCGGCCATGCTGCTGTCGATCCAGGAGCTGTGGCTGTACCGCATCCCGATCGCCGCGGTCGCCATCATCGTCCTCGACATGGGCGTCATCGGCGCCTGGTACGCTGTCGCGATCTCCTACGTCATTTCGGCGATAGTCACCGCGGCGTGGTTCCTGCGGGGGACCTGGACGGAGAACGTGGTCAGCGACCCCCCGTCGGCGACGACGGAGCCGGGACCGAGCGATTGACTCCGCCCGCGAACCCGGAGGGGAAACACCGATTGTGCACCGTCCCGAACTGTCGGGTATGACCGATCGCAGACGACCGTTCTGGCCGGCCTATCTCCTCACGGCGCTGATCGCCGGCCTGGGTCACTGGTATCTCGGCCAGTGGAAACGGGGGACGATCTGGTTCGCCCTCTACGTCCTCGCGCTCGGCTTTCTCAGCGCCCGGTCGATCTCGGGCGCCCTCGGTCTCGGCGACCCGTTCGTCGTCACCGCCCTGCAGTTCGAGGCCGTCAGCTACGCCGACGTCGCGATCCCGCTCGCGGTGCTGATCGTCTGCCTGCTCGACGTCTACCTCATCGGGATCCTCCGACGGACGGCCTCCTCGAGCGATCCGCCAGCCGGTGAGGCCCAGTCGAACGGCTCCTCCTGATACGGACTGCTGTAAGTCATTTCCGGAGCAACCGCGACCCGTCCTGCGGTTGTACCGGTAAATCGTTACAGCAGACCGTATGAATCCCGTCTTCGATGAGTTCGTTTCGTCGACGAGGCTCGAGCACAACCGGTATTACGCCGCCGGAACTCGTATCAACTATGGAGAGAGACGAAACGGGACTGTTCGGTGGCGGAATCGCGATTGGCGTCCTTCTGATCCTGCTCGGTGCGGTCGCGTACGTCGGAACCGGGTTCGCGAGCGTCACGGCACTCATCCCGGCGTTTTTCGGAATCGCCGTCGTCGCGCTCGGCTGGGTCGGCCGCGCGACGGGTCGGCGACGGATCACCGTCTACGGCTACGGGCTGCTGGCGCTTGCCGGCATCGCGGGCAGCACCCGCGGGCTCACGGACGTCTGGACGCTCGCGACGGGCGGCTCCGTCGACAGCCCGGTCGGGGCTGCCTCCCAGACTGTGATGGTCGTGCTGTGTTTCGCCCTGCTCTTTCTCGTCGGGCGAGCGCTGGGCGACGACCGCTGACGGCGACCGACGAACCGACGGAGGCAAGCGACTCGAAGGGAAAGACCGGGTATGGACGTTCGGTTTCTGGGCGGGGCTCGCGAGATCGGTCGCAGCGCGGTACTGATCGACGACTCGCTGTTGCTTGATTTCGGCATGGATTCGGGGAACCCGCCGTCGTTTCCGATCGACGACGTCGATCCCGACGCGGTCGTCGTCGGCCACGGCCACCTCGATCACGTCGGCTCGATCCCCACCCTGCTGTCGGGTGACTCCCGCCCGCCGATCCACTGGACGCCGCCGACGTACGACCTCGCGAGAGTGCTCGCGCGGGACACCCTCAAGCTTCACGGAGGAACGTACAACTGCCCGTTTACCGAAACCGAGATCGCCCGCCTCGCACAGGTTTCGGAAACCCACGGCTACGGCGAGGCCTTCGAGGCCGCGGGGTACGAGGTCACGTTCTTCGATGCGGGTCACGTCCCCGGCAGCGCCCACGTGCTGGTCTCCGACGGCGAAACCCGCCTGCTCTACACCGGCGACTTCCACACCGAGGACCAGCAGCTGCTCTCAGGCACCGTGGCCCGTCCCGACGCCGACGCCGTGATCTGCGAGAGCACCTACTCCGACGTGGACCGCCCGCCCCGCGAGGAGATCGAACGGGCGTTCGTCGACAGCCTCGAGACCACCCTCTGGGAGGGCGGCACCGTCGTCGTCCCCGCGTTCGCGATCGGCCGCACCCAGGAGATCCTGTGCATCTGTGAGGCGTACGGTCTCGAGTGTTACGTCGACGGGATGGGCAAGCGTGTCACCGAGCTTTTCCTCCGCGATCGAAACCGCGAGTTCCTGCGCGATCCCGACCTGCTCCGGCGGGCGAAGGGCAACGCCCGCTTCGTCGACGGCCGAGACGGCCAACGTGAACGTATCGCCGAACAGAACACGGTGATCGTCACGACCAGCGGGATGCTCCACGGCGGCCCCGCGATGACGTACGTGCCGGCGATCCGGTCGCACCCGACGAACAAGATCGCCATGACGGGCTACCAGGTCGAGGGCACCCCGGGTCGCGAGCTGTACGAGACCGGCAGCGCGGTGATCGACGGGCGATCGATGCGGGTCAGCGCCCAGGTCGAGCAGTACGACTTCTCGGCGCACGCGGATCGGATGGGGGTTCTCGAGTTCCTCGCCCCCTACGCCGACGCCCGGGTGCTGGTCAACCACGGTGACCGCTGTGCGGCCTTCGCAGAGGAGCTTCGGGGCGAGGGGTTTACCGCCGAAGCCCCGTCGCTCGGCGAGGGGCTGTCGGTCTGAGAGCGCCCCTGCGCCTTGATGGAACTGCGGATCGGAGGACTCGTATGGTCGTTTCCACTTCGGCCGCTCGAGGTGACCGCTGATGGCGCGGGTCCTGATCTGTTACGGCACGAGCGAGGGACAGACCGAGACGATCGCCGAGCGGATGGGCGACGTCGTCGACGGTGAGGGCCACGAGGTAACCCTCGCGCACCTGAAACACCCGCCCGACGGGCTCGACCCCGACACCTACGACGGGATCGTCGTCGGCGCGTCGATCCACGGCGGCTCCCACCAGCGCTACGTCGGGTCGTTCGTCCGCGACCACCTCGAGATCTTGAACCGGCGCCCGTCGGCCTTCTTTTCGGTCAGCCTCACCGCCGCCAGCGACGATCCCGGCGAGCGCGAGCCCGCCGAGGAGCTGCTCGAGGAGTTCCTCGACGAAACCGGGTGGAATCCGGACGGCACGCTGGCGGTCGCGGGAGCGCTCAAGTACGGCGAGTACGGCCTTCTCAAGCGTTTCGTCATGCGCCGGATCGCGGGCCGAGCCAGCGGCGACACCGACACCGCTCGGGACTACGAGTACACCGACTGGGACGACGTCGAGGCGTTCGCTCGGGAGTTCACGACGCTGCTTCGGGCCGGCGCTTGAGGCTCCGCCGAGACGGAAAGAGCGGAGCCGAGACGGGTGAAATCTGGACTGGTAGGCCGAAGCCTCATACCCCCCCTTTCCCAAATGGCTCGTCATGGTTGGGGTCTGTGGTGCGTTCGGAAGAGAGAGACCGGATATCGAGTCGATCTCCGAGTGGGTCGGTCCGGACGGCATCGGCGAGGAGACGAGACACGACGGCTCCGGACTGACCTGCCTCGCGGCGACGCACCGACGGACCCCACAGCCGATCCGGGTTCCGGAGCGAGACGCGACCCTGCTGGTATGGGGGACCGTCTACAGCCGCCTCGGCAACGGGTCACAGCGCAGGCGGCCAGCGGGCGTCTCGACGCCGGAGTTCTGCGCGAGCGAGTACGCCGCCGACGGGCTCGAGGCGCTGACCGAACTCAACGGCGAGTTCGTCGCCGTGGTCCTCGAGCGCGGAGCAAGGAGGCTGCGACTCGTGACGGATCTCCTCGGCAGTCGGCCGCTGTACTACCACTCGAGCGGCGACTGGCTGCTGTTCTCGACGTCCGTCCAGTCGCTGGTCGACCACCCCGCCGTTCCGGCCGCGTTCGACCCCTCCGGACTGGTCGAGTACCTCGCCCACAAGCGGGTCCGAGGAACGCGAACGCTCTACGAGGGCGTCGCGCAACTGCCGCCCGCCTCGATCACGACGGTCGAATTCGGGAGCGAGCGGTCCCTCGAGCACGACCGCTACTGGTACCCGACCCCGCAGCCGACGTCGCTGTCCGCCGATCGGTTCGTCGATCGGTTCCTCGACCGCTTTGCCGCCGCCGTCGACGACCGGGTTCGATCCGGCCGAACCCACGGCCTGTTGCTCTCGGGCGGCAGCGACTCGAGACTCCTCGCGGCGACGGTCGATCCCGACCGGGCGTACGGTTTCACCACCGGATCGGACACGTCGGGCGACGAGTCGTCCGTCGCGGCCCGCGTTGCCCGGACGATCGACGTTCCGTTCACCCGGCTCGCGCTCCAATCGGACCGGACGCCCGCGCTACTCGAGGCCTACGGCCGACACGGCAACGGGATCGGCTGGTTCAACGAGGCGCGAACCCTCGCAGTCGCCGACGAGATCCGCGGGGAAGTCGACACCCTCGTCTCGGGACTGTACGCCGACGTCTTCTTCAAGGGGTGGACGCTCCCCCACCGCCGGCTCTCGACGCCGCTGGGCGACATCACGCTCCCGGTCGGACGGGCGGCCGAGGGTCGACGGCAATTTTTGGAGACGCGGTCGAAGGCGACCCCAGCGTACGTCGACACCGATGCGGTCCCGTCCGCCCGCCGGGTGCTCGAGCGCTCCCTGACGGATACGGTCGACGGCGTCCGCGATCACGGAGTCGACTACTCGTCGATGGCGGAGCTCGGGCGAGTCGACTTCTGGTTCCCGCTGACCAACGAGAGTTCCTTCGATCGGTACGCCGACACGCAGGTGTTGCCGACCGTCTACCCGTTTCTCGACCGCCGACTGATCGAACTCTCGCTCGAGCTCCCCCGATCCGACGCGATGCGACGGAACGTCGTCAACCGGGCGGTGTCGCGGCTCGCACCCGATCTCGCGGCGATCCCGCACAACGAGAGCGGCGTCTCGCTCTCCCGACCGCAGGCGCTGCACTGGCTCGGCCAACTCTACCGCGAGCGGGTCGGCGACTCGAGCGACGGGACGAACGCGGCCGCGCTGCGAGACGACTGGCTCCGGGCGTTCGTCCGCGATCACGAGCCGACGATCCGGGCGCTTCCCGGCATCGAGTACGAGGAGTTTCGTCGCCTCTGTCGGGAGCACCGCCACGGAGCGAACCACACCGGAGCGATCAGCGGACTGGTGAGCGTGCTGTCGATGCCGGCGACGCGAACGATCGTCGACGCCGGATTCGGGACCGATGCGACGCCGGAGCGAGAGATCGAGCCGCCCCGCTAACGCCTCGAGTACCGGAACCGGTTTCCGGTCCTGAAACGCCTTTTCCGTCGGTCGTCGTCCGAACGACCGATGACACGCGATACCGACACCGATCTCGAGACCCTCGATCTGAACGAGACGGAGGAAGCGGCCTTACACGAGCTCCAGCTCGGCATCGAGTACGTCCACCGGGCCTACGGAAACCTGCTCGAGTTCCACCACGAGCTCGGCCACGCCATGGACCGAATCGGCGACGCCGAGGACGAACTGCGAGAGGCCGGCCACGAGGAGTGGGCCGACAGCCTGCGCGACGACCACCTTCCGGCGGGCGCGATCAGCGGCCGGTGGACCTACGAACTCGTCGAGGAGTTCTCCGACGGCTTCCTCGAGGACGTCGACGCCTTCGAGGAGGAGGTTCGGGAGGAGCTGGCCGACGGAGTCGGCCACGTCACCGAACGCCGCCAGCAGCGTCGGATCCGCGATCGCGCGCGAACGGACGATCAACGGGACTGACAAGCGTTTTCGACCCCCTCGCCGTACACGCCGGCATGAGCGAACGGTACGACGCGATCGTCCTCGGTGTCGGCGGGATCGGGAGCGCCGCGACGGCCCACCTGGCGACTCGGGGCGCCGACGTCCTCGGTCTCGAGCGCTACGACGTCCCCCACGGCTACGGCTCCTCGCACGGCCGTTCCAGGATGTTCCGGCTCGCCTACGCCGAGGACCCCGCCTACGTCCCGCTCGCGAGGCGAGCCGCCGAGCTGTGGGACGACCTCGAGAGCGAGAGCGATCGGCGGCTGTTCTACCGCACGGGGTCGGTCGACGCCGGACCCGCCGACGGCGAGCTGGTCGCGGGCTCGAGGCGTTCCTGTGAGGAACACGGCCTCGAGTACGAGGCCCTGTCGAGTACCGAACTGACCGAGCGCTACTCCGGTTACCGGCTGCCGGAGGGGTACGAGGCGATCTACCAGCCCGACGGGGGGTTCCTCGAGCCAGAGGCTTGCACCGTCGCCCACGTCGAGCGCGCCCACCGGGCGGGGGCGACGATCCGCGCCCGCGAACGGGTCGTCGACTGGCGCCCGACGGACGACGGCGTCCGCGTCGAGACCGACCACGACGGCTACGAGGCCGATCGGCTCGTCGTCACCGCCGGCGCGTGGGCGGGACGCTTCGTCGACGCCCTCGAGTCGGTGTTGGTCCCCGAACGGCAGGTGCTCGCGTGGTTCCAGCCGGTCGAGCCCGACTACTTCGAGCGCGAGCGGTTCCCGGTCTGGAACCTCGAGGTCCCGGAGGGTCGGTACTACGGGTTTCCAGTCCACGACGTCCCCGGGTTCAAGCTCGGCCGGTACAACCACCGCGAGGAGGCCGTCGATCCCGACGCCTTCGAGCGCGAGCCGACCCAGACCGACGAGCGACTCCTCCGGGAGTTCGCCGAGGCGTACTTCCCCGATGGCGCCGGGCCGACGATGGGGCTCCAGACCTGCCTCTTTACCAACACGCCCGACGACGACTTCGTCCTCGATACGCTGCCCGACTACCCGCAGGTCGCCGTCGGTGCCGGCTTCTCCGGCCACGGGTTCAAGTTCGCCAGCGTCATCGGTGAGATTCTGGCAGATCTGGCGCTCGACGGGGAGACCGACCACCCGATCGAGCCGTTCGCGATCGACCGGTTCTGACGGGGCGCCGGATGCCCGTCGGGTCGTCGCGGTCCGCCCGTGGTTGAAGCCGCTGGAATCACGCTTATCCGTTCGTTCGTGTGACGGTCACTATGGTAGAGAGAACACGCAGCGTTCCGCAGCCGGGATCGTAAGGGAGATCAGAGACGGCGAGCTGTCCCCCGTCGGGGTTGTCGACGATCACCTCGAGCGTATCGACGAGCGAAACGACCGGACGAACGCGTTCGTCACCGTCGCCGAGGAGTCGGCCCGCGAGGCGGCTGCCGAGGCCGAACGCGCGATCGAGGACGGCGAGCCGCTGGGTCCGCACCACGGCGTTCCCGTCGCGGTCAAGGACATCGACGACGTCGCGGGGGTCGAGACCACCCACGGCTCGCGGCTCCGCGCCGGACACGTCGCCGACGCCGACAGACCGCGCGGAGATCCTCGAGGCGTTCTACACGATGGCGACGGTTCGCTGGCAGGCGGCCCTCGACGAACTCGAGGAGCGAGGGTTCGATCCGCGCGGCGAGGATCGTGACCGGTTACACGAGGCGTCCATCGAGACCGTGCTGGACGCGGCGCCGCCGTCCGTTCGGGAGCTCACGCAAGCCGACGTCGTCCGGTCGCGGGTCTTCGACGGCCTCCAGGATCGCTTCGAGGAGTACGATCTGATCGCGTCGGCGACGCTGGCCACGACCTCGTTCCCCCACGGCGAGCCACCCGAGACGATCGACGGCATCGACGTCGGCCCGCGACGGGGCTGGGTGCTCACCCAGCCGTACAACCTCACTGGCCACCCCGCTGCCTCGGTTCCCGCCGGATTCGTCGACGGGCTGCCCGTCGGAATGCAACTCGCTGGAGAACGCTTCGGCGACGCCGACGTGCTCGCGGCCAGCGCCGCCCTCGAGCGACGGCAGCCGTGGCGCGATCGGTATCCGGCTTGACCGACTCCCGCCGGCGGCGGCCTACAGCCCGTCGATGATCTCGTCGGCGAAGCGCTCGAGACCGCGCTCGCGGTCCTCGTTCTGGAGCCCGATAATAGCGTGATCCAGCCCGTACTCCTCGAGCCGCCGGAAGTAGTCGCGGTACCACTCGACGCCGGCCCGGTAGCCCAGATGCAGCGGCTCGGGGTCGGCCGTCGGGTCCTCGGCCAGTTCTACTCGGATCGCGATGGCGAACGGCTTGTTCGCGGTCGCCTCGTTCCACTGTGCGATGTAGCTCTCGAGCGTCGACTCCGGCAGGTGGTAGAACAGCCAGCCGTCGCCGTGCTCGGCGATCCACTCGTCGGACTGTCTCGAATTCCCCGTCGGCAACAGGGGTATCGTTCCCTCGGCGGGTTTCGGAACGACATCGAGGTCGCCCTCGAGACGGCCCCACCGGCCCTCGAGCTCGGGGTAGTCCTCCCGCCAGACCGTCCGCAGGGCGTCGACGCCCTCGCGGAACAGCTCGCCGCGATCCTCGCGATCGACGCCGAAGGCGGGGTACTCCGGGTCCCGATCCCCGGAGGCGACCCCCATCACGAGGCGGCCACCCGAGAGCCGATCTACGGTCGCCGCCGACTTCGCGACGTGCAGCGGGTGGCGAAGCGGGAGGACGATGCTCGAGGTGCCCAGCGCGATCTCGTTGGTGTGGGCGGCGACGTGGGAGAGCCACGGCCAGGTGTCGAACGTCTGGCCTGCATCGCCGAACTTCGGCCAGTAGGTGGGGACGTCCCGCGCCCAGAGACCGTCGAACCCCAGCTCCTCGGCGAGGATCGCGAGTTCGATCTCCGCCTCGTGGTCGGGCGTCGAGCGGTTCGCCCCGGTCAGGGGAAACCCTGCACCGAAGGTCAGTCCCTCGGGATCGAACAGTCGTCGGTAGCCCGCGTTCGCGTGATCGGAGGGCATTCGCTCGAGCTATCGGCTGCGTTCACAAGACGCTGTTCGTTCTCGAATCGGTCGATTATCAGATCAATCCGAATACGACGGAGGCCCCGAGGACGACGTCGGAAGCGATCGACGCCTGCGGGCCGACGGCCGTCGCGGCCGCAAGCGCGGCGAGCGGAACCGCGACGAACAGGTCGCCCCACACCCAGGGGTTCATCGTGACGAGAAACGCGACCGTTCGGTGCGGGAGACGACCGACTCCGGGAAGGCGGCTCTTGCACTCGATACCGGTGTCTATCGTCGGCGCACTGGCAGACGTGTTAACATGTTTCGATAACCTCCGCGAGGACTGCCAGGCCTACGTCTTCGGCGACGTCATCGAGCGCAAGACCGCCGAGAAAGCCAGGCTGGCCGAGGCACGACTGGTCGTTTCGACGGCGGATACTCGGCCAGTGAACGAACACCTGGTCTCGCTTTCCGATCGGGTCGATGTCGTCGTCCGAACGAGGGATCGAGCGAGCGTCAGAGAGTTCCTCGACAAGGGCGCGCTCTACGTCGGCGTCTCCGGCCTGCTCGCGGCGGACCGCCTGGAGGAACAGTTCGAGGCGCTGCTTGACGGAGAGTACGACCGTGATGCGTTCCGGAAGGAACCGTTGGGGACGCTCGGCGCGCACGACGGCGTTCCGTACCGCTCGTCGAGTGAACGAGTCGACGAGTGATCCGATTCTGACGGACGAAACCGTCCCGTTTCCTCCCCGATCACGTCGATGCCCGGTCGCGAACGTATCCTAGTCCCGGGCAGCCGTCGACGTACCACAGCGCGAGCGCCACCCCGAACAGGAGCCACTCGAACAGGAAGAAGACCGCGGGGTTCGTGAACGGGCCGACGAGCAGTTCGACGATCGCAGGCGGTTCGAACAGTCGCTCGCCGTACCGGAACGTCGGCTGCTCGAGCAGCGGCCAGACCAGAAACTCCGTCTCGAACGGATACCCGAGCAACGCCCGCGGCGGGATATCGGCCAGGAGATGCGAGAGGTGTGCGACGACGAACGCGGTGGCCGTCTCGACCCGCTCGAGGGCGAACCCGACGGCGTAGATGACGACGATCAGCGCCGCCGCGAAGAACAGCGAGTGCGCGAGCGATCGGCCCGTCGGGAGGATGCCGAACCACCAGGCCAGGGGTTTGTCGATCAGGTCGGCGAACTGCGAGCCGACGAGGACCGCGAGCGCTGGCTCGGGCCGCGGCGCTCGCCCGTACCGACCGTGTGCGTACAGCGAGTACAGGAGGTAGGCGACGCCGAAGTGTCCCCAGGGCCACATGGCTGACAGTAGCGGGCTCCCTCGTGTAGTTACGGCGTCCGTAACCCGGGCACGCGGGATCGAGTCCTCGGGTAGATGCCACCTGAACCGGGACGTGTGACTCTCGGTCGGTTCGTCGACACAAAAAGAAAGATGAGAGATCGACGTACCGCGTCGCGCGGTCAGTCGTCGGCGGGTGCGGCGCCGCTGTCCTCGGCCTGGTTGCGGGTCCAGGAGAGCTTGCCGCCGGCCGCGAGGATCGAGCGCTCGCGCTCGGAGGCGTCGAGCGTCGCGGTGAACTCCTCGCCGTTGACGCGGACGGTGAACTCCTCCTGTCCGGCGGTGACGGCCTCGTAGACATCGTCGACGATCTCGATCTCGTCGCCCTGGTCGATCGACTCGTAGGTGTCCTCGTCGATCGTCAGCGGGACGATACCGAAGTTAAAGAGGTTCGCGCGGTGGATCCGGGCGAAGCTCTGTGCGAGGACGCCCTCGATGCCCAGGTACATCGGGCAGAGGGCGGCGTGCTCTCGCGAGGAGCCCTGGCCGTAGTTCTCGCCGGCGACGAGGAAGCCGCCGTCGGCGTCGAGTGCGCGCTGTGCGAACGTGTCGTCGACGCGCGAGAGCGTGAACTCGCTCAGTTTGGGGACGTTCGACCGGTACATCAGGATGTCCTGCGTCGCAGGGATGATGTGGTCGGTCGTGATGTTGTCGTCCATCTTGAGCAGCGCCTCACCGGAGATGTCCGTGCCGAGCTCGTCGCGGATCGGGACGTCGCCGATGTTCGGGCCCTTGATGAGTTCGTCGTCGACGGCCTCGTCGGGAGCGATGAGGTCCGTCTTGGAGCCGTCGTACTCGTCGGGGAGCTCGACGCCGGGCGCCTCGACGTCGTCGAGGTTCCGCGGATCGGTGATCTCGCCCTCGAGTGCCGCGGCCGCGGCGACCTCCGGCGAACAGAGGTAGACGTTGTCGTCCTCGATACCCGAGCGACCCTCGAAGTTGCGGTTGAAGGTTCGCAGCGAGACGGAGTCGGAGGCGGGCACGTGACCGATGCCGATACACGCCCCGCAGGTCGCCTCGGAGAAGTTGACGCCGGCGGCCATCATCTCTGCGACCCACCCCTCGCGGGCGAGCATCTCGGAGGCCTGCTTCGAGCCGGGGGCGACGATCGTCTCGGTCTCCATCGAGGTCTCGCGACCCTCGAGCATCTTGGCGACGGGGAGGATGTCCTCGTAGCCGCCGTTCGTACAGGAGCCGACGATGACCTGCTCGACGGACTCGCCCTCGACCTCGCTGACGGGGACGACGTTGTCCGGCATCGAGGGCGTGGCGATCAGCGGCTCGAGGTCCGAGAGGTCGACGACGATCTCGTCGTCGTACTCGGCGTCGTCGTCGGGCTGGAGCTCGACGTACTCGTCGCCGCGGTTGACGCGCTCTAAGTAGTCCTCGGTCTGCTCGTCGGTCGGGAAGATCGACGTCGTCGCGCCGAGTTCGGTTCCCATGTTGGTGATCGTCATCCGCTCCGGTGCCGTAAGCGTCTCGACGCCGGGGCCGGTGTACTCGAGGATCTTGCCGACGCCGCCCTTGACGCTCAGGCGTCGGAGCAGCTCGAGGATGACGTCCTTCGCGGTGGCCCACTCGGGGAGCTCGCCCTCGAGTCGGACGCTGACGATCTCGGGCATCTCGATGTAGTAGGGTGCGCCACCCATCGCGACGGTGACGTCGATCCCGCCGGCGCCGATGGCGAGTTCGCCGAGGCCGCCGGGCGTCGGGGTGTGGGAGTCCGAGCCGAGCAGCGTCTTGCCGGGCGCTGCGAAGTTCTCGCGGTGGACGTTGTGGCAGATGCCGTTACCGGGGCGAGAGAAGTGTGCCCCGTAGGTGCCGGCTGCAGAACGCAGGAAGCGGTGGTCGTCGGTATTCTTGAAGTCGAACTGATAGGTCTGGTGGTCGCAGTACTGCGCGGCGATCTCGGTCTGGACCTCGTCCAGTCCCATCGCCTCGAACTGGAGCCAGACCATCGTTCCGGTCGTGTCCTGGGTAAGCACCTGGTCGATCTCGATCCCGATCTCCTCGCCGGTCTCGAGTTCGCCCTCGACGAGGTGGTCGTCGAGAATCTTTTCGGTGAGAGTTTGTCCCATAGCATCCGAATTTCGGCTTTCCGCCTTCATAAATCCAGCGTGTTTCTATCGGGAACGACCGTGTCATTTCCGGGCATTCGACGGGGTTTCGCGTAAGTATTGCCACACAACTGCACGTTCGTCAGCTCGCGCGCGGCCGGTCGATGACCGGTCGCTCTCGGGTGTTCCGTAACGCCCTGCCACGGCCGATCCGAACGGATACCCTTTTTTCAGCTCCGAAGCTATCGACGCCATGTTCCGCTCCGGCGCCTTCGTCGCGGAGTATGTCTCCCCGACGGCCGACGACCAGATCCAGCCCAACGGCGTCGACCTCACCCTCGACGTCGTCTTCGAACAGCTCGAGCCCGGTCGGATCGGCCGGGACGGCAAGCAGATCGGCGACCGCGTCGCCCGCCCGCTCGAGGAACTCGAGCAGAAGGCGCCGGACACCTACTACCTGCCCGAGGGCGCCTACGTCGCCCGCTACGGCGAGCGCATCGAGATCCCGGAGGGCCACGTCGGCTTCGTCTACCCCCGCTCGTCGCTGATGCGCAACTCCTGTATGCTCAACACCGCGGTCTGGGACGCCGGCTACGAGGGCCGGGGCGAGGGGCTGTTACAGGTCCACCACGACGTCGAGATCGCCCGCGGCGCCCGCATCGCCCAGCTCGTCTTCGCCGAGGCCAACCACGAGGGCGCCTACGACGGCAGCTACCAGGGCGAGAACCTCGAGTAGTCGTTCGGCTACCGAGACTGCCGGCAGGGGTTTGAGGAGCGTTCCCGATAACGTCTCACATATGTCTGACGCGGAGCCAGAACGACCGTTGCTCGTCGGCATCAATCACGTCGCCCTCGAGGTCGGCGATATCGCCGACGCGCTCGAGTTCTACGGCGACCTGTTCGCGTTCGAGCTCCGCAGCCGATCGGAGACGAAGGCGTTTCTCGATATGGGTGATCAGTTCATCGCACTCGCCGAAACCGAGGCCGACGGGCGCGACGACCAGCGCCACTTCGGCCTCGTCGTCGACGACGCCGACGCCGCCGAACGGCGACTCGAGGACTGCGGCGTCGAGCGCCTCGACGCGCCGGGACTCGAGTTTCATGACCCGTGGGGGAACCGCGTCCAGCTCGTCGAGTACTCGGAAATTCAGTTCACGAAGGCCGACCACGTCCTCGAGGGGATGGGCCTCGACGGGCTCGAGAAGACCGACCGGGCGATCGCGGAGCTCGAGGAGAAGGGACTCGCGCCGGAGGAGTCGAACTGAGAACAGGTTCGATGGCCGACAGAACGAAGGCGATGGGCAGCGAAAGCGAACGCGATGTCCGGGACGGAATCGTGTGAACGGTGCGGGTCGCAGCGTCCTCGAGGGGTGACCCGCTGTCCCGACTGCGGACACGAGCGAACGAGCCGGTGGCGGTACGTCAGCTGGCTCGCCCTCGGAATTGCCGTTCCCGTCCTCGCCCTCGCGACGGCCCTGCTCGGCTATCTCGCCTTGTTCTCGATCCAGCAGGGGACGATCGGGGCGGCCGGCCCCGCGATAGCCCTCTGGATCGGGATCTGGGTCGGCGCCGCGCTCGTCGTCACGATCGTCTACAAACGGAAAACGCGGGCTCGAACCGCAACGGAGCCGGCGACGCGCTGAGATGATGGCGACCACCCACGTCTTCGCCGGACTCGCCCTCGCCGCCCCGGTCGCCGCCGCCGTTCCGACGCTCTCGAGTCCGCTCGCCGTCGGCGCGATCGTCGGCGGGATCGCACCCGATCTCGACCTCGTCCTCGATCACCGCCGGAGTCTACACTTCCCGATCGCCGGACTGCCCGTCGCCGCGCTCGCGGTCAGCGCTGCGGTGGTGGTCCCCTCGAGCCCCATCGTCGCGGTCGCCGCTGCAGTCGTCGCCGCCTGGCTTCACGCCGCGAGCGACGCCCTCGGCGACGGACCGGAGATGGACCCCTGGACCGACGTCGGCGACCGCGCCGTTTACGACCACGTCCGCCGTCGGTGGCTGCGTCCGCGACGCTGGATCCGCTACGACGGCGCGCCGGAGGACGGCGCCCTCGCTCTCGTCCTCGCGGTGCCGGTGCTTCTCGTCTTCGAGGGGTGGGTCGTTCCAGTCGTCGTCGGCTGTCTCGCGGTCTCGCTCGGCTACGTCCTGGTTCGGCGACGGCTGGTCGCCTGGCTTCCCGACTGGCTCGAGTAGCTGGGAGAAGTCGGAACGCTGATACCGTCGCTCGCGAAGTCTTCCGATATGGTCGACACGTTTCTCGCCCAGACGACCCATCTCGTCTTCGCCGCGCTCTGGGCCGGCAGCGTCTTCTACGTCGCGTTCGTCGTCCTCCCGCTGGCTCGAGACGGCGCGTTCAACACGACGAAACCCCTCGAGACGATCTCGAGCAGGCTGACGACGATCTCGCGCGTGAGCGCGCTCGTACTGCTGCTCAGCGGCGGTCACCTCGCGGGGACTCGCTACACCGCCGAGGGACTGTTCAGTACGATCAACGGGCAGCTGGTGCTCGCGATGGTCGCCCTCTGGCTCGTCCTCGCTGGACTCGTCGAGGTGGGCGCGAAACGGTTCGAGTCGGGCCTCAACGGGAAGAAGCTCCGCGAACCTGCGGCGAACGCCCTGCCGCTGTACCGGGCGGGAGCGGTCGTCGCCGTTCTCCTCCTGGTCGTCGCCGGGGCCATCACGACTAATGTCGCCGCCGTCGTGTCGTAAACGTGTAATTCCTTGCTAGATATATTTGGAAAGAAGATTGTTACGAAAGATACTTAGTTAGCTACTGAGAGGTATGTCTATGATGTTCAGGGGCAAAGGGATGGCCCTGTCGCTGCTCGCGGTGGGGACCGCCGCGGCCGCCGGGTACGTCCTCCAGACCGATCGTTCGCCGACCGAAACGGGACGCTCGAAGGCGAACCTCGGCGCCAAGGTCGTCGACGAGGTTCCCGAGGGCGCAACCGTCGTCGACGCGTCGACGCGTCGACTCGCGGAGATTCCCGGCGCGCGGCGGGCGCTCGAGCGCGCAGTGCGCAACGACGCCCGCGAGGAGTGGGAACACGTCACCCTCGAGCGCGACGGGGCCTGGTCGGTCGTCGACACGGTCCGCGATTCCCTGCCGTACTACGAGGCCGATCGGGGCGAGTACAACGGCGTCTACGTCGAGCACCACGGTCGGATCGTCGTTCTCGACGCGATCGGCTGGGCTCGCCTCGAGCAACCGATCCACTGACGCCGGCGGTCGACTTTTTTGCGACTGCGACGAACCCGTCGTTTCGCGTTTCGTTCTCGAGTGTCGCCTCCCCGCGACGAATCACAACCACTACTTCACAGCCCCGCTCATCCCGACGCATGCAACTGGGCGTTATCGGACTCGGACGCATGGGACAGATCGTCGTCGATCGGGTGCTCGAGGCGGGCCATGATGTCGTCGCTTTCGACCTCGATCCGGAGGCCGTCGCCACCGCGGCCGACGCTGGCGCGGAGCCAGCCGACTCCGTATCGGACCTGGCGGATCGACTCGGCGAGGCAAAGCGGATCTGGCTGATGGTCCCCGCGGGCGAGGCCGTCGACGCGACCCTCGAGGATCTCGACCCGCACCTCGATGGCGACGACGTCGTCGTCGACGGCGGCAACTCCTACTTCGAGGATTCGGTCCGCCGGGCGGAGGCCTGCTCGGCGGCGTACCTCGACTGCGGCACCTCCGGGGGTCCCGCGGGTGCGGAACTCGGCTTCTCGCTGATGGTCGGCGGCCCGCAGTGGGCCTACGACGAACTCACGCCCGTCTTCGACGCCGTCGCGACCGGTCCCGACGGTCACGGACGGATGGGTGCCGCGGGGTCGGGCCACTACGTCAAGATGGTTCACAACGGCGTCGAGTACGCGCTGATGCAGACCTACGGCGAGGGGTTCGAGCTGCTCCACGAGGGTCGGTACGACCTCGACCTCGAGAACGTGGCCTCGGTCTGGAGCAACGGCGCGGTGATTCGCTCGTGGCTGCTCGAACTCTGCGAGGAGGCGTTCCGCGAGGAGGGCACCGACCTGGGCACCGTCGCGGACCGCATCGAGGGCGGCTCGACGGGCACCTGGACGGTCCAGGAGGCCCTCGAGCAGGAGGTGCCGCTGCCGCTGATCTACACCGCCCTCTCCGAGCGGTTCGGCTCGCGAGCCGACGAGGGCCGCTTCTCGAGGCGACTGGCGAACCGGCTTCGCTACGGGTTCGGGCGCCACGAGGTTCCTCGTCGGGAATGAGGCCGTTTCGGAGGGCTGTACGATCGATCCGCAGGTAGAACACTCATTTTCACAGCTATTTCGGGGTTGGAATATTGGGTCATCTTCTTTACTCCCGGTACGCTCACCGCTAGTAGTGACCTCTCACCGACCGACGACGAGCGTGGCCGCAACCGAGAATCGACGAACGAGCACAGCGGTTGTCGAACTGGTCGCTCGCGTCGACGAGGTCGACCCGATCGCGCTCGAGCCCCTCTACGACGCGATCGACCCCGATACGCTGGATTCGATCTGCGATCCGAGCTCCGGATTCCGATCGCTGTCGTTCCGGTACGCCGGCTGGCTGGTTACCGTCGACTCCCGCGAGGGCGGGCTCGAGATCGCGCTGTCGGAACCGGCGTCGCCGGACGGCTCGGTCGCCGACATCCCTGACGCCGAGTCGTCGCTGTAATCCGCAAAAAAGAGCAACCGTTATACGATCGGTATCGCTATCTGTAGACACGAGGGCGCGTAGCTCAGTGGACAGAGTTCTTGGTTCCGGACCAAGATGTCGCGGGTTCAAATCCCGTCGCGCCCGCTCGGCTCGTTACACTCGCCTCGCAGGCGCGACGTAGCTCGCGAACGCGGTGCGTTCGCTCACTCCCGTCGCGCCCGCTGTTTTATTCCCGGCCCTCGAGTAGTGTTCCTGCCTCGAGCGCCGGCCCGTCGAACTCCGGGCGAAGCTTCAGGGCTATCGATCCGATGGTTCCGACGTATGACTGACGACGAGAAAACCGAGCAGCTCCCCGAGGACGGATCGCGACAGAACGAGACCGACCCCGATGCCGAGTCCGACGCGGACGACGCGGACGACGCGTAGCCCGACCGTCCGTTTTCGCCACCCTCTCGAGCCGAGAGCCACAGCTACTATACCCGCCGGTGGGTAGCCGTCCCCATGCCCGAACGCGAGTGGTGGAAGGAGGCGATCGTCTACCAGATCTATCCGCGCAGCTTTAATGACAGCGACGGCGACGGCGTCGGCGACATCCCCGGGATCGTCGAGAAGGTCGACTACCTGGAGGAACTCGGTGCCGACGTCGTCTGGCTCAACCCTGTCTACGAGTCGCCGATGGAAGACAACGGCTACGACATCGCGGATTACCGGTCGATCCACCCCCGCTTCGGAACGATGGACGACTGGGAGCGCCTACTCGAGGAGCTCCACGCCCGCGATATGCGTCTAATCATGGACCTCGTCGTTAACCACACCTCGGACCGCCACGAGTGGTTCGTCCGCTCACGGGCCGGCGACCCGGAGTATCGGGACCACTACGTCTGGCGGGAGGGCGAGCCGGGCTGTCCGGCGCCGAACAACTGGGAGTCGTTCTTCCGGGGGTCGGCCTGGCGCTACGACGACGAGCGCGAGGCGTACTTCCTGCACCTCTACGACGAGAGCCAGCCGGATCTGAACTGGGACGAGCCGGCGGTTCGCGAGGACGTCTTCGAGATGATGCGCTGGTGGCTCGAGAAAGGGATCGACGGCTTCCGGATGGACGTTATCAATCTCATCTCCAAGCCGGAGGGGCTGCCAGACGGCGACCCCGAAACGGACGGTCTCCCCGTCGGCGCCGAACACTACGTCAACGGACCGAATCTCGAGTCCTACCTGGAAGAGATGCACGAGGAGACCCTGGCCGACTACGACGCGATGACCGTCGGCGAGACGGTCGGAATGGAAGCCGAGGACGCCGCGACGTACATCGGCGACGACCGGGCACTCAACATGGCGATCCACTTCGAGCACATGAACGTCGACCGCGGCGAGGGCGGGAAGTACGATCCCGTCGAGTTGGACCTGCTCGAGCTCAAGGAGATCGTCACGCGCTGGCAGGAGGCGCTGGCCGACGGAGGGTGGAACTGTCTGTACTTCAGCAACCACGATCAGCCCCGGACGGTCTCCCGGTTCGGCGACGACGGTGAGTACCGCGAGAAGTCCGCCAAGATGCTCGCGACGGTGCTCTGTACCCTTCGGGGGACGCCGTTTCTCTACCAGGGCCAGGAGATCGGGATGACGAACACGAGCTTCGAGGATCCCTCCGACGTCGAGGACGTCTGGGCGCGGAACTTCCTCGAGGAGGCTCTCGCGAGCGATCGGTACGACTCCTTCGAGGACGTCCGTCCGATACTCGAGGAGTGCTCACGGGACAACGCCAGGACCCCGATGCAGTGGTCCGACCACGACCACGCCGGTTTCACCGACGGGGAGCCCTGGATCGACGTCACCGACAACTACGACGAGATCAACGTCGAGGCCGCCCGCGCGGACCTCGATTCGATCTGGCACTACTACCGCGAGCTGTTCGCCCTCCGCGAGGAACACGCGACCCTCGTCTACGGCGAGTACGAGCTCCTGTGTGCCGACCATGCCGAGGTGTTCGCCTACGAACGGCACCTCGAGGGCGAACGGCTGCTCGTCGTCTGTAACTTCTTCGACGAGCGAGCGGAGATCGAACTCGACCTCGAGGGCGAGGTCGCGAACCGATTGATCGGCAACTACGAGGAGGAAACGTCGTTCGGCGGGACGAGCGAGCTGCGACCGTACGAGGCCGGCGTCTACCGACTCTCGTAGCGCGGTTTTCCGGTCGGCGTCGGCTCCGTTCGCGCCCGACGGATCGCCCTCTCGGCCCGTTCGCCGACGTGTTTCGCGTCCTCGAGCGAGAGGTCCCTGTGGATCGGCAGACAGACGTGTCGCCCCATCGCCACGGTCCCCTCGGGCGCGACGCCGTCGGTGTCGTATCGGTCGGTGACGAACGGCTGGCGGTGTAGCGGCGGATCGTACGCCCAGTCGATCGTGATCCCCTCGGCCTCGAGGCGGTCCCGAACGCGAGTCCGGTCGCAGCCGGGCTCGAGCGCGACGGGGTAGCGCCAGTAGCTCGAGCGGACGGTCGGCGGCGGCGAGATCGGCTCGGCGATCCCCTGCTCGGCGAGTTTCGAGAGCTGATCCTCGTAGATCCGGGCGATCTCGTTGCGGTAGGCGACGAACGCCTCGACGTGCTCGAGCTGGCTCCGACCGAGGACGGCCGCGAACTCCGAGAGGCGGTAGTTACTCCCGAGATGCGCGAACCTGGAGTCGCCGCTTTCGGGGTCGAGTCCCCGGTTGCGGATCGCCGCGACCCGCTGCGCGAGGGACGCGTCGTCGGTCAGGGCCATCCCGCCCTCCCCGGTCGTCAACACCTTCGTCGCGTAGAAGGAGAAACACGCCGCGTGACCGATGCTGCCGGCCGGCTGCCCGTCGACCGTCGCGCCGTGGGCGTGCGAGCAGTCCTCGATCAGGACGGCGTCGTGGGCCTCACAGAGCTCCCGCAGTTCGGCCGTCCGCTCGCAGACGTTGCCCGCGAAGTGGACGACGACCACGGCTGCAGTGTCGTCGCTGATCCGTTCGGCGACCGACTCGACCGAGATATTGTGATCTTCGGGCTCGATATCGGCGAACCGCAGCTCGTAGCCAGCGGTCAGCACCGACGAGGCGTTCGCGGCGAACGTCTGGATCGGGACGATCACCTCCTCGCCGCGACCCTCGAGCGCGCGAAAGACCGACTCGAGGGCCGACGTACACGAGTTGGTCACGATCCCGTGTTCGCGGCCGACGTAGTCGGCGAACTCGCGCTCGAACGCTCGGCAGTGCTCGCCCATCGTCAGCCGCGCGTCGCCGTCGAGCATCCGTTCGAACTCGGCCAGCACCCGCTCTTTGCCTGGAAACGAGCCGCCCGTCGCGATCGGGTACTCGTCGGTCACGGTCGACCACCCGGTCGGTTCGTCCTCGCGTTCGGTTCCAACCACCCGTTCGTCCACCCGGCTAAGCGCATAATCTCCGGTGACACTCTCGGTGCTATAAGTATGGGCCGGCGAACCGTCCCTAGACGGCGCTTTCTCGAGGTCGGCTCCCGCGGACGGGAACAGTGCGGCGCCGATCGATGGGCCGCCCGTCGCGGTACGAGCACCCTACCGGTCCGTCTCAGACCGACTCGCACAGCGCCCAGACGTCGCGGGTTGGCTCGAGCCGGTGTGGCTCGCGACCGCGCTCGGTGAGGATCCCGACGTGGTAGAGCATCGTCTTCAGCTGGAACACCGTCGGTGCGTGGTAGGTTGCGCCGTCCTCGAGGGGCTCCCGGCGGAGGTCGCCATCAGTCGTCAGCACGCGGCGCCGAACCGCACGGTCGCCCCGGACGAACAGTTCGACGGCAAACGTCGGGTGTAGCTCGTGAAGGTAGGTGACGAACTCGACGAGCGACGGCTCGCGGCTCCCGTCCCGGTGGAGTCCCTGGAGTTCGCTCACGAGCAGCTCGGTCGCGGGGTAGTCGAAGACGACCCGGCGGGCGAGTTGCCCCCAGGACGGCGCCAGGTCGAGAAACCGTTTCGGGGAGCCGTACCATGCCTCGAACTCCGCGAGGGCGCCCTCGACCGTCCCGTGGTTGCGCCTCGCGAACCGGACGACTTCCTCGCCGAGCGAGGTGAGCCTCGCCCCGCCCGGCGCCGCCTCGATCAGCCCGAGGAACGCGGCGCCCCGCCGGGCGTCGTCGACGGCGCCGACCACGTCGTACGTCGCCAGCAGCGTCTCGGTGTCGCCGTCGGCGTAGTGGGCCAGCGGATACCCCAGGTAGTTCTTCGGATGATTCAGGCCGAACGACTGGTTCGCGACGCCCTGCGCGCTCGCCTGGAACCGGATCGCCGTCGCCTCGGTTGTCGTTTTGCTCCCGACCACGCGCGGGACCTCGAGCGGTGCTACCCCGCCGTCGGACTCGACGCCGAGCACGCCGACGTTCAGCTCCCGCGCCAGCGTTCGGTCGGTCTCGGAGACGGCAGATGCGGGCGCAGCGAGGTAGGCCGCGTTGGCCTCGCCGAGCCGGTCGTACGCCTGGACGATCCCGCGCTGGGCGTCGACGCCCCCGCTCGCGTACCCCTTGGCCTCCACGGCGATCAGCGGCGGCTCGTCGCCGAGTCGGTCGACGGCCAGCAACTCCGACTCGAGCCGGCCGACGCCGACGAGATCCGGGTAGCCGCCACCGATCCGGACGTGGTTGAACGGCGCCAGCCGGTCGCGAACGTCGGGGTCGACGGGCTTGCCGGGACGCCACTCCTCGCGAGCGAACTGCGTGTCCGCGACCGCGTAGGTGGGGTCATCACTGTCCGGAAAGAGCCGATTCTTGGCGCCGGCCAGCACCTCGGGCTCGGTCAGTGTCCGGACGCTCATGGTTCGGAATCGGTCGTCGGCGCCAAGAACGTTCCGACGCGGTGACTGTCGGCTCGAGCGACACGGTAGACGCTCGCCAGATTCTCCCGGGAGATTCTCCAGTGGTCGGAGTTGGTACTGGAGAAACGGACGACTGTGGTGGCGCGTGCCGGCTCGCGACGAGCGAAAGCGAGACGTGAGGCAACGGACGCGCGAGGGATGAGTGAGCGAACGGGGAGGAACGACCCGCAAGCGAACGAATCGGCTGGGGAGGACGTGGAAGCCACTCGTCTCCGGTCCGTGCGGAACGATCGAATTCTCGGCGACGACGTATAGCCGGCGCGATCGGTTTTGAACGCTCACAGCCGTTCGCACGGCACCGTCCGGAACCGACGCTCCTTCCTCGAGCGACGGCGACTGCCCGGCCTCGGCTACCGCCCGGCCTCGAATTCGAACTCGAGTTCGCTCGCGATCCCGACGCCCAGCGCGCCCGTTCCGAGGGCCGTCAGGGCGATTCCCAGCCCCCAGCCCACAGCTCCCGACTCGAGGAGCGCGAGCAGCCAGAGCCCGGCGACGACAGCGAGCCCGCCGGCGACGATCAGTCCGACGAATCGCTCCATACCGACGGGTCGGTCGCCCGGGCCAAGTATCCCGGCCCGTCGGCCGAGAAGCTAAGTGATCCGACCTCGAAGATTTCCGATAGGATGACCGAACCGACGCTCGTCTTCGACGACGACTGCGGCTTCTGTACGTGGTGGGCGGAGTTCTTCGACGACCGAACCGACGTCCGCATCGTCGGCTTCACCGACCTCACTCCGGAGCTGCGCGAGCGACTCCCAGAGGATTACGAGGAGTGTTCGCACTTCGTGACCGACGACACGGTCCACTCCTGTGGCGCCTCGCTCGAGGAGGGGCTGGCTCGAGTCGACGATGCCGGTGTGGCACGGGACGCGATCGAGTTCCTGCGGAACTTCGAGGACTACGAGCGGCTCCGCGAACAGGGGTACCGACGGGTGGCGGACAACCGCGACTTCTGGGGGCAGTACCTCTCCAAGACACCACCGGTACGGCGGGAGGAGTAGCGGCAACGCGCCCGATCGGCTGTTCGACGTTGCGCGCCCGACCGCGGGCTACGACGAGACCTCGTTCTCCGGTGAACTTTCGCTCGAGCGACCGGTCCGCCAGCGGGGCGTCCGCGTTCGATCTAGCGACCGGAGGACGGCGGCGACCGCCACGAGGTACGCGCCGCTACCGATCAGCAGGGCGCTCAGGCTCGGAAGCTCGATCATCGGCGAGCGGTGTCGGTCGGCGTCGCGGCGAGGTGCGGTCGGCGGTCGACGATGTCGTGTACCTCGCGGTCGTCCGTGCCGTCCGCGACGACGTAGTCGACGTCGTGCTCGAGGTGGTAGTACGTCGTCGTCTCGTCGAACTCCATCCGCCGACTCGGCTCGGATCGCACACACCGGATCCACGCACCGTTGTCCCGGTCCAGTACCGTCAGTTCGTCGACCGTGACCTCCCGCCCGTCCGTCAGTCCGACGGTGATCTCCTCGCTCATGTTACCGACGATGGAAGTCACGAACATTGTTATGTGGTTGTTTCCTGACCTTAGTCGATGGTTACTCACGGCACCGGTGTCGATTGTGACGCTTTCACACACGGCGTTTCACGTAAATAGCTCATTAAACAGGGTGGATGGTACCCCCGAACGATTTCGACGGCGTTCGTCCGTCGAATTTCCGAAGTGGGCTTCGCCCTACGGGCCGAACCGCCGAACGCGCAGTTCCTCGAGCGACACCGGACCGACGTAGGTGCCGAGCCGTTCCCGGTGCCACCACGCGCCCGTCTCGGCGCGTTCCTCGGGGGTCGTAAAGCGGTAGTGATAGCGAAGAATGCGGACGTGCTCGGGTGACTCGTCGGCGCTTTCGAAGGGGTCCTCGGCCAGCAGCGAGCGCGTGGCCGAGTCCTCCTCGAGCAGCCGCCGGAGGAACCGCAAGACCCACGGGCTGCGACGCGGCGTCGGCGACATCGCCGCGAACCAGAGCTGCCAGTCCAGCCGCAGGTGGTAGGGGGCGATTTGTGGCGGTCGCCGTCCGGGGTCGGTCGGTTTCCCCTCGAACCGGTAGGTTTCCCACTCCGTCTCGTCGGTGACCCGCTCGTCGCTTGTTCCCTGGATCACGAGTTCGTAGCGATCCCGCGTGACCGAGCCGAACGCGCCGTAGGTGTTGACCAGATGGAGCGGGTCGAAGGCGGTGTTCATCGCCTGCCGTTCCGAGAGCATATTCCGGACGGGGTAGACACTCAGCGCGAGCACGAGTACGGCGACGAGAATCGCCGCAGCCTCGAGGTAGAGCGGCGTCGCGGTCGTCGCGGGTGCCGTTACCGGGAGTAGGCTCTCGAGGATTCCGTCGCTGAAGGTGGCGGTCGCCAGCACGATCGTCAAGGCGTTCAGCCAGGCGAAGTTGCCGGTGACCATCAGCCAGCCCTGGAACCCGATCGTCGCCGCGCCGGCGAGCGCCGCGACGGGCTGGGGCGCGAAGTAGAGAAACGGCACCGCGAGCTCGAGGACGTGATTGCCGAGCGTCTCGAGGCGGTGAAAGCGCTTCGAGCGGTGGTGAGCGAACCAGCTCACGGGGTTGGGGATGGGCTGGGTCTCGTAGTGGTAGTCCATACACGAGAGGTCGCGCCAGCAGTCGTCGCCGCGGATCTTGATCAACCCCGCGCCGAACATGTTGCGAAAGAGCACCCACTGGAGCAGCAGGAAGACGACTGCGGGCGGGGAGGCCGAGCCCGCGCCCAGAAAGATCGCCAGGAACCCGGTCTCGAGCAGCATTGACTCCCAGCCGTAGCCGTAGAACAGCTGGCCGGCGTTGACGAAGGACAGGTAGAGGAGCCACAGCGTCGCCCACAGCGCCATCGACGCGGGCGTCGCGTAGCCGTCGGGCAGCTGGTAGGGTACGGCGAACAGCGCCAGCGCGGAGAGGCCGACGCCGGTCCAGGCGGCGATTCCGATCGCGCGGTCGCTGGGAACCAGATGGAACAGACTGGGTCGCTCCCGGAACTCGACGCCGTCGACGTACCGCTCGAGGGGGAGGAGCCCGTTCTCGCCGGCAAGCGGCCGAAACTGGACGGCGGCGGCGAGGAAGGCGAGCAGGTACAGCAGGGCCAGCCCGCGCTGGAAGAGAAAGCGGACGAGCCAGAACTCCTCGCCGTGGAACACGTTCCGCCCTGAGCGCACGAACGGGCAAAGAAATACCGCCGGAAGAGGCCGGCCTACTGCGGCGGGAGCCGGACGTGACCGAACCAGAACTCCTCGAGGCTCTTGATCATCGAGACGAGGTCGTCGGGTGCGATCGGTTTCGCGAGGTAGGCGTTGGCGGCGGCGCGGTAGCAGCTCTCGACGTCCTCGTCGGCGTCCGAACTCGACAGGACGATGACTGGAAGCCGCTGAAGCGCCGGCGACGAGCGGATCCGCTCGAGGACGGTCTCCCCGCTGGTGCCGGGCAGGTTCAGGTCCAGAAGGACGAGGTCGGGAGCGGAGTCCTCGTCGGCCCGTCGCTCGAGAACCGCCAGCGCCTCCTCGCCGGTCGTCGCCACGCGGAGAGTGTGATCGCCGTCGGCCTCCGCGAACGCCTCGCGAACGAGCCGAACGTCTCCGGGGTTGTCCTCGACGAGCAGCACTTCCCTCGAGCGGGTCATCGCCGGGCCCACACGGACCGTCCCCGTTCGTCCGTCTCCGTCGCGAGATCGACGGCTCCGCTCATCGATCGAATCCCTGCACCGTCCATCCAGTACCGCCTGGAGCAAGCAGGTAGCACAAACCCGTATCCGTCTCCCATTATCGAATCCGGGGGTTTCGGACAAGTGAAACTGTCTGCTGCGTGAGCAGGACACTTTTATACGTCGCTGTCTCCCCCGATCGACGACCGTATTCCCGACGAGCCGACCGATCCCGCGCTGTAACCGGACGGAGAGCGATTGACGGGTGATCCCGCATTCGGCTGCGGGCTCGACCTGGGAGACCTCCCGGAGCGAGGCGAAGTCGCCGTGGGCGCAGGCCAGGGTTGGCGCCTCGCGATGGACGGGCGTGAGGTCGTAGCTCTCGTCGGCCCGCGGCGGCGACAGCGACTGGTGTCGCGTGAGTGAGCGAACGCACCACGCTCGCGAGCCACGCCGCGGCCGCTCGGCTCGTCTCACTCGCCGTTCGCTACTTCAAATCCCGCGCGATCCGCTGTTCGTGTTCACTGTCTTCGCACAGAACAGCGGACGCGACGGGAATCGATGCCTCGAGACCGGTCGACTGAAACGCGCGACCGCCTCGCGGTCGTCGCCCCGGTTCCCGAAGGACCAGTGCCGCCTCGTTCCGACCGCGGAGACGAGGCCGACCGCCGACTCCAGGTTCGGATCGCGCAGCCAGAAGTACGGGACCACCTCCACGTTCGTCGGTACGACCCGATCGAGTTCGACCGTCGCGTCGGGGAGTTCCCCGAACACGCCTTGAGCTACCCACCGCTAAAGCGGTGGGATTCAGCGTGGACTCCCGTTCCGGCCGCATAATTCCTCCATACTTTCACCGTGGTACTGTCTAGGGTCGGCGGTAGAAACCCCGCGTCCGCGAACGACTCGTCGACCGGCGACGATGCGACCACCGCTTGGCACCCGGCTACGCCTCGAGTCGAACTTCGATCAGCGAGAGCTCCGACGACGACACGGCCTCCTGGAACGTCCGCCCGATCTCGTCCCAGCTCTCGGGGCGGTAGGCGTCGATCCCGAAGCTCTCGGCGAACGCGACCAGGTCCGGGTTCGAGAGCGCGGTGCCGGTGTACTCGCCGCGGTGTTCGATCTGTTGTTCCGAGATCAGTCCGTAGTCGTCGTCGACGAAGACGACGATCGTAAACTCGCAGTCGAGTCTGGTCGCGGTCTCGATCTCGGCGGCGTTCATCAGAAATCCACCGTCGCCGGTGGCGGCGACGACGTTCGAATCGGTCGCGAGGTCGGCCGCGAGTGCGCCCGGGACGGCGATCCCCATGCTCGCCAGCCCGTTCGAGACGACGCAGGTGTTCGGTTCGTAGGTCGGGTACGACTGCGCGATGGCCATCTTGTGGCTGCCGACGTCCGAGACGAGAACGTCCGCGTCGGCCATCGCGTCCCGGAGCAGGGGGAGAGCATTGCGAACGGTTACCGGGTCGTCGTCCTCGGGCGCTCGAGTGGCCGCCGACAGGATCCGATCGTGGGCGTCGCGACACCACAGCGAGCACGATTCGGGTGGGAGCCGGTCGCCGATCGCTTCCAGGGCCGTGCCGACGTCGGCGACGATCTCGACGTCGGGGTTGTAGTGGCGATAGACCTCCGCGGGCTCGTGGTCGACGTGGACGACCTGCTTCTCGCAATCTGGGTTCCACCCCTCGGGGTCGTGTTCGGCGATGTCGTAGCCGACCGCGATCACGCAGTCGGCCCGCTCGATCGCCCGCGCGGCCTCGTCGTTCGGCCCGGAGTCGAGGGTCAGCAGCGAGGCGGGCTCGCGGTCGGAGATCGCACCCTTTCCCATGTAAGTCGCGACGACGGGCAGCTCGAGACGGTCGACCAGTCCGCGGATGCCGTCGGCAGCGGGGGTACGGACCGCGCCGTTACCCGCCAGCAGGAGCGGCCGTTCGGCCTCCGCGAGCAGTGTCGCGGCCCGTTCGACCGATGCGTCGTCCGGATCGGGACGGCGGACCGAATCTCGGACGGGGATCGGCTCCTCGTCGATCTCCTCGCTCGCGACGTCCTCGGGGAACTCGAGGTGGGTGGCGCCGGGTTTCTCGAGTTCGGCGAGCTTGAACGCCTTGCGGACCGACTCGGGGACGATCTCGGGCTCGGCGATCTGGGCGTTCCACTCGACGATCGGTTCGAAGACGTCGACGACGTCGAGCGCCTGGTGGCTCTCCTTGTGGAGTCGTTCGCGCCCGCCCTGTCCGGTGATCGCGACGACCGGGCTCTTGTCGAGTTGGGCGTCGGCGACGCCCGTGATGAGGTTCGTCGCGCCGGGTCCCAGCGTCGAGAGGCAGACTCCGGCGTCGCCGGTGAGTCGCCCGTAGACGTCGGCCATGAACGCCGCGCCCTGCTCGTGGCGGGTCGGGACGAACTCGATCGAGGAGTCGCGAAGCGAGAAGAGCAGGTCCTCGATCTCCTCGCCCGGGAGCCCGAAGACGTACTCGACGTCCTCGGCCTCGAGGCAGTCGACGAGTAGATCGGATGCTGTTGGCACGGCTCACCTAACACCACCGGCACCCATGAGTCTGGTACCTTCGTGGGACGGCCGACGGCTACTCGGTGTCGGGGACGTCGTCGTCCGCGCCGGCGGACTGGACCCAGACGGTCTTGCGGTTGACGAACTCGTGGATCCCCTCCTCGGCGAGCTCGCGGCCGTATCCCGAGTCCTTCATGCCGCCGAACGGCAGGCGCGGGTCGGACTTGACGAGTTCGTTGACGAACACGCAGCCGGCTTCGACCTCGCGGGCGAGGCGCTCCCCGTGGTCGAGGTCCTCGGTCCAGACCGAGCCGCCGAGCCCGTAGCGGGTGTCGTTGGCGAGTTCGATCGCCTCGTCCTCGTCGTCGACCCGGAAGACGGCCGCGGCCGGGCCGAACACCTCCTCGTCGGCCGCGGGGCTGTCCCTCGGGGGCTCCGAGAGGACGGTCGGCGGGTAGTAGTACCCCTCCCGGTCGAGGGGCTCGCCGCCGCACTCGAGGGTCGCGCCCGCCTCGACGCTCGCCTCGACTTGCTCGTGGAGGTCCGCCATGAGGTCCTCGCGGGCCTGGGGGCCGATGTCGGTGCCCGACTCGAGGGGGTCGCCGATCTCGAGGTTCTCCATCTCCGAGACGAACCGATCGAGAAAGTCGTCGTAGACCTCGTCGACGACGATGAACCGCTTGGCGGCGATACAGGACTGCCCGGAGTTGATCGTCCGGGCGGTCGCTGCGGTCTCGGCCGCCGCCTCGAGGTCGGCGTCCCCGAGGACCACGAAGGGGTCGCTCCCGCCGAGTTCGAGGACGTGTTTCTTCAGCTCGCTGCCCGCCTGCCCGGCGACGGCGCGGCCGGCGCCTTCGCTGCCGGTGATCGTGACGGCCTCGAGACGGTCGTCGGCGATCACGTCCTCGACCGCGTCCGAGCCGGCCAGCAGCGTCGAGAACACACCCTCGGGGAAGCCCGCGTCCTCGAAGATCTCCTCGATCGCCAGCGCGCAGCCGGGGACGTTCGAGGCGTGTTTGAGCAGGCCGACGTTGCCCGCGGTCAGGTGGGGTGCAGCGAACCGAAACACCTGCCAGAACGGGAAGTTCCAGGGCATCACCGCGAGGACGGCCCCCAGCGGCTCGTAGGAGACGAACGTTCGCGAGTGGGGTTCGCTGCCCAGAGCCTCGTCGGCGAGGAACTCGTCGGCGCGCTCGGCGTAGAAGTCACAGACCCACGCGCACTTCTCGAGCTCAGCGCGGGATTCCGCGATCGGTTTGCCCATCTCCTCGCTGATGAGTTCGGCGTACTCGTCCTCGCGCTCCCGGACGAGTTCGCCGGCCCGCTCGAGCAGCTGCTGGCGCTCGGTGATCGGGGTGTCGGCCCACGGCTCGAACGCGTCGTCCGCGCTCGCGAGGATCTCCTCGATGTCGCTCTCGTCGTGGTCGTCGTACGTTTCGAGTCGCTCGCCGGTCGCCGGATTGTGGCTGTCCATGGTGCTCACCGTACGCCGCGTTCGCTCGTACCACGAGCACGCGCCTCAAAGAGCTACGCCCGGCAGTCGAACCGTCGTCGGCGAGGACCGCAGTCGTAGCCGTGGCGAACGCTCACTGCTCGAGCGAGCGCGGCTCGGCCGGGATCGACCGGCTCCGCTGTGCGATCTCCAGGGCCTTCATCAGGTCGGTCCGCGAGAGCAGCCCCGCAAGCGAGCCGTCGTCGTCGACGACGAGGATCCGTCCAATGTCCTCCCGCTGGATCGTCCGCAGCGCGGTCGTCGCCTCGTCGTCGGGCGCGGCGGTGACGAGGTCGGTCGACATCACGTCACGAACGACGGTGTCGTCGTCGTCGGCCCGCTCCTGCAGGTCCTCGAGGGTGATGATTCCGATCAGCGCCCCGTCCTCGAGAACGGGGTAACCGGTGTGGCGCTCGCGCATCATCCGCTCGAGGAGTTGATCGAGCGAGAGCGACGGCGAGACCGTGTCGAGCTTCGGCGCCGGGGTCATTAAGTCGGCGACGGTCAGTCCCTCGAAGGCGGTTTCGACGAAGATCTGCTGGGTCTCGCTCGAGGCGGCGATGTAGATGAAGAAGGCGATCGCGATCCAGAAGATGCTGAGGGTGATGATGCCGGCAAATCCCAGCAGGAGCGCGAACCCCTTCCCGACGCCGGCGGCGATCTGGGTCGCCTCCAGCCGGGAGCGGTTGCGCGAGAGCAGCGCCCGGAGCACCCGGCCGCCGTCCATCGGGAATCCCGGAAGCATGTTGAACACCGCCAGCACGACGTTGAGTATCGCCAGGTAGCCGAGGACGAACAGCGCGGCCGGCAGCTCGGCGGGCAAAAGGACGAAGCCGACGTAACAGACGACCCCGACCGCGACGCTGACGATCGGTCCAGCGATCGCGATGACGAACTCCTTGTGCCAGTCCTCGGGCATCTCGGCGAACTGTGCGAGTCCGCCCAGGAACCACAGCGTGATCGATTGGGTCTCGAGGCCGTAGCGGCGCGCGGCCATCGAGTGACCCAGTTCGTGGAAGAAGACGCTGACGAACAGCCCCAGCGCGGCCGCCAGCCCGAGCAGCCACGGCGTCGCGCCGTCGGTCAGCGGGGCCGGATCGATCCCCGCGCCGAAGGTGTCGTTGAGCAACTCGACGGTGAGCTCCATCTGGACGCCGATGAGGTAGGCTAACAGCGGAACGACGAGGAGAAACGAGACGCCGAGCTTGATCGGAATGCCGAACGCCGAACCGATACGGATACTGGCCATACTGACGTTACGAACCGGAGCCCCTTTAGCATCTTTCGAGACGGAATCCTGGCCACGGGTGGCGGAGGTCACGACGCGGAGTCGGAAACGAGTCGGGTGGAGACAGAGCGAAACTCCGCTCAGCAGGCCGTGAAAGCGGGCGCAGTCCCGAATACGCTCTCAATCGGCGAGCCGGCGCAGCGTCGCGCCCGCGAACGCCACCACGATTCCCGCCGCTGCGATCAGTCCCAGCCCGGGGGCGTACGACCCCGTCAGGTCGTGGCTCGTCCCGATCAGCACCGGACCGAGAAAGCCGCCGATCTCGCCGACGGCGAAAATGAAACCGACGGCGGTGCCGGTCAGCCGCGCGCCGATCCCCTCGAGCGCCGGCGGGATCGCCCGGACGAGCGGGGAGAGCCCGCCGACGCCGAGTCCGGCGACGACGATGCTCCCCAGGAGCGCGGGGCCGATCCCGTCTGCAAGAACGACGCCGACCGTGCCGGTACAGAACACCGCACCACAGCCGATCAGCGCCGTCGGTCGCGCCTCGTAGCGGTCGGCCAGCACCGGCACGGTGAAGATTCCCACGGCGTAGGCCGCGACGAAGAGGCTCGTCGTCTGGCCCGCGAGTCCGGGCGAGACGCCACGAGCCTCGAGCACCGTCGGGAGCCAGCCCTGGATCCCGTGACTCGCCAGCAGATACATCGTGCCGACGACGACAACGAGCTGGAGCTCCCGGTGAGTGAGGATCAGCCGGAGGTCCCGGCGGATCGACTCGAGCGGCGACCCGTTCTCGTCGCCGGGCGCCCGTTCGCTCGCGTCGTTCGCCGCGGCCCTCTCGTCGATCCGCAGTCGTCGAGCGAGGAGGTACCAGCCGAGACCGTAGCCGACCGCGACGAGCCCGCTCCAGAGAAAGAGGGGACGCCAGCCGCCGAGCCACGGACCGAGGATCGGCCGTCCGACCCCGAAGGCGAGCGCGGTCCCCGCCGACGCGCCGACGAGGTAGATCGAGGACGGAAACCCCGTCCGGCTCGGCGGAAACAGCGTCGAGACGAGCTTCGGCAGGCCGAACGTGATCGCGGTTGCCCCGACCCCGAGGAGGAGAGTAAGCGCCAGCAGCGAGGGGAATCCCGCTGCGACGCTCCGGCCCGCCTGCGCGACGCCGAAAATCACTGCGCCGGCCGCGAGGCTCCGTCCGGGACCGATCCGATCCACCGCGAGCCCCGAAAACAGCGCCAGCGGGATGTAGGTAAGCGGCACCGCGCCCGCGACGACGCCGGCCTGCGTCCCCGACAGCTCGAGCTCCGCGATGATCGTCGAAAGGTACGCCGGCAGCGAGAACCAGACGAACATCAGGCAGGTGTAGGCGAGCGTCGCGGTGACGACGATCCCGTAGGTCCGTCGTCGCCCGAGGGTGTCGTCGGCCATTCGTCCGCGAGATGCGGGCGTTCCGCCCTGTAGGTTGGCCTTGCCCCGCCCGGTTGCCGCTTCGCGGTCTCGAGGCGAACCCGATAGCGGCGACGACGCTCGAGCGCTACCGGTCGAGCAGCGGTCGCGAGGCGTTCGCGGCGACGAGCGACACGGTCGCCACGAGCGCAGCCGCCGTCACTAGCGGGCTCAACAGGCCGGCCAGTGCGATCGGGATCACGACCGCGTTGTACGAAAGCGCCAGCCAGAGATTCTGGGTGACGCGATCCCCCGCAGCTCGGGCGAGCGCGATCGCCCGCTCGACGCCAGCTAGGTCGTCCCCGAGGATCGCAAGGTCGGCGGCGTCGGCCGCGAGCGCGGTTCCGCCGCCCAGCGAGATCCCCAAATCCGCCGCGGCCAGCGCGGGCGCGTCGTTGGTCCCGTCGCCGACCATCGCCACCCGCCGGTCGGCCGCCAGCCGCTCGATCGCCGCGGTCTTGCCGGCCGGCGGGACGTCCGCGAAGACCTCGATGTCGGCCCGACGCTCGAGGAACGCGCTCGCGGCCGTGTCGTCGCCGGTGAGGACGACGACCTCGACGCCCGCCTCCTGGAGGCGGGTCAGGCTCTCGACCCACTCGGTTCTGGGTTCGTCGCCGACGACGACGAGCCCGCTCGCGCGTCCGTCGGCGCCGACGAGGACCGGGAGCTGACCGCGCTCGCGAGCCGTCGCAGCCCGGGAGGCGAGATCGCCCTCGAGCGTCCAGCCCCGTTCGCGGAACAGGTCCGGGTGGCCGACCAGTACCCGGCGTCCGTCGACGACGCCCTCGACGCCGGTCTCGTGGGAGTCGAACTCCCGGACCGTCGGCGGAGTACCGGCAGCGTCGCCGACCGCTGTTTCTCTCGAGTCGGTTCCATCTTCGCCGTCTTCGGAGTCGGTCCCGCGGACGAACGCGTCTCGGATCGCACTCGCGGCCGGGTGGGCCGCCCGCTCCTCGAGCGCGCCCGCGGCCCGGAGCAGCTCGGGGGTGGCGTCGGCCTCGAGCACCCGCATCTCGCCGGTCGTCAGCGTCCCCGTCTTGTCGAAGACGACGACATCGATCTCCCGGAGCCGTTCGAACACCGTCTCGTCGAAGACGACGATTCCTCGGTCTACGGCCTCCCGAATACTCGTCGCGACCGAAACGGGGGCCGCGAGGCCGAGCGCCCACGGACTCGCGACGATCGCGGCCGCCAGGATAGCGGTCACGGCCGTCGGCGCGTCCCAGCTCAACGCGAACGCGGCCGCGCCGACGCCCACCATCGCGAGAACGACAAGCGGGGCCGCACGCGCGGCGAGCCGGTCGGCGCGTCGGCCGACCCCGTGGGTCGCGCTCTGGAGGTTCCAGACCGTCTCGGTGAGGCGTTCGAGGCTGCTCTCGGTTCGATCGGCCGCGTCGACGACCGCCGCGCCGGAGACGACGAGCGAGCCGCCGACGGCGTCGTCGCCCGCCTGCTTCGCAACCGGGAGCGACTCCCCCGTGATGACCGCCTCGTCGACCGTACAGCTCCCCTCCGCGAGCCGGCCGTCGACCGGGATCCGCTCGCCCTCGCGGACGAGCAGCCGATCGCCCGCGGCCAACCGCTCGGTCGGAACCGTTCGGCTCGTCCCGTCGGCCTCGAGCAGCCGCGCCTCGCCGACATCCGAGACGGTGAGGTCGGTGAGCCGGGCCAGCGCCCGCCGTTTGACCGTCGCCTCGTAGAACAGCGCCGCCATCACCGTCGCGGCGACCAGGATCGTCAGGTCGTAGTAGACGTCGTTCCGGCCGAGCGCGAGCGCGACGGTGCCGTAGATGAAGGCGGCGACGACAGTGACGGCGGCCAGCAGCTGGGTGTTCGCCCGGCGGAGCCGCAGGCTGACGTAGGCACCGCGAAGCAGGGGCATTCCGCTCAGATAGAGGACGGCTCCGGTGACGGACAGAAACAGCGGCAGCAGTATCAGGCCGTCGAGAGACGCGAACACCCCTTCGTAGGGCGCGAGAAACCGCCAGTCGACGACGTCCGCGAGGTAGACGGGGTAGAGGATCGTGACGTACGGCACCAGCAGAAAGGAGCCGAAGACGATCCCGACGACGTAGCGCATCTCGAGGACGTCCTCGGTGCGTCGCTTTCGCAGCCCCGTCATCTCCCGGGAGCGGTGGGTGGTCTCGCTCGAGTCGCTTCCGCCGTCCTCGGCGCTCCCGCCGGCGATCCCCTCCCGGCGGTAGGCCGTGTATCCGGTCGTGGTCAGAGTCACCCGAAGCTCGTCGGCCGAAGTCAGCGCGGGATCGTAGTCGACCCGTACCGTCTCGGTAACGTAGCTCGCGCTCGCCTCGTGGACGCCCTCGTGGCCCTCGGCGACCGACTCGAGGTAGGTCTCACAGAGCGCCGAGTACATCCCGTCGATTCGGAAGAACGCGCGAGCGGCGTCGGGCGCGTCGCTCGAGGCCGGCGGGTCGTCGCCCGTTCCGTCCTCGACCGGCTCGCCGAGGGTCTCGTGGATCTCCCGACAGCCCCTCGAGCAGAACCGCTCGTCGCCGGCGACGTCGACGCCACAGAGCCGACAACTGCCCATCTCCGCGCGGGTATCGGACACGTCTTCCCGTACGACGGCCCACAACAATAACGGTAGTTGGTGGAGGTCGAGCGAGTCGAACGAGTCGGAGCGCTCGAGCGGGGGCAAATCGGCACGCCGGGAACGAACTCTATATCGGCCGACTGGATCGTCTCACCTCGCGGTGGCGTGCGCTGGACGATAACGAGCGACTCGAGGCGGAAGCTACTGGGAAACCAAGACGACCCCAATAATTGCGAACGCTATCCCCGCAAATCTCGTTATCGTAACTTCGTCTCCGAGGATGACCATACCGATGAGAGCCGCGACGACGAAGTACATCGCACCGAGTGTAGAGACGACTGTTGTCGACCCGTCGGAAAGGCCGACGTACATCGAAATCAGGCCTATTCCGGTGAACAATCCGGCCACGGCAGCGAGCAGTCCTCCTTTCGCAGTAACAGCAAGCGATGCGTCTGAAACGAGGATGTATCCGAGTGCAAGGGGTCCCGCAACGAGATAGGAGATCGCGGCGGCCGTCCGCGGATCGATAGACTCCGACGCGGCGTTGCCCAAGACTACCCAAATACCCCACGTTACCATCGTAATCGAACCAAAGAAGACGGCCGAATCTATCTCAGGGAAGCCCATTATGGTGACTCTACGTAACGGTTGAATAGCGACGCCCAGAGACGCTCAAAGCGGCTAGTATCGAACGGTGGGGTGACCCCGGCGGGGAGATAGAATTCTGATTCGGTATCGCTGCCTCGGTTATCGGCACGGTATCTCTGCGCCATACGTAACGCATACCGACCGTGCCCGCATCCGTCTCTCTCTTAATAGAATAATCCATTTATATCGGGTCTAGAAGATTTCGTGCACCCCCGACCGCTTTCGCAGGTTGCTCGGTGGATACAATGAGGACGACGAGGGCAGGCAAAAAGGGCGACGTATCCTCTGTATGCGGCAAACCCGGTCTGGTAGTTGCTAAGGGCTTCTCCAGAGATACGTATTCATATGTTGAAGACGCTTACCCTATAGAACAGTGACCGATATTAGAGCAGTCGTCCGAATCGAGCACCCTGACATAGTACTCACAAAGACAGTCACTCACGACCAGAGTTCGAAAGTCAAGTCAGTGCTAGAGGCAGGAACTGACCCCACATCGGGGAAATTCTTCTATCGTATACAGTCATCCGATTTCCGCCAGTTCGAAGACGGACTGCGGAAGGATCACACCATTGGCGAGTTCGAACGAGTCATCGAAACCAGAGACGAGAAGGCGATCTATAGCTTCGAGTATACGGACGAAGCGAAGATCATCTCACCGATTATTTCGACCGAGAACGGTGTCATACTCGATATGAAGAACGACGGAAACGGTTGGATTCTAACGGTATGGATGCCCGACCGGACGAATCTGGCCCCTCTGTGGGAGTATGCAGAACAGAACGACATTGATATCGATTTATTGCGCGTGAACGAATACGCTGGTTTAGAGAATACGGACGCAGGATTGACCGATAGCCAACGAGAGGCACTCCTCGTCGCACTCGACACAGGATATTTCGAAGACCCACGGAACGCAACTCTCAGCGAAGTCGCCGCCGAGCTGGATATCTCTCAACCTGCAGCCAGTGGTCTCCTTCGGCGTGGGACCAAGCGACTCATCGTTTCTTCTCTGATGGATGACAGTGAAAAGACAGATTGAGCAACGGCTACTCGGTGCAGTGGCGGCGATATCTCTCTGAGGACACGATATGTCACTCTGAGGGCACGATGTGTCTCCGTCAGCGTCCGAAGGTAAGTGTCGTGACCGACGCGCCCTGTATCCAGCACGCCGCGGAGAACATCTATCGAAGCTGGCAGAATCGTTGGCGGCCAATATGCACTCACCACGTACGAATCGGTCGACTCAGATTCACGACTCGGACTGGAAACCGTATCACGAACCACTGCTGTTCATTACGCGCACCGAAGAACGACCGTAGCTCGTCGAGAAGCCGAGAATCAGGGCGCTCCACGCAGGCTGGCAAGAGGGAGTTACCACCCCCTCCCCAGCTGGTTCGCTCGCAAGCTCGCTCACCCCTCGCACGACATTGCACGACGGTTCGCTTCCCGACCGCTCGCGGTGCTCGCGGCTCGTCGCGCTCACCGCCGTCCAGTGCGCGCCACCGCGAGTCGTTCGGTCGGTCGGCGCGGCCACCGTTCCGACGGCGGCTACAGATACCCCAGATCCGCCAGCCGTTCTTTGGTTCCGGCCTGCATCTCGACCTCCCCGCCCGCCTCGGACGCCTCGAGCGAGTCGAAGCGCTCTTCGAGTCGCGTCCGTAGCTCCCGGGTCCGCTCGGGGCGATCGGCCGCGATGTCAGTCCGCTCGTCGGGATCGCCCTCGAGGTCGTGGTAGCGCTCGAAGCCGTCGTCGCCGCGGACGTACTTCTCGTCGCGGGTGCGGATCGCTCGGAGCCGCCGGTCGAACGCCCGCACGCGGTCGGGGATCTCGTCGAAGCGCGCCTCGAGGCGGTCGATCGAGGGCTGGGGGGCGGCGTACTCCGCGAAGACGGCGTCCCGACGTTCACTATCGCTGTCGGGGTGGAACGATCGCCCGTGGCCCTGCTCGAGCAGGCTCGGATCGTCGATTCCGACCGTCTCGAGCACGGTCGCGGGCAGATCCAGCAGCTGGACCAGCTCCCGTCGTTTGCTGCCGCCGGTGAAGGAGCCGCCGTGAAGTACCAGCGGGACGTTGATCAGGGTGTCGTAGAGGTTGTACTGGTGGCCGAAGAAGCCGTGCTCGCCGATGTGCTCGCCGTGGTCGCCACAGACGACGAACAGGGTGTCTTCCCACTCGCCGGTCGCCTCCAGGGATTCGCGCAGCTGCGCGAGCTGGTCGTCGACGTAGGCGAGTTCGGCCCGGTAGAGTCCCCGGAGGAGCCGGAACTCCTGCTCGGTGAGGTCGTAATCCTCGCAGTCGTAGGCGCGGGGGTCCTGTCGAATCGCGGTCGCCTCCTCGTAGCTAGCCCCCTCGGGAAGGAAGCGGTCGGCGTACTCCTGCGGCGGGGCGTACTCGACGTGGGGCTCGATGAAGTTACAGAACAGGAAGAAGGGGTCGTCGCCACGATTCTCGAGCCAGTCGCCGATCCAGTCGACCGACCGCGAGGCGCCGTCGTCGCCCGTCGGCTGGAACAGTTCGCTGTAGAGGACGTTCGCTGCGTTGACGAGGGGGTTGCCCTCGAGCAGCCGATCGCGGGTCGCTTGGAGCTTCTCGTGGACGTCCTCGCCCCTGACGACGGCGCCCATGTCGGTGTCGGACTGGATGTACTGCCAGCCCTTCCGGAGGTCGTCGAACCCGCGGTCGAAGCCGAACTCCTCGGTGATCCAGGTGTTGTTCGAGATGCCGACGGTCTCGTACCCGCCCTCGGAAAAGGCCTCCGCCAGCGTCCGGAGATCCTCGTCGAGGAACGTGTGCCCGCCGTGGGCACCGTGTTCGGACGGGTAACAGCCGGTGAACATCGAGGCGTGAGAGGGGAGCGTCCACGGCGCGGTCGCGAACGCGTTCTCGAAGGTCGTCCCCTCCGCGGCGAGCGTCGTCAACGCGGGCGCCGTCTCCGGGCTGACGCTTTTCGCTCGCGCGGTGTCGAGAACGACGAGAACGACGTTCCGAACGTTCGTGTGTGACTCTCCGTCACGCTCGTTGGGTTCGCTCATGGCTACGTCACCTCCGCCTCTCGACGGGAAGGAGCCAGACCCGGCTAATGCAGGGGATTCAGGGGTTCCGATAACGTCGGGTGACCGTCTCCGTCAACGACCGATCAGGCTGTAGCCGGCCCAACGCTTACTCCCCCCGGTTGCGTACGCCGGAGCGATGGCCCCGCCGAACGTCGTTTTGATGCACTGCCACGATCTGGGGCGCTACCTCGGCTGCTACGGGGCGGCCGTCGACACGCCGCGGATCGACGGGCTCGCCGACGAGGGGGTCCGCTTTGACCGCCACTTCGTGACGGCCCCGCAGTGTTCGCCGAGTCGCTCGAGCCTGATGACCGGACGCCACCCCCACCAGAACGGGATGCTCGGGCTCGCCCACGGTGACTGGGAGATCGGCTCCGACGAACGGCTCCTCCCGCAGCTGCTCGGCGAGGCCGGCTACGAGACCCACCGGTTCGGACTGCAGCACGTCACGGAGTATCCCGACCGGCTCGGCTACGACTACGAACACGTCGAGGAGCCGCTTCGAGTGAACACCCCGCCATCGGTCCACGAGACCGCCCGCGCCCGCGAGGTCGGCAAGGAGGTCGCTTCGGTGCTCTCGGCGGGCGAGTGTGACGACCCCTTTTTCGCCTCCGTCGGCTTCTTCGAACTCCACCGGGTTGAGGAAGAGGACGGGTTCGGCTTCGAGGCCGACCGCTACGAGACGCCCAATCCCGAGGACGTCGACCCGCTGCCGTTTCTCCCCGACCGACCCGGGATCCGCAGCGACGTCGCCGAGGTCCAGGGGATGCTCGAGGCGCTCGACGACGGCGTCGGGACGGTACTCGACGCCCTCGAGGAGGCGGGCCTCGCCGAGGACACGCTCGTCGTCTTCACGACCGAGCACGGGCTGGCGTTCCCCCGTGCGAAGGGGTGCTGTTACGACGCCGGTATCGGCGCCGCGTTGGCGATGCGCTACCCCGACGTGTTCGAGCAGCGCGTCGTCGACGACCTCGTTAGCAACGTCGACGTCTTCTCGACGCTGCTCGAGTTCGCCGGCGTCGAGGTCCCCGCGAACGTCGCCGGGCGAAGCTTTCGCGACCGTCTCGTCGACGAGTCCGACGGAAGCGAGGGCCAGTACGAACCCCGAGAACGGCTGTTCGCGGGCATGACCTGGCACGACCGGTACAACCCAGTGCGGGCCGTCCGCACCGACCGCTACAAGTACGTCCGCAACTTCTGGCACCTGCCCGGCGTCTACCTTACCCGCGATATCTACGAGAGCGCGGCCGGCAGCGAGGTCCGCGAGGAGTACTACTGCGAGCAACGTCCCTACGTCGAGCTGTACGACCTCGAGACCGATCCCCACGAGCGGGAGAACCTTGCCGAGGATCCCGACCACGAGGACGTCAGGGATCGCCTCCGGGACGAGCTCATTGGGTGGATGCTCGAGACCGACGACCCGCTGCTCGAGGGTCCCGTCCGGCCGAGCGACTGGGACGTGATCCACCCCCAGATCGAGAGTGAACCCGAGCAGGACGGACCGTAGCCCGGCTCCATCCTCACGGACGAGGGCTCCGTTCACACCTCGAAGTTTGCTACTGAAATCTACTCGAGCTCTTCCCGGAGTTCGTCGGCACGCTCGACGCCGAGCGACGGCTCTAACACGACGGCCCCGCTGGGTACGCTCGATGGAACTGCGTGCGTTCCGGATCGCCTACGACGGCAGCGACTACTACGGCTTCCAGCGCCAGCCCGACGTGCCGACCGTCGAGGACGCGCTCTTCGACGCGTTGCGGGCGCTGAACGTGCTCGAGCCCGACGCGAGGAAACCGGCCGGCTACGCCGCGGCCGGCCGAACCGACGCCGGAGTTTCGGCGCTCGCCCAGACGGTCGCCCTCGACGCGCCCGACTGGCTAACACCACGGGCGTTCAATGGGGAGCTCCCTGCCGACGTTCGGGCGTGGGCGGCCGCCGACGCACCCGACGGCTTCCACGCGACTCATCACGCCGCCCGACGCGAGTACACGTATCACCTGTACGCCCCGCCCGCGAACCCCCGTGAGGAGAGCGAGCCCGCTCGAGCCGCCGTCGACGACGACCGGTTTGGGGCCGCCTGCGACGTGCTGTCTGGCACTCACGACTTCCACAACCTCACGCCCGACGACCGCAACACCGAGCGCTCGCCGACCCTCGAGGCGAGCCGGGACGGCGACTACCTCGTCGTCGACGTCTCGGCAGGTGGGTTCGCCCGCGAACTCGTTCGGCGGCTCGTCTCGCTGGCCGAATCGGTCGGAACCGGTGAGAAGTCGTTCGACGATCTCGAGCGCGCACTCGAGCCTGAGCCGCTGCCCGGCCACGAGGGGATTGCGCCCGCCCCGCCCGAACCGCTCGTGCTCGCCGACGTCGATTACCCGGATCTCGGGTTCGAGGTCGACGAGGACGCCGCGGCGAGCGCTCGAGGGGTGTTCGACCGTCGCCGCATCGAGCGTCGGACCGGATCGCGGGTGGCGGGCCAGCTCCAGGACGGTCTGCGGTGACTCCCGCTCGATTGACACGGGAGAGCGTTTTTGACGCCCGCGTTCGATCGACGCTGCATGGAACTCTCTCCGGAGGAGTACGGCGCCTACTGGCGCGCATCGATCTACGTCGCTGCGGGCGTCGTCCTCGTCTTTCTGAGCTACCGGTTCGTCATCTCGACGCTCTTCGCCCAGTCGGAGGGCGGTCCGATCGCGATCGGGCTGTTCCTGTTCGGGACGCTGACGTTCGCGGGCTGTTTTCTCGTCATGTTGGGCGTCGCGCGGGTCGTCCGAACCGCCGTCGACGCGGAGATGCGCGGATAGAACTACATTCGAAGAGCACGTTCGTCTTCGACCGCTACCGGACGAGCGCCTCGGCGCGGTTCTGCTGTGAGACGACGTAGCGTACGACCTCCTGCTGGGTGTGTTTCTCGACGAGATGGCCCTCGAGTTTTCGGTCTAGCTCCAGAACCTCCTCGCAAACGGGACACGTAACTGGTGGGTCAAATGTCATGTTCGGCTTCAATCTTTGCTAAGAGTGGACAAACCGATACAGCCTGCATATGCTCGCCGGGGTGGGTCCGCCTACTCCCACGTCGAGGGCCAGACCTCGGCCGCCCGCATCCCGGAGACGTAGTTCTGGTCCTCGAACCGCTCGCGAAGCTCCGCGGCCGGCACTCGGGGGACGGAGCTTCGGGTTAGCTCGCGAACCAGCAGCGCGGTCAGCATGGCGTGTTCGCGCAGGTTGCGGGGCTCGACCTTGTCGCGGGTGTCGGCTGCGGTGTGGCCCCAGCCCCGCCCCCGCTCGCCGCCGTCGGCCGGCTCGCTGTGGAGTTGCAGCGAGGGGACGCCAGCCCGCAGGAACGGCCAGTGATCGCTGAACGGGTGGGGATCCCGGTCGTGAACGATCGGCTGGCCGGCCGAGTCGGTCACGTCCTCGGCGAGCACCGCCAGCGGCTCCGAGGCGTGGGAGAGCGCCTTCAGATTCCGGAAGCGGCCGGCGCCGTCGACGTTGACGGCCGCCCGGACCGACTCGAGTTCCAGCTGGTCGGCCAGGGCCTCGGCACCCAGCAGCCCGATCTCCTCGCAGCCGACGCCGGCGATCCGGACGCGACACTCGAGGTCGTCCTCGAGGTCGGCGAGGATCGACGCCGCCCCCGCGACGGTCGCGATCCCGCAGCCGTTGTCCAGCGCGCCCTCGGCGATATCGTGAGCGTCGTAGTGAGCCAGGACGAGAACTTCTTCGTCGGTGTCGGGGCCCAGGGTCCCGTGGACGTTTCGGCTCGTCCCGTCCGTCGTCGAGGCGTCGACGCGCAACCGGGCTCGAGCGTCCCACTTTGCGTACTCGACGAGCCAGTCGTGAGTTTCGGCACTGACGCCGACGCCGGGGATCGCGGCCTCGGCGTCGAACTTCAGCGCGCCCGTCGGCGGCAGCTGACCGGGGACATGGTTGGCGAAGACGAAGGCCTCGGCGCCCGCGGCGGCCGCGTGGCCGAACTTTTCCATCCGGTGGACGAACCGTCGATCCGAGGGTGTCGTCGTGCTCGCGACCGCGATCCCGCCCTGGAGGTCGACGTCGTCGATCTCCTCGGGGGTGCCGTAGCCGACGTCGACCAGCGGCCCCTCGAGGTCGCCCGGCGGACAGTACGGCAGGGCGATCGCCTCGAAAGAGCGCTCGTCCGCTGGAGCGTCGGTCTCGTCGTCGACGTCGGTGACCGCGAACTCGGTCGTCCCCCGCTGCCAGTGTTGCATCGGAAACTCGTCCGTCCGAACGTCCACGAGCCCCGCCTCCTCGAGGCTGTCGCCGACGAGCTCCGCGGCTCGCCGTTCACTTGGGGAGCCCCCCATTCGGTGGGGCAGGGCGGTTAGTCGGGTCAGCAGTTCCCACGGGCGGTCGTCGGCCCACGCGCGGCCGAGCGCGCGCTCGAGGGTTGGATCCGGGCTCGTTGGTCCGTCCGTATCGTCCATACGCCCTCGTTTCGAGGCGACGGGCAAAACTATCCGGGTCGCCTGCGTAACCTTCGATACCCTTTACCAGCTTCATTTCGAACGTTCGTTCATGAGCTCCGTTCCAGAGCGCTCCGAGATCGACGAGCAGTACACGTGGGATCTCGAGAGCATCTATGCGACCGACGACGACTGGGAGGCCGCCTACGAGGCAGTCGCCGAGCGCGTCGACGAACTCGCGGCCTACGAGGGGGAGGCGACCGACGACGCCGAAACGCTGTACGCCGTGCTCGAGCTTCGCAACGAGATCATGCGGGAAGTGGCGACCGTCTTCTCGTACGCTCGGATGCGACGCGACGAGGACACGACCGACCAGGAGTACCAGGCGATGACCGCCCGGGCGCAGTCGCTGGCGGCCGACGCCCAGTCCGCGGCGTCGTTCATCGAGCCCGAACTCCAGGCGCTGACCCGCGAGGAGTTCGACGCGATGGTCGAGGCCAAGCCGGAGCTCGAGACCTACGACCACTACGTCGACGACGTGTTGCGGATGAAACCCCACACGCGCTCGACGGAGGTCGAGGCGCTGCTCGCTGATCTGAGCGAGGTGACGGGCGCGACCGGGGAGGTGTACAACATGCTCTCGAACGCGGATATGTCGTTCCCGACGGTCGAAGAGCCCTCCGGCGAGGCCGTCGAGATCACACAGAGCAACTTCACGAACCTGCTCAAGCGCCCCGACCGCGAGTTCCGCAAGGAGGTCTACGAGGCCTACTTCGACGAGTGGAGCGACGTCCGGAACACCGTCGCTGCCTCCTACAAGAACAGCGTCAAGGCCGACGTCAAGATGGCCCAGGCCCGCGACTACGACACCGCCCGCGAGGCAGCCCTCGACGGGCCGAACATCCCCGTCGAGGTCTACGACACGCTCGTCGACAGCGTCAACGACAACCTCGACAAGCTCCACCGCCACGCCGAGCTCAAACGGGAGGCCCTCGAGGTCGACGAGCTGCGGATGTGGGATCTGTACATGCCGCTGACGGCCGACGAAGGCCCCGACGTCGAGTACGATCAGGCAGCCGAGTACGTCGTCGACGCGCTCAAGCCGCTGGGCGAGGCGTACCAGTCCCGCGTCGCGGAGGGTCTCGAATCGCGGTGGGTCGACGTCTACGAGAACGAGGGCAAGCAGGCAGGCGCCTACTCGGGCGGCACGTACGACACCCAGCCCTTCATTCTGATGAACTATCAGGACGACATCGCCTCGATGTACACGCTGGCCCACGAGCTAGGCCACTCGATGCACTCCGAGCTGACGAAGGAGGAACAGCCCTACGTCTACTCCGACTACGAGATCTTCGTGGCCGAAGTCGCGAGTACGGTCAACGAGGCGCTGCTGACGAATCACTTGCTCGAGACGGTCGAGGACCCCCACTTCCGCAAGCACGTGCTCAACGAGTTCCTAGAACGGGTTCGCTCGACGCTGTACCGCCAGACGCTGTTCGCGGAGTTCGAACACGAGGCCCACCGGCTCGAGGAGGCGGGCGAACCGCTGACCGCCGACCGGCTCGACGGGATCTACGGCGGGCTCAAGGAACGGTACTACGAGCCGGCCGAAGTCGATGATCGCATCGCCCGCGAGTGGATGCGCATTCCGCACTTCTACCGCGCCTTTTACGTCTACCAGTACTCGACGGGGATCTCTGCCGCGCTGGCGATCGTCAACGGCATCGACGACGATCCGGACGCCGCCGAAGCCTATCTCGACTTCCTCCGGCGGGGCTCCCGGGAGTACCCCCTCGAGTTGCTGCGGATCGCCGGCGTCGACATGAGTACGTCCGAGCCCGTCGACCGCGCGCTCGAGACCTACGGGCGACGCCTCGACGAGCTCGAGGAGTTGCTGGCGTAGGCCGTTTTCGACGCTACCGTTCGTTTCGAAGATCGAGCCGGAGGTACGCGACCCCGATAGCGACCAGCACCGCCCCGAAGGCGGCGGCGAGTATCTCGCCCGCGAGGAGCCCGTAGCCGACCAGCGCGATCCCGGCCACCCCGTGCGAGGCGACGATCAGCGGTCGCCGACGTTCCCGGTTCACGTTCGGACGAACGTAGGTGGGGCCGATTAACCGTTTCGTCCTCGCGACGTCGCGAGCGGGACAGTCGGCCCCGACGGCTCAGATCCCGACCGCGACCCCGAGCCCGACGGAGACGATCACCAGCGCCAGCACGGCGACGAGTCGCCCGCGAGAGGGATTGTGCTCGAGGTCGATGTGCGGGCCGTCAGTCAGCGTCTGGATCCCGAAGAAGGCGAGCGACAGCGCGCCGATTCCCACTGCGATCCCGAACAGCGGCGACGAGTCGATCGTCGGTACCGCGATGAGTAGCCAGCCGACTGCGAGCAAGACCGTCGCGAGGCCGTTCGCCTGCTGCCACCTGATCGGTCGCCCGGCGATCCGGAGTCGGTCGATCGCGCTCGAGAGCACGAACGCGACGCCGGCGAGACAGAACAGGACCGCGCCGGCGATCGACGGCCAGCCCGACGAGTCGGCGACCGCGAGAAACCAAGCCGACGAGAGGAGTATCCCGACTCCGAGAGGGAGTGCGAGACGGCGCTGAAAGCGGGCTATACTGATATCTGTTCGACAGGTCCTATAACCGTTACCCCGCCGTCGTCCGAACGGAGTCCACCGACGGCTGTCGATCACGGCCTCGCGGTCGAAGCCACCGAAAGAGCGATACGATCACCGGGAGATGCTACTGAAGAATGCGAGAGACCATCGTCGATCGCCTCCGGCAACCGGAGTACACTGGCGAGAACCGGTGTACGCCGTGTACGATACTCAACCTCGCCATCGCCGGCGCGATCGGGACGGCCGTCGCGCGCAGGTCGAGAATCGCGGGTGCCGCCGTCGTCGGAGCGTCGACCGCCGCGATCTACCTCCGAGGATATCTCGTCCCCGGGACCCCTGAACTGACCAAACGGTACCTTCCGGAACGGGTGCTTCGGCTGTTCGGCAAGGAGTCGGAGCCCGAGGTCCGCGGCGGACTCGTCGCGGGCGAGTCGGGAGTCGACGAGACGAGTCCGAAGGACGCCGGTCTCGAGGCCGACGCCGACGGGCCGAGCGCGGATTCGGCCGGCAATCCTCCGGTCGGCGACACCGGGGACGAGCCTGACCGACCGCAGCCCCCCGAACCCGAGCGCTACTTCCTCGAGGAGGGTGTCGTCGAACCCTGCGAGGAGATCGACGACCTCTGTCTGACAGAGCCGTTCGAGACCGACTGGACCGATGAGATCGATCGGATCGATACCGACGCGCTCGAGGGGACCGACGCCGCGGTAGCCCTCGGATTCGACGCCGACGAGGGTGCGTTCGAGATCGCCGGCCATGGCGACGGCGCGCGAACGCTCCGGCGGGACGGCCGCTTGCTCGGGAAGTGGCCCTCGCAGGCGGCTCTCGTCGCAGACGTCACCGCCGCCCGCGTCCTCGAGTCTCGGGACGACGACTGGACCGCCTACGGGCCGCGGGCGAGAGGCGAACTGCTCAACAGCCTGCGGCTGTTCCTCGAGACCTGTCCAACAGGTGGGGGCGAGGTCGTCATGGGCGAGGAGACCGTCGAGTCCTGCTGTCGCTCCCACGACGTCATCGCGATCACCTGCGCCGAAACCGACGAGCGACTGTTCGAGTACCCCGTGTCCGAGCTCGAACTCGAGTAACGAGGTGTTGATTCGAGCGTGGATACCGTCGTGTCTGCCCCCGGCCGACGGAATCCGCCGCGCAATCCCACCGCGACCCAAAGGCACATTTATCGTCGAAAACTAATCGACCTATAACAGATGTCTCGAAGTCCGTCTATCCCCGACCGACCCCACCGTGAGATCGACCCCGATCTCCCCGACGACGAGCGGCTCCAGGCGCTTCGCGACCACTTCGAGGATCTCGTCGACGTCAACGAGCAGCTCACAGAGCAGCTCGACGAAGCCGAGGGCCGCAGACAGCGCCTCCAGGAGAAGGCCAACCGAGTCGAACGCGAGAACGAGACGCTGAAGAGCTCCTCGCTGTACATCGCGACCGTCGAGGACGTGATCGACGAGGAGGTCATCGTCAAACAGCACGGTAACAACCAGGAGGTCCTGACCGACGTCTCCCCGCGGCTGCTCGAGCGCGTCGAACCCGGCGACCGCGTCGCCGTCAACGACTCCTTCGGCATCCAGTCGATCCTCGAGGCCGAGACCGACGCCCGCGCGCAGGCGATGGAGATCACCGAGCGCCCCGAGGTCGACTACACCGACATCGGCGGGATCGACGAGCAGGTCCAGGAGGTCCGCGAGGCCGTCGAACAGCCGCTGACGAACCCCGAACTGTTCGAGGAGGTCGGCATCGATCCGCCGAGCGGCGTGCTCCTACACGGTCCGCCCGGCACCGGGAAGACGATGCTCGCGAAGGCCGTCGCCCACGAGACGGACGCCACGTTCATCAAGATGGCCGGCTCCGAGCTCGTCCGCAAGTTCATCGGCGAGGGCTCCCGACTCGTCCGTGACCTCTTCGAGATGGCCCGCGAACGCGAACCGGCCATCATCTTCATCGACGAGATCGACGCCGTCGCCACTACCCGCACCGAGTCCAAGACCTCCGGCGACGCCGAGGTCCAGCGAACGATGATGCAACTCTTGAGCGAGATGGACGGCTTCGAGGCCCGCGGCGAGATCCGCATCATCGCCGCCACCAACCGCTTCGACATGCTCGATCGCGCCATCCTCCGTCCCGGCCGGTTCGACCGGCTCATCGAGGTCCCCGAACCCGATCAGGAGGGCCGCGAGCAGATCCTCGCGATCCACACCCGCGGCATGAACGTCGACGACGAGGTCGATTTCGCCGCGCTGGCCGACGAGACCGACGGCTACTCCGGGGCCGAGATCGAGAGCCTCGCGACCGAGGCCGGCATGTTCGCGATCCGGAACGACCGCGAGGAGGTTCGCCACCGGGACTTCCTCGATGCCTTAGAGAAGATCGAGGAGGACGACTCGAGCGACGTGATCTCGTCGGCGGGCTACTTCTACCAGTAGCACCGACCTTTTACTCTACGCGGGCTCGCGAAGCGAAACGTCTCGAGAGAGAGCGATCTCTCTCGAACAGCGAGGAAGGGCTTGTTCTTCCGTTGAGTTGGGCGCGCCTCGTCTCCGCTCGAGCCCTCCTCCCGGTTACCGGACGAGACGGTACGCACTTGGTTCGGCTCCGGATCGCAACGCCTTACGCCGCGGGACCCCTACCCCGGCCATGAGCATGATCCGAGTCGTCTGGGGAACCGGCTCCGCGCCGACGAAGATGGCGTCGTACGACGCCGCCCTCGCGGACGCCGGGGTCGAGAACTACAACCTCGTTGCGGTGTCGTCGGTCATTCCTGCCGACACCCGCGTCGAGGCCGTCGGTATTGCACCCGACCTCGGCCCCGTCGGGGAGCGCCTGACCGTCGTCGAGGCTCGAGCGACCACCGCCGGACCGGGACGAGCGAGTGCCGCACTCGCGTGGAACCAGTCCGTCGACGGGGGGCCGGGGCTGTTTTACGAGACCGCCGGCGAGATGGATTGCGACGACGTCGAACGGCGCGTTCGAGAAGGTCTCGAGGCCGGCCAGGAGCTGCGCGACTGGACCTTCGACGAACCGAGCGTCGTCGTCGAGAGCAGCCGAGCCGACGCCGGGACGTACACGACGGCGCTGGCGCTCGCGGTCTACGGCGAGAGCGAGCCGATCTGCTGAGCTGCCCGAAGGCGAACGCTTTTCACCTGTGACCCCTATACACAGGATACAACTTCTCATGAACGGAAATACGCCGTATGCAGGGCTGCCGGGCGAGACCGGTGCTGGTCAGCGCGCCGCGGCGGACGTTCCGGAGCTCTCGAGCACGCAGCGGCGGACGCTCAGCCGCGACGTATCGCGGATCGCCGCCCGAACCCGCGAGTTCCTGCCCAACGAGTACGTCGTCGACGCCGACGTCGCCGGCGGCCAGGCCGGCTTTCAGGTAACCGTCGCCGTCCAGCCGCCGATCGGCCACCCGGTCAGCGCCGGCTTCCGACCCGATCTCGAGGGGCCGACCGAGGAACTCATCTCGGCCGACGAACGCGACGAGGTCGCCCGTGGGCTGGCCGCGAGCGCGGCGTTGCAGGTCAAACAGGCGGTCAGTAACAACGTGACGCCGACGGCGAAGTAATCCCGCGAGGTCGCTCTTCTAGTACAGCAGCTGTTCGAACTGGTGGCGTCGCCGCTCGAGGTCGACCGCCGGTTCGACCGTAGGATCGTCGATCAATCGGTCGATCGCCAGCAGTGGGTCCGTCCCGGCTCGTTCGACGTCCTCGAGCAGCGACTCGATCGCAGCGCGGTTGGTCGCCAGCGAGGATGACAGGTCGATCGCGAGGAGCAGCGGGACCGCTCGCTCCGGACGAGTCGGGAGGGCGTCGCTGATCCGGGAGAAGTCGGGATCGTCGTCGGGTTCGATAGCCGGATCGACGTCGTTTCCGACCGGATCGACCGTGAGACAGCGCGTGCAGACGGTTATCGCCGTGGCGTTCGACGGCTCGTCGTCGCGATACTCGGCAGAAAGGGAGAGTGCGATCGTCGCGTCGGAGCCACACGCCGAACAGGCCATTGCAGCTCAGTCGCCGCCGGGGACGCTGCCGGCGGTCGACTGCCCCATCTCCTCGGACTCGGTACCGGCAGTGTCGCCGGTCGCGGCCTCCTCGGTCTCCTCGACGTCGTCTTTGGCCTGCTGCGCCTCTTTTTCTTCCTGCTCTTTCTTGTCCTTGATCTTTTTTAGGCGGAACGTCTCCTCGCGTTCTTTCTCCTCGAGTTTCTGCTCGATGTACTCCTGGCCCTCGTAGAGGTCGGGCAGAATCGTGAACTCGAGGGCGTTAACGCGCCGTTTGGTGGTCTCGATCTCGCGGAGCATCTTCTTCATCGCCGTCTCGACCTCCGCGGCGAGGATAATGCTCTCGAGGAGGTCCTCGTAGGCCTCGGCGGCCTCGTCGATGCGCGCGGAGGTCCCCATGATCCCGTAACCGCGCTGATCCAGGCTCTTCGAGACCCGCGAGGACTCGATCTGTGGGACGACGACGCCCATGATGTTCTTCGACTCGGTGGTGATCTCGGGATGTTCCTGCAGGGCCGCGGCGGCGCCCCGAACCGCGACGTCGCCCTCCATCGCCCGGGCCATGTTGATCTTCTTCTGGGCGTCCTCGTAGTCGTCGGCGAGGTCGCCGCGGACGTCCTGGGCCTTGTCCAGGATGTCCATGAACTCCATGATCAACCCGTCCCGTTTCTTCTCCAGGGTCCCGTGCCCGCGCTCGGAGAGTTCGATCCGGTCTTCGATCTCCATCAGGTTCTTGCGGGTCGGTTTGACGTCCTTGGCCATCTTGTGGAGGATTTGCGCTCCCAGTCGGATAACTGTTTACAGTTTTGCCGGCTCGAGGACGGGATCTGCCGAGAGCGTTCGACAACGAGCGAGCCCGACTGCGACCGAGACAGTTGCGATGCTGTCGGTGGCGAACGGTCTCAGGCGTCGAAAAAACGGCAGAACGGTTCGGACCGTGTGCCGATCAGTCGGCCTGGGCGGCTTCGGTCTCTTCCGTTTCCTCTTCGCGGTAGTACTTCTCGATGAGGTCCTCGTCGATCCGGTTGAGGGCCTCCTTGGGCAGCATCGACAGCAGGTCCCAGCCGAGATCGAGGGTCTCCTCGATCGAGCGGTTGGTGTCGTACCCCTGCTGGACGAACTCCGACTCGAAGCGGTCGGCGAAGTCGAGGAACTTGTTGTCGCGCTCGCTGAGTGCCTCGCGACCGACGATGTTCACGAGGTCGCGCAGGTCCTCACCCTCCGCGTAGGCGGCGTACATCTGGTCGGAGACGTCGCCGTGGTCCTCGCGGGTCAGACCCTCGCCGATCCCGTCGTCCATCAGCCGCGAGAGGCTCGGCAGGACGTTCACCGGCGGCTCGACACCCTGGCTGTTCAGGTCCCGATCCATCACGATCTGTCCCTCCGTGATGTAGCCGGTCAGGTCCGGGATCGGGTGGGTGTCGTCGTCCCCGGGCATCGTCAGGATCGGAATCTGCGTGACCGACCCCTCCTTACCCTCGATACGGCCCGCACGCTCGTAGAGCTGGGCCAGGTCGGTGTACATGTAGCCGGGGTAGCCCCGACGGCCCGGAACCTCCTCGCGGGCCGCACCGATCTCGCGCAGCGCCTCGCAGTAGTTCGTGATGTCAGTCAGGATGACCAGCACGTGGTACCCCTTCTCGAAGGCGAGGTACTCGGCCGTGGTGAGCACGAGCCGCGGCGTGACCTGGCGCTCGACGGCCGGGTCGTCCGCGAGGTTCATGAAGACGACCGAGCGCTCGAGTGCGCCCGTGCGCTCGAAGTCCTGCATGAACTCGTTTGCCTCCTCCTGGGTGATCCCCATCGCGCCGAAGATGACTGCGAACTCCGAGCCTTCGTCGTCGTCGCCCTCCTCCTCTTCGGGAACCGACGCCTGACGGGCGATCTGCAGGGCGAGCTCGTTGTGGGGCAGCCCCGAACCGGAGAAGATCGGCAGCTTCTGGCCCCGAACCAGCGTGTTCATGCCGTCGATGGCGGAGACGCCGGTCTGGATGAACTCCTCGGGGTACTCCCGGGAGTAGGGGTTGATCGCTTCGCCGACGATGTCGACGCGGTCCTCGGGGACGATCTCCGGACCGCCGTCGATCGGGTTCCCGGAGCCGTCGAGCACCCGCCCGAGCAGATCCTCGGTGACGGGCATCTTCATCGTCTCGCCCAGGAACCGGACCGAGGCGTTGCGGTCGATACCGCCTGTTCCCTCGAAGACCTGGATCGAGACGAGCCCGTCGCTCGACTCCAGGACCTGTCCGCGCAGGGTTTCGCCCTGCGGCGTCTCGATCTCGACCATCTCGTCGTAGCCGACGGGTTCGTCGACCTCGGCGAACACCAGCGGGCCGCTGATTTCCGTGATTGTCTGGTACTCTTTCATGTTAGTACAGTGCTCTGATCTGCTCCTTGAGATCCGATTCGAGCTCGTCGATGAACTCGTTCCAGTCGTCGGCGACACCCATCCGGTTGAGCCGGGGTGCGGCGTCGACGTCCTGGATCTCCTCGACGGGGACGCCGGCCTCGAGGGCCTCGAACGCCTCGTCGTTGAACGTCTTGATCGCACCGAGCATCCGGTAGGTCTTCTCCGGATCGCAGTAGGTGTCGACGTCGTGGAACGCGTTCTGCTGGAGCCAGGCCTCGCGCAGGTAGCGAGCGACCTCGAGGGTCAGCTGCTGGTCCTCCGGCAGGGCGTCCTTGCCGACGAGCTGGACGATCTCCTGGAGCTCGCCCTCCTCGTCGAGGACGTCGACGCCCCACTGGCGCCGCTCGGGCCAGTCCTCGGCGACGTTCTCCCGGAACCACGGGTCGAGCTGCTGGCGGTACAGCGAGTACGACTCGTTCCAGTTGATCGACGGGAAGTGGCGTCGCTCGGCGAGGTCGGCGTCGAGCGCCCAGAACGTCTTGACGATACGCAGCGTGTTCTGGGTGACCGGCTCCGAGAAGTCCCCGCCAGGCGGGGAGACGGCGCCGATGACCGAGATCGATGCCTCGTCGCCGTTGATCAGCTGGAACTTGCCGGCACGCTCGTAGAACTCCGAGAGCCGCGCGGCGAGATAGGCAGGGTAGCCCTCCTCGCCGGGCATCTCCTCGAGCCGGCTCGAGATCTCGCGCATGGCCTCGGCCCACCGGGAGGTGGAGTCGGCCATCAGCGCGACGTCGTACCCCATGTCTCGGAAGTACTCCGCGATGGTGATCCCCGTGTAGATACAGGACTCGCGGGCCGCCACCGGCATGTTGGAGGTGTTCGCGATGAGACACGTCCGGGACATCAGCGGCTTGCCCGTCTTCGGGTCCTCGAGTTCGGGGAAGTCCTCGATAACTTCCGTCATCTCGTTGCCACGCTCGCCACAGCCGACGTAGACGACGATGTCGGCGTCGGCCCACTTCGCGAGCTGGTGTTGGGTAACGGTCTTCCCGGAGCCGAAGGGGCCGGGAATCGCCGCGGTCCCGCCTTTCGCGATCGGGAACAGGCCGTCGAGGATCCGCTGGCCGGAGACCAGCGGCTCCGTCGGCGTCTCCTTCTCGTCGGACGGACGGGCCCGGCGGACGGGCCACTCCTGGTGCATCGTGATCTCCTCGCCGGAGTCGAGTTCGGCGATCACTTCCTTAACTGTGAACTCGCCGGCTTCGATCGAGGTGATCTCGCCACCCTCGTAGTTCGGCGGCACCATCACCTTGTGGGTGATACTCGCCGTTTCGGGAACCTTCCCGATGACGTCGCCGGGTTCGACGATCTCACCCTCGGCGACGGAGGGGGTAAACTCCCACTCGCGCTCGAAGTCGATGCCGGGCGCGTCGACCCCGCGGTCGAGGAACGCCGAGCCCATCTTCTCCTCGAGCTCGTCGAGAGGGCGCTGGACGCCGTCATAGATGGCGTTCAGCATCCCTGGTCCGAGGTCGACGCTGAGCGGTTCGCCCGTGTTCTGGACGGGTTCGCCCGGAGCGACCCCCGAAGTTTCCTCGTAGACCTGAATCGTGGTCAGGTTCCCTTCGATCTCGATGACCTCGCCCATCAGTCCTTCGTCGCCGACGTAGACGACGTCGTTCATCCGGGCGTCGAGGTCCGCGGCGGTCACGACCGGACCGCTCACGCTTTCGATAACTCCGCCTTCGTCGACGGATTCGATGTCTTCTGCCTGGCTCATAGTTTACTCTTGTTCGTCCTCTTCCATCAGGTCGATACCGATCGCGCGCTTGATCTGGTCGCGCAGTCCGCCGCCGCCGGTTCCGCTCCCGATGGTGACGACGACCGGTTCGACGCTCGTTTCGACGTCCTGGCGAACGCCCCGCGAGAGGTATTCGAGGTCGTCGTCGTGCATGACGACGATCCCGACTCCCTCGTCCTCGAGGGCTGCCGTCGCGGCGTCGTCGAGCGATTCTTCCTTCTCGTCGTCGGGGACGTTCTCGAAGCGGCGAACGCCCGCGAGTCGGAACCCGGTCGTAAACTCCGGACTGCCGACGACTGCGATCTCCTGGCTCATAGGATCACCAGCTCGTCTTCGATCTCGCTTTCGGTGAGCCCGACCTCGCGGCCGCGTGCGATCGCGCGGATGTTCTCGACCTCGCGTTCCTTTGCGAGGATGTACGAGAACACGGCCGAGACGGAGGTTGGGTAGATACTCGAGAGCCGATCCGAGTACTCGAGCAGTGCAGCATCTACTGCGTGCTCGAACTGGATAAGGCTGTCAGCCTCGCGGAGCCGATCGAGGGCGACCGAGAGTCGGTCGCCGTAGCGTTTGTTCTCGGCGATGTGGTCGACCAGCTCGTCGTAGTCGGCGACGAGCCGGCTCAGCTCGCCCTGATCGAACAGCACGCCGCCCTCGATGTAGAACTCGGCGGGATCGAGATCGGCGCCGCTTCGCGACAGTCGGAGGGCGTTCCGGGCGTTCCGGAAGTCGATCTCGGCCTGGAGGAACTCGACGTACATCGCCTCCGGCCCCTCCTGGGGTTCGTAGCTGTTCGGTCGACGGAAGCCGTCGAGCAGGTGCTCGAAGAACTCCCGGTCGAGTGCGTTCTCGAGGGGAACGAGCGCCCCGGTCTCCTCGTACTCTTCGTAGGCCACGCTGAGGGGCTCGTAGTAGATCGTCCCGTACAGGACGTCGATCGCGTCCTCGATCGAGTCGACCTCGATCAGTCGATCGAGCGTCCGGTCGTCTATGTCCCCGGCGCGGATGAGGTCGGTCTGGATCGCCTCGGGATCAGCGTCGGTGTAGACCCCTCGGATGATCGTCTTGAGGTTCCAGACATCGAACTTCCGGAGGTACTGTGCGATGAGGTCGTACAGTCGGCCCTCCGACCAGTCCAGCAGGTCCTGGAAGTGTTTTGCGAGATTGCGGTTCAGAGCGTACTCGATCAGGTCGACGCCCGAAAAACGCGCTCCCAGGGCGTTGATCTCGCGTTCGTACTCCGATTCCTCCATGAACCGGGCGATCCCGCTCGGCCCCATCCGGATCAGCTTGCGGTAGTCTTCGTCCGCGAACAGCGAGGCTCGGCGCGACCGAACGCGAGCGTTCACGTATTCCGGATTCGAGGCACCTACGCTCATTGCTCGAAGAGGCGGTTGCTGATCTCCCGGAGGTTGTCCTCCCAGACGTCCTCGAGTACCGAGTCGAACGTGTTGTTGACTCGGACCCGGGACTGGTTGCTCTCGACGACGACGCCGCCGAGGCAGTCGCGCTCGCCGGCGTAGGCGTAGCCGTCGTAGTCGTCGAGGATCGACTCGAGCAGCTCCCGGTCGTCGGCGCGGCCGTAGACGTTGACGTCGTCGCTGGCCTCGAACTCCTCGCTTGCGGCCTCGAGCAACTCGCGGGTCAGCGCTTCCCGCGGACCGTCCTCGAGGGTGGCGAGCTCTTCCTCGACGTTCTCGCGAACGTCGCCGAGCACGTCCCGTCGGGCCTCCAGGCGCTTCTGTTTCGCCTCCAGCTTCGCACTGGAGAGTCGCTGTTCACGTAGTTGCTCGGTCTCGCGCTCGGCATCTCGTCGCGCGTTCTCGCGGATCTCGTCGGCATCCTCCTCGGCGGCCGCCTCGATCTCGTCGGCGCGAGTCTCGCCCTCGTCGCGGATACGCTCCGCACGCGCGCGGGCTTCTTCCCGAATGTCTTCTACGACTGTTTCCAAACTCATTGTAAAGGGGGGAAGGGGTGGTCGTTAGACCAGGAAAATGGCGACGATCGCGAAAATGACGAGCGTTTCCGGCAGGACCGTCATGACGATACCGGGAACGAACATGTCGTCGTCTTCGGCGATCGCGCCGACGGCGGCAGCGCCGATCCCCCGCTCAGCGTATCCGGCAGCGAGCGCGGAGAGACCGACGGCGAGTGCGGCCGCGGACTCCGGGGCGAGGACTTCAGAACTTTCGGCTTGCTGTGCAAGGGCGGTGGCGAGTTCAACTCCTTCAATCATGGTTTAAGACTCACTGTGAGCTCGATTGCTCCTGACAGCCGTATCTGTCTCTGCACACCCCATAAAACTCTCGAAACAGTTCGACCCAGCTATCCCGTCTCACCGCCCGAGAGATGGTGTGTTAACCCAGCACAACTAGCTCTCAGCCACGTTTCGATTTCTCACCTAGAAAAGCTGAAACCGCAGAAACTGAAGCCACGAAACGAGTCCAGGTGGCGATCAGTCAGCCTGCGGCTGTGCCGAGGTGGACGTCGCCTCCTCGCGGTCCTCGTGACCGAACGGGTCGTACTCCTCGCCGCCGCCCTGGTAGAACTTCTGGAAGAACTCCACGTACTCGAGGCGGAGCATCTGGATCCCTGCTGCGGTGATACCCAGCAGGAGGACCAGGATGTGCCCGAACACGAAGACGAGGACGGCGCCGACGATCGCGATCGCCGACACCAGCGGTCCGTCACCGGCGTGGACGAGACCCACGAACTCGGGGGTGAGCTCGGCGTACTCGTAGCCGGAGATCTCCGTGATGCCGAATCCGGGGTAGTTGAAGTACGTGTAGCCCTCTGGCGTCTCGTAGGCCCCGAACACCAGCAGGTTCACCGCGAACGCCATCCCCCCCTTCGCGAGGAGGACGGCAACCATCCGGAGATACGAGAGGACGTGGCCGAACGCCCAGGCCGGGATCTCGAAGATGCCGGCGATACCCTCGCCGACGGCGACGAGTGCGCTACCGGCGAAGAACGCGACGAGACCGATGATACCGACGATCTCCGGGAGGCCGGCGAAGCCCATGAAGTCGTAGAGGACGGCCTCCTCGGTGGTGCCGACGATGAAGTCCGGTTTCTGCTCGACCATGTGGAGGCTGAAGATCCAGACGAACAGGCCGTTCATCGCGAGGATCCACGACAGCCGTTCGTAGACGGCAGCCTTGACGCTGTGCCCGAGTTCGTTGATGAACCCGAGGATGAGCCCCGCATTCAGGTGGATCAGACCGAAGGCGATGCTGAAGATGATCCAGAAGATCGCCCAGTCGGTCGCCTGTAGGCCCTTATCGAGGGTCCCCGCAAGCGGAATGAATCCGAGGCCGACGTCCGACATGTGGATGCCGAAGATGTCGTCGTACAGCCAGCCGAACAGTATCGTAAACGCACCAGCCCAGATACCGATCGTTCCGACGGCCTTGCCGGCGTCGGAGTCGAAGATCTTCCATGCGCCCCAGCCCATCAGCATGTAGAGGATCCCGTAGCCGATGTCCCCGATCATGAACCCGAACGCGAACGGGTAGGTCAGGAAGATCAGCAGCGTGGGATCGAGCTCGCTGTACTTGGGCTGTCTCACCATCTTGACGAGCAGCTCGAACGGCTTCGCCGGCGTGAGGTTGTTGAGGATGACCGGCGGCTCCTCGTCCATCGTCACGGCGCCCTTGCCCTGACCGGACTGGCGCGTGCCGCCGTCGGTGGCGGCCTTGCGCTGGGCCGGCTGCTCCGTCTCGGAGTCGGCGCTCGGCTCGCCGCCGTTGCCGTCGCCGTCGTCGCCGCCGCTGCCCGTGTGGGCCTCGGCGCCGTGTTCGTGCTCCTCGTAGTCGGCGATCTCGAGCTGTTCGATCTCGACGCTGTCGCCGACGGCGTCGCGAAGCCCCTCGACGAAGCGCTCGTACTCGTCGGCCGGGATCCAACCCTCGGCGATGAAGGCTCGATCGCTGGTCGCGAACCGCAGCGGGGCCTCCGCGCGCTGGACCTCGATCGTGAGCTCCTCCTCGACGCGAAGCAGGAACGAGCCCTCTTTGGCCTTGATATCCGCGAGCTCCGCGTCGATCTCGTCGAGTTCACCCTCGATCTCGTCGCGCTCGGCTTCGAGCTCGGCGACGTAGTCCTCGGGGCTCTGTTCGGTTTCGGGAACGGGGTGGCGGGCGAACTCGATGCCGACGAGCGCGTCGTCGACGAGCGCGTCGGTGTCGGCATCCTCGGTCGGCTCGGCGACGACGGCGACGACGTCACCGCCGGTAAACGTCTCGTAAGCCCGGATCTCGTCGGCCGAATCGAGCGCCGCCTCGACGTCCGAGACGGAGCCCTCGCCGACGAGGACGTCGACCGATTCGTAGCCGCCGAGCAGATCGAGGTCGATCCCCAGTTCGGCGAAGGGGGCGACCCGATCGATCCGCTCCTCGACGTCTCGGAGCTGCTCGCGGAGCTCGCCACGGCGGTCGTCGAGCTCGTTGATCCGCGTTCGAATCCGCTCGAGTCGCGCCTCCCAGTCGTCGTCGATCGTTCCCGGCGCCGTGTCGTCTTCAGAGAGCTCGAGCGAGCTCTCGAGCGCGCGGACGGTGACCAGCTTCTCGGAGGCGTCGTCAGCTCCCTCGATCGGGTTGCCGTTGTCGAACCCCTGCCAGGAGCCGTCGTAGTCCGAGAGATGAACCAGGTTGAGTTCGTGGATACGTTCGATGACCGTGGGCATGACGCCCTTGGAACCGGCCACCGAGACCTTGCTCATCCGCTCAGGTCTGAGCATGAACGTCCTCCTGGAACAGTTCGACGACGTAGTCGGTCACTTCGTCGACCCGGCTTTGGGCACGCTCGGCGAGCGCCTCGCGCTCCTGTTCGCCCTCGCGAAGGACGCGCTCGCACTCCTCGTCGATCTCGTCGCGCGCCTCCTCGAGGCGCTGCTCCTTGAGATCCCGCGCTTCCTGTTCCGCTTCCGTGCGAATCTCCTCGGCACGTTTCCGGGCCTCGGCTATCCGCTCGTCGCGGTCGTCTTCTGCCTGTGCGACGATCTCGTCGGCCTCCTCTTCCGCCGACTTAATTCGTTCGAGAACCTGTGGCCTCGGCATACTCTAAGCAAACGAACGTTTGCAGCAACGCGTATATGGTAGTTGCGAAAGTATCGCGTTCGGCCGCGACGCAGATCGGCGGTAGTCAGCGATTGTCCGGCGACGAATCGACCGGGAACAGCAGACATATTGCCGTCGGATCAAAACCTCTTTCCAATGGGAGTTCTCGAGAACAAGGCCCGAGCGAGGCTGTTCTATAAGTACCTCTCGAAGGTGTACGACCGTATCAACCCGTTCATCTGGAACGAACGGATGCGGAGCGAGGCCCTCGAGTTGCTCGAGTTCGAGCCCGAAGCCACGGTGCTCGACGTCGGCTGTGGCACCGGCTTCGCCACGGAGGGGTTGCTCGAGCACGTCGAGGAGGTGTACGCGGTCGACCAGAGCGAACACCAGCTCGAGCAGGCCTACGCGAAGTTCGGCAAGCGAGCGCCGCCGGTTCACTTCCACCGGGGTGACGCCGAACGGCTCCCGTTCGCGACCGACACCTTCGACGTCGTCTGGTCGTCGGGTTCGATCGAGTACTGGCCGAACCCGATACTGGCGCTCCGGGAGTTCCGCCGCGTGCTCAAACCCGGCGGCCAGGTGCTGGTCGTCGGACCGAACTATCCGGAGAACCCGATCGCGCAGCGTCTCGCCGACGCGATGATGCTGTTTTACGACGAGTACGAGGCCGACCGGATGTTCAAGGCCGCCGGCTTCGAGGACGTCAGACACGCCTTTATGGGACCGGAGTACGAGCCGGAGGTCGCGATCACGACCGTCGCTCGCGCCCCGGAGTAGTCAGTCGGCCGTCGTCTCGAGTGAGGCGATCTGCTGGCCGTCGACAGCGAGCGTTACGGAGACGGTGTCCCCCGATCTGACGATGGGATCGTTGGATTCGGCCACGGAGATCGTCGACCGTTCGCCAGCCGTCCAGGTGGAGTCGCTCGCGGCGTTGAACGGGCCGCTCGGCGTTTGGTTGAATCCGGTCGCTCCAGTGAAGGGAACCGGCGGCTGATTCGAGAGAGGGTCGTCGTTGACGGCAACGGTCACGGAAAGCTCGTCGACGGCTATCGGATCGCCGGCGGCGTGTTCGATCGTGATCGTTCCCTCGCCGCCGTCGGCCGCGAGGTCGAACGCCACTGGGGTCCGAGCCGGCTCCGGACTCAACCCTCCGGCCCCGACCGCAACGACCGTCGCCAGCGCGACGGTGACGCCGATCAGAAGCACCACTCCGATCACCGGGGCGATCCCGTGGTCGTCGGTACCGTGGACTCGGAACGGCGTTCTCCGTAACACGGCGCTCTCTGGTGTCGCCTTCGTATATAAGGAGTGGGGCGCAGCCGCTACTCGCCGTCGCTCGGCGCGTCGCTACTCGAGACGGTTCCCTCGATACTGCCGTCGTCGGTCTCGGCTCGCAGGTCGTAGTCGCCGTCGGGCGGGAGGAGCCACAGCGAGCCGTTCGAACCCGTCTCGCCGACCTCTTCGTCGTCAATCGAGACCGTGGCCGGTTCGGACGCTCCGGTTTCGGCGTCCGTCACGACGACTTCGGCCGGACCGTCCGCGGCGGTTTCGTTGATCGAGAGCACGAGGCCGTCGTCGTTCCACTGGCTGTTGTTGATCGTCGGCAGCTGTCGGTGGTCGAGGGTCTGGACCTCCCGGTAGGCCGAGCCGGTTCCGCCGTCGAGGTACGCGGTCAGCTGTCCCTGATCGTGGATCGCCTGAATTCGGTACAGCTGTCCCGTCCTGCTCTCGACAGCATCCGAGGAGTGGCTCTCGTGATCGGCTTCGAACACCCACGGGTACAGCTCCTGGGCCGTCCCGTGTGCGTCGGTAATATCCTCGAACTGGTTCGGCTGTGTGGTGTTCCGACTGTCAAACCGGGTCGTCTCTCGGAGGTAGTTCCGGTCCAACAACGAGAGGGTGTAGCCGGTCTCGGCGGTCCGGACGGCCAACGATTTTCTATCAGCGCCGGACTGACTCGTCGTCGTCTCGAGCTCCGACCGGACGTCGCTCCGGTGCATCTCCAGCTTTCTCGCGTCGTCTCGAGTCGAGAGCGAGTAGCCGGGAATCTCGTTCGCGTACGCGACGAGATCGTCGAGCGCACGTTCGATCGTATCCGACTCGTGGTAGTTCCGCGAGAGCGTCTGGAGTAGTTCGGTCGTCGACCGATCGTCCGCCGCGTGGGCTCGCACCGCCGTCCGCTCGCGATCCTCGAGTTCATCGGTCCGCTCCTGCAGCCGATCGTACCCCGCTCGGACCATCTCCTCGCGCTCCTCGTCGGTGGCGTTGTCGAACCCGCTTCGGACGAGCGTTTCCTGTTCGTAGTCGACTCTGAGTTCGTCGTCCGCAGCCATGAGCGACGTCCCGAGACCGCTGCCGTGCTCGATCCGTTCGCTTCGCCGGTCCTCGCCGGGACCGAGTCGGTTCGTCGTCCCGTTCGCCTCGACGAACGTCGCTCCCTGGTCGGGCTCATCCGTCTCGAAGACTATCTCGTCGGTCCCGTCAGACTCCCCGTCGACCGCGGAAACGGCCATCGCGGGTAGCGAGAGGACGAGTAGTCCTGCGAGGATGACGGCCATCGCACCCTTCATCAATACACCGTAAGAACTCATGATATAAAATACGATCGGCCGACCGTCGTTCCGGGACCGTTCGAGAGGGGCGGAAACGCTTCAAGCACCGCTGTAATTTTTTATTTTTCCATAGAAAATATTTTTTTACTCTGAGAGTATCGGTAGTATGTATGCGGGTTTCGATCGTCGCGTCGGTCGTACTGGTGGTGTTACTTGCCGGTTCGGTCCCCGGAGCGGCCGCGGCCGCGTCGACAGCGACTGCTCCGGAACCGGCGGGCACGCCTTCGGTGCAAGGAACACAGCCCGCGGTCGGCAACGGTTCGGTGCTCGAGGCCGCGGATCCGGCCCAGGAGATCCGGGTCAATGTCACCAAGAGCGGGGACGCCGTCTGGACGATCGAAAGCCGGTTTCTCCTGACCGACGAGAGCGAGGCCGAGGCGTTCCTCGAGTACGCCGAGACGGTTTCGGTCGACGAACGCGAGGGCGTCTACGATCGAAGCCTGTTCGAACCCCACGTCGAGACCGCCGCGGACGCGACCGATCGGGAGATGACGATCGAAGACGCCGGCTGGGACGATCCGCAGCTACGCTCTGTCGACGACGATGACGGATCGAGCGAGTCGGGATCGACGGTCGGCGTCCTTTCGTACTCGTTTACCTGGACCGAGTTCGCAGCGGTCGACGGAACGCAGATCCATGTCGGGGACGCGTTCCAGGGCGACGACGGTCCGTGGCTCTCGGCGCTCACCGGGGACCAACGGCTCGTGATTCAGGCTCCCTCGGACCACGGCTTCCACGACTACAACCTCTCGGTGAGTCCACAGGATAGCGCGCTCGTCGTCGACGGTCCCCACCAGTTCGACGACGACGAACTCGAGGCGACCTTCCTCCGCGGGGCCGACGACGGGATATCCGGAGACACCGGGTTCCACCCCGCCAGCACCGAACTGCTCTTCGGTGGGGCGTTCGTTCTCGCGGTCCTGATCGGAACGGGAAGCTACGCCCTGGCGCGGTGGTCCTCGGATTCGGAGTGGTCGCCGGCGCTGTGGGTCTCCGGGCTCCTCCCGTCGAACGCCGAGAACCGGTCCGACGAACAGTCGGCACCGACCGAAAGAGATCGCCCGATCGACGCCTCGGATCGGAGGACCGAGCCAAACGCTCCAGACACCGGGACGGCTCGAAAGCCGACTGGCGGTCCCGAACCCTCTACTCGAGAGCCGTCGGGCCAGACGTTCGCGTACGTCGAGGGGACCGAGGCGGAGGAGACGGTCGACCCGGAACTCCTGAGCGACGAGGAGCGGGTCCTCCGGCTGCTCAGGCGAAACGGCGGTCGGATGAAACAGGGGTCGATCGTCTCGGAGACCGGCTGGTCGAACGCCAAGGTCTCCCAACTGCTCTCGCAGATGGCCGACGACGACGAGATCGAGAAACTCCGGATCGGCCGCGAGAACCTCATCACGCTGCCGGAAATCGATCCGACGGAACTCGACTGACGGCCTGCTTTCGGCTCGAGTGCGCCGTCGGAAGATCCAACTCCGTTCGCGATGCCCTGCCGTTCCCACGGCTCGCGGGACTGGCGGTCTCGCACTGGCAAAAACGGCCCCGGCGACCGGAGAGCGCTCGCGGACTTCGACGGAAGACACCGGAATCGAAACCGCTCCCGAGTGCTCGTCCGTCCCTTCGGAATTAGTCGAGTTCGAGACCGAACAGCTCTCGAGGAGACAGCCCAACCCCCGAGGCGTTCGGTAGAAGCGCTCGCTCGCTGCGGTCGCCCGCCACACACGGGTCGACTGCCTGCCCTCCTCCGGGTCGCGTGACTCTCACTGTCGCTCGAGCCACGCTCCCGGCCGCAAACTGCGGCTTACGCCAACGGCGTCCGCTCGACGATCTGCCGCGTGGACCTTTTTCTCGTCGGGTTCACTCCCTCCGGTCGCGAACCGCTTCTCGAAAAATCCCCGCCAAAAAGCCGCTCACTCGCTTTGCTCGCTCGCGGTACTCACGCCAGCGGCGTCCGCTCGACGACCTGCCCGTCGTACGTCGGATACTGCTCGACGATCTCGCCGTCCTCGAGGTCGCCCTCCTCGATCATCTCCTCTAAGAGCCACCAGGCGATCTCAACGTGCTCGGTTTTGACGGTGTAGAACTCCTCGGGGACGCCCAGATCGACGAACCGCTCGGGGTCGGAGTACGTCTTCCCGTAGACGAGGGTGCCGTCGTCGGTGACGTCGTCGAACTCCCGGCGGACGTTCCGGGCAGCCCGCTTCAGCCGGCGGCGATGCTGGGCGGCGTCCTTGAATACGGAGGTACAGAAGTAGACCCGTTCGTGGTCGCCCATCACGTCGAGGATCTCCTCGCGGGAGCCGTCGACGGCGCTCATATGACCCTCCTTGAGTTCGTACCCCTCCTCCTGCATCCGGCGGTAGTTCCCGTCGGACATCTCGAACTCGTTGACGTTACAGAAGTCGGCGGCGCCCTCGTCGAGAAAGTCGAGGAACTCCTCCTCGGCGCGGATACCGGGAATCTCGAACGCAGGGGTGAGCCCCTCCTCGCGGGCGATGTAGAGGATTTCCTCCCACTCAGTGCCGTGCATCTCCCCCCACAGCTCGTACGGTGGGTGGAAGCGGATCTCGTCTAAGCCGGCCTCCGAGAGCTTGCGCATGTTCTCGCGGCCGCCCGTGATCCCGGTGTAGAGGTGTGTGTGGTGGTCCTCGCCGAACTCCTCCTTGAGAAGTTCGAGGTAGTGACAGGTTCGTTCGAGGGCCTCCTGGGGTTCGCCACCGGTGATCGAGGTGCCCAGAGCGTCCATCCGGTGGGCCTCCTCGAGGACGTCCTCGTCGCGTTCGACCTGCCGTTCGTTCGCGTAGACGTCGGTGACGTTCTTGCGGTTCTCGCCGAGCGGGCAGTAAAAGCAGTCGCGCTGGTCGCAGTAACCGTAGACGAACAGCACCATCTTGCCGCCTTTCGCGCACTGCTCACAGCCCTTCGATATCATTCGAGGGTACGTAACCGGCGGAGCCTCAAAAACGGTGCGAAACGACGCTCGCAAGCCTGCACATCGTTCTCACGATTCCGTGTCGCCGCTACGGAACCGTTCCACGTCTGTCGGTCAGAAGATGCAAATACCGCGGTATCCAACCACGAAGCGATGCTGCTGGTCCTGTGTGTCGACCTCGACGACGACCTCGGCCGCAAGACCGACTTTACCACGCCGGTGATCGGTCGCGACGCCGTCGAGAAGGCGGCCGTCGCGCTGGCGACCGCGGACCCCGAAGACTCGGACGTCAACGTGGCCTTCCAGGGTGTCCACATCTACGACGACCTCACCTCCCGAAACGAGAGCGTCGAGGTCGCCATCGTCACGGGCAACGAGGACGGCGACGTCGACGCCAACCGCGAGGTCGGTGACGAGGTCGACACCGTCCTCGCGAGCCTCTCGACGGCCGAGGACGTCACCGCGCTGGTCGTCACCGACGGCGCACAGGACGAGTCCGTCATTCCGGTCATCCGCTCGCGGGTCCCGATCGACGGCGTGCGCCGCGTCGTCGTCAGACAGGCCCAGAACCTCGAATCGATGTACTACACGTTCAAGCAGGTGTTGAACGATCCTGAGACCCGCGGCACCGTCCTCATCCCGCTCGGGATTCTCCTGCTGATCTATCCGCTGGCGCTGATCGGGACCGTCCTCGAGATGCCCGGGGTCGTCCTGGGGGTGACTTCGACGCTGCTCGGTCTCTACCTCATCTCGCGGGGGCTCGGTCTCGGCGAGCGCCTCGACGACGCCGTCGAGGGCGCGAGGCGGTCGCTGTACGCCGGTCGAACGACGATCCTCGCCTACGTCGTCGCGACCGCGCTGCTCGTTCTGGGCGGCGTCAGCGGGGCGAACGAACTCGAGCGGGTCCAAGCCGAGGCGGCCGGCGAGGTCGGCGTCCCCGTCATGCTCTCGGCGCTGCTGTACGGTTCGGTCCAGTGGTTCGCCGCCGCAGGGGTCACCACGAGCCTCGGCCAGATCACCGACGAGTACATCGCGGGCCGCCTCGAGTGGCGCTACCTCAACGCGCCCTTTTATGTCGTCTCGATCGCGATCGTGCTCTACGCGGTGAGCGCCTACTTCCTCGACGCCGTCGGGCTCACCTTCCTCGCGACGGCGCTGACGGCGGGAACGCTACTGGGGATCGTGAGCACACTCGCGTTCGCCGTCGCCGAATCGTACTTCTCGGAGGACGACGGCGAGGAGCCGCACCGTCCCGACAGCGCCTGAGACGGTCTCTGTAACTAGTTCTCGGAGCAACCACGAGCCGTCCTGCGGACGCTCCGAAGCTGACGGACAGTACTCCGTACCAACCCGGTCACTGCTCGCGCTCGACGACGAACTCCGCCAGCTCGCGCAGGTAGTCCCGCGCCTCTCGATCGACAGCGTCGACTCGCTCGAGGGCGTCGATCGCCCGGTCGGCCTCCGCTCGAGCCCGTGCGTTCGCCTCCGCCGGGCTGAGATCGGTCACCTGGACGACCGAGGGACGCTCGAGTTCGGCGTCGTGGCCCGTCGGCTTCCCGAGCTCCTCGGGATCGGCGACGGCGTCGAGAACGTCGTCGCGGATCTGGAAGGCGACGCCGACGCGTTCGGCGTACTCGCCGAGGGCCTCCACGGTGAAGGGATCGGAGTCGGCGGCGATCGCGCCGAGCTCGGCCGCGGCCCGGAACAGTGCGCCGGTCTTTCGTCTCGCGAGGGTCATGTACTCCTCTTCGTTGGTCGGCTGCGAGGAGAGTTCGGTCGCCTCGCCGACGCCGAGTTCGACCATCGCCTCGGCGACGACCTGGGTGGCCTTGGGATCCGCCGAAAAGAGGGCGAACGCCTCTCCGAGCAGGCCGTCGCTGGTGATGATCGCCGGCCCGTGGCCGAACTCGGCCCAGGCGCTCGTGGTGCCCCGACGCAGGTCCGACCGGTCGATGATGTCGTCGATCACCAGCGAGGCGTTGTGGACGAGCTCGATCCCGACGCCGAAGTCGACGGCGTCCTCGGGCTCGCCACCGACGGTTTCGCAGGCCAGCAGCGTCACCATCGGCCGCACGCGTTTGCCGCCCGAGAGCGCGACGTGGCGGACTTCCTCGTTGAGCGTCTCGGGTTCGACCCCGTCGACGACCGCGACGAGACGCTCCTCGATCAGCGCCCGTCGGCGCTCCAGAAGTTCCATTACCCGCGCTTAGGAGAGGGCGAAAAAGTAGGTGACGGTTGTCGACGGCGCTCGCTCGAGTTCCCGTCGCGAGACGCGCGCCGGAACCGCTGGCGGATCGATCGGCTACTGGAACTCCTCGGTCAGTGCGGGGACGACGTCAGAACGACCTTTTCCACTCGGGTCACCCACTTCGTTCGTGAGCGCTCGTGCAAAAATATCGACCAAAAAGACCGCAATCGCTCCCTCACGGGCGCTTCACGTCCGTTCGGTTGTCGCGGTTCTCGTTCACGGGCTCACTTCGAACCGCGCACCGCTCGTGCGGAACAGTTACTGGAACTCTTCGGTGAGCGCGGGAACGACGTCGAAGAGGTCGTCGTGGATGGCGTAGTCGGCGATGTCCATGATCGGGGCGTTGGGATCGGTGTTGATCGCGACGATCGTCTCGGAC